>NZ_VIGO01000009.1:0-168816 GCF_009299785.1 Brevibacterium sp. CFH 10365 | reverse complement strand
GCGTTCGCTGTGCGGTTCTTGGACCGCTACCGCCTGAACTTGGGTTTGGGTGTGGTGGTTTGTTGGTTTTGCGGTGGTGATAGTGGTGGGGAAACGCCCGGTTAACCGTTCCGATCCCGGTAGCTAAGCCCATTCGCGCTGATGGTACTGCAACTTGGTGGTTGTGGGAGAGTAAGTGACCGCCGCAATATTTTTTGAGGAAAGGGGTTCCATTCCGACTGGTGAAAACCAGTTGGCGTGGGACCCCTTTCCGCTATTCACGAACGGACACGATGACGACGATTGAGACGCTGCAGAGCGAACTCGCGCAACACGGCCGGGTGGAACTGAACTTCGGACGCACCAAACAGTTTCTCCGGTCTGCCGGCTCAGCACTGCGGCTGCGCCGCGCCGATTCGCACGGACCGCAGGTCATCGTCAGCGACGACGGCATCTGGGGCGATACTCCAGACTTTCCTGACGCAGTTGTGCCGTGGGCCCGCATCCTCGAAGTTCACCTCACCAAGGTCAACGTGAGCTCGTACATCGATGTCAGCATCCGCTCCGCCGACAGTCCCGGACGCCGACGGACGCTGCGGATGCCACATATGCTCACTGTCGACCCAGAGGTCCTTGCCAAGTGGATCGTCATGGAACTGATGGTGCGCGGCGACCCCATCTGAAGCACGGGTACGGTCGTCTATCAGCGGACTCGCGCTCCTTGTGACGTCCAAATGCTTGTCGAAGAGTGAGCGGCGTGTCACGATGAAACTGTCCGCTGCGTCGGATGCAAATGAATAGCGACATCCGAATAGACAGCAAAGGAGAGACCGCATGAACGCAACAACCATCATCTGGATCGTCGTCGCCATCGTCGTCGTCCTGATCATCGTTGGAATCATCATTGCCGTCAGCCGTAAAGCTGCCGCAAAGAAGCGGGAACGTCAGCGAGAAGAAGCAGCACAGCTTCGACAGCAGGCAGCTGAATCCGAACACGAGGTGCGCGCCCGTGAGGCTGACGTCGAGAGGCAGCGAGCAGACGCCAAACTGGCCCAAGCCGAAGCGGATGCACGAGCCGCAGACGCAGAGCGTCAGGCAGCCGAAGCCGAGAAGATCGACTTCGACGCCGTCAAACGTGAAGAGGCTGTGAAAGCCGAACGCCTCGAACACGAACGCAAACTGCAGCGCGCCGACCAACTGGACCCTGAGACACCACAGCACACAGGCGACCCCCGCCATTCTGACGAACCTGTTCAGCAGCACGCGGTCCGTCCTGACCAGCCGGCAGAAGGCCGAACACGGCCTCGTGCCGACGAACCGAGGACTGATGACGTCGATCCACGCGTCGACCAGCGCGGAGCGCGAGACCCGTTGACTGACAACGACCGACGGGCAGATCCTCTCGGCGACAGCGGAGACGGCGACGCCCCCAGACACTGACAGGCCCTCCTCCTGAGGCTGACGAAACGGTGCCCGAACCTCGAACGGTTCGGGCACCGATTGCCGTTCTCTGACTTCCGGCCGATGCAGGCGAAGGGGACGAGCATCGGGTGGGCCGCCTCGGCGAGGGGGGCGCTCTTACGCAACGACACGAATTCGTGACAACCGATTCTGTTGAAACCAAGGGTTGCTTCTGTAGTGTGGACGGCAACATCCCGACGGAAGGTACGCCATGCTCGACAAGATGCACGATGCATTGAGACTCCGCACCAACCCGGCCATCTTCTTCTCCTCAGCGGCCGTGATCATCATCTTCGTCCTCGGGACGATCTTCTTCACCGACCAGCTCGACGCCGGCGTCTCGGTCGCCTCGGACTGGCTGCTGACGAACCTCGGATGGTTCTACATCCTCGGTGTCACCGTCTTCGTCGCCTTCCTCATCTACATCGCCGCGTCCCGCTACGGACGCGCGAAACTCGGCCCCGACGACGAACCCCCGGAGCACTCCAACGGCGCCTGGTTCGCCATGCTCTTCGCCGCCGGCATCGGCTCGATCCTCATGTTCTGGGGCGTCGCCGAACCCGTCAGCCACTTCGGCGACCCACCCCGCGGATCCCTCGGGATCGAACCGGGCACGCCCGCCGCCGCGGTCGACGCCATGAACTTCACGTACTACCACTTCACCCTGCACACCTGGGCGATCTTCACCCTGCCTGCACTGTGCTTCGCGTACTTCATCCACAAAAGGAATCTGCCGCCGCGCGTGAGCTCGATCTTCCAGCCCATCCTCGGTGAGCGCATCCACGGACCCATCGGCAAGACCATCGACGTCGTCGCCATCATCGGCACCGTCTTCGGCATCGCCGTCTCGATCGGCCTGGGCACACTCCAGATCAACGGCGGACTCGCCCAGGTCATCGGCATCCCCGAGAACGCCCTGTGGCAGCTGATCATCATCGGCGTCGTCTGCGGACTGGCCACGATCTCGGTCTCACTCGGCCTCGACAAGGGGATCAAGGTCCTGTCGAACCTCAACATCGTCGTGGCTGTGCTGCTGCTCGTCTTCATCGTCATCTTCGGCCCGACCCTGTTCATGGCCAAGGGCGTCTTCGAATCCTTCGGCACCTATATCCAGCAGCTGCCAGAACTCGCACTGTGGAACGACACCTTCGCCGACACCGGCTGGCAGAACACCTGGACGGTCTTCTACTGGGCATGGACGATCACCTGGTCCCCATTCGTCGGAATCTTCATCGCCCGCATCTCCCGCGGACGCACCATCCGCCAGTTCGTCATCGGCGTGCTCGCCATTCCCTCGGCGTTCTCGGTCCTGTGGTTCGGCATCTTCGGCTACGCCTCCTTCGACATCGAGCTCAACCAGGGTGGGGGACTGGTCGACCGAGTCGTCGACCAGGGAGACATTCCGGGTGCCCTGTTCGCGTTCCTCGACCACTATCCGCTGGCCGGACCCGTATCGGTGGTCGCCATCGTCCTCGTGGTGATCTTCTTCGTCACGTCGGTCGACTCCGCCGCGCTCGTCGTGGACACTATGAACAACGGCCACGAAGACTTCAACCCGCTGCCGCAGCGGATCTTCTGGGCACTTGCCGTCGCCGTCGTCACCGCCGCACTGCTGGTGTTCTCCGGTTCCGGCGGACTCGAAGCGCTGCAATCGACGATCATCCTCGTCGGCCTGCCGTTCTTCATCATCGCCTACTTCCAGATCTACGCCCTCATGCGAGCCCTGCGTGAGGACGCCGGCATACTGCCGCGTGTGCGCATGCGCCGCTGGAAGAAGGTCCTACCGCCCGAAGAAGTCGAACGCCGTCAGGGCGGAGACGAACAGTTCGGCCACGAATACGACGAGCACGAGGAAGTCGTCATTGAACCCGAAGCGGTCGAACCGGCACCCGAGTTCCGTGACCCCTATATCGAAGAACATAGTCACAAAGGCCGTCGAGAGGGAACACTGGCCAGCCGCACGGGCAGCCGCTCGACCAGTCACAGCCAAGGAAAGGGCGATGACGCCGGCTGAGGGCGACGAGCCCCGACGTGACAGTTGACTGTCGCAGCCGGGCATGACGAAGGGGGCGCTGCAATCGCAGCGCCCCCTTCGTCGATTCAGCTCAGGTCATCGAGTCAGCACAGGGCCGCCTCGGTGATCTCAGCATCTGGCGGACCAGTCGCGATCACTGCCCTGGCTTGACCATCTCCGCGCGCTTCTCACCCAACCACCTAAGGGAACTATTCAGGCTGATCTGAAACCTATGGATCCGGTGTAACCGAGATTTTTGAGAGTGTTTTTAGAGACGAAGGCGCCTTCGGTTCTATCTGGGGATTGATCAAGGTTGTTATAGCAATAGTTGATCCATTTGGTGTTGGCGTCAGTATGCAAAATTAAGGATTCGACATATTCATGATCGGCATCGCCAAACGAGAACCCGAAAGATGACACATTCTTGAGGGTGCCGCTCTTGCTGAGAAACGCTTCGATCAAATCCAAACGAGGATGTTTAACTAGCTGTTGGACCATTTGCTCGTGGGTTTGATTTCTGGCAGCTTCATTAATGCTGTTGTTGCCGTGTTGGTTGACGCTCGAGGTTCCCGCGGGGCACCCGAAGTAGGGCTCACTCGAGGAGTCGGCGGTACCGTGGACGTGCAATATTTGCGAATTGACGACGCCGAGATGATCTTGAAGGGTAGTGGTGTAATTAAAAGTAATGAACGCATCGGCTCCAGCGATTAGCTCTTTAATACTATCCGGAATATTTTTGGGTGATTGTTGACTGACTTCGGATTTTACCCAGTCAGAAAAGGTACGGGCTAATCTGCTTGTGAATTCGTCGCCGTATTCTGTACCTTCGGTTGTGAGGTAGTCCATCTCGCTGAGATCGCCAGCATCGGCATATTCGAAGTCAGCGACGTGCGATGGTAGATTGACCTTCGCAAGGGCTGTTTCAAAGTCGGACCAATCGTCCTCGGTAATTTGTTTTATTTGCTTATAAATAGTTTTTAATGACTGATCTCCTTGCTGTTCCGATTGTTCTGCCAAATTTAAAAAGAAGTCACGGAAATCCATGTATCGTGATTCGAGGCCGACCGCTAAGTCCAGACCATTTCCGATGATAGCAAGATGGTTGATATTTCGCGGCAGGGGAGAGGGAAGCAGTTCCCATATTTGATTTTGGTGATATTCTTCGGCGTCTAGCAGATATGACATTCGTTGGCCTTTCGAGGAGGACACGGTGCTGTCGTTGCCAATATACAAAGAACGGGGGTGGGAGGGGCAGAAACGCTAGCGTTTCTGCCCCTCCCACCCCCGTTTTGTTAGAAAGTGTCCGCCGCTGATCCTGGGGACAAGTGATCCAGTCGGTTACTACTGACCGTTCTTGATCATCTCCGCGCACTTCTCGCCCATCATCATCACGGTGATGTTCGGGTTGACCGTGGTGATCTCCGGCATCGCCGAGGCATCGACGACACGCAGACGGCCCACGCCCTTGACCCGCAGCTGCGGATCCAGCGGCGACGTCTGGTCATCGGCAGCACCCATGCGCACCGAACCGACCGGGTGGTAGACGGTGTTGTGGGTCTTGCTGATGTACTCGGCGAGCTCCTCATCGGTCTGGACGTCCTTGCCGGGGAACAGCTCCTCGCCGGCCCACTCGGACATCGCGTCCTGCGACACGATCTCACGCGCCTTCCGGATTCCGGCGATCATGACCTTCATGTCATAGCCCTCCGGATCGGTGAAGTAGCGGGGATCGAACTTCGGCTTGTCGCGGAAGTCCTTCGACCGCAGACGCACCGTGCCCCGCGAACGGGCATGGGTGACGTTCGGGGTCAGGCAGAACGAGTTCTCCGAGGTCTTGAAGCCGTGACGCAGGGTGTGCATATCGAACGGCACCGAACCGTAGTGCATCATCAGGTCCGGACGGTCGAGGCCGTCTTCGGTGGTGGAGAAGATGCCGATCTCCCACCACTGGGTCGACTCCTCGACCATCGGCTTCTTGGCCTCCCACGAGATGACACCCTCGGGGTGGTCGGCGAGGTTCTCACCGACTCCCGGCGAATCCACGCGGGCCTCGATTCCCACCTCGGCGAGGTGATCCTTCGGACCGATCCCCGAGAGCATGAGCAGCTGCGGGGTGTTCACGGCACCAGCGGAGACGATGACTTCCCTCTTCGCCTCGATACGGGTGGTCTTGCCGAAGGCGTTGTTGACCACGAGCACACCGGTGCAGTTGTCCGCCTCATCGAACTCGAGCTCCTTGGCCTGGGTGTCGGTGAGGATGGTGAGGTTCTCACGCTCGAGGATCGGGTGCAGGTACGACACCGAGGAGGACGAACGGGTGCCGTCTCCCTGACGGTTGATCTGGAAGAAGTTCGCGCCCTTCGTGAACGTCTCGCCCTCGTTGAACTTCACGCGGGGGATGCCGGCCTGCTCACAGGCGTCGAGGAGTGCGACACCGCAGGGATCGGCCGGGGGCACATCCATGAGGCTGACCGGACCGTCGTGTCCGTGGTGGTCACCGGGGCGCTCGTTGTTCTCGAGCTTTTTGTACAGGCCGAAGGTGTCCTTCGAACCCCAGCCGGCGGCGCCGTGCTCGTTCTCCCAATCGTCGAGATCCTCGCGCGGGGCCCAGAAGGCGATGCACGAGTTGTGCGAGGAGCAGCCGCCGAGGACCTTCGCACGCGCCATGCGCATGAACGAGTTGCCGTTCTCCTGCTCTTCGACCGGGTAGTCCCAGTCGAAACCGGATTCGAGGAGCTCCATCCACCGGTCGAGGCTGAGGATGACGTCCTCATCCACATCGGTCGGGCCCGCTTCGAGCAGTCCGACGCTGACCTCGGGGTCCTCGCTCAGGCGAGCGGCGACCGCGGCTCCTGCAGAGCCTGCGCCCACGACGACGTAGTCAAAGCTGTGAGTGGTCTTCACTGTCATTTCTCCTTATTCTGCGAAGTTCGTCTGCCGGGTCACCGAGTCACTTGGTGTGGTCGGGGAACCAACCGGTGACTGCCGGTTCGAGGTTTTGGTAGATGTGTTTGGCTTCCTGGTACTCGGCCAGACCCGTGGGTCCGAGCTCGCGACCGAAGCCGGACTGCTTGTAACCGCCCCATTCGGCCTGCGGCAGGTAGGGGTGGAAGTCGTTGATCCAGATGGTGCCGTGGCGCAGACGCTGAGCGACCAGCTGGGTCTTGCCCGCATCCTGGCTCCACACGGCTCCGGCCAGACCGTAGTAGGTGTCGTTGGCGATCTCGACGGCCTCGTCGACGGTGGAGAAGGTCTCGACGGTGACGACGGGACCGAAGGCCTCATCGGAGACGACCGACATTCCGCGCTTGACCTGGTCGAGCACGGTGGGCAGGTAGTAGAAGCCGTCAGCCAGATCGCCTTCACCGAACGTGCCGCCGCAGCGCAGACGCGCACCTTCGGCCACACCCTTCTCGACATAGGCATGCACCTTGTCGCGGTGTGCTTCGGAGATCAGGGGACCGGTCTCGGCGTTGTCATCGAAGGGACCGCCGAGGCGGATCTGCTCGGCACGCTCGACGAGGCGGTTGACGAATTCCTCGGCAATGGATTCCTCGACGATGAGTCGGGCACCGGCCGAGCACACCTGCCCGGAGTGGACGAAAGCGCCGTTGAGCGCATTGTCCACGGCCGCCTCGAAGTCGGCATCGGCGAAGATGACGTTGGGGTTCTTGCCGCCGAGCTCGAGAGCGATCTTCTTGACCGTGTCGGCGGCGTTCCGGGCCAGCAGACGACCGGTGACCAGGCCCCCGGTGAACGAGACCATGTCGATGTCCTCATGGGTCGACAGCGGGGCACCGGCATCGGCACCCGCACCGAGGATGAGGTTGGCGACTCCGGCCGGCAGACCGAGCTCTTCGAGCACCTGCATCGTGAGGATCGCGGTGTGCGGGGTCAGCTCGGCAGGCTTGAGGACGAAGGCGTTGCCGGCGGCGATGGCCGGGGCGATCTTCCATGCGGCCTGCAGCAGCGGGTAGTTCCACGGCGTGATGAGCGCGCAGACGCCGACGGGTTCGTGCACGATCTTCGAGGCCACGGTGTCGGTGCCGGCGTCGACGACACGTCCGGCGTCGTTTCCGGCGAGCTTGCCGAAGTAGTCGAAGCAGTTCGCGATGTCATCCATGTCGATCTGCGATTCGACGAAGCGCTTGCCGGTGTCCAGGGACTCGGCCCGCGCGAATTCGTCCTTGCGCTCACGCAGAACGGCGGCGAACTTCAGCAGCAGGTCGCCGCGTTCGCTGGCAGGAACGGAGGACCAGACGCCGGAGTCGAAGGCACGACGGGCGGCCTTGATCGCCAGCTCGGTGTCCGCGGGGCTGGCTTCGTCCACCTCGGCGACGAAGCTGCCGTCGGCTGGGTTGTGGATCTTCCGGGTTCCACCGTTGACGGCTGAAACCCACTGTCCGTCGATGAAGAGTGTGTTGGGCACGATTTCTCCTTTTACTAGCGGGTGAACGATCATGAGCGATCATGTGATCTGAAGGGCCGAACGCACGGGCGCGTCAGTGGGGCGTGTGGTGTCACTGCGTTGCCTGGCGGCTGCGGATCTGCGTTCTGACCTGCGTTGCGAACTGCTTAGGCGGCATCGATTCGCATGCTTCCGGAAATCACAATAGGCGAAGTCAGGGACCGAATGCGCAATCGGATGATGCTGGTCACACAGGCAGGTGATATTGGTCATCACCTGCCGAGGGACTGCCGCTGACGGGGATGTGCCGTCGGTCGCGAAAGACAGGGCACCTCTCGTTAAAGACAGGGCGCCTCTCGCGAACGACAGGGCGACCCTCGCGGGGGACAGAGGGGCGGTGGAGCCGGAAATTCTGCTCGTGGAGTCGCGGAGACGTCCGTCATCCGCACAATGGGCTTCCACGTCAGGTGTCATTCATCCCCTGGTGTCGAGGCGGCGCGGACATCCGCTGCCGCCGAACCTCTTCGATGGCCGTCGGCCGTTCCACTGGATTCGCCTTGATTCTAACAGAGCGCTGAGGCGGTGACCTGGGCATTGACTCACCGAGCAACGGGTGCAGCAACGGGCGGAATCCCTATGCCGACGTGTCCCCGCCCACAAGGCGCCTCGGCGATGAGTGGACTAGAATAGAGCGGAACATCGAAAAGACTTCATAGGGAGAATCGTGGCCCAAGGGGATTCGCGAGACAGCCAGGACAACCGCCGCGCAGATGGCGGTCACCGCTCAGATCGCGACAACAATCGCAACCGTCGACCGGACAACCGGGACGGCCGCGGGCCACGCCAGTCCGACCGCCGAGGCGGCTACCAAGGCAACCGTCGCAACGATGACGACCGTCGGGGTGGTTTCAACCGAGACCGCCGGGATGGCGACGACCGTCGGGGCGGATACCAGGGCAATCGCCGCAACAATGATGATCGCCGAGGCGGCTATGGCCAGAATCGCCGCAACGACGATGATCGTCGTGGCGGTTTCAACCGGGATCGTCGTGATGGCGACGACCGCCGAGGCGGCTACCAGGGGAACCGTCGGAACGACGATGATCGTCGTGGCGGATTCAATCGCAATCGTAGGGACGACGACCGGCGTGGAGGCTATGGCCAGAACCGTCGGGATGACGACCGCCGTGGTGGTTACCAGGGCAATCGCCGCAACGATGACGACCGCAGAGGTGGCTTCGACCGGGATCGTCGCGACGGTGACGATCGCCGGGGCGGGTACCGCGGAAACCGTCGGGACGACAATCGCGGCGGATACGGACGCAACGACAACGATCGCCGCGCATCCCGCAAGACCGACACCGGCGAATACGCACGCGACCAACGCGCACGCCGTCCGCGCATTCAGGAACCCGAGATCCCCGAAGGCGTCACCGGCCGCGAACTCGACAAAGAGATCTCATCGCAGCTGCGTTCCCTCGACAAAGAGAACGCCGCCATGGTCGCCAAGCACCTCGTCGCCGCAGGCGGCCTGCTGGACCTCGACCCGGAACGCGCCCACGAACACGCCAAGGCCGCCATGGCCAGAGCCGGCCGTGTCGCCGTCGTCCGCGAAGCACTCGGCATCGCCGCGTACTACGTGGAGAAGTACGACGAAGCCGTCCGCGAGCTGCGCACCCACCGTCGCATCTCCGGCTCGAACGACAACATCGCGCTGATCGCCGACGCCGAACGCGGCCGCGGCAAGCCCGAGAAGGCCCTCGAACTGCTGAAGAACTCCGAGGAGCTCGACCTCGACAACGACACCCACACCGAACTCGTCATCGTCGCGGCCGGAGCCAAGTCCGACCTCGACGACATCGCCGGTGCGCGCCGACTCATCGAGGCCGAGGACTTCACTCAGAAGCCCAGCGGCGGACTCGTCCGTCTCATGGCCGCCTACGCCGAGGTGCTGCGTATCGACGGCGAAGCCGAACTCGCCGACAAATACGAAGAGCTCTCCCGCCGGACCGCCAAGGCGACCGGCACACTCTTCGGTGATGAAGAGCCGGACCTCAACGCCGGTGTCGAAATAGAGACCGTCGAAGAGATCGAGGACGAGCCCGAGGCTCCCGCAGCCGAAGAATCCCCGGCAGAAGCCGACGCCGCTGGCGAAGCAGAAACTGCTCCCGAAGCAGGCACAGCGTCGGAAGAGACAGGTGCGACGTCCGACGGGCCTGCCGCAGCTCCGAAGTCGAAGACACATGTCTCGGCGAAGGAACTGAAGTCGGTCACAATCACCGACGACGAGATCGAGTCCGAACTCGACGAGATCCTCGCCGAGGCCGACGGAGACAAGTGACACTGGCAGCCGAACAGAACCACTCAGCAGATGGGGCCACGCCCGAAGCCACGGGCGTGCCCATCGACTGTGTCCTGTTCGACCTCGACGGAGTCGTCTACCACGGCAGCCACGCCATCGACGGAGCCGCCGACGGCATCAACTGGCTCCATTCCCAGTCGATCCCCGTCAACTACGTCACGAACAATGCCACCCGCACGCCCGAAGCCACTGCCGAGAAGATCACCGGAATGGGTGTCGACGCCTCGGCAGACGAGGTGACCACCTCGGCGCAGGTCCTCGCCGAACGCCTGGCTGAACGATTCGGACCCGGCGCACGCGTCCACCTGCTCGGCACGACCGGGCTGCGCACCGCGCTCGACGACGCCGGACTCGAGATCACACACTCGCCGGATGCGAACCCCGTCGCCGTCGCCCAGGGGCTCGACCCGGAGATCGACTACGCGAAGATCGTCCGGACCTGCGACATCATCCGCTCCGGTGCCGAATGGTGGGCGAGCAACCCCGACTACTCCCTCCTCACGGAGACCGGGAAAGTCCCCGGCAACGGTGCCTTCGTCGACCTCATCTCCCGACTCACCGACACCACTCCCGTCATCGTGGGCAAACCCGCCCCGCACATGATGGACTTCGCGGCCGGCCGCCTCGGTGCGCGTCGACCGCTCATGGTCGGCGACCGACTCAACACCGACATCGAAGGCGGCTGTGCCGCCGGCATCGACACGGCCCTCGTCCTCACGGGGATCCACGACATCCACGACGCCCTGCGCGCCGGCGCCGAGAGCCGCCCGACCTTCATCCTGCCGAACCTGCGCGGACTCGAAGCCCTCATCACCGGCACCGACCGCGGCGAGTCCGCCCGGATCGAAGCCGAACTCCGCCGCGCCTGGGCGGCCATCGACGCGGGGGAGACCGACGCCGAGGCTGTCCTGGCCGAAGGACACCTGCCCCATCGGATCGGTGAAGACTAATGAGCGAGACCCCGACCCCGACGCCCGGACCGAACCACGTGCCGAATCCAGGGGCGACCCCCGGCCCGACCCCCGCCTCGGTGAGCGGAGACGTGCCGGTCGAAGCCTGGCGGACCAGCCTCGCCGAAGCCAAAGCGGCACCGGCTGCCGAGCGTCACGAACGACTCAACTCCTTGCTGGGCGACCTCGACGCGCAGGTGGGCTCCTTGTGAGCAGACTCGACCGGGCACTCGTCGACCGCGGGATGCTGAACTCCCGCTCCCGCGCGGCCCGCGAAATCGCCGCCGGCCGCGTCAGCATCAACGGCCGCACCGCCGCCAAGGCCTCCCACGACGTGACCGACACCGACGAACTCACCGTCACCGAACCCGACCCCTGGGTCGCCCGCAGCGCCCACAAACTCCTCGGCGCACTCGACGCCTTCGATCTCACCGACCGACTGGGCGGGCTGACCGCCCTCGACGCGGGCGCCTCCACCGGAGGCTTCACCCAAGTCCTCCTCCATCACGGCGTTGACGAGGTCTGGGCCGTCGATGTCGGCCACGACCAGCTCGCCCCCATCCTCCGCGACGACCCGCGCGTGCACGTCCGCGAAGGACTCAACCTCCGCGAACTGGCCGACTCCGACGTGCCCACCGTCGACCTCGTCGTCGCCGACGTCTCCTTCATCTCCCTGCGCCTGCTCATCGGCCCGCTGCTGACCGCCACGGCCGCAGCCGGGGAGCTCCTCCTCATGGTCAAACCCCAATTCGAACTGGCACGCGCCTCCCTGGACAAACACGGAGTCGTCACCGGCCGGGACAGTCGCCGCCGCGCCATCGACTCCGTCCTCGAGTCCGTGAGCGACAATGGCGCCCGCGTCACCGACATCGCACCCTCACCGTTGCCGGGCCCCAGCGGGAACCGAGAGTACTTCCTGCGTGTTCGACGAGGCCGAACGCATGATCAGTCCGATAGGCTCGACCAAGCAGACATCCCCGCCCACCTGGACGAAATGATGAGAGGAGAGTCGTGACCAGACACATCATGGTGCTGCTGCACCCCCAACGTGATGAGTCGGCCGTGGCCGCTGTCAGCGTGTGCAAGGCCCTCCTCGACGACGGAATCACCCCCGTCGTCCTCGCCGACGAGATCGTCGGCATCCGCGCCCGCCAGGCCGAAGCTGTCGACGACGAGCCCGTCCTCCACCACTGCACCATCATCGACCCCTCCGAACTGGGGGAGTGGAAGGACGCCTGCGAACTCGTCATCGTCCTGGGCGGGGACGGCACGATCCTGCGCGCCGCCGAACGCTTCCACGGCTCCGGCGCCCCGCTCATGGGCGTCAATCTCGGCCACGTCGGCTTCCTCGCCGAAAGCGAGAAGGAAGACCTCGCCGAGGCGGTCCACCGTGCCTCCCAACGCGACTACTCCGTCGAGGAACGACTCGCCCTCGACGTGTCCGTATGGCACGAGGGCGAGAACATCTTCAACGCCTGGGCGCTCAACGAGGCGACCATCGAGAAGACCTCGAAATCCCGGATGATCGACGTCGTCCTCGGCGTCGACGCCCGCCCTGTGTCCTCCTTCGGCTGCGACGGCGTCATCCTCGCCACCCCCACCGGTTCGACCGCGTACTCGTTCTCCGCCGGCGGACCCATCATCTGGCCCGAGGTCGAGGCACTCATCCTCGTCCCGATCTCCGCCCACGCCCTGTTCTCCAAACCGCTCGTCGTCAACCCGACCTCCCGCCTCGGCGTGGAGATCTCCCCGACGAACCCCGAATTCTCCGCCGTGCTGTGGTGCGACGGCCGCCGCGCCCTCGAACTGCCCTCCGGGGCCCGTGTGGAGGCCACCCGTTCGAAGTCGCCGATCCGACTCGCCCGCCTCCACACCGGCCCCTTCACCGACCGACTCGTCGCTAAGTTCCGCCTGCCCGTCTCCGGCTGGCGAGGACCGATCAAGGAGGCCTGAATGATCTCCGAACTGCGCATCTCCCACCTCGGCGTCATCGCCGAAGCCGCCGTCGAACTCGACACCGGCTTCACCGTCGTCACCGGTGAGACCGGTGCGGGAAAGACCATGTTCGTCTCCGCCCTGTCCCTGCTCATGGGCCGCAAGGTCGGCTCCGGAGTCGTGCGCAAGGGTGCGGAGAAAGCCGAAGTCGAAGGCATCTTCACCGGTGTCGCCAAGCCCGTGCGTGAGCGCATCGAAGAAGCCGGCGGCAGCGCCGACGACGAAGCGATCATCTCCCGCACCGTGGCGCTCAAGGGCCGAGCCCGCGCCACCGCGGGCGGTCGCACCGTGCCGATCTCCGTGCTCACCGACATCTCCTCGGACCTCATCACCCTCCACGGCCAGTCCGAACAGCTGCGCCTCAAGGGCGCCGCCCAACAGCGTCACCTCCTCGACGCCGCCGGTGGGACCGCGCTGACCGAAGTGGCCGACCGCTACCGTGCCGCCTTCGAGGACTGGCGCGAGACCGAAGCCCGCGTCACTCGCATCAAAGACTCCACCGCCGCCCGCCGCGAACGCATCCTGTGGCTGCGCGGCTGCTTGGAGGCCATCGACAAGGTCCGTCCCGAACCCGGGGAAGACGAAACTCTGGCCGCGCAATCGGCGAAGCTCGGTGCCGCCGCCGAGATCACCCGCGCCGTCGGTGCCGCCCACGACCTGCTGCTCGGCTCGGAGATCGACGACGCGGGAGCAGCCGTCGATCTCGTCCACCAGGCCATCAGCACCATCGCCGATGTCGAGGGCTCCGACAAGGAACTCGTCACCATCCGCGAAGCCCTCGGCGACGCTGTGCTGCGCCTGTCCGACTCCGCCGCGGAACTGTCGAACTACCTCTCCGGGTTCGACGAACTCGGCGAGACCTCGCTGGAAGAGACCGAAGCCCGGCGAGCGGAACTCGGCACTCTGGCCCCCTACGGCCAGGACGTCGCCGAAGTCCTCGACTTCGAAACCCGATCGGCCGCGGAACTGGCCGAACTCGAAGCCGAGGACCGCGACCTCGACGGACTCGACGCCGAACTCGACGAGGCCCGCGAGACCATGGAGCAGGCCGCCTCGGCGCTCACCGAGATCCGCCGGGCCACTGCTGACGAATTCTCCGCAGCGGTCAGCGACGAACTCGCCGCCCTGTCGATGCCGAAGGCGTCGGTCGCCTTCGAGATCTCCGACCGCGAACCCACCACGCACGGGGCCGACGAGGTCCGGCTGACGTTCGCCGCCCACGAATCCTCCCTTCCCGACGATATTGCGAAGATCGCCAGCGGCGGCGAGCTCTCCCGCGTCATGCTCGCCATCGAAGTCGTTCGAGCCGCCAGCGAATCCATCCCCACCTACGTCTTCGACGAAGTCGACGCCGGCGTCGGAGGCAAAGCGGCCGTGGAGATCGGCCGCCGACTGGCCAAACTCGCCCGCAATGCCCAGGTCATCGTCGTCACCCACCTGCCGCAGGTCGCCGCCTGGGCGGACACGCACGTGACCATCGTCAAGGACGATGACGCCGAGACCGTGCGCTCGGGCGTGCAGGAACTGTCCGACGAGGACCGCGTCATCGAACTCTCCCGCATGCTGGCCGGAATGGACGACTCCGCCTCGGCGAAGGCCCACGCGGCCGAACTGCTCGACAATGCTCGGCAGGTCAAGGACGAAGTCATCGGCGGCACATGAGAGGTCAAGGACGCTGTCATCGGCGGCACATGAGAGAATGGGCGGACCATGAAAGTGCGTAGACACCGCGAGAACCTCACCGCACCGACTCGGTCCGGTCCCGCCCCTGCCCGCCTGGACCGACGCACAAAGAATCTGACGAAACGCCTCCAAGCGGGCGACATCGCCATCATCAAACACTCCGACATCGACCGCATCTCCGCCGAGGCCCTCGTCGCCTGCCGGCCGGCCGCGGTGATCAACGCCGACAAATCGATCTCCGGTCGCTACCCGAACCTCGGCCCGAGCATCATCGTCGACGCCGGCATCCCCCTCATCGACGCCGCCGGAGCGGAGATCTTCGACGCGGTCGACGAGAACGCCGAGATCTCCATCGAGGGCGCCACCGTGTACTCGGGTGACACCGAGGTGGCCACGGGGGTCCTGCAGACGGCCGAGTCGATCGCCGAGGACATGCACGCCGCCGAAGCCGGAATGAACTCCGTGCTCGTGGACTTCATCGACAACACGATCGAGTACATCCGCAAGGACTCCGACCTGCTCTCGGCCGAACTCGTCGTGCCCGAGGTGAAGACGACGTTCACCGACCGGCATGTGCTCATCGTCGTCCGCGGATACCACTACAAGGAGGACCTGGCGATTCTGGCCTCCTATATCCGCGAATACCGACCGCTGCTCATCGGCGTCGACGGCGGAGCCGACGCCATCATCGAGGCCGGCTACCGACCCGACATGATCGTCGGGGACATGGATTCCGTGTCCGACACCGCCCTGACCTCGGGAGCCGAGATCGTCGTCCACGCTTACCGCGACGGCACCGCCCCGGGCACCGAACGAGTCGAAGGCCTCGGCGTCGAATGTGTGGCCTTCGCGGCCTCGGGCACCAGCGAAGACATCGCCATGCTACTCGCCGACGACAAGGGCGCCGAACTCATCGTCGCCGTCGGCACCCACGACACCGTCATGGAGTTCCTCGACAAGGGGCGCAAGGGCATGGCCTCGACCTTCATCACCCGCCTGCGCGTGGGCTCGAAGCTCATCGACGCCAAGGGCGTGTCCCTGCTCTACCGGCAGCGCATCTCCAGCCTGCAGCTGGCCGTGCTCATCATCGCCGGGCTCGTCGCCCTCGGGGTGGCGATGACGGCGACCTCGGCCGGACAGACCTTCCTCGGCCTCATCGGCGCCCAACTCGACGGCCTCTTCGGCTGGATCGGCTCCCTGTTCGGCGGCGACCCCGCAGCATCGGCTGTCTCCGCCGGCCCCATCCAAGGACTGACTCGTGATTGACTTCCGCTACCACCTCGTCTCCCTCGTCTCGGTGTTCCTCGCCCTCGCCGTCGGCATCGTCCTCGGTGCGGGGCCGCTGAAGGAACCGATCGGGGAGTCCCTGCAGAGCCAGGTCGATGCCCTGCGCTCGGACCGTGACAATCTGCGGTCGGACCTCGACGCGGCCAAAGGCAATATCGACAAGCAGAACGAATTCGTCACCGCCGCTGCCCCGGAACTCATCGGCGGCACCCTCGACGGGCAGGAGGTGAGCATCATCGCCGGTCCCGAAGCGGACTCCGAACAGGTCGAAGAGGTCAGCAACCGGGTCAAGGAAGCCGACGGCACCATCGCCGGCGACGTCTCGTTCGTGCCGAACACGCTCAGCCTCGCCGATTCCGCCCAGTTCCTCAAGCAGCTGCGCACCCTCGTGCCGAACCTGCCGAAGGACGACTCGACCGCGATTCGCGCCGCCCTCGTCATCGCCCTGACCGGTGACGCCTCGATGCTCGAGGACGAAGAGGACCAGACCGACGCGGAGAAGCAGGCGGCGAAACTCTACGACGCCTTCGTCGAAGCCGACCGTCTGCGCACCGACACCGACCACAAGACGACCTCGCTGTTCATCGTCATCGACGATGAGAACTCGACCCTGGCCGAGGACACTCAGCCCAGCCCGCAGGCCACCGACGACAAGGGCACCCGCACCCTCATCACCGACTTCATCACCGCACTCACCGCCGAAGCCACCTCGGTGGTCGTCGCCGGCGACGCCGGATCGGCACAGAACGGACTCGTCAACGTGCTGCGGACGGAGAAATCCCGCGCCAGCACCGTCGACGGCCTCGGCCTCGGCGCCGGTCCCGTCATCACCGTGCGCGCACTGTCCGCCGGGGAAGCCGGAAGACACGGGCACTTCGGATTCGCCGAGGACGCCGAAGGCATCCTGCCGGCCAAGACCGAAGAGAAGTCGTCCGACGAGTCGAAGAAGGAGGATCCGCAATGATCCGCTCCATCGTCAGCACCGCCGTCGCCGGACTCGCCGGCTTCACCGCGACGAAGGCCGTGCTCAGATCGCGGCTGCGCACTCATGAGGCAGTGGTGCGCACCAACCACGCCGGACACGACGTCTCGCTCGCCGAAGGCCCCGCTGTCGCCGCGGGACTGCTGGCCGGCGGCCTGTTCATCGAAGACCCCCGCCAGCGGACGGCGAGCCTGCTGGCCACGGCCGCGGCTGGCGGCCTCGGCGCCGTCGACGACTTCTGCGAATCCGGAACCTCCAAAGGATTGCGCGGGCACCTGTCCGCCCTGGCCCGCGGGGAGATCACGACCGGGACGATCAAGGTCGCCGGCATCCCGCTCGCCTCGATCGCGGCCGCCGCGATCCTGCGCGGCCGAACCCGCCCGACCGGGGTCTTCGGCTTCAGCCAGAAGGACGACCGGCCCTGGTACGCGGCCGCTGCCGATGTCATCGTCACCGGGGGAGTGATCGCAGGATCGGCGAACCTGTTCAACCTCCTCGACCTGCGGCCCGGCCGGGCGCTCAAGGCCGGAGCACTGACCCTGGCGTTCACCGACCACGACCGCCGCGTGTCCTGGGTGCCTGCCGGAGCGATCGCCGGAGCCACGGCCGCCGCCTGGCCCGACGACCTGACCGGTGATGCGATGCTCGGCGACACCGGGGCCAATGCCCTGGGAGCGGCGATCGGCGTGATCCTCGCCGAAACCGCCACACCGGCACAGCGACGCCTCATCCTCGCTGTCCTCGCCGGACTGACCCTGGCCAGCGAGAAGGTGTCCTTCACCTCCGTCATCGAATCGACCCCGGGACTGCGGGAGATCGATTCGTTCGGCCGCGAGGGCGTGTGAACAAGCTCGTTCGAGTCCTCGCCTCCACGGCGCTGCTCGTATCGATCATCACCCTGCTGACCCGACTGGTCGGCTTCTTGCGCTGGCTGGTGTTCTCGGCCACCGTCGGCGCCGGCACCGTCGGCACCGCCTACCAGAGCGCGAACCAGGTCCCGAACATCCTCTTCGAGGTCGTCGCCGGCGGGGCCCTGGCCGGAGCGGTCATCCCGCTGCTCGCCGTCCCCCTGGCCAGAGCAGATCGGGAGACCGCCGGACGCATCGCCTCCGGCCTGCTGACCTGGGCGATCAGCGTCACCTTGCCCCTGTCGATCCTCCTGGCCGTGTTCGCCCCGCAGATCGCGAGGATCCTCGTCGACACGAAGACCAGCGACGCGGGTGTGCAGGCGACCGTGGAGCTGCTGCTCATGTTCTCACCGCAGCTCGTCCTCTACGGAATCGGCGCCGTGCTCACCGGAGTGCTGCAGGCCCACCGGAAGTTCCTGTGGCCGGCGTTCGCCCCGCTGCTCTCCAGCCTCGTCGTCATCGGCAGCTATATCGCCTACAGTTCCGTCGGCGGCAGCGACGATACCTGGCAGACTCACCTCGGCTGGCTCGGCTGGGGCACCACCGTCGGCGTCGCAGCCCTCGCACTGCCGCTCGCCCTGCCGATGGCCACGACCGGACTGAAGCTGCGCCCCACCTTCTCGTTCCCTCCCGGGGTCGCCCACCGTGCGCTGCGCCTGGCCGGTGCCGGAATGTCGGCCCTGCTCGCCCAGCAGGCTGCGGTGCTCGCAACCCTGAGCCTGGCAAACCACTCGGGTGGGGACGGCACGCTCGTGCTGTTCAGCTATATCAATGCCGTCTACCTCCTGCCCTACGCTGTGCTCGCCGTGACCGTGGCGACCGTGGTCTTCCCGACGCTCTCAACCTGGGTGGGACGATCCACCGACCCCGAGGCGACAGAGCACAGACGTGCGGAAGCCGGTGTGCGGATGCGGGCGGTGACCTCGACGACGACGGCGCTCATCATCGCCATCGGCGGACTCGGCGCGGTCATCCTGCTCTCGGCCGCAGGCCCCCTGCAGACCTTCTTCATCGCCATCGACGCCGAAAGCGAATCCGCCGCACCCTTCGACTCCATGGCCACAGCGATCATGGTCATGGCCCTGGCCGTGCCCGGATGGTCCTTCGTCGCGTGGGGCACCCGCGTCTTCTACGCACTCGAACGCTCCCGCCATTCGGCGGCAGCCACGACGACGGGGTGGATCCTCGTCATCGTCGGCATGATCGGAGCTATCCTCATCACGGGTGCGAACGGCAATCCTGGACTGACCCTCGTCTGCATCTGCAGCGGCTATGTGCTGGGCATGACCGTCGCCGGAGTGTTCCTGCTCGTGAACATGCGCCGTGTCCTCGGCCCCACCGGACTCGCGCTCGTCGGGCGTCGGTCGCTGCTCGCGCTCGGGGCTGCCGTCGTCGCAGGCACAGCCGGAGTAGTGACCTCGCAGTGGTTCGGTGGACTCCTCGACAACTCCGCGAGCTCCGCCGTCATCGCCGGAATCGTCGCAGCCCTCCTCGGCTGCGTCGTCTTCGGACTCATCGTGCTCGTCATCGACCGTGGGTTCCTCGGCGAAATCCGCGGCCTGCTCGCCGACCGCAACCGGGCCGGCGTCAACGACGAGACGACCGTGCACGCAGCCGAAGCGAATTCGGCTGCAGCAGGCATCACCACCGCCGACCCCGCCGGCCTCGACAGCAGACCCGCCGACGCCGACAGCACCGACAGCACCACCGGCACGCACAACAGAGACCACGGACCCAGAGACACCGACAGAGAGGGAGACTCATGAGGATCGTCTTCGTCATCGGCACCTCGACCGGGGGAGTCGGCACCCATGTGCGGGCACTGGCCCGCGAGCTGACCGCCGCCGGCCATGAGATCGGCGTCATCGGCCCTGCCGCCACCGACGAACACTTCGGCTTCTCGCTGCTGCCCGGAGTCCGGTTCGGCGTCCTCGAGCTCGGCACCGGAATCGGGGCCTCCGACGCCGCCCTCATCCGTCGGCAGCGCATACTGCTGCGCAGCTTCGCTCCGCAGATCGTCCACGCCCACGGCTTCCGGGCCGGGCTCATCACCCACCTGACCCTGCGCACAGTCAAGACGCGACCGAAATTCGTCCTCAGCCTCCACAACCGAGCCAGCGGGCAGGGACTGCGCGGCAAGGTCGAAACCCGTGTCGAGACGATGCTCGCCCGCGGGGCCGACCTCGTCCTCGGGGCCAGCACGGACCTCGTCGACCGTGCCCGCGGACTCGGCGCCCGGACCGCCCGATTCCTCCCGGCTGCCGCGCCCGAGGTGACCCCCGTGTCCGCTGAGGCGGCCGCCGCCACCCGCGCGACTCTGGCCGAGGAGTTCGACTTCGATCCCGGCGCACTCATCGTCCTCGCCGTCGGCCGCGTGGCCAAGCAGAAGAACTACCCGATGCTCGTGCGCGGGCTCGTCCGCCTCGGCGACGATCTGCCCGACAAGGCGACCAACCCACCTGGCAGCGCTTCGCCGGCCCGCCTCGGCGAGGGGAATCGACAGGACGACATCGTCGTCCTCATCGCCGGAGCCGCCGATGAGGAGGTGCTCGCCGACGTCCGCGCCCGATACGCCGACGCCGCAGCCGCCTCGGCGATTCCGGCCCTGCATTTCCTCGGACCGCGCGACGACATCGCCGAACTCGCGGCCGCCGCGGACATCTACGCGCTCACCAGCGTGTGGGAGGCCCGCGCGCTGGTCCTCCAGGAGGCACTCATCTCCGGCAAGGCGATCGTGGCCACCGCCACCGGCGGCAGCGCCGAACTCGTCGGCGACGCCGGGATCCTCATCGACGATGACGACGACGCCGCCTTCGCCGCGGCCGTGGCCGAACTCGCCGTCGATCCCGCCCGCCGCGCCGCACTCGGAGCCGAAGCCAGGGCGCGCGGAGCGAAGCTTCCCGATGAGAGGGAAGTCGCTGAAGAACTCGCAGGTCTTTACACGGAACTCGTGTCTGCCCAGGTAGGCTAGAACCAGCGTCGAACGAAAGAAGAGGATGAGGAAATGAGCGAATCCGGCGAGGTCAACCCACTGAGCGCAGACACGAGGATTCTGCACGTGCTCGCCGATACCACCGGTCCCGTCGTCGAAGTGGCGAAGCTCGCCGTGCTCGGTCACCTCCGGGCCGGCTTCAAGGTCGCCGTCGCCGCGCACCGGTCACTGCTGGGCACCTTCGGCGTTCCCGAGGAACTGGCCGGCGAATTCCGTGAGATCGAACTCGCGGCACGCAGACGCTTCTCGATGGCCGACCCGAACACCGCCTTCACTCTTCACAAGTACTACCAGCATGTGGACATCGTCCACGCGCACGGACTGCACGCCGCGACGCTCGCCGGTCTGGCCTTCACCGGCCTGCCCGCCCGCCTGCACCCGAAGCTCGTCGCCACCATCGAATCCTTCGACTCCGCGAACGTCATCGAGAAGACCGGAGCCGAGATCGTCGGCCGCACCGCCACCGCGGTCCTCGGCACCACCGAACCCGTCGTCGACTACTATGGCGGCCGCATCCCCGTCGTCGAACGTGCCGAACTCGTCCACCCGGACATCGACGTCGACCTCACGGTGCGCACACCGCGGGCCGAGGTCCGCAGCGAACTCGGCGTCGCGCAAGGCACCTGGATGGTCGCCAGCCCCATCGCCCTGCGCGACCACACGGCCCTGGCGACGGTGCTCGACGCCGCCGACCAGATCAACGGCCGACGCCGCGACCGCAACGTCGTCTTCGTCCTCACCGGCACCGGCAAGGACCGCTCGACGATCGCCCGCGAATTCGCCGACCGCGGGGTCCTCGTCGCCCCCGCCGGCGACCTCGTCGATGTGGCAGCCGCCGCCGACGTCGTCATCGCCAGCGAAACCATGACGGGACTGTCCCACGAAGACCTCATGCAGCTGTCGAAGCCGGCCGTCTTCATCGGCAGCGAACGCCGCGCCGGCATCTGGGGAGAGGCCGCGAAGGCCGTTCCCGCCGATGACACGGACGCGCTGCTGCGTGAGATCAATCATCTTCTCGACGACCCGGCCGGACGCGGAACCTCCGCTGTGGCAGCGAAGAAGCGGGTCATCGACGTGAGCAACGGAGCGGCGATCTCCGAAACGCTGCTCGATCTGTACGCCGAGGTCGACGCCGTCTCGGACTCGTGAGCCGGACTTTGATAGAATCAAATCCCGTGGTGAATCGAACTGGCCCTGGCGGCACACATACGGCAAAGCACATCTTCGTCACGGGAGGCGTCGCCTCCTCGTTGGGCAAGGGTCTGACGGCATCGAGCCTCGGCCATCTGCTCACTCAGCGCGGCCTCACCGTGGCCATGCAGAAGCTGGATCCCTATCTCAACGTGGATCCCGGCACCATGAATCCCTTCCAGCACGGTGAAGTCTTCGTCACCGAGGACGGTGCCGAGACCGACCTCGACATCGGCCACTACGAGCGCTTCCTCGACAACAGCCTCGACGGTGCCGCGAACGTGACCACCGGGCAGATCTACTCCTCGGTCATCGCGAAGGAACGCCGCGGCGCGTACCTCGGCGACACCGTCCAGGTCATCCCGCACATCACCGATGAGATCAAGGCGCGGATGCGCGCCCAGGCCGAACGCCCCGAGGCGGACCGCCCCGATGTCATCATCACCGAGATCGGCGGCACCGTCGGCGATATCGAATCCCAGCCCTTCCTCGAAGCGGCCCGCCAGGTCCGCCACGACATCGGCCGGGACAACGTGTTCTTCATCCACGTCTCCCTCGTGCCCTACCTCGGGCCCTCCGGCGAGCTGAAGACGAAGCCGACCCAGCACTCCGTGGCGACTCTGCGCTCCATCGGCATCCAGCCCGATGCCATCGTGCTGCGCTCCGACCGCGAGCTGCCGGACTCGATCCGCGCGAAGATCGCCGGCGCCTGCGACGTCGAGACCGAAGCGGTCGTGTCCTGCGTCGACGCCCCGAGCATCTACGACATCCCGAAGGTCCTCCACGACGGCGGCCTCGACGTGTTCGTCATCCGCAACCTCAACCTGCCCTTCCGCGACGTCGACTGGACGAAGTGGGACTGGGTGCTCGAACGCGTGCACAACCCGTCCCGGGACGTCACGATCGGCATCGTCGGCAAGTACATCGACCTGCCCGACGCCTACCTCTCCGTCACCGAGGCGCTGCGCCACGGCGGTTTCGCCAACGACGCGAAGGTCAGGATCAAGTGGATCCAGTCCGATGACTGCTCCACCGAGGCCGGGGCCGCGGCGGCACTGGACGGTCTCGACGCGGTCTGCGTGCCCGGCGGCTTCGGCATCCGCGGCATCGAAGGCAAGCTCGGAGCCCTCGAATACACCCGCACCAACGGCATTCCGACCCTGGGCCTGTGCCTGGGTCTGCAGTGCATGGTCATCGAATACGCACGCAACGTCGCCGGCATCGAGGCGGCCTCGTCGTCCGAATTCGACCCCGAGACCACGGCTCCGGTCGTCGCGACCATGGCCGAGCAGCTCTCGATCGTCGAAGGCGAAGGCGACCTGGGCGGCACCATGCGCCTGGGCACCTACGAGGCGAAGCTCACCGAAGGCAGCGTCGTGGCCGGCGTGTACGGGGCGACGACGATCAGCGAACGTCACCGTCACCGCTACGAGGTCAACAACACCTACCGCGACCAGCTCGTCGAGGCGGGGCTCGAGTTCTCCGGTACCTCACCCAACGGTGAGCTCGTGGAGTTCGTCGAACTGCCTACGCACCCGTTCTACGTCTCGACTCAGGCGCACCCCGAGCTGAAGTCGCGTCCGACCTCACCGCATCCGCTGTTCGCCGGTCTCGTCGCCGCGGCACTCGAACGTCAGTGACCGTTGTCCATCCTCACAGTGAATGCCGTCGGCGTGAGCGCCGGCGGCATTCGCCGTTCCACCACCGTCGATGATCAGGAAGGCAGTCCATGAGCTCTGCACACGATGAGGTCCTGCAGGACGAACCGGTGACCCCGCCGATCTCCTCGTCCGAAGTCGTCTACGAAGGCGCAGTGTGGGACATCCGCAAGGAGACCTTCGACCTGCCCGAGGCGTCCGGGCTCGTCCGCGATCTCATGGCGCACACCGGTGCCGTCGGCGTCGCCGTCGTCGACGACCGGCAGCGGATCCTGCTGGCCCAGCAGTACCGGCACCCCGTCCGGGCCCGCCTGTGGGAGGTTCCGGCCGGTCTGCTCGATATTCCCGGAGAGGACCCGCTCGATGCGGCGAAGCGGGAACTCGTCGAAGAGGCCGACCTCACGGCCGCACAGTGGGAACTCCTCAGCGACTCCTGCCTGACCCCGGGCGGCAGCTCCGAGACGATGCGTCTCTACCTGGCCCGCGGGCTCTCCTTCGTCCCCGAGGCCGACCGTCACGAACGCGGTGAGGAAGAGGCGGGATTCCGCTTCGCCTGGGTCGACGTCGACGAAGCACTCGAGGCCGTGGCCGATGGACGGATCACCAACGCGATCGCCCAGCTCGCGATCTTCCAGGTCGACTGGGTGCTGCGCGCCGAAGCGGCGGGAGCGCTGGTGGAGCTGCGCCCGGTCGATGCGCCCCGCCGACTTGTTGACGGCCGTCCCGAATTCGGCCGCGGGGCGACGGTCGAGACGACCGGGACGCGTGGGACGACCGGAACGGGCGAGGACTGATCTCCTGTGGCTCGGCACGGCGCCGAACTGCTCCCGGAGGACCTGCCCGGGGACCTGCGGCGCACCTTCGAGTCCTATCTCGCCTCCCTGCGGTTCGAGCGGGGACTGTCGATGAACTCCATCGACGCCTACGCCCGTGACCTCGCCCGGTACGGAACGTGGCTGAGCGATGAAGGGGTGAGCCGCCTCGGCGAGGTCGATCGACAGAAGGTGGAGGGCTTTGGCCTCCACCTGCTCGATTCGGGACTGGCGCCGCGGAGCCGGGCCCGCGCACTCGTCGCGGTGCGCCGATTCCACACCTTCGCGCTGGGGGAGAACCTCGCGTCCACAGACCCCGCCTCCGAGGTCAGCCCACCGCAGGAGGGGCTGCGCCTGCCCAAGGCCCTCGCGCTCGATGACATCGAAGCGATGATCGCGACCACGGACGGTCAGGAGCCGGTGCAGATCCGGGCCGCGGCCCTCCTCGAACTCCTCTACGCCACGGGGGCGCGCATCTCCGAAGCCGTGGGGATCGACCTCGATGACCTCGACCTCGACTCCGGGCTCGTCCGGCTCTACGGCAAGGGCGGGAAGGAGCGGATCGTGCCCTTCGGATCCCACGCGGCCCGAGCCTTGGGGGCGTGGGTGGCCCGAGTGCGGCCGGCGATGGCGGCGAAGGCGAAATCCTCGTCCGCAGGTGCGCTGTTCCTCAATGTCCGCGGGACCCGACTCTCCCGGGTCTCGGCGTGGCAGATCGTCAAGGACGCCGGTCAGGCGGCGACGATCGACGCAGAGGTCTCCCCGCACACGTTCCGGCACTCCTTCGCCACGCATCTGCTCGAAGGAGGGGCGGACATCCGCGTCGTGCAGGAGCTGCTCGGGCATGCCTCGGTGACGACGACGCAGATCTATACGAAGGTCAGTGAGGCGACACTGCGGGAAGTGTACGCGACCTCGCACCCTCGGGCGCGGTAGGGTTGGACGTAGAGCAACGAAAGGTGGCCATCCGAGTGATGAATACGCAAGAGGCGTTGGATATCCCCCAGCAGCGGACCGCAAGCGAGCCCCAGGAATATCCAGAGCCGGCACCCCTGGATTCGCATGGGCCCGCCCGCATCATCGCGATGGTCAATCAGAAGGGCGGGGTCGGGAAGACGACCTCGTCTATCAACCTCGGAGCGGCCCTGGCCGCCTACGGCCGCAAGATGCTGCTCGTCGACTTCGACCCGCAGGGCGCACTGTCCGTCGGACTCGGACTCAACCCCTATGAGCTCGACATCAGCATCTACAACCTGCTGATGAACCCGCGACTCGACCCGCACGAGGTCATCGTCGAAACGGACTTCGACAACATCGACATCCTGCCGGCGAACATCGACCTCTCCGCGGCCGAAGTCCAGCTCGTCGGCGAGGTCGCCCGCGAGCAGGTCCTCGCCCGTGCCCTGTCGAAGGTCGCCGACGAATACGATGTCATCCTCATCGACTGCCAGCCCTCGCTGGGACTGCTTACTGTCAACGCGCTGACCGCCGCCCACGGTGTCGTCATCCCGCTCGAGACGGAGTTCTTCGCACTGCGCGGCGTCGCCCTGCTGGTGGAGACGATCGAGAAGGTCCAGGACCGGCTCAACCCCTCACTCGAAGTCGACGGAATCCTCGCCACGATGTTCGACTCGCGGACCCTGCATTCGAAGGAAGTCATGTCGCGGGTGACCGAGGCCTTCGGCGACAAGGTCTTCGAGACGGTCATCAACCGCACCGTGAAGTTCCCCGATGCCTCTGTGGCGGCCGAACCGATCACGAGCTTCGCACCCAAACACGCCGGCTCCGAAGCCTACCGTCGACTGGCCCGGGAGCTCATCGCCCGCGGAGGCGCACCCTGAGCGACTCCGTAGTCCACGAGGAGGAAGCGGCACTCGTTTCAGGAGAGGCCGTTTCTGGCGAAGCATCCGCGGATGACGCCGCGCAGGGTTTTCAGGTGCGGTTGGAGAACTTCACCGGCCCCTTCGATCTGCTGCTGGGTCTGATCTCGAAACGCCGCCTCGACGTCACGGAGATCGCCCTGGCCGAGGTGACCGATGAGTTCATCGCCTACACCACCGAACTCAAGGATCAGGCGAACCTCGCCGAGATCTCCCAGTTCCTCCTCGTCGCCGCGACCCTGCTCGACCTCAAGACCGCGCGACTGCTGCCGC
The DNA here is from genome assembly GCF_009299785.1 of Brevibacterium sp. CFH 10365. Lineage (NCBI taxonomy): Bacteria > Bacillati > Actinomycetota > Actinomycetes > Micrococcales > Brevibacteriaceae > Brevibacterium > Brevibacterium sp. CFH 10365. The sequence goes on along the minus strand of NZ_VIGO01000009.1, from coordinate 141,981 downwards.
ACGAAGACGGTGAGGAGGTCCTCGACCTCGAACTGCTCGAGGCCCGCGACCTCCTCTTCGCCCGACTGCTGCAGTACAAGGCGTACAAATCCGTGTCCGGATACCTCGCCGAGGCGATGGCCGCCGGGTCGATCCGCGCCCCACGCGATGTCGGACTCGAAGCCGATTTCCAGGACGTGCTGCCGCCGTTGGAGCTCAACATCGGCCCAGGTGAGCTGGCCGGAATCTTCGCCACGGTGCTGCAGCGCGACCACACTCCGCCGAGCGTGGCCGTCGACCACATCCACTTGCCGCTGGTCAGCGTGTCCGAACAGCGCGGGCACATCCTGTCCCTGCTGCGCGCCGGTGATGTCGACTTCCAGGATCTGCTCGAAACGGCAGACAACACCTTGGTGGTCGTGGCGAGATTCCTCGCCCTGCTCGAACTGTTCAAGGTCGGACTCTGCGACTTCGACCAGCCCGAACCCCTGGGCCGGCTGCTCATCCACCGCACGGAGATGAACGAGGACGGGGTCGACCTGCGCACCGAAGGCGCCTGGAGCGCCGACGAAGACGACGGGGGAGTGCGATCATGATCGACGACGAGGTCCTCGCCGGTATCGAAGCCGTGCTGATGATCACCGATTCGGCCGTCAGCGCCGACGACCTCGCGAGTTCTCTCGGCCTCGACGAGGACACGGTCCTCGAAGCCGTCCAGACGCTCAAGGCCGACTACGACGGGGATGAGAACCGGCGACAGCGCGGGTTCGAGATCCGCCACGTCGCCGGAGGCTTCCGCATCTTCTCCCGCGGCGACTACCACGAAGTCGTCAAGGACTTCCTCACCGCCGGGCAGAGCGCGAAGCTCTCCCAAGCCGCACTCGAGACTCTGGCGGTCATCGCCTACCGGCAGCCGATCTCCCGTCCCCGCATCGCCGCCATCCGCGGGGTCAGCGTCGACGGCGTCATCCGCACCCTGCTGCTGCGCGGACTCATCGTCGAAGCCGGCAAGGAGGCATCCACCTCGGCGCTGCTCTACGCCACCACGCGTGCGTTCCTCGACACGATGGGCATGAACGCGATCGACGATCTGCCCGATATCGCCCCCTACCTGCCCGAAGACGCCGACGTCGCCGAACTCGGCGCGCAAGACACCGAGGTGCTCGCCGAAATCGACGGCGCCCTCGAAGACGATCTCGACGACGATTCCGATTCGGCCGCCGAGATGTCACGAGTCGGTGATTGATTTGAGAGAATGGATGTATGAGTCCCTACCGTGATCACCGCGCCCCCGGCGGGCGCCAGAACCGACCCAGCCGAAAACAGCGCGCAGCGACGGCCGAGCAGGCCTCCGACAAGGGCGGTTCGGGTGCCGGTCAGACATCGGACGCCCACGTCAGCGGGGGTGTGCGGTTGCAGAAGGTGCTCGCCGAGGCGGGCCTGGGATCACGTCGTGCCTGTGAGCAGCTCATCGTCGACGGTCGAGTCGAGGTCGACGGCAGGATCGTGACCGAGCTGGGCACCCGGATCGACCCCGAAACGCAGTCCGTGTATGTGGACACAGTGAGAATTTCGACACAGACCAAGAAGGTCTACCTCGTGCTCAACAAGCCCGCGGGGGTCGTGTCGACCATGAGCGATCCCGAAGGCCGGCCCTGCCTGGCCGACTACGTGCGCAACAACAACGAGCGCCTCTTCCACATCGGCCGCCTCGACACCGAGACCGAAGGCATCATCCTGCTCACCAACGACGGGGAGCTGAGCAACCGCCTGGCCCACCCGCGCTACGAGATCCCGAAGACCTACCTCGCGAAGGTCAAGGGCCAGCTGGCGAAGGACGCCGGAGCCATCCTCAAGGCCGGAATCGACCTCGAAGACGGATTCGTCAAGGTCGATGACTTCAGACTCGTCGACTCGACTCCGGGCAAGTCCGTCGTCGAACTCACCCTCCACTCCGGCCGCAACCGCATCGTGCGCCGCCTGCTCGCCGAGATCGGCCACCCGGTGGAGCGCCTCGTGCGGCTGAAGTTCGGACCCATCGTCCTCGACGAGCAGAAGCAGGGCAAGATCCGCCCGCTGCGCTCCGATGAGGTCGGCGCACTGTTCGAGGCCGTCGGTCTGTGAGAGTCCACATCATCGGCACCGGCCTGCTCGGTGCCAGCCTGGGTTTGGCGCTGAGCGCACAGGGCCATCAGGTGACCCTCGAAGACACCTCGCCGACCGCGCAGCAGCTCGCCGCGGACCTCGGTGCCGGTCAGGTCGTCAACCCGACCGATGCCTTTGCCGAGGAGGCCGGCCCGACCAATGCCCCCGACGATGCGTCGGTGCCCGCACACCCGGACATCGTCGTCGTCGCGACCCCGCCCGATGTGGCCGCCCGGGTCATCGCCGCGGCACTCGAGGACTACCCGAACGCCACGGTCACGGACGTCGCCAGCGTCAAGACCCGCCTGCTCGAAGCGGTGCGCGAACTGGTCACCGGCGCTCAGCTCGATCGCTACATCGGCTGCCATCCGATGGCCGGACGTGAGAAGTCCGGAGCGATCGCCGCCCAGTCGGACCTCTTCACGGCCCGGCCCTGGGTGATCTGCTCGGATGAGGACACACCCGCCGACCGCCTCGGCGAGGTCATCGCCATGGCCGAGGACACGGGCGCCTCGGTGCTCCACCTCGACCCCCGCATCCACGATGCGGCGGTCGCGAAGGTCTCGCATGTGCCGCAGATCGTGTCCTCCCTGGTGGCCTCCCAGCTGCGGCATGCGCCCTTGGAGGAGATCTCGCTGGCCGGGCAGGGACTGCGCGATGTCACCCGCATCGCCGCCTCGGACCCGGGCCTGTGGACGCAGATCCTGACCGGCAACGCCGAGGAGGTCCGGTCCGTGCTCATCGATCTGCGCACCGAACTCGACGAGGTCATCGGCGCCCTCGAACTCGGGCCCGGGTCGACCGGGCTGCTCGCGAAGGCGATCGCCCTGGGCAACGAGGGCCACGACCGGATTCCCGGCAAGCACGGGCAGCCGCCGACCACCTATGCTGTTGTCACGATCTTGGTTCCGGATACCCCCGGAATGCTGGCCCGGCTATTCAAGGACATCGGCGACCTCGGCGTCAACGTCGAAGACTTCAGGATGGATCACGCCTCCGGTCGGAAACTGGGCATGGTCGACGTGTCCGTGGTCCCGGCCATCCAGCAGGAGCTGGAGATCGGATTGCTGTCGAAGGGGTGGCAGATCCCCGAATCTGCCATCGAGAGAGAAGGAACTGCATGAGCGTCGTAGCCATTGACGGACCGTCCGGAGTGGGCAAGTCGAGCACCGCCAAGGAGGTGGCGCGTCGGCTGGGTTACCAGTACCTCGACACAGGGGCGATGTACCGGGCGATGGCGTGGCTGTGCCTCAACCGCGGGGTCACCGACCCCGTCGACGTGCTCGAACAGGTGCGCGGTGCGGATCTGGAGATCTCGCTGAGCCCCGACGAATTCTTCGTCTCCGTCGACGACATCGACGTCACCGAGGACATTCGCGGTGAGGACGTCTCGTCGAATGTGCAGACGGTCTCCGGCGTCATCGACGCCCGCGAGGAGCTCATCGAGATGCAGCGGGCCTATATCGCCGCCGCCCCCGAGGGCATCGTCGTCGAAGGCCGGGACATCACGACCGTGGTGGCCCCCGACGCCGATGTGCGCCTCCTCATGACCGCCCGCGATGAGGTCCGTGTGGCCCGCCGGGCCAAGGAAGTGCACGGCAATGCCGACGCCGAGGCGATCGCCGCCACCCAAGACCTCGTCACGGGCCGTGACGCCAAGGACTCCGCCACGACGAGCTTCCTCGAGGCCGCCGACGGAGTGTACACACTCGATACCAGCGACATCGACTTCGACCAGGTGGTCGAGATGGTGCTGCAGCTGGTGAAGGACTCACAATGAGCGAATCCGAATTCCACGAGACACCCGACGACGACCTCGCCGACCGTGTCGAGAGCATCAGCGACGACGAGGCCGAGCAGCGGGCGACCGCACTCGAGGCCGGACTCGAAAGCTATGAGCTCGAAGACGAGGACCGTGCGCTGCTGCGCGCCTACGGCTTCGACGAAGACGACGACGAAGCCCTCGGCGCCGCACCGGTGCTGGCCGTCGTCGGTCGCCCCAACGTCGGCAAGTCGACGCTGGTCAACCGCATCCTCGGCCGCCGCGAAGCCGTCGTCGAGGACGTTCCGGGAGTCACCCGCGACCGGGTGAGCTACCGGGCGGAATGGAACACGAAGGAATTCACCCTCGTCGACACCGGCGGGTGGGATCAGGACTCGAAGGGCATGGCCTCGCGCATCGCGATCCAGTCCGAGATCGCCGTGGACATGGCCGACGCCGTCCTCCTCGTCGTCGACGCCACGACCGGTCCCACCTCGACCGATGAGATGGTCGTGAAGATGCTGCGCCGGAAGAAGAAGCCGGTCCTCCTCGCCGCGAACAAGGTCGACGACGAGCGCGGCGAGCTCATGGCCGCCGAACTCTGGGGCCTGGGGCTCGGCCAGCCCTGGACGGTGTCGGCCCTGCACGGTCGGGGAGTCGCCGACCTGCTCGACGAAGTGCTCACGATCCTGCCCGAGGTCTCGGCCGTCGACACCCGCGTCGAAGAGGGCGGGCCTCGTCGGGTGGCCCTCGTCGGTCGCCCGAACGTCGGCAAGTCCTCCCTGCTCAACCAGCTCATCGGCAGCGACCGTGTGCTCGTGGACAATGTCGCCGGCACCACCCGTGACCCCGTCGACGAGCTCATCGAGCTCGGTGGCAAGCAGTGGCGCTTCGTCGACACCGCCGGTATCCGCCGTCGCGCCCATCAGGCCAGCGGCGCCGATTTCTATGCCGCGCTGCGCACGCAGACCGCGCTCGAACGCGCCGAGGTGGCCCTCGTCCTCATGGAGGTCCAGGATCCGCTGAGCGAGCAGGACGTCCGCATCGTCACGACCGCCGTCGAGGCGGGTCGTGCCGTGGTGCTGGCGTTCAACAAGTGGGATCTGCTCGATGATGAACGTCGCTTCTATCTGGAGCGGGAGATCGAGCGGGACCTCGGCCATGTGGCGTGGGCGCCGCGCGTGAACATCTCGGCGAAGACCGGACGTCACGCCGAGAAGCTCGTACCGGCGATGGAAACCGCTCTCGAAGGCTGGGACACCCGCGTTCCGACGGGACGGCTCAACGCGTTCCTCGGCGAACTCGTCGCGGCCAACCCGCACCCGGTGCGCGGCGGCAAGCAGCCGCGTATCCTCTTCGGCACTCAGGCTCAGTCGCGTCCGCCGAAGTTCGTGCTCTTCACCACCGGCTTCCTCGATCCCGGCTATCGGCGGTTCATCACCCGTCGTCTGCGTGAGACGTTCGGCTTCAAGGGCACGCCCATCGAAGTGTCGATGCGCATCCGCGAGAAGCGTCGGGGACGCTGAATGAACGAGGACGAGCAGACGACGAGCTCGGGCGCCGCTGACGGTGCCGGCGGCAGAGCCGGCGATGCCGCGCGCCCGACCGCGTCTGCGCCGTCCTCAGAAGCGGTGACGGAGTCCGGACCGGACTCTGCGAGGGAGTATTCCGGTTCTGCTACCTCCAAGGGGGCGCGGGACGGCGGGGCCGCCTCGGCGACAGGGGAATCCAGCTCCGCATCCGGTGAGGAATCGGACGCGGTCGACGGAGCACGGCCCTGGCATGCGCGCCCACCGGCACGGGCGCTGATGATCGCAGTGACCCTGGCGGGTTTGGCCTACGCGCTGATGTTCTTCCGCGGGCTCCAGGACATCGTGGCTCCGGTGTTCCTCGCACTGAACTTCTATATCGTCGTCTACCCGGTGCAGCGGATGCTCACCCGGATCAAGGTGCCGAGGGCGATCGGGGCGTGCATCTCGGTCGTGCTCGTGCTGTGCATGATCTTCGCGTTCTTCGGACTCACCGCATGGTCGGTGGCCGAACTCGTCATCCTCATCCCCAGCTACAGCAACGAACTCGTCAACACGTACCAGAATGCCTTGGCGCTGCTGTCGGACATCGGAGTGACCTCCTCGGTGATCCAGCAGCAGCTCTCAGCTTTCGACGTCCGCTCCGTCCTCGACGCGATCTACCCGCTGCTGACGAACGTGTCCTCGGTCGCCGGGCTGCTGACCACGGTGATCATGGCGGTGTTCTTCGTGGCGATGGATTCGATGGGCATCGACAGGCGGATGGGGATGCTGCTCGACGTGAAGCCCTCGCTGTCGGCGTCGATCGGCGACTTCGCCGGCGGTGTCCGCCGCTACTGGGTGGTGGCCACGATCTTCGGCCTCATCGTCGCATTCCTCGACGTCATCGCCTTGGCGATCATCGACGTTCCCCTCATCTGGGTGTGGGGCGTGCTCGCTTTCCTGACGAACTACATCCCGAACATCGGCTTCGTCATCGGCCTCGTCCCGCCGGCGCTGCTGGCGCTGGTCGACAGCGGGTGGCAGTCGGCCCTGTGGGTGGTCATCGCCTACAGCGTGCTCAACTTCGTCATCCAAGCGATCATCCAGCCGAAGTTCACGGGCGAATCCGTCGGCGTCACCCCGCTGGTGTCGTTCCTGTCGCTGCTGTTCTGGGTGTGGATCCTCGGCTGGCTCGGCGCCCTCCTGGCACTGCCGGCGACCCTGCTGATCAAGGCACTCCTGGTCGACGCAGACCCGAAGGCCAGGTGGGTGAATATCCTCCTCGCATCGGATCCGGACACCGGCCGGGCCGAACTGGTCAAAGGACTGAAGAAGCCCGCTGCCGCGGTCTGAGGAAGTTCCCGGTCTCGGTCGGACGAGCGGCTGTCCGTCAACCCCTCGCACTGTGAACGCTGAGTGGTTAGCATGAAGTATGGCGACACTACTGAATATCCATCCGGAGAACCCGCAGGACCGACTGATCGACAAGGCCGCTGAGTCCCTCAGGAGCGGTGGCCTCATCGCCTATCCGACGGATTCCTGCTATGCCCTCGGCTGCGCCTTGGACAACAAGGAAGGCATCGAGCGGATCACCCGCATCCGGCACCTCGGCTCGAAGCACCATTTCACGCTGATGTGCCACGACTTCGCCCAACTGGGCCAGTTCGTCATCGTCGGCAATTCCGATTTCCGTGCCATCAAGTCGATGACGCCGGGACCGTACACGTTCATCATGAAGGCGACGAAGGAAGTTCCGCGCCGGATGATGCACCCGAAGAAGCATTCGGTCGGTGCGCGGATTCCGCAGAACGTCACGGCACTCGCCCTCGTCGAGGCGATGGGGGAGCCGATTCTGTCCTCGACGCTGCTGCTGCCCGGCGATGAGGATCCGCTGACCCACGCCGAGGATGTCATGGACCAGCTCGGCCATGACCTCGACATCGTCATCGAGTCCGGTGTTCCCGGAGTCGTGCCGACCTCGGTCATCGACTTCACCGGCAGATTCCCCGAGGTGGCCCGTGTCGGAGCCGGGGATGTCTCCCGGTTCGTCGACGAGTGAGTCAGCTGACGACGGCTCAGATCAAGGAAATCTCGCCGAGGTGGCCCTGCCGCCTCGGCGAGATTTCGTTGCGACCTTCCTGCCTCCCTGACGACCTTCCTGCCTCCCTGAGCGGAAGAGACGTACGTGTTCCTCAGAGGCCGAGGTAGGCGGCCTGAACGTCCGGGTTGTCGAGCAGCCGTGAGGCATCATCGGCGAGGACGACCCGCCCCTCAGCGAGGACGTAGCCTCGGTGGGCGATCGCCAATGATGCCTTCGCGTTCTGCTCACTGAGCAGGACTCCGATCCCGTTGCGGTTGATCTGGGCGACCGATTCGAGGACCTGCTCGACGACGATGGGAGCCAAACCCATCGACGGCTCATCCAGGATCAGCAGGCTCGGATCCGACATCAGCGCTCGACCGACCGCGACCATCTGCTGCTGTCCTCCGGACAGGGAGCCTGCTGGCTGCTTCGCCTTCTCCTTGAGGATCGGAAACAGGTCGAGGACCTCAGCATAGATCTCTTCGGTTCGAGAACCGTTCCGGTGAGGGTAGGACCCCAGACGCAGGTTCTTCTCCACCGACATCTTGCCGAACAGATGGCGACCTTCGGGGCAGTGCGCGATACCGGCCTTGACGATCGCGTTGGGGCGGGCTCGATGGAGCTGTCGTCCCTCGTAGGCGATGGACCCGGCCCGTACACGCATCAGTCCGCTGATGGTCTTGAACAGAGTGGTCTTGCCGGATCCGTTCGCTCCGAGGATGACGGTGAGCTCGCCGGGTCGAGCAGTGATGCTCACGCCATGGAGCACATCGGCGGCATCGTATCCGGTGCTGACGTTGTCGAGCGTGAGCATCAGTTCTCCTCCTGTGCTGTCGAACCGAGGTACGCGCGGATGACGTCCGGATTCGACTGGATCTCCGCCGGCGCACCGAGCGCCAGCTTCTGCCCGTGGTCGAGGACGAGGATCGTATCTGCGAGGTCCATGATCATCGTCATCTTGTGTTCGACGAGGAGGACTGAGATCCCTCGCTGCGGCAGCGAACGGATGAGATTGCCGAAATCGACCGTCTCCTCTTCGGGGATGCCGCCGGCGGGTTCATCGAGCAGCAGCAGCTCGGGCTCGGTGGCCAGCGCCATTGCCACTGCGGTGCGCTTCTGCACCTCTTGGGGAACATTGGACGCCAGATCGTGCCGATACTCCGCGACCCCGCAGAACTCAAGAGCTTCCATAGCCCTGTCCTCGTTGATGCGTGATTCTCGTCGGTGGCGAGGCGTGTGGAAGACGGCGTCGAAGACATTGGACTTCGAACGGACGATCCGACCGGCCAAGACGTTCTCCAACAGGGTGCTGTCATCGAACAGGTTCGTTGTCTGGAATGTCCGTGCAATGCCGTCGGCGACCGTATTGTGCGGGGAGGAATGAGTGATGTCCTCACCCTTGAAACTGATGGTCCCTGCCGTGGGTCGATAGAAGCCGTGGACAAGGTTGAACAGGGTTGACTTTCCTGCTCCGTTGGGGCCGATCACCGCGGTGATCCGACCCTCCTCGACGTCCAGGCTCACGTCCTTGACCGCATCGAGTCCGCCGAAGCGCTTACCGAGGCCGCGTATTTCAAGCAAAGTCATTTCGTCTCCTCGGAAGAGGTGGTGCCTCCGGACCGGCCGGCATTCGACTCAGCCCCGCCTGCGACGTTCCGTTCGGGGCGGTCGTCTGACCCGTCGGAGTTCGAAGAGTCTGCCGAATCAGGATCTTCTTCGGCTCCGCGAGCCTCTTCCACCCTGCGTCGTCGATTGCGTCTGTCGACGAACCCGCCGAGGTAGCCGATGATTCCCCGCGGTGCGAAGATCACGAGGGCGACGATGATCGGGCCCAGCACGATGAATCGATAGGCCTGGAAGTCCTGGAACAGTTCGAACAGGAACGTCACGATCATGCTGCCGAGCAGGGGGCCGGCGACCGTGCCCATTCCTCCGACGAGAATGAACATGAGGAACTCGAAGGTCTTGTCGATCGATGCCGAATCGGGTCCGATGAAGCCGACCACAGTGGCATAGAGGCCTCCGCCGATACCTCCGAAGACGGCCGATGCGGCGAACGCGAGCTGTTTGCTGAAGCCGACGCGCACACCGATCGCATCCGCCAGATCCTCACTCGTCCTGATGGTCAGCAATGTGCGGCCCACGCTGGAGCGGCGAATCGCATAAGTCGTGTAGACGCAGACGAGCAGGACGGCGAAGACGAGGTAGAACATCGCAACCGGAGACTCGAAGTCGACGAGTCCTCCGCCTTCGGGGAACTTCACATTGTTGACTCCGGAATGTGCGTGGGTGACGGACTCCCAGCGGCTGATGACGAGGAAGATGATGAAGCCGATGGCCATCGTGAAGATGGCGAAGTACTCATCCTTGGTCCGCAGCGCAAGCAGCCCGCAGAGGTAGCCGATCACCGCGGTTCCGATGACGGACACGACGAAGGCGGCCCAGAACGTCCAATCGTAATCGGTGGTGAGCAGTCCCACCCCATAGGCGCCGATGCCGAAGAATCCGCCTTGGGCCAGGTTCAGCTGTCCCGTGAAGCCGAGGATGATATTGAGACCGTAGACAGCGATCGCCGCACACATGCCGACGGTGATCACTCGCATCGTGTAGTTCTCCTGCGCAAACGCCAATGGTGTCAGGCCGAGCAGGATGATGACGGCGATGGTGCCGATGATTCGAGGATTCTTCATTGAGTTCATCGCTGCACCGCCTTCGTGAACAGGCCGTTGGGTTTGATGGCCAGCACGGCGACGAGAACGATGAAGGCCACGGTCTCGCCGACTGCCGAGGAGATGTAGGTCGCTGTCATCGTCTCTGCGATCGCGAGTGCGAAGCCGCCGACAATGGCGCCCGGAAGTGATCCGAGCCCGCCGAGGATGATGATGGCGAACACCTTGAGATTGAGTGCGTCGCCCATCGTCGGAGACAGGAGATTGATCGGTGCGACGAGGCCGGCCGCGATGGTGGCCAGAAGGGCCGAGAGCCCCAGCGTCAGCATCGACACCATCGAAGGGTTGATGCCGACCAGAGATGCTCCGACGCGATCCTGTTCGATCGCTTCGATCGTCTGGCCATGGATGGACCGCTTGATGAACCACGCCAGCAGCGCCAACACGATCACAGCGGTGACGATGATGATGATCCGCTGCGCAGAGATCTCGGCACCGAGGATTCGGAGCTCGCCGGTGATCGGTGTGTCCATGCGGCGGAAGTCGGCACCCCAGATCGCTTGGGCCAGTGCTTGGAAGAAGAACATCGCACCGACGGCCGCGATCATGTGGTGGGTGTGCGGGGAGTTGCGCAACGGGTGGAATACGAGGCGCTCGAGCCCGACGCCGACGACGAAGAGCATGATCGCCGCGATGCCGATCGCAGCGATGTAGGGAACACCGACGGTGGTGAGAAAGAAATAGGTGATGTAGGCGCCGAGCATATACAGCGCACCGTGGGCCAGGTTGGGAATGCGCAGCACTCCGAATACCAATGTCAGCCCGATCGCGGCCAGGCAGTAGACGCCGCCCAGCGCGAGGCCGTTGAAGAGCTGTTGGATGAAGAGGGTCATGATGATTCGGGTCCTCTGCAGGCATGAGTGCGGCCTGGGGTGAGGCACATCGAAGCGCCTCACCCGCGGATGTGCCGCAGACGGGAATTACTTGTCGTCGGATACCTGTTCGATCGGCACCTTCGTGTACTTGCCGTCCTCATCGAGGAAAGTTGCCTCCAGGTTGGGATTGAGGAGGTGCCCCTGTTCCGTGATCTCATCGGGGAAGCCATTGACCTTGTACTTGTCATCGACTTCCGGCAGCGCTTCACCGATGGCTTCGCGGATCTTCTCGGGGTCGTCCGTCGTCCCCGCAACCTCCATCGCCTTCGCGATGATCGCAATTCCTTGGTAGTTCAGCGCCGTCTCGCTGGTCGGGACCTTCTTGTCACCGGCCTTCTCCGCGAACTTCTTCAGGAAGTCCTCAGTGCCCGGATCCCCATATTCGGAGACGGGCAGGACTCCGACCGAGTTCTTGAGATTGTCGAGCTTCGTCACCGTCGCCATCTCATCCAGTTTCGCCTGATCCATGACGAGGAAGCTGCCCTCGAAGCCCTGCTTGCGAGCTTCTTCCATGATCAGAGCAGTCGGTTGGGACGGTCCGCCGACGAAGATCGCGTCAGGCTTCTCTGCCAGGGCTTTCGAGACGGGGCCTGCGAAGTCGGACACGGTGGCGTAGTCGACGCTGTTGTCTCCGCCGACCTTCCCACCGGCTTCGCTCCACGCGTCCTTGATCGACTTGGTCCACTGCTGCCCGTACTCACTCTGAGTTCCGAGCAGAGCGAGCTTCTTGCCTCCGTGCTCCATGGCGGTTTCGGAGAACTCCTCAGCGTAGGATTCGAAGTTCGGAGGAATCATCATCGTCAGAGGGTTGTCCGCCTGCATGATCGCCGGATCCGAGGTGTACGCGGAGATGAGGAAGTTCGACCTGCCGCTGTTGATCTGCTGAATCGCCTTGATCGCTCCGGCGTTCGGGGAGACGACGACCGGGGCCTTGTCCTGATCTGCCAATCGTTGAGCATTGCTTGCGGCAGTGGACGGCGCGTATTTGTCGTCGAGGGACTTCAGCTCCAGCGTGACGGGATCGCCATCGACTTCGACACCATCTGCATTGAGGTCGTCGATGACCATCTCGAGGCCGATCTTCACATTCTCGCCGTAGGCGGCGCCCCCTCCGCTGAGCGGGCCGGTGTAGCCGATGACGACTGTGTCGCCCTCGCCTGAGCCACCACCGCCGCCGCATGCTGTGGCAGTCAGTGCGATCGCACCCACGACTGCTGCTGCCGAAAGTCCGCGGCGGCGACTTCGCGAGACAGAGTTCATCTTTTCTCCTTTGAAAAGCTCTTGGAACGTGACCGTTCCACACGGTGTCCGAGTCGTCGTCAGTGACAGTGCTCGGAGTCGTCGTCAATCCGAAATGGACTTCGACTGATGTGAACACTTCCAAATCACCCTGGTGAAGTCAATGGTTTCGGGCTAGATTTTTGAACGTTCGATAATCTTCAGGGCCGAAGCAGGATCGGGGAACATCAGTCGAGGTCGGGAGACATGCGAGCCGAGATCTGTGATTGGAGTTCGAAGTGCCGAAGCCTTCGACACGGCTAAATGTCTGACAGGTGAGCAATCAATCGTTCAGTGTCAGAATTGGTCTAGAGTGGGCATAGATGCATGGGAGACCTCTGTCACATCGGATCCCATGCAGACGCGAACCGCAGTTGCGACTCGGTTCCCCACGGCAATGACGCACTATCATCTTGAGGAGCTTGTTCATGACTCGTACAGCAATCGTCACCGGTGGAGGCCGCGGCATCGGCGCCGCCATCGCCAAGCGGCTCGGAGCCGACGGACACAAGGTCGCCATTCTCGATATGGGCCCCACCGATGAGACTGTTGCCGCCATCAGGGAAGCCGGTGGCGAAGCTCTCGGCCTCGAAGCCGATGTCTCCGATGAGGACTCGGTCAATGCTGCGGTCAAACAGGTCGCCGAGACCCTGGGCGCGCCGACCGTTCTGGTGAACAACGCCGGCATCCTGCGCGACAACCTGCTGTTCAAGATGACGCACGAAGAGTTCACCAAGGTCCTCTCCGTCCACCTCGGCGGCGCTTTCCTCATGGCTCGGGCCGTGCAGTCGTACATGGTCGAAGAGAAATTCGGCCGCATCATCTCGATGTCCTCCACTTCGGCACAGGGCAACCGCGGACAGACGAACTACTCCGCTGCCAAGGCCGGTATCCAGGGCATCACGAAGACCTGGGCGATCGAGCTCGGCAAGTTCGGCATCACTGCGAACGCCATCGCTCCCGGTTTCATCGAAACCGACATGACGAAGGCGACTGCTGAGCGCGTGGGTATGGGCTTCGAAGAATTCGTCGAAGCGTCGGTCAAGCAGATTCCTGTCGCCCGTTCGGGCAAACCCGAGGATATCGCCCACACGGCGTCGTTCCTCGCCTCCGAAGGCTCCGGATTCGTCTCCGGCCAGGTCATCTACGTTGCCGGCGGCCCGAAGGACTGACCGTCAGCATCACCTACGAACTTCCGGTTCGAAGCTCGATATCCGACGAACTCGCAATGCGCTGTTCGACAATGTGGAAGGGACAGACCCATGAGAGAAGCAGTCATCGTCTCGACGGCGCGCACGCCGATCGGCAAGGCATACCGCGGTGCCTTCAATGACACCCAGGCCCAGGAACTCGCGGGCCACGCGATCAAGCATGCCGTGGAGCGTGCCGGCTTGGAAGGAGGCGAGGTCGAGGACGTCGTCTTCGGCGCGGCTCTGCAGCAGGGCAGCCAAGGTACGAATGTGGCTCGGCAGGCAGCTCTGCGGGCCGGCCTGCCAGTGACGGTGCCCGGAATGTCGATCGACAGGCAGTGCTCATCGGGGCTGATGGGCATTGCGACTGCGGCAAAGCAGGTCGTCTTCGACGGCCAGGAGGTCGTCGTCGGCGGAGGCGTCGAATCGGTCTCACTCGTCCAGAACGACAAGATGAACATGTTCAGGGCAAAGGATCCGTGGCTCGAAGAGAACGTTCCCGGAATCTACTATCCGATGTTGGCCACCGCCGAGGTGGTGGCTGAGCGCTACGGCGTCAGCCGTGAGGCGCAGGACGAGTACTCTCTGTCCTCGCAGCAGCGGACCGCCGCTGCTCAGGAGGCCGGCCGCTTCGATGAAGAGATCGTTCCTCTGCCGACGACGAAGGTGGTCGTGGACAAGGAGACGAAGGAGACTTCGCGACAAGACGTTCTTCTCGAAGCCGACGAGGGCAATCGTCCATCGACGACTCTGGAAAGCCTGGCCGGCCTCAACCCGGTGCTCGAGCCTGGTGTGGCGTCGAAGGTTCCGAGCATCACTGCCGGAAACGCGTCTCAGCTCTCCGACGGCGCGTCGGCCTCTGTGGTCATGTCCAGCGACGAGGCCAGCAGGCGCGGACTCGAGCCGATGGGCATCTATCGCGGAATGGCCGTGGCCGGCTGTGCGCCCGACGAGATGGGCATCGGCCCAGTGTTCGCGATCCCGAAGCTGTTGAAGACACATGGTCTGTCGATCGACGACATCGGTCTGTGGGAACTCAATGAGGCGTTCGCCGTGCAGGCGCTGTACTGCCGTGACCGTCTCGGGATCGACCCGGTGAAGTACAACGTCGACGGCGGTGGAATCTCAGTCGGTCATCCCTACGGAATGACGGGTGCCCGCCTCGTCGGGCACGCTCTCATCGAGGGACGTCGTCGCGGAGTGAAGTACGTTGTCGTCACGATGTGTATCGGCGGCGGACAGGGCGCAGCCGGACTGTTCGAAGTCTGCTGAGGCATCCGGTCAGCCGTTCAGCAGGAACTTTGCAGGGGCCGATCGCTTGAAGCGGAGAGATGGTGCTGCTTAAACGGCTCGGATGTGCTGCTGAAACTGCGTGGTAATGCTGCTGAAACTGCGTGGTAATGCGGCTGAAACTGCGTGGCAGTGCGGCTGAGAACGAAGGGCCGACGATATTCGGGTGGATTCTGATCCTCATGTCGTCGGCCCTTTCTGAGTTCACCATCGGCGCGGAGCCGGTCTTCTTGGTGATGCTCAGTCGGTGTCGTGTGCACGTCGCGGCATTGTTGTGTGTATGACGAATGCCTGGGCGACCGTGCAGAAACCGCCTTACTGGAGTCATCTCAGAATGGGGGGGACTCGCCGGGGTTCCTGCAGAGCCCGCCTTACCGGAGTCATCTCAGAATGGTGGGGGCTCGCCGGGGTTCCAGCAGAGCCCGCCTTGCCGGAGTCATCTCAGAACGGAGGGGGCTCACCGGAGTCCCAGAACCAGTCGCGCAGCTCGGTGTTGTCGTCCGCTGCCTGCGCTGGGCCAGAGGTTTCGCCGGCATTGCACTTCGCAGTCTTTGGGGTGAACGCGCAGAGATCCTCGGCATCGAGTTCCCTCCAGCCGGGGTTTCCGTCTGCCGCAGCTGGTTCGGGGCATTCGCGCGCCTGCTTCCGATCGCCGGGGACGGGGTGATCAGCGTCTGCATGGACGTTGGGGGCAGACGATGACTCAGCGTCAGATGGTCGTTCGGGGGCTGGCGCATTCTCGTCGGCATGTGGACGCTCGGTCTCCGACTGCTCCGGAGTGACTGCTTGAGCCGGACATGACCGCGCACTGCCGAAACGCTCGAGGAACAGCCGAGCGTGTTCAACGCTGATGGGGTTATCCGGGGAGACGACCTCAACGGTGGCACCCTTGCGGAAGACGTACTCAAGGTGGCCGGGCTCGGCCATTCGTACGTCGAAGTTTCCGTTGGTCTTCTGCATGTGGTGGGCCTTGCACAGACAATGGAGGTTGCCGAATCGGGTGAGACCGCCCTGACCCGGATCGGAGTGATTGAACGGATCGATATGGTCGATCTCAGTCACCTCGGCAGGTTGAGTGCACCCGGGGAAGGTGCAGGTCACGAACTGAGCGACGAGGGTTTTGCGAACGCTGTTGGGAATTGCGTAGGACGTTGCCTTCGCATCGACAGGTGTTCCGGTCGCCGGGTCGGTCAGCAGCCGGGTCCATGTGGTGGAGTAGCCGGCGACCCGCCTTGCCATGTCGGCAGGGATCGGTGACCCGTCGGGGAGGATGCCCGCCAGATCGCACACCTCGTCTGAAGACAGCGGTCCGTCAGGTGCTGTCGGCTCGGTGGAGAGCGTGGGCGTTGGGGCTGAACGGGTGTTCGCAGGTGCGGATGCCGGCGACATCGAGTTGGTGGGTGCAGACGCTGGTGGCGTTGGGGCTGTGGGTGGTGAGGCTGAGTCGAGTGGTGGTGGCTGCTGCTCGGTTGGTGGCGGCGCAGGTGGCTGGGCGGACTGCGGCGGCGGATCGTCGTCGTTCGACTGGAACTGACTGAGCAGAGTCAGCAGAGGAACGGTGATGATGGTGCTGGCCTGATTCGCCAGCCAATACTCGCTGGTCGGCATGTCGAGAAGGAACTCGAAGCTGATGCGGCGCTCGCCCTCAGTGAGTATGGGATTGCCGAAGGCGTCCGCAGCGCCCGATGTCGCAGCTCCGGTTCCCGCGGCAGCGGGGCGAGTTCCGTTGGCACGCGAGCCGATGAGAGCTGAGAGCGCTTCGGACGTGTCACGATCCGTGGTGCTGTTGCTGCTGAGGATGGCTTCGAGGAGCTGGGATTCGAAGGTGCGGTCGGTCGGTGTGGTGGGCGCCGTTCGGATGGACTCACTCCACAGGGTGGAGGTTGCGTGAGCGGATTCGCCCTGCAAAGTGCAGGTTCCGCGAGCGGAATCACCCTGCGATGCGGACGCCTGGTCGTCAGAGTCACCCTGCGCGGAGTCGGCCGAATCTGTCGGCGCATGCTGTTCTGGTCCCGCGTACCCGGTTTTGTCCATGTCGTCGAATACACGCTCGATATAGTCGAGCAGTGCTTCGCCTTCGTGCATCGGAGTGCCGTCGGGGCCGGCGAAGAGTCCGTCGAGAGGGAAATCGGTGCTCGTCGACAAGCTGTCGGACTCGTTCGTACTGATGATGCGCAGCTTCATCTGTGGACGCGTGCGCGTGAGAATGTCGAACATCAGAGCTGAGATCGAACGCTCCTCATCAAAGCAGTCTCCCGCCTTCAGCTGGTTTGAGAACGCGCTCGTATTGTTCTTATGGACGGCCCGTGCGAAGGCATCGAGCCTTCTGAAACAGGCCTGAAGTTCGGGCGCTGGCCCGGTCAACGTGAGGTAGGCAGTTCCATCGTCGCCGGTGCTGAAGTCGACCCGACGGCGCAGTGAAACGCTCTTCAGAGTGTCCTCGGCCGGCTGAATCACCGAGATCTGCAGAGCGACCGAGCGCTTGAAAGTCTCGATCGTGATGTCGGCGCGCCTGTGGGCAAGATAGTCGTCGAATGCAGGCAGATGCTCGAAGTGCAGGTCACGACAAGCGCGAGTGACACAATCGACGTGCTCGATCGTGAAGTCTCCATCCAGGCAGCGCTTGAGGAACTTCGGCAGTCCGTGGGTCAGCGTCATCGACGAGGTCATGTGCCTGAGCGAGTTGCTCGTCGTTGCGCCGAGAAGGCTCGAATACACGCCGGCCTCGGTCGGTTCGATATTGCCGCGCAGCCACGTGAAGAAGGTCAGCTTCGGGTCGTAGCCGGGAAAGTCAGGCAGGAGAGCGGGGTCGGTCAGCAGCTCTTCGGCCAACTTCCACACTCGACGAAGACGGCGGCCGGCGGCGGGGTCCTTCTTCCGGCCCCTGTCTATGCCGATCTTCGTCCCGGTTTCGGCTTCGACCTTGGCGACTGCCTGTGTCCATGCGAGTGTTTCTCTGCGGGTCCAGGTTCTGCGCGACGAGAATGCGTCGTCGGCGGGAACGTCGATGGTGCAGTCGTTGCTGTTGGGCTCAGCATCGGCTCCCTTGTTCTCGGGTAGTCGGTGGCGCGCAGCAGTCCTGGTGAAAGACGCGAACTCATAGACCGAGTCAGGCTGACTGCCCTTGAGCCCGAGAGCGTAGGCGACGTCCTGAGCGACGACATGACTGGTGGCGATGAAGGAATTGATCTGTGCGAGGCTGCTCTGAGCATAGGCATCCAGCAGGTCGACGAGCTCATTGTCCTCGGCAATCTCCAAGCGACGTCCATGAGTCCGCCGGAATTGGGACAGGGTCCGGCCATCTGCCTCTGCAGGGGGAGCGGCGCGCAGGCTCGACGTCCGTCCGTCGTTGTCTCCGATGTTCTTCATCGGGCTTTCACCTCTCCACGCCTCTGTGGAAGTTGATCTTCGGGGAAGTCGCCTATCTCAATTATAGGGTCTAGAGATAGATATTGATGTCACAATACGATTACAAATAGAACTGGAATGCGAATACTGCAAATGGAAACTGGTTAACCTGCCTCCGGATCGGTATTGATCTATTTGTCCTCTGACTCTACAGTTCGGCACTGACACGACAGTGGGATCAGGTTTTCGTCGCGTCGCATCCGTGTATCGCCGTTCGAGAATGGCGGGTATCGCCAATGCTGGCCCGCCCCAGGCTCCAGCTAGCCTCGCCGGCTCTGGCCCTGGCCCGCCCCCAGCCGACCCCGGACTGCTCCAGCCGACCCGGGCCCGCCCCAGCCAGCCTTGCCGGCTCCGGCCCTGGCCCGCCGACCAGCATCCACCCGGTCTGCGCGGAACCGATTCGCTAGAATCGAGGACGTGGCAGCGATCGACAAAGACATTCTCCGTTTGGCTCTCCCGGCGCTCGGAGCACTGATCGCCGAACCCATCTTCCTGCTCACGGACACGGCTATGGTCGGCCACCTCGGTGCCGGTGCCCTGGGATCGCTGGCGATCGCCTCGACGATCCTGCAGACGGTGCTCGGTCTGATGATCTTCCTCGCCTATGCCACCACACCACGCGTGGCGAAACGGATGGGATCGGGCGACCGACCGGGCGCGATCACGGCCGGATTCGACGGAATCTGGCTGGCGCTGGGCACCTCGGTGCTGCTCATCATCATCGGACTGCCCCTGCTGAATACAGCGATCGAGGCATTCGACCCGGATCCGGCAATCACGGACGGTGCGCATTCCTACCTGGCGATCTCATGGTGGGGTCTGCCGTTCATGCTCATGGTCATCGCGGCCACCGGACTGCTGCGCGGACTCCAGGACACGAAGACCCCACTGGTCGTCGCGGCTGCCGGGTGCATCGCCAATATCGGACTCAACGCACTCTTCATCTACGGTCTCGACATGGGTGTCGCGGGGTCGGCGATGGGCACCGTCATCGCGCAGGCCGGAATGTGCGCGGTCTACCTCACCATCTCCATCCGCGCAGCCCGCCGCCTCCACGCCAGCATCCGCCCCGACTGGACAGGCGTGTTCACCTCGGCGAAGACGTCCGGGTGGCTGCTGGTGCGCAACGCCTCACTTCGTGCGGCCCTCATCCTCCTCGTGTTCCTGGCCACGGCGATGGGCACGACCGACCTCGCCGCGATCCAGGTCGCTCAGAGCATCTTCTTTGCGCTCGCGCTCGCCCTCGATTCCTTGGCCATCGCGGGCCAGGCGATGATCGGCCTCGAGCTGGGCGCGAAGAACACCGAGGCGGTCGCCGCAATCAACCGCCGCCTGTGCTTGTGGGGGATCGTCTTCGGCATCGTCGTCGGCATCGTCCTGTTCGCCGGCTCCGGAATCATCCCCCGCGCCTTCGCCTCCGACCCTGCGGTGGTGTCGGCACTCGCAGCGCTTCTGCCGGTGCTGGCTCTGAGCATGCCGATCGCCGGGTACGTCTTCGTCCTCGACGGTGTGCTGATGGGAGCCGAGGACGCCAGGTACCTGGCTCTGGCACAATTGGTCGCTGTGATCGGTTACGCGATTCTGCTCGTTCCGATCATCAGCATCTGGCCGGGAGCCCCCGGACTCTGGGCCGGTTTCTGCATCGGATTCGTCGGTTTCCGCGCCCTGACCCTGGGCTGGCGAGTACGCAATCGTGCGTGGATCGATCGCGCCGTCGAGAAAGGAATCTCATGACTGCTGAGAAGAACGTCGCGAGTGATTCGCAGAACACCTCCGCCGAGGCGGCCGCCGCCTCCCTGCGCGGACGGATCCGTCCGCTCCCGGCCGAGGCCGACGACGAGACCTTCCTGCCGTTCCTCGATCTGTGCTTCAACTGGTCGATGGACAGACCCCGCATCGAGATCGACGACCTCCGCCACCGCAGCGATGCCGTCTTCTACTTCCGCGACTGGGGCCGCGACGGTGACATCGCCGTCGCCGCTCATGCCGAAGCCGATGCGCAGTCGCCGATCATCGGACTCGCCTGGGTGCGTCTGGCCGATATCACCGATGTCATCGGGAGAGCCGACGAGCAGGTGGGCGGAGACTTCGCCGCGGCCCTGGACAAGACCGGCACGGAGATCGTCCGCAGCGACGTCGTGCCCGAGGGCGACTCGGAGACCGACTCCGGCTCAGGGTCCGACTCCGGGACTGCTTCGGGGGCCGGCCCCGGGTCAGATGCGACGGCTGGGACTTCCGCCGGGATCGGTGCTGCCGCCGGAACGGACGCTGCCGCCGAGGCGGACGACGCAGGCGCGAAGACAGCCGCCGCCGATCTGTCGCCGACGGACGATCAGGTGCCCTTCACCGGGTACGGCTGGGTCGCAGCCGACATCCCCGAGCTCTCGATGGCCGTGCTGCCCGACCATCAGGGGCAGGGAATCGGCGGAGCCCTCCTCGACACAGTCTGTGCGTTGGCTAGGATGAGCGGCTTCCCCGCCGTGAGCCTGTCAGTCGAAGACGGCAACGGGGCGGCGAAACTCTACGCCGATCACGGTTTCGTGTCCGTCGGACGCAACGGCGACTCGGACGTGCTCGTCCGCCGACTCGGCTGAGGCGCAGCCGAATCTCAAGGCAGCCGGGTGAACCTCAAAGCGACCGGCCGAACCTCAAGGCAGCCGGCGATACCCCAAGGCAAAGAGCCGACCCTCAAGGCAGCTTCGGGAGTTCGAGCTCCTCGAGCCAGGGCCGGACCACCTCGGCGATGTCGCGTCCGGACACGTCGGAGACGCAGCGGATGAACTCCTCGGTGCTCACCGACGAATGCCGGTACCGCTTCGTCCACTCGCCGACGGCTGCGAAGAAGTCAGCATCGCCGAGCTCGAGGCGCAGGGCATGCAGGCACAGTGCACCGCGCTTGTACACGCGGTCGTCGAACATGTCCGGCCCGCCCGGATCCCCGAGCAGGATGTCCTGCGGCTGTGCGGACAGATTCTCCCACCACTCCTGAGCGCGTTCATGCGCTGTGGCCCGACCGGACTCCTCCGACCACAGCCACTCCGCGTAGCAGGCGAAGCCTTCGTTGAGCCAGATGTCCTTCCACCGTGAGGGTGTGAGCGAGTTTCCGAACCACTGGTGCGCCATTTCGTGGGCGACGAGGCGCTCGGCCTCCCACTCGGGTCCCAGGTGGTTGGGTCCGAGCACGGACAGCGGCTGCGACTCAAGGGGGATCTCGAGCACGTCATCGGTCACGACCACGTCGTAGACATCGAACGGGTACGGGCCGAAGCGTTCGATGAACAGGTTCATCATTCCGTGCTGCACACCGAGGCGTTCCACCGCGACGTCCCAATGATCGTCGGCATAGACACCGAGGGGAACGGGGGACTCGGTCCGGCTGTGCGTCGTGCGCCTGCCCGATGCGTCGTGAACCGACACGTCCTTGCCGGCGGCTCCGGTGACTCCGGTGACTCGTCCAGCGGTACCGGCGACTCCTCCGGCAGCACCGGCGACTCCTCTGGCGGCACTCGACAGGGCGTCTCTGGCCGAACCGGCCACGGCATCCTTCGCCGCGCCGAGCATCGCGGCACCGAACCTCGTCGCTCCGGGGCTGAGCGGGATCTGCCCGTACCTGTAGCGCCCGATCTGCACCGTCGCCAGGTAGGTCGCCAGGGGAGTCGTCGACTCATACGTCCAGCGGGTCCGTCCGGCCTTGCGCGTCTTCTGCGTCAGGCTCCCATTCGACACGACCGTGTACTCGGACTCGACGAGCACTGAGATCCTGTATTGGGACTTGTTCGAGGGATGGTCATTGCACGGGAACCAAGTCGATGCGCCGACGGGCTGACCGGCCACGAGCACCCCGTCTTCGAGCTCCTCCCAGCCGATGTCGCCCCAGGTGCCGATCGCCGGTTCCGGATTGCCCGCATAGCTGATGTCGATGACCACGGGCTGGTCGCTTGTCAGCGCCGGGGTCGTCAGCCGCAGCTTCTTGCCTCGCGCCGAGTACCTGACCTTCTTGCCGTTGACGCTGGCCTTGGTCACCCGCAGGCCCGTGAGGTCGAGGACGATGGACGCGGTGTCGGCGAGCACTCGGCCCGTGAGCACCGCCCTGGCGGACAGACGATTCGGGCCGATCCGGTAGTCGAGGTCGAGATCGTAGTGGTCGATGTGAAGTTCCGCGTTGCCGACGCCCTGCGTATAGGAATCAAGCATGTGATCGGCTCGATCGGGCTTCGTCTCCGCGTGCGGCGTCACGACCTGCGGCGCCTCGGCCTGCGCCGTCGTGGCCTTCTTCGCTGAGTGAGGGGAGTTCCGGGGCATCCACCCAGGGTATGACAGGATTGCCGCTGAAGTAGGCATGGGCCGGTACGAACTCGCCGCGCATGACCAGCGAAGTCGCGCCCACCGTGGCGTTCTCGCCCAGCGTGGACGCCGGCAGGATGACGCTGTTGGGTCCCAACGTCGCACCGGGTTCGAGTGCGACGGTGTCGAGGCTCATCACCCGATCGTGGAACAGGTGGGTCTGGACCACACAGCCGCGGTTGATCGTGGAGTTGTCACCGAGGCGGACGAGGTCGGCCTCCGGCAGCCAGTAGGACTCGCACCACACACCGTGTCCGATGTTCGCCCCCATCGCCCGCAGGTACCACACGATCGCGGGTGTGCCCACGGCGTTGCGGGTGAACCAGGGCGCGGCTACGAGTTCGACGAAGCAGTCGGCGACCTCGTTGCGCCAGATGAACGACGACCACAGCGGATGCTCCCCGGACCGGATGGGGCCGACGAGGATCCATTTCGCGGCCACGGCCAGTCCCGCCGCCACGGCACCGGCGACCATCATCACGATCCCCGAGGTGAGCAGGGCCAGCAGCACCGAGGCGAGGAACGTCGTCGACTGCGCGGCCACGCCGCCGGGCAGTCCGAGGAAGAACCAGATGGCGAGGACGACTCCGGTGATGAGCACACCGCCGGCGATGATCGACGAGATCCGCAGCGTCTCCCAGAAGGCGCGAGCTGCCCTGACCCCGAAGGTCGGGGCATAGGTGAGCGACTCGTCGGACTCCACGGCGGAGCGACGCAGCTGCACCGGGGGAGAGCCGAGCCACGACGATCCCTTCTTCGCCTTCGCCGGCGCCGCCGAGAGCACCGCGACCAGCGAGTTCTTCGGCACCCTGCGACCGGGGGAGGCGATTCCGGAATTGCCGAGGAAGGCCCGTTTGCCGACCTTCGCGCGACCGGCCCGCATCCAGCCGTGACCGAGTTCGTAGCTGGCGACCATGGTGTCATCGGCGAGGAAGGCGCCCGCGGCGATCGTCGTCATCTTCGGGACGAAGACGACGGTGGAGATCTCCGTGCCCGGTCCCACCCCGGCCCCGAGGAGGCGCAGCCACCACGGGGTGAGCATCGAGGCGTAGAGGGGGAACAGCAGGTCCCGAGCCATATCGAGCAGACGCTCCGTCGCCCACACACGGTAGCCGCGGGCCGAACGGACGGGGAACTCGCCCTCCTCCATCCCGAGGGCGAGGATCCGCACGGAGGCGAGGGCGAACAGGGCCGTGGTGAGGAACCACAGGCAGGCCACGACCGGTGACCACGCCACCAGCAGCCAGGGAGACTCCACGACCCCGATCCCGGAGACCGCGATCATGAGAGCGAGACCCGGCACCACCGCAAGATACGGCAGAAGCGCATTGATCTGGGAGCCGACGGCATAGAACAGGAACGGCAGACGACGCCTCGGCGGGGGAGCGGGCCACGACTTCTTCGCCTTCCCGACCCGCACGGCCGGCGAACCCGAATAGATCTGGTTCTTCCGCACCCGACCGGTCACCGCGGATCCGGCTTCGACGAGGGCCCCGGGACCCACCTCGGCGCCGGGCATGAGCGTCGACCTGGCACCGATCGTGGCATTGCGGGCGATGTCGATGCGACCGATGCGCAGCAGATCGCCGTCGACCCACCAGCCCTTGAGATCGACCTCGGGCTCGACCGCCGCCCCCTCGCCGAGGGTGAGGAAACCGGTCACCGGCGGCACCGAGTGCAGATCCGCATCGGGCCCGATCCGGTTGCCCAGCAGCTTCGCATACCAGGTCACCCAGGGCGCGCTCGCCACCGAGACCGCCGCAGCGAGGTCCGCGATGTGCTCGGCCAGCCACAGCCGCTTGTGCACCCAACCAGAGCGTGGATAGTCCCCGGGGCGGATCCCGATCATGAGCAGTCGCGCGGCTCCTGCTGCGATGAGCATCCGCCCCCACGCGGTGACGAAGACGAGGAAGAGGGCGAGGACGACCGGCCACGGGGTGAACGGCAGATCCGCACCCAGGCCGACGCCGATGTTCGCCGCCAGCATCGCGAGGACGACCCACCGGACCCCGCCGAGGATGTGCACCGGAATCCCGAGCAGAACCTGAAAGGCCTGCATCCACCGGGACGTCCGTGTGATCGTGCGCTTCGGTCCCGCGGGTCCGATCCCCGAACCCTCTTCGCCGAGGCAGAGCCTGGCCAGGGCGCCGAAGCGCGGATGCGCGTAGATGTCGCCGACGGTGACGCTGGGATGGCGGGTGCGCAGCCGGGACACGAGCTGAGCCGCGGCCAGGGAGCCGCCGCCGGCGGTGAAGAAGTCCGTGTCGCTGTCCGGTCCGGCGCCGAGGATTGCGGCCCACTGTTGGGCGACCCACTCCGTGTCGTCGTCGAAGACCTCATCGGATCCGGCATCTTCGGCACGGGTATCGAGCGGCCACGGCAGAGCGTTGCGATCGACCTTGCCCGACGTCTTCGTCGGCAGGTCTGCGACCAGTGCCAGGCGGGGAACGAGAGCGGCCGGCAGCTCTTCGCGCAGTCGGGTTTCCCAGTCGGGCAGTTCGTCCTCGCCGAAACCGGAGCCGGGGGCGAGGTAGCCGATGAGGACGTCCGTGCCGGCTGCGGTCCTCTTCACCGCGGCCGCCGCTCCTTCGACACCGGGCAGCGCCTGCAGGGCCGCATCGATCTCGCCGAGTTCGATGCGCCTGCCGCCGAGCTTGATCTGCTCATCGGCACGACCGACGAAGATCAGCCCGGCCGAGTCGTTGACGACGAGGTCGCCGGACCGGTACGCCCGCTCCCAGCCGAGGCTCGGCATGGGGGCGAACTTCTCGGCGTCCTTGGCCGCATCGAGATAGCGGGCCAGTCCGACGCCGCCGATGATGAGCTCACCGGTCTCGCCTTCGGCGACGGGCACGCCCTCCGCATCGACGACAGCCAGCATCCACTCCTTGAGCGGCAGACCGATGCGCACGGGCTCGGAACCGTCGAGCATCGCCGCGCAGGCAACGACGGTGGCCTCGGTGGGGCCGTAGGTGTTCCACACCTCCCGATCGTCGTCGCTGAGGCGTCGGCCGAGTTCGGGCGGGCAGGCCTCTCCGCCGAAGATGAGGAGGCGAACATTGTCGAGACTCTCCGCCGGCCACAGTGCGGCGAGGGTCGGCACGGTCGAGACGACGGTGATCTGTCGAGACGACAGCCACGGGCCCAGGTCCATTCCGGACTTCACCAGCGCACGCGGAGCCGGGACGAGGCACGCGCCGTGCCGCCACGCCAACCACATCTCCTCACAGGAGGCGTCGAAGGCCACGGACAGTCCGGCGAGGACCCGGTCTCCCGGCCCCAGCGGTTCCTCGACGCAGAACAGGGCCGCCTCGGCGTCGACGAAGGCCGCGGCCGAACGATGAGTGACGGCCACACCCTTCGGAGTGCCCGTCGACCCGGAGGTGAAGATCACCCAGCAGTCGTCATCGGGCATGGGGGAGCGCAGCTCGGAACGGTCGAGGGGACCGCGATCGGTGCGGGATTCGATGGATGGCCCGGCGGTGATGACTCCGGTGACGGCCGCCTCGGCGAACACGGTGCGGGCCCGCTCATCGGGGTCGTCGACGTCGACGGGAACGTACGCCGCGCCGAGCATGAGCGTGGCAAGGATCGCCAGGTACAGGTCCACCGAACCCGAGGGAACACGGATGCCGACCTTGTCGCCGGGGCCGATGCCGGCTTCTGCCATGTCGAGCGCGAGATCGCGGATGGCGATGATGAGCTCTGCGTAGCTGAGCACCCGAGAGCCGTCGTCGAGGGCCGGCTGATCGGGATGCGCACCGGCCGACTCGAGGAGGACGTCGATGAGGGTGCGGTCCTCACGGGGCCGTACGGGGGACGGGAACTGCGGTGCGTATTCTCTCACGTGTCTTCCGGGTCGTTCGGGAGCTGAATGGTGCCGGGCTGACCGGCACCGCAGGTGACCGTAGCTTGAGAAGATGTCGCGGAAGTGAACAGATGTCGGGGCGCGGGATCATGGGCCGACGCACCGACGCACCGACGCACCGACGCACCGACGCACCGGACGCAGCCGATCCGTGGTCACGACACAGACGTCCGTGATAGATGTGAGTAGACGGCCGTCCACGGCCGGCCAGCTGATTTTCAACGATGAGGAGCACGCCCCATGACCACAGTCCTGACCCATGCCACCGTCTTCGACGGAACCCGCTTCCTGCCCGGGACCCGGGACGTCGTCGTCGACGGAGGACGAATCACCTCGGTGGCGGAAGGAGGACAGGGATCGCACAACGCCGGAGATGACTTCATCGACTGCACGGGGAAGACGATCATCCCCGGAGTCATCGACTGCCACGTCCACCTCACGAGCTCCGGTGCGGCATCGACCTCGAACTTCCATGACCCGTTCTCGCTCCAGTTCTATGGTTCCGTCGCCAATATGGAGGCCACGCTCAAGGGCGGGGTGACCACGGTCCGCGACGCCGGCGGCACCGACCTCGGCGCGAAGGTCGCCGTCGAGACCGGCGTGGTCCGCGGGCCCAGACTGACGATCGCGGTCAACATCATGTCCCAGACCGGCGGTCACGGCGACTTCCGCCTCGTCTCCGGAGCCGAATCGCCGTTCCTGGCCCCGCACCCCGGGCGACCCTCAGGCGTGGCCGACGGACTCGAGGGCGTGCAGAAGAAGACCCGCGAACTGCTCCGGGCCGGCGCCGACCACATCAAGATCTGCTCGACCGGGGGAGTGCTGTCGCCACGGGACGACCCCCGCCACTCCCAGTTCACCGAGGCCGAGATCGCCGTCATCGTCGCCGAGGCGGCCGCCCAAGGCGCTCATGTCATGTCCCATGCCCAGGGAGCACCGGGAATCAAGAACGCCGTGCGCGCCGGGGTGCGCTCGATCGAACACGGGATCTACCTCGACGATGAAGCCATCGACCTCATGCTCGAACACGGCACCTGCCTCGTCCCGACTCTGCAGGCCCCGCAGGCCGTCATCAAGGCCGCCGACACCGGTGCGGGCCTGCCCGCCTCCGTCGTGGAGAAGGCCCGTCGCGTCGTCGAAGCCCACCAGGAGTCGATCGCCCGGGCCCACGAGGCAGGAGTCCCGATCGCTCTGGGCACCGACGCCGGAGTCGGCCCGCACGGGGAGAACCTCGAAGAGATCAGCCTGCTGGCCGAGGTGGGACTCTCCACTGCAGAAGCGCTCGCCGCCGGAACCTCCGTGGCAGCCCGCCTGCTCGATGACGATCGGGTCGGCCACCTCAGCGAGGGCGGACTGGCCGACCTCGTCGTCGTGGACGGTGACCTGCGAACGGCCGACGTCCGCGGAATCGAGTCCAGAGTCAGCGCCGTCTACCTCGAAGGCGAGCTCGTCTGAGCGGGTCAGCTGATCGCGACGCCGCCGAGGCGGTGCCCGGCGTTCCCCGGCACCGCCTCGTGCCTGCGCGAGAAGCAGGACCTCCTCGGCGAGTGAGATCCGTCTCGACCGATCGTCCGCTGAGGGAAACCTAACCTAACAGGGTTATGATGGGAGAGATCAGAGCCGCAGCGCATCAGTGCGGCGGGAATGTCCGGAAGGGAGTGCGCCTCAACGATGAATCCGCTCGACTGGTCGTTTCCGATCGCCGTGACCTGGCTGATCATGTTCGGCATCATCATCTGCCGCGCCGGCGGCACCTTCCTCCTCGGACGCTTCGCCCGCAAGGGGATCCGCAAGTTCGACCGGGTCGAGAAGATCATGGCCGGACCGAAATACCGGCGCGCCGAGGACACGATCGACCGCTTCGGGGCACCCGTCGTGGCACTGAGCTTCCTCACCGTCGGACTGCAGACTGTGGTCAACCTCGCCGCCGGAACCACGGGGATGCGGTACCGACGCTACGTCCCGGCGCTCGTCGTCGGCGGTTCGCTGTGGGCGCTCATCTACTCGACCGTCGGCTTCCTCGGCTTCAAGGCGGTGGCCAGGGCCTACCAGGCCGAACCGGGACTGACCGTGGGGCTCGGCCTCGTCTTCGTCGTCGCGGTCGTCGGTCTGCTCATCGGGCTGCGCAAGGATCGATCTCCCGCCGAGGAGGCGGCCACCACCTCGGCGAACTGATCGTCGCGGTGGCACGTCCACCCCGATCCGAGTTCCTCCTGCTGCCCTGTTCGGCGCCCCTATCGCACGGCTGAGGGCTTCCTGAGTCCGGCCGAGAGGCCGTGGTCCGATTCGCTGCGGGCGTTCAGTAGAGTGGGACAGCGTCAGCGTCGACAGGACGAGACTGCTCGTCGACAGTGAGTAAAGGAGTCCCCGGATGGTCGTGGCCTGGTGGAGCATCATTCCGTTCGTTCTGCTGCTCGGGTGCATCGCGGTGCTCCCACTCATCCCGGCCACTGAGAAGATCTGGGACCGCAACCTCGTCAAACTCATCGTCGCTCTCATCCTCGGTGTGCCGATCGCCGTGTGGTTCCTGCTCAGCGGAGAGACGACGACCGTCATCCACGCGCTGCTCGAGTACTTCCAATTCATCATGCTCATCGGCAGCCTCTTCGTCGCCTCGGGCGGCATCTTCCTCGTCGGCGACATCAAGGCGACACCGCGCAACAACACGATCTTCCTCGCCGTCGGCGGTGTGCTGGCCTCATTCATCGGCACCACGGGTGCGGCGATGCTGCTCATCCGCCCGATCCTCAACACGAACCAGGACCGCCGGCACCGCACTCACACGGTCATCTACACGATCTTCATCGTCGCGAACTGCGGTGGACTGCTCACACCGTTGGGTGACCCGCCGCTGTTCCTCGGCATGCTGCGCGGTGTGCCCTTCGAATGGACGTTCGGGCTCTGGCCGTACTGGCTGTTCGTCAACGCTCTGCTGCTCATCAGCTACTTCGCCCTCGACACGAAGATGTATGCGAAGGAACCGGCCGAAGCCCTGGCAAGGGACGCCGAGTATGCGACGAAGCTCGGCCTGCGCGGTGCCAGCGGTCTCTTGTTCCTGGTGATCATCATCGTCGCCGTCGCGTTCATCCCCTCGGTCGACATGCATGCGATCGAAACGGGGCATGCGAGCGCCTCGGACTTTGTGCCGTGGCGTGAACTCGTCATGCTCGTCTCGGCAGCGGCCTCGTTCCTCGTCGGTGACCGAGGCGCCCGCTTCAACCTCAACAAGTTCACGTGGACGCCGATCCTCGAGGTCGGGGCGCTCTTCATCGGCATCTTCCTCACCATGATGCCGGCACTGCAGTACCTCAGCCAGATCGCCCACAAGATCCCGCTGAACGAGATCTCCCTGTTCATCTTCACCGGCGGTCTCTCCTCGGTCCTCGACAACGCCCCGACGTATGTCACCTTCTTCGAGATGGCCGCTCAGGTGCCGGGCGAGCCGAGGGTGGCCGGAGTGCCCGAGACGCTGCTCATCGCGGTCTCGCTCGGTGCCGTCATGGGCGGGGCCATCACCTACATCGGCAACGGACCGAACTTCATGGTCAAATCCGTCGCGGATTCGGCGAACGTGGCGATGCCGAGCTTCGGCGGCTACGTGTGGTGGTCGCTGCGCCGCCTCGCGCCGATCCTCGCCTCGATGGTGCTCATCTTCATGACCGGTTCCCTGTGGTGGATCCTGGTCGGAGTGCTGGTCGCCCTCGTGATCCTCGGACAGGCCGGGCGAGACCTGCGCGCGGCGAAAGTCGTGAAGGCAGACTGAGCGGCCATGCCCGGAACATGTGAGCCAGACAGTCCGAAAGCGGTGCGACTCTGAGCCCGCGGGGTGAGGCGGCGCGAGGCGGTTCCGGCCGGGACCGCAGCGGCGCGAGAGCCGCCGCCGGAGTCGGCCTCTACTTCACGGGCAACGGCGCCGTCTTCGCGGCTCTCCTGCCGTGGTATCCGCTGCTGGTCGAACGACTCGGGCTGAGTTCGTGGCAGTTCGGCCTCGTCGTCGCCTGCTTCGCCGTCGGATCGCTGCTGTCCTCGGCCCTGCCTGCCGCGCTCATCGCCCGATTCGGCGCCCACCGAGTCGTCATCGGCGGGACGGTGATGCTCGGTGTGGCCGCCTCGGCGACGGCCTGGTCGGTCAACGGCGTGATGATGGCGATCTGCCTGCTCCTGCTGGGGTGCTGTGATGCGATCGTCGATGTCGCTCAGAACGTTGTGGGCATCTCCGTCCAAGATCGGTCCGGTCGGACGATCCTGTCGTCGATGCATGCGCTGTGGAGTCTCGGCGGCCTGGTCAGCGGAGCCGCCGCCACCGCGGCCGCCAGTGCGAGCTTCGACATGCGAGTATGGCTGGCCCTCATCGGCTTCGCAGCAGTGATCATCACGATCGCGGGGCGTCGCCTCATCGGCGGCTATGCCTCGCCGAGGCGGGTCGCCGATTCCGATGCGGATCCGGACTCCGGTTCCGATGCGGATCCGGCCTCCGGTTCCGAAGCCGGGGGACCGGCCGACTCCGACCGGCATGGCAGGGGCGGACATGACCGAGGCGGGGCCGCGGGGCGCTCGAAGCGGGCGATCCTCTTCGCGGCGCTGCCCTTGGCGATCGTGGCGATCTGCGGTGCCGCGGTCGAGGACATTGCGAACAACTGGGCGGGGCTGGCAGCGGTCGAGTTCGCGGACGTTCCGACCGCCTCGGCGGGGATCGCCTTCAGCATCGTCATCGGCAGCCAATGCCTCGGACGCTTCAGCGGGGACCTCCTCGTGACGAGGTTCGGGGCCGGCCGGATCGCTCGCCTCGGCGGCGGACTCATCGCGCTCGGGGGGATCGGCGTCGTCGTCGCCCAGGAACCCGTTCTGCTGCTCGTCTCGATGGGAGCGCTCGGATTCGGCTCGGCGACGCTCGTACCCGGTGCACTCGGAGCGGCCGCCCGTCTGCCCGGGGTCGGACGGGCCGGGGGAGTGACGCTCGTGAACTGGCTGATGCGTGTCGGCTATCTCGGCACGAGCCCACTGGTCGGAGTCGTCGCCACCGGAGCCGGACTGCGGTGGGGCCTCGGCATCCTCGTGCTCGTCGGCGCTCTGACGATGATCTTCGCGAACCGCCTCGGCGTCCGACGGGACTGAGTCGTGGGCATGTCGGGTATATAACCCGGCATGTCACACGGCTGATGATGACGTGTCTGAATGGAAGCGCGACAGGTGCAGAAAGAATCCGGATGCGGAAAATGTGCCGGACACGAAAAATGTGCCGCGGCTTCGTGTGGACGAAGTGGCGACACATGACCCTGCAAGCGGGTGGTACCTCTGGTGGTCGGGCTAGCGGGATTTGAACCCACGACCTCTTCACCCCCAGTGAAGCGCGCTACCAAGCTGCGCCATAGCCCGTTACCGTACTCCCTCGTGGGCAACGAGAACTAGCTTATACCGATCAGGCGCCAACTGCCAAAACCGCGTTCCGTGACCTTCGAAAAACAGGTATCATCCCAGGTAGATACCGAAGAAGCGGGACTTGCAGATGCCTGAGAGGGTGACTCGGTAACATTTCCGTTTCGTGATTGTTATGAAAGTGGCCCAGGCGGCTATGCTTGGTACACCGACAAACTAGAGGAGTCGACATGGCAGATCTGGATTATCCAGTGTCTTTGCGGTACTCGCGCGACCATGAGTGGGTTGCGACTACGGATGACAACGCAGTAGTCCGTGTGGGTATCACTGATTTCGCCCAGGAACAGCTGGGTGACGTCGTCTATGTCGACCTGCCTGAAGCTGGGGATTCGGTCACCGCTGGGGAGTCCTGTGGCGAAGTCGAGAGCACGAAGAGCGTCTCTGACCTGATCGCCCCTGTGTCCGGGACCGTCACCGAGGTCAACGATGCGCTCGACGATTCACCTGAGACCGTGAACTCGTCGCCCTTCGAAGACGGGTGGATGTACCTCGTCGAACTCAGTGAACCCGAACAGCTCGAATCGCTGATGGACAGCGAGGCGTACAAAGAGCTCATTCAGAGCGAGGAGGCGTAATGTCGCAGAATCACGATCAGAATCGTCCGACCCCCTCGCAGCCCTGGTATGACAACGGACAGGTCCCGCAGTCGAAGAAGTTCCCGTTCGGGGCCGCAAACGGCAACGGCGACGACGAGTCGGCGACTCGGGTGAACCCGCAGATCGACCAGAACGGTCAGGGGAACACCCCTCCCTATGGCCAGCAGCCGGCCGACGGAGCCCCGCAGTCCGGCAACGGCCAGAATNAGATCGACCAGAACGGTCAGGGGAACACCCCTCCCTATGGCCAGCAGCCGGCCGACGGAGCCCCGCAGTCCGGCAACGGCCAGAATTTCGGCGGCACCCCGCAGGGCGGACAGCCGTACGGCAACGGTCAGCAGTTCGGCGGCACCCCGCAGGGCGGACAGCCGTACGGCAACGGTCAGCAGTTCGGCGGCACCCCGCAGGGCGGACAGAACTTCGGTGCGTCCCAGTCGGCCAACCAACCCTATGTCGGAAACGGACAGGGCAGCCAGGGCCAGCCGCAGTATCAGCCTCAGCAGAATCAGTATCCGCCGCAGAACTACGGCCAACCGCAGAGCGGTCAGCCTCAGGGCAGCCAGGGTCAGCAGTTCGGAAATCATCCGCAGCAGGGCGGCCAGCAGCAGTACGGTTCGAATGGTGCCGGCCAGTACGGTCAGGTCGATCCCAACCAGCAGCAGGGAAGCCAGCCCGGCCCGGGCCAGTACGGCCAGCCGCCTCAGCCCGGCCCCGGTCAGTACGGCCAGCCCCAGTCCGGTCAGCCCCAGGGTGATCCTGCGAACGGCGGTCGGGATGCGATGAGCGATTCGGGCAGCCAGCAGTTCCAGGGTATCCTGGACCCGCACACCGGCGAGATCCACCCGGTGCCCGACCTCGAAGGTCTGCAGGATGCCGATGCACTGCTCGTCGTCGTCTCCGGACCGGACTCCGGTTCGCAGATCCTGCTCGACACCGATGTGGTTACAGTCGGCCGGAGCCCGAATGCCGACATCTTCCTCGATGACGTCACCGTCTCGCGTAAGCATGCCGAGTTCATCCGCACGCCCAGCGGTTTCACGCTGCGCGACACGGGCTCGCTCAACGGCACCTATGTGGGGCGTCAGCTCATCGACTCCATCGAACTGCAGAACGGAGCCGATGTGCAGATCGGCAAGTTCCGAATGATCTTCCAGCAGCGTCCGCGCTCCTGACCGGGGGATAATGTCAAAAGTTGAAGTCGAGGTTGTCGGCGTCCGCATCGAAATGCCCGCCAACCAACCGATTCTCCTGCTCAAGGCCAGCGAACCTGCCTACTATCTGCCGATCTGGGTCGGGGCGATCGAAGCCAATGCGCTGTCGATCGCGCAGCGGGGGCTGACCCCGCCGCGTCCGATGGCTCATGCTCTGCTGCTCGACGTCCTCGAGAAGTACGACGCCGAGCTGCAGGACGTGACGATCACCGGCAAGGACGGTCAGATCTTCCTGGCCGAGCTGCACACGAACGACGGGAAGTCGATCTCCGCGCGTCCCTCGGACGCGGTGACCCTGGCGCTGACAGCGCACTGCCCCGTCTTCGTCGAAACGCAATTGCTTGAAGAATCCGGAATCGAAGCCCCCGAGGCCGACGAAGAGGAAGTCGCACAGTTCAGAGACTTCCTCGACAATGTCTCGGCCGAGGACTTCGAGACCGGCACCGAAAATCCATGAAAGTGAAACATTGAGTCTCCACACCGATCCGGTCCTGTCCAACAGAGAGATCGCCGCTGCCGGCAATGACAGTCTGCGCGGTCTCGATGACTGGCGAGAGATGAACCCGAAGCAGCAGCCGACCTATCTCGACAGCACCGCGCTCGAAGAGGTGCTCACCGATCTGCGCAGCTCTCCGCCGTTGGTCTTCGCCGGTGAAGCCGATGTGCTCAAGCAGCGCATCGCTGCCGCTTCGCGCGGAGAGGCCTTCGTTCTCGCCGGCGGCGACTGCGCCGAATCCTTCGACGGAGCCCAGGCGGATAAGATCCGGGCCCGGGTGCAGACGGTTCTGCAGATGGCAGCCGTGCTCACCTACGGAGGTTCGATGCCCGTGGTGAAGATCGGTCGCATGGCCGGTCAGTTCGCCAAGCCGCGTTCTGCCGATATGGAGACCCGAGAAGGCGTCACCCTGCCCTCGTTCCGCGGCGACATCGTCAACGGCTACGAGTTCACCGAGGACTCCCGCCGTCACGATCCCGAGCGTCTGCTCAAGGCGTACCACATCTCCGCCTCCACGCTGAACCTCATCCGTGCATTCACCCAGGGCGGCTTCGCCGATCTGCGCTTCGTCCACGACTGGAACCGCGGTTTCCTCGCATCGAACCCCGGTTACCAGCGCTACGAACAGACCGCTGCCGAGATCGACCGCGCCATCCGCTTCATGGATGCCTGCGGAGCCGATTTCGATGCTCTCAAGACCACTGAGTTCTACGCCGCCCACGAGGCGCTGCTGCTCGAGTACGAACGGGCACTGACCCGCATCGACTCGCGCACCGGCGAAGCCTACGACGTGTCGGGCCACTTCCTGTGGATCGGTGAGCGCACTCGTGAGATCGACGGCGCCCACGTGGACTTCCTGTCGAAGGTGCGCAACCCCATCGGCGTCAAGCTCGGGCCCACCGCCACCGCTGACGATGCTCTGGCCCTGGCCGAAAAGCTCGATCCGGATGCCGAGCCCGGCCGTCTGACCTTCGTCACCCGCATGGGTGCCGGCCAGATCGGTGAGGCACTGCCGGCACTGCTGTCGGGAATCGGGGACCGGTTGCCGCACGTGACATGGGTCTGCGACCCGATGCACGGCAATACGATCACGTCGAACACCGGGTACAAGACCCGTCGCTTCGAAGACGTCATGGCCGAAGTCGAAGGCTTCTTCAACGCTCACCGCGATGCCGGCACTATCCCCGGCGGACTGCATATCGAGCTCACCGGCGACGACGTCACGGAGATCATGGGCGGAGCCACGGAGATCGACGACGAAGGTCTGCGTCGGCGCTACGAGACCCTCGTCGACCCGCGCCTCAACCACGACCAGTCGCTGGAGATGGCGTTCCAGGTCGCCGAGTACCTCACCCGCAGGCAATGACAGACACCACTGAGAATGCCGGGGGCTCCGCAGAGATTCTGCGGAGCCCCCGGCATTCTCAGTGGACGAACGGCCTCACTTGTCCTTGTCGCCGTCCTTCTTGTCGTCGTCCGACTTCTTGTCCTCGGAATCGCCGTCCTTGGACTTCTCGTCCTTCTTATCGTCCTTCGAGTCGGAGTCTTCCTTCTTCTCCTTGCCCTTGGACACCCGGACGATGATGAGTGTGTTCGCAGGCTTCGCCTCGGTGCTCTTCGGGAACTGCGAGACGACCTTGCCCTTGGGCACGTCGTCGGAGAACACCTCGTCCTTGCCGACGCGGAACCCGCGCTTGGCCAGGGTCGCATAGGCGGCGTCGAAGGTCAGGCCCTCAACGTTGGGAACCGGGATCGGTGCGACACCCTTGGAGACGACGAGATCGATCTCCTCGCCCTTCGACAGCTTCGTCCCGGGCTTCTGCGAGGCCGAGATGATCTGGTCGTTGCCGACCGAGTCGCTGTACTTCCCCTCGACCTTGCCGACGGCGAGGTTCGCCTTCTTCAGCGCCGTCTCGGCGTCGGAGCGGCTGAGCCCTTCGAGCTTGGGAACGGCGAACTTCTCCTCGCCCTTGGACACGACGACCGTGACGGTCGAATCCGGGGCGAGTTCGGAACCGCTGACCGGTTCGGTGCCGATGACCTCGCCCGCCGGAACGGAGTCGTCGAAGACCTCCTTGGGCTCGGCCTTGAGGTCGTTGTCCTCGAGCTGCGAGGTGACCTCGTCGACCTTCTTGCCGGCCAGCTGGCCGGGCACGATCGAGGTGGGTTCAGGCAGGTTCGCGATCACGAGCCAGGCCACGAGTGCCAATACGGCGACGACGGCGACGAGTGAGGCGAGCACGCGGCGACGTCGAGGATGTGTTTTCGACGCCTTCGCCGAGGTGGGGGCGGCAACGGCCGCGACCGCGGCTCTGTCATCGTCATCCGATTCGTTCGCGTCGCCGGACCCATCCGCCGACTCGCCACCGGAGGCGGAACCTGAACCGCTGCTTGCGGCAGTGCCCGCTGCGCCGGCTCCGGCGGCGACGCCGAGTGCCGCGCCGACCTCGTCGCCGCGGTGATCGCCGGTGCTGTCGTCGTCCGACGTTTCGGCAGGGGGCCCTGAGGAACCGTCGGCGGTTGGTTCGGCATCGGAGTCGCTGTCGTCCCCCGACTCGTCTCCCGAGGTCACGGCGGTGGTGACGCCGCCGATTCCGGCAGCGGCGGCGGCGACCCCGGCTCCTCCCGCCGCACCCGACGGCGCGTCAGCACTGTCGTCATCGGCCGCCTCGGCGCCGGTCTCGTCGTCCTCACCCTCGAGGTACGGGATCTCGTCCGTCCGGGACTTCTTCTCCTTCGGGACTTCCTCGCCGAGGTCGATGCTCGCGGTGAGTGCGGGGGAGTGCTCACCGGCGGCGATCTGCGGATCGCCGAGGTCGA
Organism: Brevibacterium sp. CFH 10365; assembly: GCF_009299785.1. Taxonomy (NCBI): domain Bacteria; kingdom Bacillati; phylum Actinomycetota; class Actinomycetes; order Micrococcales; family Brevibacteriaceae; genus Brevibacterium; species Brevibacterium sp. CFH 10365. The sequence goes on along the minus strand of NZ_VIGO01000009.1, from coordinate 104,960 downwards.
GCTCGGCTTCGCTCATCTCCGCACGCGCTTCGGCCAGCGCCAGACGGAACTCGGCGGCATCGGCGGGACGGTCCTCGGGATCCTTCGACGTCGCCCACAGAACGAGCGCGTCCAGGCGCGGACTCAGCCGGTCAACGACGTCCGACGGAGGCGGAACGGTGTCGTGGACGTGACGGTACGCGACCTGGATCGGCACATCGTCGGTGTACGGCTGAGCGCCGGTGAGCATCTCGTAGAACATGATGCCGACCGTGTACAGGTCGGTGCGGGAATCGGCTCCGGCCCTGGTGACGAGCTCGGGAGCGACATAGCCGACGGTGCCGATCAGGGTCTTCGTCGTCGTCGCCGTGGTCACGGCACGGGCCAGACCGAAGTCGGCGAGCTTGACCTGGCCATCCGTGCCCAACAGCACATTGTCGGGTTTGAGATCACGGTGGATGATGCCCGTCGAGTGCACGGCCTCCAGTGCGGCGAGGATCGCGTCGAGGACGACGATCGCCTGGCGTGGGGTGAAAGTGCCGCGGTGCTTGAGCTCACGGCGCAGCGTCACCGAGGGCAGGTACTCCATGACGAGGTAGACGATATCGCCGTCACGAGCCTGATCATGGATGGCCACGAGGTTCGGATGGGTGAGCCGACCGGCGTTGATGGCCTCCCGGCGGAAGCGTTCGACGAAGGTGTCATCGGAGATGAGGTGCTCGTGCATGACCTTGATCGCGATCTCACGGTCGAGTCGCAGGTCGGTGCCGCGGTAGACCATGGCCATGCCGCCGCGGGCGATCTTGGCATCGATGCGGTATCGGTCATTGAGCACCGTGCCGATGAGGGGATCTCGGCGGGCGGTCACAGCGCCTCCTGCAGACGCGCACGCTGCAGCTGGACGGCCCGGACGAAGGCCTTCGTCTCCGGCAGCAGTCCGTCGGCGCGAATCGAGCGCAGGTCCTGGTAGTAGCCGGCGATGGCGTCGTTCTCGGATTCGGCTGTCTCGATGAGCCAACCGAGGATGACGGTGCCGGCGACGATATTGTCCTCGATGTCGAGCAGGTCGAGTCCGCGGCCGACGATATCGGACGCCCAGCGGCCGGAGCGGGGAGTGATCTGCATGATGCCGATCGCGTTGCCGGCCGAGACCGTCGTGTGCTGGAAACCGGACTCCTGCGCGGCGACGGCCTGCATGAGGGCAGGATCGGCGCCGAGTTCGACCGACAGCGAGGCGACGAGCAGCTTCGCCTGTGCCGGGGCCGGGTGACGGCGGTGCAGCAGAGTGTATTTGTTCAGCCGTGCCGCGTGGAGCACAGAGGGACGGATGCCTTCGACCTGCGCGCTGGCGGCGACGCGGGGGATATCACTCGGCGCTTCAGGTGCGGTGCGACGCGGGCGGGCCTTCGATGGGCGCAGCAGAAGCAGCTCACCGACTGTGATGAATGAGTCATCACCCATGGCGTTGGCCTGCCGCAGGGTCGCCGGTGTGATGCCGTGCCGAGCGGCGATCGTCTGCAGGGTCTCACCGGGGGCGACGACGTGCGAGGGGTCATCATCGGGCAGGTCGTTCTTCTCCGGCAGGGACAGGACCTGACCCTGGTGGAGGTTCTGACGCGGCGAGATGCGGTTGAGCTCGGCCAGTGCGGGCACGGAGACGCCGTGTTTGCTGGCCACACCGTAGAGGGTGTCGCCCTGCTTGGCCTTGTACGTGCGCCCGCCGTGGGTGACGGGAACGGTCGCTCCCGCAGTGCCCGAGATCCACTGCGGCCCGGTGCCGGCGGCCGCGAGGTTCTCGTCATCGGACGTGCGGCCGGAGACGTCGTCGGCCGGTTCGTCGGACGACGGGGACTGATCGCCGGAGGACGGGGACCGATCCTCGGAGGATGCGGGCCGATCGCCGGTCGCCGGAGACGAGTCCGAGTCCGGCGATGTCGCCGAGGCGGCCTGTGCGTCGGGGGATGCGTTCTCGTCGGGGGATTCGGTGGTAGGGGCCACCTCGGTGGGGGATTCGTTTTCGGGGTCGACCCGTTCGGCTCCTGGGATCGGACCGGTCGAATTCACCTTCGATGCGGCGCGGATGTCAGGAGCGGCGGTGACGGGCTTGTGCCGTCGCGGTCGTGTCATCTGTCACCTGTTGACTTCATGTCGAGTGGGGAAGCTACGGTCTCAAGCCTAACGAGTAGGCGGGCCCGACCCGAGCATTCGGCACCGCATGGCGAGGTGTTTCTGCCGAATATTGCTACGCTTGAGGGCGTGAATACCGAAGAACTCGTCCAGGACTGGGCCCCGCTGCCCGACATCGCAGAACTCACCGGGCTCGGCATCTCCCAAGTGCGGAGGCTGCTCGAAGACGGTGCCATCTGCGGCATCAAGATCGGCACGCCGAAGGTTCTTCGGGTGCCCTTGGCTTTCTTCGTCAACGGTGAGGTCGTCAAACCGCTCAAGGGCACCCTGCACACCCTCTATGACGCCGGATTCGACTACGAAGAAGCCATCGTGTGGCTCTTCACCCACGACGAGTCCCTGCCCGGTCGTCCCATCGACCTGCTTCGCGCCGGCAACAAGAAGGAAGTGCGCCGCCGCGCTCAGGCCCTCGCGTTCTGATCCACGCGATGCTCTTTCTTAGACGGCGTTCACAGCGAATGGGCTCAGCTGGAGCGGTAGCTCAGCGCTGTCGCGAATCCCTTGAGTCTGTCCTGCGCCGCCGATCCGATGCGCACCCTCGCCGAGGCGTCCGATCTTGCCGCTGACACGCCACCTGAGCCGCTTCGCGCCCACGTATCGACGACCGTCGCTGCGTGGGCGTGTTTGTCGGCGATGAAGGATTCGACGGCGGCGAGGCCTCCCGAATCGGTGATCATGTCAACGCATTCGGTCACCTCTGCGTCGGTGAGATCCGGAACGCCCAGACGTGAGGCGAGGACCTCGAGCTGGTCGGCCGAGATCCGGGCCGCGGTCTCGGCGATGAGCACGGTCCGTTTGCCTTCGCGGATATCGTCGCCGGCGGGTTTGCCCGTGGCCTGCGGGTCGCCGGCGATGCCGAGGACATCGTCGCGCAGCTGGAACGCCTGCCCCAGGGGGAGGCCGAAGCCGGAGATCTCCGCGAGCAGATCTTCGTCCGCTCCGGTCAGCGCCGCGCCGAGGAGGAGCGGCTGTTCGACCGAATACTTCGCTGACTTGAAGCTGAGGACCTCCCACGCGCGATCGGCGATCCGGTTGTCGTCGAGGGGGATGACCTCGGCGAGCACATCGAGGTACTGGCCGACCATGACATCGCGGCGCACGGTTCCGCGCAGTTCGCGGGCCGGGCGGCTGCCACCCAGGGCCTCCTGCGAACGTTCGAAGAGCTCTTCGCTCAGCGCCAGGCAGATATCGCCGATGACGATGGAGGCGGAGACGCCGAAGGAGGCACCGTCGCCGTGGAACCCGGAGCGCTGATGGCGGGCTTCGAACTGGCGGTGCAGCGCCGGCCGACCGCGACGGGTGTCCGAATTGTCGATGACATCATCGTGGATGAGCGCGGCGGCGTGCAGCAGTTCGAGCGACCCGGCCGCCTGCGCCAGACCCGCAGTGACGTCGGCGGCGGTGCCGGTCGTCGGGCCAGCGCCGGCCCCTGTCGTTCCGGCAGCAGTGTCGGTCGTCGGGCGGACGTCACCGCCGGCGAGCTGGAAGCCCCACCACAGCAGGACGGGGCGGATCCTCTTGCCGCCGCGGGTGAACTCGATGAGTGCTTCGCCGATCGCTGTCGCATCGGGTGAGATCGCCTCGAACTCGGCGGCCTTCTCGGCGAGGAACGCCTCCAGCTGGGCGGACACCTCGGCGGCGATGGACTCCGGGGAATCGAGAGACTCGATGAGGGCGGGGAGGGCAGCGGTCGGGTCGGACTGGACGTTCGCGTCGGACTGTGCCGTCGCCTCGGATGGGGCGGTCGCCTCGGACGGGGCGGGTGCGGCTGACGATGTGGGTGCGGAGGACGCGCGGTGCTCGTCGGGCGTCACTGAATTATATGAGGTCATGAACCGATGTTTCCGCCGACGGTGACGATCGAATTCGCCTTGTCCTCCGAGTCCTCGGCGACCGTGACGACGAGGACGCTGTCATTGTCCTTGTGCTTGAAGTTGACCACGCGGGCGCTCTTCGTCTTCACCTCATCACCGAGGGACTCGAAGTCGGCCTTGCCGAGCTCCTTCTCGTAGAACGCGAAGATGTCCTCGGCATCGGCTTCGGCACGGACGACGAGGCTGACCTGCTCGGGCAGCTTCTTGTCCTTGTCGTTATGAGCCTTGACGATCGATGCCGAGAGCACCTCGGAATCCGGGTAGGGCCTGATGTACTCGGGCAGATCCTTCATATCGTTCGACGTGTCGGGATCTGAGCCGGTGGCCTCGGCCGATGCTTCGGCCGACGCGGTCTCGGACTCCGCCGGAGCCGCAGCGGTCGAGGTCTCCTGAGCAGCCGAAGGGGTCGATTCGGCCGTGTCTCCACCGTTTCCCGAGCACCCGGCAAGAGCGAGAGCGGCAACGATGGGCAGTGTCATGACAGCGGTGCGCGGTACCATACTCCAAGAGTACCTGGACTGTTCGGCGGAGCCGAAAGGAACAAGCGCGAGGGGCAGGCGATGAGTCGGAAGCAGCTGGCACGATCCGGAGGCGATCTGAGCCGACTGGGCACTGACGACGCCGGTGCCACGATCCTCCACCTCGACATGGACTCGTTCTTCGTCTCCGTCGAGCTGCTCAGCCGACCCCACCTCGTCGGACGACCCGTCATCGTCGGCGGCCGCAGCGGACGCGGAGTCGTCGTCTCGGCCAGCTACGAAGCGCGCGAATTCGGGGTGCACGCGGCGATGCCGATGTCGAGGGCCATGAATCTGTGCCCCATCGCCGAGGTGATCCCACCGTCCCATGGCCTGTACTCCTCGTACTCCCGCCAGGTCTTCGACCTCGTCTCCGAGGTGACCCCCGATGTGCGGCAGGTCAGCGTCGACGAAGCCTTCGTCGACGTCTCCGGTGCCGTGCGTCGTCTCGGATCGCCGGTGGAGATCACCACCCGGCTGCGAGCACAGATCCACGAGCGCACGGGACTGAGCGCCTCGGTCGGCATCGCCGTCAGTCGAGTCGTGGCCAAACTCGCTTCCACCCGGGCGAAGCCGAACGGTCAGTTGCTCGTGCCGGTGGCCGCGACTCAGGAATTCCTCGACCCGATGCCGATCGAAGCGCTGCCCGGAGTGGGGGAGAAGACGCAGGAGGGGTTCTCCCGCTACGGCATCCGGCTCATCGGCGATCTTGCCGCCGTCGACGAGGATTGGGTCGCACGTGTCTTCGGTGCCCACGGCCATCAGCTGTGGCGAGCCGCTCACGGCCAGGACTCCTCCGGATTCGACCAGCAGGCCAAGGAGCATTCGATCAGCGCGGAGAACACCTTCGGCGAGGACATCTGGGACGTCGATGTGCTCGAACACGAACTGCTGCGTCTGGCCGACAAGGTCGCGTACAGGGTCCGTGCCGAAGGAAAAGTGGCCACGAGCCTCGGACTGAAGTACCGCCTCGGCGATTTCACCACCCTGTCGAGGTCGGTGACCCTGTCGGCTCCGACAGACCTGGCCCGGGAGATGTACGAGGCGCTGCGGCCGGCCCTGCGCAAGCTGCGCGAGCAGCGCGCCCAGGGAGTCAGGCTGCTCGGCGTGAGGGCCGCGGGTCTCAGCGATTTCGCCGTCACCGGGCGGCAGGCCACCTTGGACGAACCGGAGCATTCCGGACGCGAAGCCGAGGTCGCCCTCGACGAGGTGAGACGTCGGTTCGGCAGCGAAGCGATCTCTCAGGCCTCGCTTCTGCGCAGGCGACCCGACGCCTGAGAGCGGGTGAGCGGGAGCACAGTCTGAAGACCCCGTGGGAATCCGGCCCCTCACGGCCCCCGGAGATGTTTTTTCAAGCCTCAGAGACTATGATTGTGGGAAAGACTTGAGTAGCGAAACGGGGGTTCGAGATGCCACTCTCCGATCACGAACAGCAGCTGTTGGATCAACTGGAGAAGCAGCTGCGCAGTGAGGACCCTCGTTTTGCCCGGAATATCTCGGAAACCCAGGCCGCGGCCACGGGTCCCGGGTTCTCCGCCAAGCGCTTCGTCCTCGGCATCCTCATCGCTCTGGCCGGACTGGCTGCGACGATCCTCGCGATCTCGCTCATCTCCAGTTCGACCTGGTGGATCGCCCTCGGCGTCGTCGGATTCGGCCTCATGGTCGCCGGAATGTACTGGGCGTTCAGCCGTCCCGGCCATGCGCACACTACTCAGACCGACTCTCGGAACTCCGGAGCGAAGTCCGGCACCAAGGGCGGGGCCGGGTTCATGAGCCGGATGGAAGACCGGTGGGAGAAGCGCCAGCGCGGCGAATGATCCGCACTCTCCACGATCAGGGCACTCTCGATATGAGAGTGCCTTTTTCAATGTCCGTCCGCGCGCTCGGGATCGCCGGTGCGGTCCTCGCGGGAGTCTTCGCCTTCGCCGAGGCGGCGCACTGGCGATCGAGTCGCCGACGCCTCGGCGACGGCCGTGGAGTGGTGGGCCGTCGAGCACAGCCTCAGGGTCTGACCGGGTTGAGCACAGAGCCCCTGACGACAACAGGCAGCGACCAGATCATCGTTGTGCTCGGGTACGCCAACCACTGGGAGCGGCCGAACGGAATCAACCGCTTCCGGGCCCGTGTCGGCCTGCGGACGCTCGATCCGGCGGCACGTTCGACCGTCCTCATCTTCTGCGGGGGAGCCGTCATCGGGCGGACACCGGAGGCGCTCATCCTCGAACGCTTCGCCCGTCGGACGCTCGGCTTCACCGGCCGATCCCTGCTGGAGACGCAGAGCTCATCGACGTGGGAGAACATCGCCAATGCGATTCCGCTCATCGACGAGGAACTCACACCTGCCACGACGATCAGCGTCGTCTCGAACTCCCACCATGCGGAGAAGGCCCGAGACCACCTGTGGCAGATGCGACCGGACCTGGCACGTCGCCTTGTGCGCGGGGGAGACTACCGATTCGGCGAACATCCGTGGGTCAGACCCATCGCCGCCGTGCGCGGTCTGATGGCCCTGCGGACGCTTGACCGAGAGAACGCCGCACAGGCCATCAGTTCGGACGATTGAACAAGCTGGCCGGCCAGATCTTCGCGGAGATCCGGCTGCCCGGCGTGGCCCGCTCCGACAGGTCCGTACTCACCTCGTCGATGAGCGCGCGCACCTCGGAGTCGTCGAGAGACTCGGCAGCGGCACCGTAGCGCTGGGCTTCGAGAGCATCGACGAAAGCCGACAGTGCGGAGTCGTCGCGACCTGCTGCGGCCGGTCCGGTCGGGGCCGGACTGCTCAGACGCTTCAGCCGCTCATCCGAACGATCGAACGCCGAGGATCCGGCAGCTCCGTCGCCGTCTGCGGCGGCACCGGAACCGGCAGCCACCTCGGCGGCGGACCTGCGCACGGGTTCACCGGTCTCCGGATCGGTCTCGGGAGCCGTGGAGCCGGCAGCCGTACCAGCGGAGCTCGAGACGTCCGCGGGCCCTGCCGCAGCGCCACCGGCAGCACCGGCTCCGGCCGCAGGCACGGCGCCGGCCAGCACGAGTTCGTTGAAGCGCAGCGTCCGACTCGAATCCAGGCTCTGCCCGAAGTCGGTGGCCAGAGCCCGCACCTCGGTCCACACCGCTTCGAGATCATGCGGATCCTTCGTCCGGCGCGACCGCAGGATCGACCGCCAGATCGCCGGCAGCGCGGCGAGCAGCAGCAGGACGAGCACGACCGCTGCGATGCCGAAGACCGTGCTGAGATCCGAGCCGGCCGGCTCAGCGGCCTGAGTGCTCGTCTCCTCCTCGGTGGGCTCGTCGGAGCCGCCGGTCGGCGACGCGGATTCGGTCGGTTCCTCGCTCGGGCTCGCCGATTCCGACTCGTCGCTGTCCTCCTGCTGTCCGGCGCCATCGGCCAGAGTCCACTTCGGCGGATCGCCGGCCGGACCACCGGGAGTGGGTTCGAAACGGACCCAACCGGCGCCTTCGAAGTACAGTTCCGGCCATGCATGCGAATCCTGCATGCTCACGTCATAGCTGTTCCCGGCTTCATCTCCGCCGGCGAATCCGACGCCGATGCGGGCCGGAATCCCCATCGTCCGGGCCATGATCGTCATGGCCGAGGAGAACTGGACGCAGTAGCCCTGCTTATCGGCCAGGAAGTCCGAGATCGCATCGCCGCTGGCCCGTTCGGGAGCATCGAGCGAATACTCGAAATCACCGCCGCGGAAGTACGCCTGCAGCATGACTGCGGCCTCCCACTGGTTCTCCGCATCGGCGGTGACCCGCTCCGCGGTCTCCTGCACACTGGTCGGCAGAGAGTCGGGGACGGCGAGTTCGGTCTCGAAATCGTTCTCCGACACCGGAGTCGCCGACTGCAGATCCTCGACATCGGGGTTCGGGGACAGGTAGTCCATCGAATACTGCAGGCCACCGGTCTTCTCACCGTTGCCGACGATCGTCAGAGTCTTCTCGTCGAAGATCCACCGCCGGTCCAGATCCTTCGGCTGCTGCGGTGCATACGGCGACGGCAGATACTGCTGGTCGTACTTGTCACCGACAGTGACGCTGATCGTCTCTTCCCTGAAGTTCTCATCCCGCGGCATCCCCTCGGGCCATGGCATGCCGTCGGTGGCGATCGCGAAGGGATCGAGGCTGAACGGGCTCGGCGCCCAGGCCTCTCCGTCGAAATCATCGATGGACGTCAACCTGATCGGATCCGCGTCCTCATCCGTCGTCTGGAAACTGAACAGCGTCGAATCGTCACGATCGCCGAGGTTCTGGCGCAGGTTGAGGAACGGGTTCGTCACCGTCAGATCGCCTTGGCCCTTCGAGGCCCGATCGGGCAGGCTCGGCACCGGCGGCAGCAGAACGGGCAGACCGATGCCGATCGCCAGAGCCAGAGCTCCGGCCAGGATCGCCGTCATCCCGCCGCGCCAGCGGGTCGCCGGCAGATAAGGGCTGAGCATGAGCAGCAGGAAGGCCGCGAGGATCGCGACCACATGCCACCATTGGACTTCCTGAGAGGCGAAGTAGACGGGGATCATCCACAGCACGAGCAGCAGGACACCTCCGACCTTCGGCGCCCGCAGGTCCGAGACGAGGCCGTCGATGAGGATCGTGATGAGGGTGAAGGCGATCGTGAGCATCGCGATGAAGCCCGGAGTGCTCGCGGCCGGGGGAGCAGTCGCGTAGAGGTCGCTGACTCCCTCGGAGAGCAGGTCAACGATCGTTCCGAAGGATTCGCCCGTCGGGATGAACCCGAGCAGCAGCGAATTCCCGGCGCAGACGACGAAGACCGCGATGAGACCGGCCACGCACTGAGCGATGACCGCTGTGCCGCTCGAGCGCAGCACGGGGATGGTCCGGAACACGGCACCGATGATGACGACGACGGCGACGGCGACCAGCACGGGCGGCAGCCAGGCGAAGTCCTTGAACACCGCGGATACGGCGACAGCGGTCAGAGTCATGGCGACGAAGACGACGATCGCTTCGAGCCAGCCGGTGCCCGGACGCTCATCACCTGTCGACACGGGGGCCGACCGGCCCTGCGCAGGAGGTTCGGAAGCCGCCCCGCGCGGACGGGTGGGAGGAGTATCGAGGCTCATCGGCGCACCCCCTGCGGAGTCGAGGTCGCGTCGCCCGGTGTCGAACTCGTGCCACCCGGCGCCGAGGAGTGACCACCGGCCCCGGCAGTTCCCGGTCCGGTCGCAGTCCGACCGGTGCCGCTGCCGGTTCGCCTCGACTCGAAGGTCGTCCACGACTCCGGCAGATCCTCGCTGAGGCCGAGCATCGTCAGATCGTCGATCTCGCTGAGCGTACGCAGAGTCACCGGCACACGGCGGGAGAAGTGCGAGGCGAGTTCCTGCCCGCGCTGATCCCCGACGGAGCAGATGACGATGTGATTCGGGTTGTCGTGCGAGGGCAGTTCGACTCTGCCCGGTCGCACCAGGGCCGAGAGAAGACGCAGCTTGTCGATGTCGCGTGCTCCTTTGAATCTGATCTGGTGTCCGGGAGCGACGACATTGACCTCGTAGTCGGACCTGAGGAACGCCGTTCCGGCAGCGGTCGCCGCCGCCAGCAGGAACTCGATCTCGAGATCGCTCGGCTCCTCGACGCCCTCATCGGCGATGAGGTCGATGAGGATGAGCGCATGGAGAGTCTCCTCGTCGGCTTCGTGTCGGACCATGAGCTCGCCGGACTTCGCCGTCGAGGGCCAATGCACATGCCGCAGATCATCACCGGGCACGTACTCACGCGTGTGGAAGTCCCGGGTGGTGTGCCCGGTCCGGACCTTGCCGTCATCGAGGCGGGCGGGCCGGATCGACGAATCCTGCGGAATGCGCGCGGGCAGAATCGGCACGGACACGGCGACGGGGAAGGCTCCGTGGACCTTCTTCTTCATCTTCACCAGGCCGAAGGGGCCGAACACGGTGATGAGCACCGCGTCGATGCCGGAGACGCCGCGCCGGTTGGGGGTGAAGGATGTGAGAACCGACTGCGAAGCGCCATGGGCCAGAGGCGGAACATCACCGGAGGTGGAGTCGCCGAAGCCCTCGGCCGGAACGAAGTCGATCGTCGCCGCCGGAATCGCGAGCTGACCGATATTGGTCACGCGCGCCTCCAGCTCGACCTCCTTGCCCTCGGCGGCCAGAGGGTGGCGGTCGCCCGAAGGGGACAGCGCCACCTCGTGCAGCGAGGTGCTCATCGCAATCGACACCCGCCGGGTGCCCCACAGGATGAGCAGCGCAGAGAGCAGAACCAGACCGAGCAGCAGCAGACCGGCCGGCAGCAGTCCGGGCAGCGCGAAGCGGTAGGCCGTGATGATCAGGGCCGCCCCGGCGAGGACGAAGATGATTCCCGAAGTGCTCAGTCGCATGCGGTCACTGGTTCGTCGAGACGGGCACGCGGCCGATCACTCGACCGATGAGGTCGGCAGCCAGGTCTGCGTCGTCCCCGTCGCGGGGGATGATGCGGTGGGCGAGGACGAACGGGGCCAGGGCCTGCACATCATCGGGAGTGACGAAGGTGCGACCCGAGAGGGCCGCACGAGCCTTCGCCGCACGCAGCAGGTGGACTCCGCCGCGCGGGGAGCTGCCGAGCAGTATCGCCTGATCATTGCGGGTGGCATGGAGGATCGCCACGATGTATTCGCGCAGCTGCCGACTCGCGGAGACATGGCGGACGATCGTGCGCGCCTGAGTGATCTGTTCGAGGTTCGTCACCGCGGCCGCGGTCTCGAGCGGATCGTTCTGGATCTGGTTGTCCAGCAGATCGACCTCATCGGCGGTCGCCGGGTATCCCAGAGAGATGCGCGTGAGGAACCGGTCACGCTGCGCCTCGGGCAGAGCGTAGGTGCCCTCCATGTCGATCGGGTTCTGAGTGGCGACGACGATGAACGGCGTGGGCATCGGATAGGTCTGCCCGTCGATCGTCGCCTGTCCCTCGGCCATGCACTCGAGCATCGCCGACTGCGTCTTCGGGGACGCACGGTTGATCTCATCGGCGATGACGATGTTGGCGAACACCGGGCCCTGCCGGAACTCGAAGTGACGAGTCTCCTGGTTGAACAGGTTCACACCCACGACATCGGTGGGCAGCAGGTCCGGAGTGAACTGGATGCGGCGCACGGAACCGTCGACGACCTTGCCCATGGCACGGGCCAGCAGGGTCTTGCCGACGCCCGGGACATCTTCGAGGAGGACGTGTCCGCCGGCGAGCAGCGCGATGAGCGAGAGCCCGACAGCGTCATCCTTGCCCTCGAGGACCGAGTTCATCGCCGTGCGTGCCCGCGACGTCAGATTCTGCACCCACTCGATGTGTTCGGCGCCGATCACGGAATTGGTCTGTGTACCTTCTTGGCTGGTCGACATACCCACCATTGTCCCTTAAAGCCGGCACCCCAGCCACACGAGCTTCTTTCAGCTTCGTCACTGCCGTCTCCTCCCCGCTCCCATTCCCTCCCCGAGGCGGCCCCCACTCCACTCCCCACCCTCCGCCCCACTTCCCTCCACGCGGACCCTCCACTTCCCTCCCCACTCGCCTCCACGGTGGTGCCGGGAATCCGTGACGATCCGCGGATTCTCGCGGATCCCAGCCGTCATCGACACTCTCGCCGAGGCGGCCCACCCTCACCGTGAACCCATCGTCTCCCGGTCGTCCGACACTCCCGCGACGCGCCTTTGGGAAATTTTCCCCACTTTCCTCCACCTATCTGACCTGGGAAAACAATGGGTCTGCGGCATCGGTGAAGTGAAAGGCTGGAATCTGTGGAGGGAAGTGGAGTACTGTGGTTGCTATCGGAGCCGATGGGTTTCGAAAGGGGTGAGACGACATGTTCTTGGGCACTCATATGCAGAAGCTCGACGACAAAGGTCGCCTCATCCTGCCCGCAAAGTTCCGCGAGGAGCTGTCGCCCGGACTCGTTCTGACCCGTGGCCAGGAGAACTGCCTCACCCTGTTCCCCACCACGGAGTTCGAAGCCGAGCACGCGCGAATCCAGAACGCGCCGAAGACGAATAAGGAAGCCCGCGATTACCAGCGTGTGTTCCTGTCGGCGGCATTTGCGGATCAGCCGGACAAACAGGGACGCATCACGGTCCCGAACATATTGCGGCAGTACGCATCACTGACACGGGAAGTCGCAGTGATCGGCATGGGCAACCGAGTCGAGATCTGGGATGCACCGACCTGGGAGGACTACCTCGTCGGCGCTCAGCAGGCCTTCGCCGAACGCGAGGAGGAGGTGATTCCCGGAGTGATCTGATTCTGCTCGGGTTTGATCCTTGCCCGCCGTGCTCGAGTTTCGGGGAACTTCCCCGTTTCCGAAGCTCGGACGTCCTGACACACTTCCCCGGTGGCAGGGCCACGGCGGTCAAGGTTCTGGCTCCAGCAGCGCACCCCCGACCACCCCCGTATGAAGGACCCACGAATGACAGCTCAGCACGTACCGGTGCTCCTTCAGCGCGTGGTCGAACTCATCGGCGTCGGGGTCGACGCCGCACGTGCTGCCGGGCTCACCCCGGTCGTCGTCGACGGCACCCTGGGCATGGGCGGGCACGCCGAAGCCGTGCTGAGCGCCTTCGACGACGTCCACCTCGTCGGCATCGACCGCGACCTGCAGGCCATCGACATCGCCACCGCACGTCTGGCCCCCTTCGCCGACCGCACCGATATCGTCCACGCCGTCGACGATGAGCTGCCCGATGTGCTCGCCGACCTCGGCATCGAGGCGATCAGCGCGATCCTGCTCGACCTGGGGGTGTCCTCCCTGCAGCTGGACGAAGACGAGCGCGGATTCTCCTACGCCCGGCCGGCGCCCCTGGACATGCGCATGGACCGCACCCAGGAACTCACGGCCGCGAAGGTGCTGGCCACCTACTCGGAATCCGAGCTGCGCCGCATCCTGCGCGAATACGGCGAGGAGAAGCTGGCCGGAAAGATCGCGAAGATCATCGTCACCGACCGGGTCCACACCCCGTGGGAGACCTCGGACCAGCTCGCGGCCATGCTCTCCCGGGTGATCCCGCAGACGAAGAAGAAGTCCCACCCTGCCAAGCGCACCTTCCAGGCCCTGCGCATCGAGGTCAACGACGAACTCGGGGTGCTGCGCACCGCACTGCCGGCGGCATTGGAAGCGCTGCACATCGGGGGAGTGGCCGTCATCGAGTCCTACCAGTCACTGGAGGACACGATCGTGAAGAAGACATTCCGGGCGGCCACGACCTCCTCGGCGCCGCCGGACCTGCCGGTCGTGCCCGAAGAGCACCAGCCCTGGCTGACCGAGATCATCCGGGGCGCCGAAATGGCTGATGAGCAAGAAGCAGAGACCAACCCGCGGGCGGCAAGCGTCCGACTGCGGACAGTGCAGAAGATCAGGGAGGCACGATCGTGAGGAATTCTCAGGCGACCGCCGGTCAGCCCCACTTCACCGAACGCTCCCGCCGGCTCGAAGAGGCCGGTGGCCAGCAGGGCGGAGCGAAGCTGCGGCTGCTCAAGTTCGAACTGCCGAAGTCCCGTCTGCCTTTCTCCATGCTGTGTGTGGGGATCCTTCTGGCCACCCTCGTGGCCGTGCTGCTGCTCAACATCTTCGTCGCCAACACCTCGTATAAGGTCGACCAGCTGACGAGCGAGAAGGAAGCCCTCGCCGAACAGAAGGACCGCCTCGTGGAGGACAACTCGTACCGCGAGTCCCCGCAGAACATCGCGCTGGCCGCCGAAGAACTCGGCCTCGTCCGCGATTCCTCACCGGAATTCCTCGATGCGAAGACCGGAAAGATCATCGACGCACCGGGAATCGACGTCAGCGGTGAGAAAGAGCCCACAGTCGTGCCCGGCCCGCGTGCCGATACACGTGAAGACATCCGACCCAATCTACGATCGGATGAGAAGCTCCCGGTCGTCGGGGGCAGCCCGAGCCAGGACGTGGCGGCTCCGAGCCAGGAGGCGCCGAAGTAGTCCGAGCTCACCGGGACCAGGGAACGGCCTGACCGAACCATACGCCGACCACACCAAGGACCGAGGACTCAAGCTATGGGTTCAGCCAAGACCCGACTGAAGAAGAAGCGCAAGGGCGATGGCCCCAATCTGCGTTGGCGGATGGGCATCATCGCCGCGCTGTCGGTCCTCGCTCTCCTCGTCACCTCCGGCCGACTCGTGTCGATCCAGGGCATGGACTCGATGAAGCTGGCGGAGAAGGCGCTGTCGAACCGGCTCGTCACCCGGACCCTGCCGGCCGACCGCGGACAGATCCTCGCCGCCGACGGCGCCGTGCTCGCCGACAGCGTCTCCCGCTACCAGCTCGTGGTCGACCAGCAGAACGTCGCCCAATACGAGGTCGACGGCGAACTCGTGGGTGCGTGGGGTGCGGCCGAAGCCCTGTCGAAGCCGCTGAACACCGACCCCGGTCTGCTCTACCCGAAGCTCGTCGGTGACAAACGCTGGAACCCCGTCGCCAAGGGACTGACTTCGGAGACGTGGCGTGAGGTGAAGAAACTCGGAGTCCTCGGCGTCTCCGCCGAGGAGTACGCAGTGCGTTCGTATCCCGCCGGCGGAGTCGCCGGCAACCTCGTCGGCTTCCTCAGCTCCGACGGCACGGCCCAGGCCGGTCTCGAATCGGCCTATGACGAACAGCTCTCGGGCACGGACGGCCAGCAGCAGTACGAACGCGGGGCACGCGGAGAGATCATTCCGCTCGGCGACAACAACATGAAGGACGCCGTCGACGGTCAGGGGCTGCAGACGACGATCGACCCTGCGATGCAGTACTACGCTCAGCAGGCCATCGAAGAGCAGCGGAAGAAGCACGAAGCCGAATCCGCGTCGATCGTCATCAAGGAGATCAAGACGGGACGGATCATCACCGCCGCGGATGCTCCCACGGTCGACCCGAACTCTCCGGGAAAGGTCGACGGCCCCGACCGCGGTTCGCGCATCTTCACCGACATGTTCGAACCCGGTTCGACCGCGAAGATGGTCACCGCCGCAGCGCTGCTCGACCAGGGACTCGTGAGTCCCGAACAGGAGTTCACCGTCCCCGACAAGTGGAAGGCGCCGAACGACGAGGAGTTCCGCGACTCCCACGAACACCCCGATGAGAAGCTCACCTTCGCCGGAATCCTCGCCGAATCCTCGAACACCGGCACCGTGCTGGCCGGAAAGGAACTCACCGAGGCGCAGCGCTACGAATACATGAAGAAGTTCGGCTTCGGCTCCAGCTCGGGAATCGACTTCCCGGCCGAGACCGCAGGCATCCTGCACCCGTACGAAGACTGGGACGGACGCACGAAGTACACCGTGATGTTCGGCCAGGGTGTGGCCGCGAACGCGATCCAGACCACCGACGTCATCTCCACCATCGCCAACGGGGGAGTGCACGTGCCCTCCCGTCTGGTCGACGGGATGATCTCACCGAACGGACGCACCATCTCCACCCCGGCAGGGGAGAACGAGCGGGTCGTCAGCGAGAAGGCCGCCGACGAGACCCTGCGGATGCTCGAAGGCGTCGTCGCCGAAGGCACCGGCAAGTCCGCCCAGGTCTCCGGCTACAGGGTCGCCGGAAAGACAGGCACCGCGCAGGCGCCGGCCGCCGAAGGCGGAGGATACGACGGATACACCGCCTCCTTCGTCGGCGTCCTGCCGGCAGAAGACCCCGAGCTCGCGATCTCCGTGACTTTGCAGAGGCCTCGAAACGGCTACTACGGTGGACAGGCCGCAGCCCCCGTCTTCTCCGACGTCGCGGGCTTCGCCATGCGGCATCTGAAGATCCCACCGTCGACGCAGAAGCCCGACCTGCCCGCTCGAGAATGGAAATGATGCGCTTTTCACAGCTGCTGCCGATCGCACCCGGCACCCTCCACGGCGACCCCGAGACAGAGGTCACCGGAGTCTCCCATGACTCGCGAGCGGTCTCACCCGGTCAGCTCTACGCCGCCCTGCCGGGGGCGAACGTGCACGGAGCGAAGTTCGCCCCCGAACTGATCCGTGCCGGCGTCAGCGCCGTCCTCACCGACGAAGCCGGCTGGCAGCTCATCACCGAATCCCTCAGCGCGAACGAGGCAGACAGGCAGCTTCTCGCCGGAGTGACCGCACTCATCGTCGAGGCACCCCGCTCCGTGCTCGGGTTCGTCTCCGCAGCCGTCTACGGGACCACCTCGGTGCCGGAGCTCATCGGAGTCACCGGAACGAACGGGAAGACGACGACGACCTACCTGGCCGACGGAATGCTCGCGGCGCTCGGCCACCGCACCGCCGTCATCGGGACTGTCGCCATCCTCATCGCCGGTGACACCGTTCCCAGTGTGCGCACGACGCCGGAAGCCCCCGAACTCCACGCACTGTTCAAGAAGATGCGTGAGGCCGAGGTCGACACCTGCTCGATGGAGGTCTCCTCCCACGCGCTCAGCCAGCACCGAGTCGACGGGGCGCACTTCCGCGTCGCAGGATTCACGAACCTGTCCCAGGACCACCTCGACTTCCACAACACGATGGAGGAGTACTTCGAGGCGAAGGCCCAGCTGTTCACCCGGACGTTCTCCGACACGGCCGTCATCGTCGTCGAAGACGAATGGGGCGAGCGGATGACGGAGGCCGCACAGGTGCCGGTGCGCACCCTGGGACGCGACGAGCGCAGTCAGTGGCGCATCGAACACACCCCGGGCGTTTCGGACTTCGTGCTCCACCTCGGCGAGGGACAGAGCATCCGACTGCGCTCACCGCTGCCCGGCGACTTCAACGTCACGAACACGGCGCTGGCGGCCTCGATGCTCATCGAAGCCGGCGTCAGTGCCTCGGACGTCGACGCCATCGGACGCAGCTTCGCGGCCACGGTGCCCGGACGGATGGAGATCATCGACGTCTCCGGACCGCGGGCTCTCGGGGAATCCCACCCGGAGCTCCTGCCGCGGGCCATCGTCGACTACTCGCACACCCCCGATGCGATCGCGAAGGCACTTAGGACCCTGCACGCCGATTCCGACGAACTCATCATCGTCTTCGGCGCCGGAGGCGACCGCGACCGCGGCAAACGCTTCGGAATGGGGCAGGCCGCGGCTCGTGAAGCCGATGTGATCGTACTCACCGATGACAATCCGCGCACCGAGGACCCGGACACGATCCGCGCCGCCATCAGGCAGGGCATCGACGCCGAGGTGGACGCGGGACGAGCCCGTGTGAAAAAGATCATCGAAGTCCCCGACCGCGGTGCTGCCATCGATGAGGCGATCGCGGGAGCGGACGCCTGCGCAACCGTGCTCATCGCAGGCAAGGGGCACGAGACAGGCCAGACCGTGGGCACCGCGGTCACCGATTTCGACGACCGGGCCAGGACACGCTCAGCGCTGTCCATGCGACTGGGCGGCGCACAACCAGGTAAAGTTCACAGATGATATGAAGCGACTGACTGCAGCCGAGATCGCAACCGCCCTGAGCGGCGAGTTGTACGGCATCGACCCCGAGACCCCATTGACCGCCGGTGTGGTGACCGACTCGAGAGAAGTCGGACCCGGCGATATCTACGTCGCCCGCCGAGGCGAGAGCTTCGACGGCATCGAATTCGCCGCCGCCGCCGTCGAGGCTGGAGCGGCCCTGATCATCGGCGAATCCGTCCCCACCGTCGACGATGAGCCGCTGCCGTCCGTCGTCGTCGCCGATGCCACCGAAGCGCTCGGCCAGCTGGCCAAGCACAGCATCGAGGGCCTGCGCGCCGACGGTGAGCTGACCGTCATCGCGATCACCGGATCCGTCGGCAAGACCACCGTCAAGGACCTCGCCGCGGACCTGCTCTCCGGTGAGGCCGAGACCGTGTGGCCGCCGAACTCGTACAACAACGAGGTCGGTGTTCCGCTGACGGCTCTGCGGGCCGACGAGTCCACCCGCTTCCTCGTCCTCGAGATGGGGGCCCGGTCGATCGGCAACCTCGCCTACCTGACCAGCCTCATCCGGCCCGATATCGCCGTCGAACTCGCCGTGGGCACCGCCCATTCGGGAGTCTTCGGTTCGATCGAGAACACGGCTCGGGCCAAGGCCGAGCTCGTCGAGTCCCTGACCGCCGGGTCGACCGCCGTGCTCAACGCCGACGACACCCGCGTATCTGCGATGCGCGAAGTCCTCGCCCCCGAGGTGACCACCCTGTGGTTCTCGCAGCGTGAGTCCCTGCCCGAATGGGTCGGAGCCGATGACCGGGTCGTGCGCGGCACCTCCGTGACCACGGACTCCTCCGGCCACCCGACCTTCACCCTCACTCTGCCCGGTGAGGAGGCGCGGGACGTGCGTCTGGCGCTCATCGGCGAACACCACGTCGGCAATGCCCTGGCCGCCGCCGCCATCGCCCACGCCTGCGGAGTCACCACGAAGTCGATCGTGACGACCCTGTCGACCTCCTCGGCGGCCAGCCGCTGGCGGATGGAGCTCATCGACTCGCCCTCGGGCGTGACCGTGCTCAACGACGCCTACAACGCGAATCCCGAATCCATGCGGGCCTCGCTGAAGACCCTGGCCTCTATGGGCCGCGGGGACGAGGAGACCAGCCCGCGCCGCACCTTCGCCGTGCTCGGTGAGATGCTCGAGCTCGGTGACGAGTCGGTGTCCGCGCACTCTGACATCGGCGAGCTCGTCGTGCGTCTCAACATCACGCGCACCATCGTCGTCGGCGATGGCGCCAAACCGATCTTCAACGCCGCGAACCTCGAGGGCTCCTGGGGCAACGAGGCGGCCTGGGTCGCCACGGCGGCAGAGGCGAGAGATCTCCTGAGCGCCGAACTCGCGCCCGGCGACATCGTCCTGTTCAAGTCCTCCCGAGACGCCGGTCTGCGCTACCTCGGAGACGAAATCGCCGGAGTATCGGGGGCCCAATGATTGCCGTACTGCTCGCAGCCTGCCTGGCTCTCATCTTCGCCCTTGTCGGCACGCCGCTGTTCATCCGGGTGCTCGTCAGGAAGGGATACGGCCAGTTCGTCCGTGACGACGGTCCGACCTCGCATGCGACGAAGCGCGGGACTCCGACCATGGGCGGCGTCGTCATCATCGGTGCCGCCGTGCTCGCCTACCTGCTCGGACACCTGTTCACCGGTTCCGTGCCGACGGCGTCCGGTCTGCTCGTGCTGTGGCTGGCTGCTGGACTGGCGGTCGTCGGATTCCTCGACGACTTCATCAAGATCAAGAAGCAGCGGTCCCTGGGGCTGCGCCCGTGGCCGAAGCTCATCGGACAGGCCTTCGTCGGCATCTCGTTCGCCGTCCTCGCCCTGCAGTTCCCGAACTCCTTCGGCGAGACCCCGGCCTCGACGAAGATCTCGTTCATCCGCGACACGAACCTCGACCTCGCCTTCGGCTCCGCGATCCTCGGCCTCATCCTGTTCGTCATCTGGGCGAACCTCATCGTCACCGCCGTGTCGAACGCCGTGAACCTCACCGATGGTCTCGACGGTCTGGCCGCCGGCGCCTCGGTGGTCGTCTTCGCCGCCTACGTCGTCATCGGCACCTGGCAGTCGACCCAGAACTGCAACCTCATGTCCGAGGCCACGAACGCCTGCTACTACATGCGCGACCCACGCGACCTCGCGATGGTCGCCGGCGCCATGGCCGCAGCCTGCTTCGGCTTCCTGTGGTTCAACACCTCGCCGGCGAAGATCTTCATGGGCGACACCGGTTCGCTGGCCATCGGCGGAGCCTTCGCCGGACTGGCGATCATGTCGCGCACCGAGCTGCTGCTCATCGTCCTCGGCGGACTCTTCGTCATCATCACCCTGTCCGTGATCATCCAGGTCGCCTCCTTCAAGACCACCGGCAAGCGCGTGTTCCGAATGGCCCCGCTGCAGCACCACTTCGAACTCAAGGGCTGGGCCGAAGTGACGATCGTGGTGAGATTCTGGATCATCGCCGCCCTCTTCGTCATCGCCGGAATCTGCCTCTTCTACGCCGATTGGGTGGCCCGCGTTGGCTGATGAACCCACCACCGCCAAGGAGATCCCGGCCGCACTGAGCGGACCGAGCTCATCCCTGGCGGGACTGCGCATCCTCGTCACCGGTCTCGGCGTGACGGGATTCCCCGCGGCCGTCCACCTCGGCGAACGCGGCGCCGACGTCATCGTCATCGACGGTGACGACACCGTCGATGTGAGTGAGAAGGCGCAGATCCTCGAGGTCTTCGACGTCGACATCCGACGCGGACCCGAACACGTCGAAGCCCTGCCCGAAGGCGAGTTCGACCTCGTCGTCACCTCTCCCGGTTGGCGACCCGACCAGCCGGTACTCGCGGCGGCCGCGGCAGCCGGAGTCCCCGTCATCGGCGAAGTCGAACTCGCTTGGCGGATCCGCGGGGCCAATGACGCCAAATGGCTGGCCATCACCGGCACCAACGGCAAGACGACGACGACGACGATGCTCGAATCGATGCTGCTGGCCTCCGGACTCAAGGCCAAGGCCTGCGGCAACATCGGCACCCCGCTGCTCGAAGCGGTCCTCGAACCCGGGCTCGAAGTCCTCGCGATCGAACTCTCGAGCTTCCAGCTGCACTGGCAGGAGTCGATGAGCGCGGACGCCGCGGCCGTGCTCAACATCGCCCCCGACCACCTCGACTGGCACGGCAGCGCCGAAGCCTACGCGTACGACAAAGCGAAGATCTTCCACAACGCGAAACTCGCCTGCGTGTACAACTGCGCCGACGAGGCGACTCTGCACATGGTCGAGGACGCCGACGTCATCGAAGGAGCCAAGGCCATCGGCTTCACCTCCGGTGTGCCTCGCCCCGGTGAGCTCGGCGTCGTCGAGGACCTCCTCGTCGATCGGGCCTTCATCCCTCAGCGCTACTCCTCGGCCGCCGAACTCGCCTCCCTCGAAGACGTGGCGGTCGCCACCGGCGTCGCCGGCTCCCGCCCCGCCCCGCACCAGGTCGCCAATGCTCTGGCCGCAGCCTGTCTGGCACGCGCCATCGACGTGCCGGGCCAAGCGATCTCCGCCGGGCTGCGCAGCCACTCTCTCGGCGCCCACCGCATGGTCACCGTCGCAGAAGCAGACGGCATCCGCTGGGTCGACGACTCGAAAGCGACGAACACCCATGCCGCGAATGCCTCTCTGGCCGCCTTCGACTCGATCATCTGGATCGCCGGCGGACTGCCGAAGGGCGCCGACTTCACCTCACTGTTCGCCGACCACCGCGACCGACTGAAGGCACTCGTGCTCATCGGCTCCGATGACTCGGCCTACCGCGAGGCCATCGCCGCGACCATTCCCGACCTCGACGTCATCCGGATCGAACCGGCCCTGGCCGTGGACTCCGGAGTGCCGAAGCGCCGCGGGGAGGCCGTCGCCGCGGCCGCAGTCGAGGCCGCCGCAGGCGTGGCCGAAGCCGGAGACACCGTGCTCCTGGCCCCAGCCGCCGCGAGCATGGACCAGTTCCTCAACTACAACACACGCGGCGAACTGTTCACCGAGGCCGTCAACACGCATCTGGAGCGCTGAGATGGGACGGCAGACCACCGCGAAGGCGGATGAACGTCGCCGCCGCAAGCTTGCGAAGTCGACAATCTCCGCATCTGCTCCGACGACGTCGAAGGACGTCGGAGTGAAGACCGCGGCAAAGGCCTCGGGCGTGAAGACCGCCACGAAGGCTCCCACCGCGAAGACTGCTGCTGCGAAGACTCCCACCGCGAAGTCTGCCGCGAAGCCTGCTGCTGCGAAGCCTGCCGCGAGGAAATCCGCCACGAAGAAGTCCGCCACGACCACGACTGCCGGGAAGCGTCCGGCCGGGAGCTGGACGGCTGCTCCACGCGGCACGGCGTCCACGACAGCACCGGCGAAGAGGAAACCGGCGAAAGCCGCCGGGAAGAGCTCTGAGAAGACCGCCTCGGTGCTCAGAAGAGCGTGGGATCATCTGCGCGGCGATATCGCCGGTCTCTCCGCTCATCCGCTGACGACCTACTTCCTCATCCTCGTCTCCGTGGTGCTGCTCACGGGGCTCGGCCTGGTCATGGTGCTCTCCGCCTCATCGATCACCTCGTACGACGGGGGGGCGGGCTCCTCATTCGCCTACTTCAACAAGCAGGCGATGTTCGCCGGGGTCGGCCTCGTCCTCATGTACACGGCGAGCAGGATGTCGCTGCAGTTCTGGAAGCGGATCGCGTGGCTCGCGATCATCGGCGGACTCATCATGCAGGCTCTGGTCTTCGCACCCGGACTCGGCAAGGAGACGAAGGGCAATGCGAACTGGATCGGCCTCGGCGGATTCCAGATCCAGCCCTCCGAGTTCCTCAAGGTCGCCCTCGCCCTGTGGCTCGGCTTCATCCTGGCCCAGAAGGCAGGGAAGATGACCACCTTCGGCCACGCCATGATCCCCGTCGTCCCCGGAACCCTCGCTGCCGTCGGCCTCGTCGTCGCCGGCAACGACCTGGGCACCGGACTCGTCATCATGGCCATGGCGGTCGTCTGCCTGTTCGTCGGCGGATTCCCGATGAAGTACTTCCTGCTGCTGGGCAGCGTGCTGGCCGCGTCCGTCGTCTTCTTCGTCCTCAGCTCCCAGAACCGTCTCGACCGCATCCAAGCGATGCTCACCGGACATGCCGATCAGAGTGCCGCGGACACCATGGGCCAAGCCTGGCAGTCCAACCACGGACTGTTCTCCCTGGCCTCCGGCGGATGGCTGGGAGTCGGGCTCGGCGCCAGCCGTGAGAAATGGTCCTGGCTGCCCGAAGCCCACAACGACTTCATCTTCGCCATCATCGGAGAGGAGCTGGGGCTCGTCGGCACCCTCGTCGTCATCCTCATCTTCGCCGTCCTCGGCTTCGGAATGGTCCGTGTGGTGATGCGTTCGAACAGTCTCATGGTCCAGGTCGCCACCGCCGGCTTCTTCGCCCTCATCGTCGGCCAGGCCGCCATCAACATCGGCGTCGTGACTGGACTGCTGCCAGTCATCGGTCTGCCGCTGCCGTTCGTGTCCTACGGCGGCTCCTCGATCATCGCCTCACTCCTCGCTGTCGGAGTGGTGCTGTCGTTCGCCCGCACGGAGCCGGGCGCCGAGGCGGCCATCGCCGCCAACAAGGATCGCCTGCGATCCTCACTCGCCGTGCTTGCCCGCAAGAAAAGGAAATGAGATGACGAGCATCCTCCTCGCCGGTGGAGGCACCACCGGCCATATCTCGCCGATGCTGGCGATCGGCCGCGAGCTGCGACGGCAGCACCCCGATTGGGATGTCGTGGCATTGGGCACTGCCGACGGACTCGAAGCCGAAATCGTTCCGCGTGCCGGATTCGAACTGCTCACCATCGACAAGGTGCCCATGCCCCGGTCGATCAGCCCGGCGCTGCTGAAATTCCCGGGCCGCTTCCGCGGCAACATCTCCGCCGTCGGACAGATCATCTCGTCCCGCAGCATCGACGCCGTCGTCGGCGTCGGCGGCTACGTCTGCCCACCGGCGTTCCTCGCCGCCAAACAGGCGAAGATCCCGCTGATCGTCCACGAAGCCAACGCGAAGCCGGGAATGGCCAACCGCCTCGGCGCGCGACTGACCACACCCGGTCGGGTCGGGATCACCTTCCCGGACACGAAGCTGCGGAATTCGACTCTCGTCGGCATGCCCATGCCCACCGAGATCACCGATCTCGACCGCAGCGACGACGCACAGCGAGCAGGGTTCCGTGCCGATCTCGGACTGCGCGATGACCGCCCGGTCCTCGTCGTCACCGGCGGCTCTTCGGGCGCACAGAAGATCAACGAAGCCTTCCTGGCCACCGCGACCGCCTGCCAGGACGCCGGCATCCAGGTCCTCCACATCACGGGAGCGGGAAAGGGCGACGCTCTGCGCACGGTCGCCGCGGAACTGCCCGACTACCACGTCGTCGACTACGTCGACGGAATGCACCGGGCCTATGCGGTCGCCGATCTGCTCGTCGCCCGCTCCGGAGCCGCCACGGTCTCCGAAGCCACGGTCGCCGGAGTGCCGGCACTCTATGTGCCCCTGGCGATCGGCAACGGCGAACAGCGTCTCAACGCCTCCGGCAGCGTCGCCGCCGGCGCCTCGCTCATGGTCGACAATGCGGAGTTCTCCCCGTCGACGGTCGTCGAGACCATCCTGCCGCTGCTCGCCGACGAAACCCGCCGCGCCGAGATGAGCGCAGCGGCGCTGAAGCTGAACTACCCCACCGATGCCGCGGCCCGCATGGCCGCCATCGTCAATCGCGCGCTGGAAGGCTGAACATGACCTCTGCGAACACGAGTCCTGCGAACATCGTTCCCGTCGGTGAGCTCGGAGCCGTCCACTTCATCGGGATCGGCGGTTCGGGAATGTCCGGGATCGCCCGGATCATGGTCATGAACGGAGTCGCCGTGTCCGGATCGGATGCGAAGGAATCCAACGTCGTCGACGTGCTCCGCACCCTGGGCGCCACCGTCACGATCGGACATTCGCCCGCCAACCTCGGCGAGGCCGATACCCTTGTCATCTCCTCAGCCATCCGCAAGGACAACCCCGAACTCGTCGAAGCGCAGCGCCGGGGACTGCGCATCCTGCACCGCTCCGGGGCCCTGGCCTCGCTCATGGTCGACCGGCGGGCCGTGGCCGTGGCCGGCACCCACGGAAAGACCACGACCACGTCGATGACCACCGTCGCCCTCCAGGCCTGCGGAGCCGATCCGTCCTTCGTGATCGGGGGAGTGCTGTCGACGACGGGCACGAACGCCCACCTGGGCACCGGAGACGTGTTCGTCGCCGAGGCGGACGAATCCGACGGATCGTTCCTCCTCTACGAACCGGCCATCGGAATCCTCACGAACGTCGAAGCCGACCACCTCGACCACTACGGGACACCGGAGAAGGTGCGCGAAGCCTTCATCGAATTCTGCGCCGGCATCCAGACACGGGGCGGCACGATCATCGCCTGTGCCGACGACCCGGGATCCCACGACGTCGCCATGCACTCCCGCAGCCAGGGAGCCGACGTCGTCCTCTACGGCACCTCCGACGACGCCGATATCATGCTGCGTGACCTCGACTCCGGAATCGGCTCGTCCTTCGTCCTCGACCTGCCCGGCCGGGACGACGAGCTGCGGGTCGAACTGCGCCAGCCGGGAATGCACAACGCCCTCAACGCCACCGCCGCGATCGCCGTGGCACACAGCCTCGGTGCCGATGTCGAACGCGCGGCCACCGGACTCGCCGGATACGGCGGCACCCGCCGCCGGTTCGAAGAACGCGGGCTCGCCGGCGGAGTGCGAGTCATCGACGACTACGCCCACCACCCCACCGAAGTGCGGGCCGTGCTCAGCGCCGCCCGCGGAGTCGTCACCGACGGTGGACGCGTCTGGGCGATCTTCCAGCCGCACCTGTACTCGCGGACGATGGAATTCCGGGAGGAGTTCGGCCACGCCCTCGGCCTGGCCGATGAGGTCGTCGTCCTCGACGTCTTCCCCGCCCGCGAAGACCCCGTGCCCGGAGTCACCGGAGCGCTCATCGCCGACCGAGTCCCGCACGAGAACGTGACCTTCCTGGAATCCTTCGCCGAGGCGGTCCCCTTCGTCGCCGCCCGGGTGAAGCCCGGTGACCTCGTGCTCACCGTCGGAGCCGGTGACGTGACGATCCTCGGACCCGAGCTGCTGAGCGCACTGGAGAGCTGAGGCCCATGGTGCCGCTTCCCCCGGCTCGGGCCGGCGACAACTCCACTGCGGACCTCACCGGAGTCATCCGGGCCCGCCGTCGGCAGACGTGGCGCCGCCGGCTCATCGCCGTCGGCATCGTCGCAGCGCTCATCGCCATCGTCGCCGTCGCCTGGTTCTCACCTCTGCTGGCCCTGCAGAAAGTGCAGGTCAGCGGCAGCCGACTGGTCGACACCGACCGGGTCAGCAGCTTCGTCCTCGACACCGAAGGCGGCAGCCCGCTGCCCCAGGTGCGTCCCGGTGCGGTCGAGCAGTCCGTGCTCAAGGAGTTCCCGAGAGCCGAAGCGGCCTCCATCCGCTATTCCGGCCCCCGTGCCCTGAAGATCGAGATCACCGACCGCACCCCTGTCATCGCGATCGAAGGCGAATCCGGCTACCGCCTCTACGACTCCGAGGCCGTCGACCTCGGAACAGTCGACAAGGCACCTGAGAAGCTCACCGTGCTCAGCGGGGCCGGACACCAACCGGACAGAGAGACCGTGTCCGCGGTGATCCGGTTCATGGGCGACCTGCGGCCGGAGCTGCGCCGTCAGCTGGTGACGATCGAGGCCAAGGACGCCATGAGCCTCGAAGGTCGCCTCGACACAGGAGAACAGAAGGCCACGGTCGTGTTCGGCGATGCCTCCGACTCCAGCCTCAAGATGCGCACCGCAGCCCAACTCGCCGCCGAAGGCCGCACCGAGATCGACGTCTCCGTGCCCTCGGTGCCCGTGACCGACTGAGTCCCGAACCCGACCGGCTCAGTCCCGGGCCGACCGGCTCAGTCTCGAGCCGACCGACTCAGTCTCGAACCGACCGAGCCCCGAACACCCGCGCGCGCCGGCCATGAGACCTCCGTGACCGCCCCAGGCCGGGCAGTCACCACGATTGCCTCCGTTTGGCCCCGACACACCGGGCGCGGAGTTTGGCCGAAGTCCGACACTCCGGGGAGAATGGTTGCAGTGATGTTGCCCCGCCCAATAGCCTCAGGGCAGAGAACACAGACCGATTGCACACGCAGACCCTGCGTGACCGAAGCGCTTGAGACGAGGAACCGACTTGGCTGAATTCCCACAATCCGGAGCGGATATCAAGGTTGCCGGAACCGGCGGCGGCGGTGTCAACGCTGTGCAGAGGATGATCGACGTCGGCCTGCGCGGCGTGGAGTTCATCGCAATCAACACCGATGCCCAGGCACTCGTCCTCTCCGATGCCGATGTCAAGCTCGAGATCGGACGCGACCAGACCCGCGGACTCGGTGCAGGTGCGGACCCGGAGATCGGCCGCAAGGCCGCCGAGTCCTCCGAAGACGCCATCCGCGACGCCCTCGAAGGTGCGGACATGGTATTCGTCACCGCCGGCGAAGGCGGCGGCACGGGAACCGGCGCCGCCCCCGTCGTGGCCCGCGTGGCCCGTTCGCTCGGCGCGCTGACCATCGGTGTCGTCACCCGTCCCTTCACCTTCGAGGGACGTCGTCGCTCCGCACAGGCAGAAGCCGGAATCGCGGCGCTGCGCGAAGAGGTCGACACCCTCATCGTCATCCCCAACGACCGTCTGCTCTCGATCTCCGACCGCAGCGTCTCCGTCGTCGAAGCATTCCGCTCCGCCGATGAGGTCCTGCGCTCCGGTGTTCAGGGCATCACCGACCTGATCTCGGTGCCGGGCCTGATCAACCTCGACTTCGCCGACGTCAAGTCGGTCATGCAGGACGCCGGAACCGCGCTCATGGGCATCGGTGCCGCGACCGGAGACGACCGCGCCGTGCAGGCCGCCGAATCCGCCATCGCGTCCCCGCTGCTGGAAGCCAGCATCGACGGAGCCCACGGAGTGCTGTTCTGCATCACCGGCGGCGGCGACCTCGGACTCTTCGAGGTCAACGAGGCCGCCCGTCTGGTGCAGGAAGCCGCGCACCCCGAAGCGAACATCATCTTCGGTGCCGTCATCGACGACAACATCGGTGACGAATGCCGCGTGACCGTCATCGCAGCCGGATTCGACAACTCGTCGCCGAATGCCGAGACTGCAGGGTCCGATCAGATCCCGGCGCCGATCCCGGTTGCTCCGGCAGAGACCGAGCCCGAGTCGCCCGTCATCGCCGAATCCGAGCCCGAGGCTCCGGAAGCCGACGAACCGGCAGCTGCTCCGCGCCGCAGCGAGGAGCACCAGATCCCTGCCTCGCTGCCGAACGAACGCAGCACCTCGAACTTCGACTCCGACCTCGATATCCCGGACTTCCTCAAGTAATATGCTGCGCTCGAGGTTCGTCATCCCGGGCAGGCGCACCGCCCATGTCGCCTTCACCGACCGGCACGGCGGCTATTCGAACGGGGACTTCTCCTCGTTCAACCTCGCCCGCCACGTCGGAGACGATGACGAACTCGTCGCAGCCAACCGAGCCGCTCTCGCTCAGGTCATCGGCCTGAGCGGGGAGCGGCTCTCGTTCGTCTCCCAGGTGCACGGAACCGATGTGCACACCATCAGCGACGAGGCGCAGCTGCGGCAGGCATCGGTCGAAGCCGATGCCCAGATGACGACCGTCCCCGGGATCGGACTGGCGATCATGGTCGCCGACTGCACCCCAGTCATGCTCGCCGATGCCGAAGCCGGGGTCATCGCCGCCGTCCATGCTGGGCGTCCGGGCATGGCTGCGGGCGTGGTCGGCACCGCGGTCGCCGCGATGCGCGAGGCCGGGGCCAGGGACATCCACGCGGTCATCGGGCCCTCGGTCTGCCCCCGCTGCTACGAAGTCCCGGCCGAGCTGAGAAGCGAGGTCGCGGCGATCGAGCCGACGGCCGCCTCGGTGTCGGTGACCGGCACACCGGCACTCGACGTCGCCGGAGCGGTCGCCGAACAGTTGGGGCGGGCAGACGTGACCATCGATCATTTCTCACGCACCTGCACGAAGGAATCCGAGGATCTGTTCTCCTACCGGCGACAGACGCGGACGGGCAGGTTCGCCGGGATCATCTGGCTGCAGGAAGAAAAGACCGCGACACACCCGTAGGACTCACCTGCCCGGATGCTCGCGTGCGATAGTTTGGGCGACAGGTGAGCAAGTGCCGAAGTCCGAGGAGCTTTAGACATGTCAGCAATCAAGAAGACGCTGGAATACCTGGGTTTCGTCGAAGAAGAGGACGAGACCGCCCAGCGCACCGATCGTCATGAACCCGCCCACCGGGACCGCGAAGTCGTCGAGACCTTCGACGACGTCGAGCAGTATGACGAACCGGCAGCAGCGGAAGAGCGGACTCCGGCCCCGGTGACACCGATCCATCCGTCACCGATCCGTCCCGTAGACACCCCGGCGCCAGGAACCTCAATGAATCGCATCAGGACCATCCACCCCCGCAGCTACAACGACGCCATGGTCATCGGTGCCGCCTTCCGCGAGGGCACCCCCGTGATCATGAATCTCTCGGAGATGGACGAGAACAACTCCAAGCGCCTCGTCGACTTCTCCGCCGGACTGATCTTCGGTCTGCACGGGTCGATCGAACGGGTGACGAACAAGGTCTTCCTGCTCACTCCCGAGAACATCGAGGTCGCCGGCGAGAACGAAGCGGATTCCGACACTCAGGCCAGCTTCTTCAACCAGAGCTGAACGCAGCCGAAAAATCTCTCAACTCGTCCTCAGCTGGAGCCGATAGGCTGAAGCCTCGGAACTCAAGCAACAACGAAAGGCGCGGGGGACCCACGTGGCCATCATCTTCTACATCCTCGGTACAGCTCTGAGCCTCTATGTCTACGTGCTCCTGGCGCGAGTCGTGCTCGACCTGGTCCAGGTGTTCTCCCGCGACTGGAAACCCTCGGGGTTCCTGCTCGTCCTCGCCGAGTTCGTGTACACGCTCACCGATCCGCCGCTGAAGCTCCTGCGCAAAGTCATTCCGCCGCTGCGCCTGGGGCAGGTCTCGCTCGATCTGGGATTCATCGTCCTGCTCATCGGCATTCAGATCATCGCATCAGTGTTCTTCAACCTCTCGCACGCCTCGGCCTGAGTCCCGCCATCACGGTGATCTCGGGCGATGAGTCACTGCGATCGGGTGCCGGGAAGGGCAAGAGTGATGTGCCGGTCGATTCACGGGAATTCGATTGCGTGCATACCGGATAACTGGTGAATATGCTCACCGGAATTGGCTGTTTGCGTGCCCGGGTTGTTAGCCTCGGATGCGTAGAACTTCGTCATTGAACGCAAGACACGCCATTTCTGCGGGACAAAACTGCAGGTGTTACGCTAATGTGACGTTGAAGCCGTCCTGCGGGGCGGCAGCGTAATGAATGTAGATCGACCGAAGGTGACCTCATGGCGCTCACGCCTGAAGACGTAGTAAACAAGCGGTTCCAGCATGTGAAGTTCCGCGACGGGTACGACCAGGACGAAGTCGACGATTTCCTTGATGAGGTCGTCGTTGAGATTCGCCGTCTCTACCAGGAGAACGACGAACTGCGTCAGAAGCTCTCCACCGCCGAACAGCGTGTGAAGGAACTCGAAGCCGGCGGCGCCACCGCTGCACCGGCCCAGGACATCGACGCCACTCAGGCGATGCCCGCCGCGGTTCCTGCACCCGAAGAGAAGGAAGAGGCTCCGGCACCGGCCGAAGAACCTGCCGCTCCGGCACCGGTCGAAGAGACCCCGGCCCCGGTCGTCAAGGAAGCCGCCCCGGCTCCCCAGGAAGGCTCTGCTGCACCGGCGATGGCCGCCGGCGGAGCCGCAGGTGCTGGTCTCGGTGCTGTCGCAGCCGGTGGCGACGGAGACGCCCATGGCCTCATCGCTCTGGCTCAGCGCGTCCACGACGAGCATGTCGCCGAAGGTGAGCGCAAGCGCGACGAGCTCATCAAGGGTGCCGAGAAGGAAGCCGCCGACATCGTCGGCAAGGCCGAATCGAAGCGCGACGAAACGCTGTCGACCCTCGAATCGCAGAAGTCGACCCTCGAGCGTTCCATCGACCAGCTCTCGAACTTCGAGCGTCAGTACCGCACACGACTGAAGAGCTACCTCAACGATCAGCTGCGTGATCTCGAGAACTCCACGAGCCTGGCTCCGGAGACCCTCGACGGAAACGGCCCGCTGGGCGGTTCGTCGAACCACAAGCTCTGATCCTCAAGCATCACCGACCGAGGTCCGGGAACTCTTCGGAGTACCCGGGCCTCCGTTGTGTCCGCACGTTCCACCGGCACGCGGCTGAGTCCCTCAACGTCGGCAGTGGGCTAGAATGAACCAAATGAACGATCCTGCCTCACGGGTGAAAAGACCTCGCGCCGCCATGATGGCCCTGCTGTTCACAATCGCGGCGACCGTGCTCGTGATCGATCAGTTCACCAAATTCCTTGCCGTCACCCTCCTCGAGGACCAGCCGCCGGTGCCTGTGATCGGCTCTCTGGCCGGATTCACCTTCTACCGCAACCCGGGAGCCGCACTCGGACTCGGCTCGAACGTGACGTGGATCTTCCCGATCATCGCCATCGGGGTGTTCATCGCGATCCTCGTGATCTCCCGCAAGCTCGGGTCGCGAGCCTGGGCGACCGGGCTCGGTCTGCTGCTGGGCGGACTCTTCGGCAATCTCGTCGACAGGCTCTTCCGCGAACCCGCATTCCTGCACGGAGCCGTCGTCGACTTCATCGATCTGTCGCTGTTCATCTGCAACGTCGCGGACATCGCGATCTCCGCCGCCGCAGTGACCCTCGTCATCGTCAGCCTCAGGGGAATCGACATCGACGGATCGGACTCCACACGTGTGAAAGAGGACACTCATGACTGAACGTTCCATCCTCGTCCCTGAGGGACTCGACGGTCAGCGCGTGGACGCTGCGATGTCGAAGCTGCTCGGCCTCTCCCGCACCGCAGCCGCAGATATCTGCGCCGACGGGGGAGTGGAGATGTCGGGGCGACCGGTCATCAAATCCGATCGCGTCATCGCCGGTGAACGGCTCGACATCATGATGCCCGAACCCAAGAGGCCCCTCGAGGTCGTGCCCGACCCCGTGCCGGGAATGCGCATCGTCCACGACGAGGACGCCTTCGTCGTCGTCGACAAACCGGTCGGCGTGGCCGCTCACCCGGCTCTCGGCTGGACCGGACGCACCGTCGTCGGCGGACTCGCCGCGGCGGGCTTTCGCATCGCGACCTCGGGTGCCCCCGAACGCCAGGGCATCGTGCAGCGCCTCGACGTCGGAACCTCCGGTCTCATGGTCGTGGCCAAAAGCGAATACGCCTACAGCGTGCTCAAACGCGCTTTCAAGGAGCGCACGGTGGACAAGACCTACCATGCGGTCGTCCAAGGTCTGCCCGACCCCGTGCTCGGCACCATCGACGCCCCTATCGCCCGCCACCCGAAGCACGACGGACTCTACGCTGTGCGCAGCGAAGGCAAGAACGCGATCACCCACTACGAGGTGATCGAAGCTCATCGCCGTGCCGCGCTCGTCGAGATCCACCTGGAGACCGGACGCACCCACCAGATCCGCGTCCACTTCTCAGCCACCAAACACCCCTGCGTCGGAGACCTGCCCTACGGAGCCGATCCGGTGCTGGCGAAGGAACTCGGTCTGGAACGCCAGTGGCTGCACGCCGTCAAACTCGGTTTCCACCACCCCGACACGCAGAAGTGGGTCGAGTTCGAAAGCGGCTATCCGGAGGATCTGCAGACCGCGCTCGACCGCATCCGGCCGAACTGAACCCCGAGTCGCAGCCGACGAAGGTGCCCGGAGCAACAGTCTCCGAAGCCTCCTGAAGCGCAGCTGATGGACTAAGCTGGGGGCGCACCACCGGCAACTTCAGGAAGGCGGCGCCCAGTGCCGAACGAGGACTTCGTCCACCTCCACGTCCATACCGAATACTCCATGTTGGACGGTGCGGCCCGCCTCGCCGATCTGATGGCGGCGACGAAGGCATCGGGAATGTCCGCGATCGCCACGACCGACCACGGATACCTGTTCGGAGCCTTCGACTTCTGGTCCCAGGCGACCGCCGCCGGCATCAAACCCATCATCGGCGTCGAAGCCTATGTCACCCCGGGCACCGACCGCCGGGACAAGACGCGCGTGAAGTGGCGCACCGACGAATCGCAGAAGAGCGACGACCTCTCCGGCGGTGGTCTCTACACACACATGACCCTGCTGTCGCGGAACAACACGGGCATGCGGAACCTGTTCAAGGCGTCGTCCTACGCCTCCCTGGACTCGGTGACGGCGAAATGGCCGCGTCTGGACCAGGACCTGCTCGAGACCTATTCCGACGGACTCATCGCCACCACCGGCTGCCCGTCGGGAGAGGTCCAGGTCCGCCTGCGAC
The DNA here is from genome assembly GCF_009299785.1 of Brevibacterium sp. CFH 10365. Taxonomy (NCBI): domain Bacteria; kingdom Bacillati; phylum Actinomycetota; class Actinomycetes; order Micrococcales; family Brevibacteriaceae; genus Brevibacterium; species Brevibacterium sp. CFH 10365. Next base: position 71,522 of record NZ_VIGO01000009.1, on the reverse strand, counting down.
TCGGACAGTACGAAGAGGCCAAGGCTGCGGCGGGGAAGTACCGTGAGATCTTCGGCAGGGACAACTACTACGTCGAACTCATGGACCACGGTCTGTCCATCGAGAAGCGGGTGACGAAGGACCTCATCCGGCTGTCGAAGGAACTCGACATTCCGCTGGTCGCCACCAACGACCTCCACTACACGCACGAATCGGATGCGAAGGCGCACGAAGCGCTGCTGGCCATCCAATCCGGTTCCAAACTCATCGAACCCACCTATGATCAGGGCGGTTCGCGCTTCGCCTTCTCCGGCTCCGGCTACTACCTCAAGACTCCCGCAGAGATGCGGTCCCTGTTCAAGGAATTCCCCGAAGCCTGCGACAACACCCTCGAGATCGCCGAGAAGTGCGAAGTCTCCTTCGACACCTCGGCGAACTATATGCCGAAGTTCCCGTGCCCTCCGGGTGAGGACGAGACCTCATGGCTGATCAAGGAGGTCGCGAAGGGACTCGACTACCGGTACCCCGACGGTGTTCCCGATGACGTCCGCAGGCAGGCCGACTACGAACTCGACATCATCATCTCGATGGGCTTCCCCGGATACTTCCTCGTCGTCGCGGACTTCATCAACTGGTCGAAGGACAACGGCATCCGCGTCGGGCCCGGCCGCGGTTCGGGAGCCGGCTCCATGGTCGCCTACGCGATGCGCATCACCGATCTCGACCCGCTGCAGCACGGACTGTTCTTCGAGCGCTTCCTCAATCCGGACCGTGTGTCCATGCCCGACTTCGACGTCGATTTCGATGATCGTCGCCGCGGCGAGGTCATCGAGTATGTGACCGAGAAGTACGGCGATGAGCGTGTGGCGATGATCGTCACCTACGGCACGATCAAGACGAAGATGGCGCTGAAGGACTCCGCCCGCGTGCTCGGCAAGCCCTTCTCGATGGGTGAGCGGCTGACGAAGGCGCTGCCGCCGGCGGAGATGGCCAAGGACATTCCGCTCAAGGACATCGAGGACCCGGAGTCCAAGCGCTTCAAGGAAGCCGGCGAGTTCCGCGAACTCGTCGACACCGATCCCGAAGCCCGAGAGACCTTCGAGACCGCGAAGGGCCTGGAAGGACTGAAGCGGCAGTGGGGTGTCCACGCAGCCGGTGTCATCATGTCCTCGGACCCGATCATCGACGTCATTCCGATCATGCGTCGGTTCCAGGACGGTCAGGTCATCACCCAGTTCGACTATCCGACCTCTGAGGGCCTCGGGCTCATCAAGATGGACTTCCTGGGCCTGCGAAACCTCACGATCATCTCCGACGCGGTGGAGAACATCAAGGCCAACCGGGACTTCGACCTCGACCTCGAGCACCTGACCCTCGACGACCCGGACGCCTATGAACTGCTCACACGGGGTGACACCCTCGGTGTGTTCCAGCTCGACGGCGGTGGTCTGCGTGCCCTGCTGCGGATGATGAAGCCGGACAACTTCGAGGATATCTCCGCGACCCTGGCCCTCTACCGACCCGGTCCGATGGGTGCTGATTCGCATACGAACTATGCCCTGCGCAAGAACGGCCTGCAGGAGGTCACCCCGATCCACTCGGAGCTCGAGGAGCCGCTCAAGGATATCCTCGACACCACCTACGGTCTCATCATCTACCAGGAGCAGGTGATGGCGATCGCGCAGAAGGTCGCCGGCTACTCGCTGGGTCAGGCCGACATCCTCCGCCGTGCGATGGGCAAGAAGAAGAAGTCCGAACTCGACAAGCAGCAGGTCGGCTTCTTCGGCGGAATGAAGGAACGCGGCTACTCGGAGGCCGCCGCACAAGCACTGTGGGACATTCTGCTGCCGTTCTCGGACTACGCGTTCAACAAGGCGCACTCGGCCGCCTACGGTGTCGTGTCCTACTGGACCGCCTACCTCAAGGCCCACTACACGGCCGAATACATGGCGGCCCTGCTGACGTCGGTCGGTGACAACAAGGACAAGCTCGCGATCTACCTCAACGAGTGCCGTCGCCTCGGCATCACCGTGCTGCCTCCGGATGTCAACGAATCCGCGCTCCACTTCACCCCGGTCGGCACCGATATCCGCTTCGGCATGGGCGCGGTCCGCAACGTCGGCGCCCACGTCGTCGAAGGCATCGTCGAAGCCCGCGGAGAGAAGGGCGCCTACACCTCGTTCACGGACTTCCTCGACAAGGTGCCCAGCCACGTGTGCAACAAGCGCACGATCGAGTCGCTCATCAAGGCCGGCGGCTTCGACTCGCTCGGCCACAGCCGTCGCTCACTCGTCGAAGTCCACGAGGAGGCCGTGGACTCGGTCATCGGCGTCAAACGGCAGGAAGCCAACGGACAGTTCGACCTCTTCGCCGGGCTCGGCGGGGGAGACGACGCACCGGGCTTCTCCGTGACCATCCCCGATCGTCCGGAGTGGGAGAAGAAGGAGAAGCTGTCCTTCGAGCGCGACATGATCGGCCTCTACGTCTCCGACCACCCGCTCAACGGGCTCGAAGGGGTGCTGGCCGCCGAATCCGATGCCTCCATCGCCGAGGTGGTCGATCCGGAATCGCACCGCCATGACGGAACCCAGATCAAGGTCTGCGGAATGATCACGCAGGTCACTCGCAAGGTGTCGAAGAACTCCGGACGTCCCTATGCGATCGTGACCTTGGAGGACCTCGAAGCCGAGATCGAAGTGATGTTCTTCGGCGACACCTACGAACCCGTGGCGAGCCTGCTGGCGACCGACCTCGTGATCTCCCTGACCGGCCGCATCCGCACCTCCGATGACCGTCCGACCTCACTGATGGCGATGTCGATGACGATTCCCGATGTCACCGACCCCGACGATCGACCGCTCACCCTGATCATGCCGATGGAGAAGGCGACCGAGGAGATGGCGACGAAGCTGCGACGGATCCTCGAATCCAACAAGGGCCAGACGGACGTCCACATCACCCTGTCTCAGCCGGGGCGGCAGACGGTGATGCGTCTGGACCGGTCGATCCGGGTCGACCCGAACCCGAGCCTCTACGGAGACCTGAAGGCACTGCTGGGCTCCCGCTGCTTCAGCGTCTGAGGCTCAGCCGCATCGCCGCTCACGATTGCTCAGCGGCCGCAGGCGTGTCGCGCTGGCTGTTCTGGTACGCCTTTCTCTGAACTGCCCACTGAAGAACGTGAGCAGTTCAGAGAAAGGTGTGTCGTTTCGCCGATCGTGCCGTTGCAGCGATTCCGGTCCGTCCGCACTTCGGGCCGGAGGACTGCGCTGCTGCTGCGGAGACTAGAATGGTGCGGGTGAACATTCTGGACTTCCGTGGTGAGACCCTCAGCAAGCGATTCCTGGCGCAGAAGCTGCCTCGGGCCGCCGAGACCCATGCCGATATCGAACGACGCGTCGCCGAACTGCTCGACACCGTCGCCGACGGGGGCGCGGCCGCGGTGAAAGACTTCACCGAACGCTTCGACGGAGTGCGCCCCGAGTCCCTCCGCGTACCGGCATCGGCCCTGGCCGAGGCCGCAGACGCACTCGATCCCGCGGTCAGGGACGCGCTCGTCGAATCCATCGTCCGCGCCCGGAAGGTCGCCGCCGACCAGCGTCCCGCCGATATCCGCACCGAGCTGGCCTCCGGTGCCTTCGTCACCACCCGCCACCTGCCGGTCGAACGCGTCGGCCTCTATGTGCCCGGCGGACTGGCTGTGTACCCCTCAACGGTGATCATGAACGTCGTGCCGGCGCAGACCGCCGGTGCTCACTCACTGGCGATCGCCAGCCCGCCCCAGAGCAGCGGCCTGCCGCACCCGACCGTGCTCGCCACCGCACACATCCTCGGCATCGACGAAGTCTGGGCGATGGGCGGAGCACAGGCGATCGGCGCTCTGGCCTTCGGCTTCGACGACGGCGAGGAACTCGAACCGGTCGACCTCATCACCGGCCCCGGGAACGCCTATGTGGCTGCGGCGAAATCACTCGTCCGCTCTCGGGTCGGCATCGACGCGGTCGCCGGTCCCACGGAGATCATCATCCTCGCCGACGCACAGGCCGACCCGCGTTTCGTCGCCGCGGATCTCATCAGCCAGGCCGAACACGACGAACTGGCCGCCTCGGTGCTGGTCACAGACTCCGTCGAACTCGCCGAGGCGGTCCAGAGGGAGCTGGACGTGCAGGTACCGGAGGCGACGCACACCGAACGGATCTCCACGGCTCTGGGCGGAAGACAGTCGGCGATCGTCCTCGTCGACGACCTCGACGCCGGGATCACCGTCGTCAACGGCTACGCCGGTGAGCACGTCGAGGTCCACACGGCCGATGCCGCAGCGGTCGGGGCGCGGATCACGAACGGGGGAGCGGTCTTCCTCGGCGATTGGGCACCGGTGTCGCTGGGCGACTACTGCGCCGGGTCGAACCACGTGCTGCCCACGATGGGCACCGCCGCTCACGGTTCGGGCCTGGGTGTGCACTCATTCATCAAGGTCAGTCAGGTCATCGACTACGACCGGCAGGCCCTGTCAGAGGTGGCCGAACACATCGGTGTTCTCGCCGCCAGCGAACAGCTGCTGGCCCACGGCCGGGCTGTCGACATCAGGTTCGAGGAGTAGAGATGCGCTGTCCGTTCTGCCGTGAGTCCGATTCGCGGGTCGTCGATTCGAGGACCAGCGAAGACGGAGCCGCGATCCGCCGGCGCCGGCAGTGCCGTCACTGCGGTCGCCGATTCACCACGATGGAGGCCACGAGCCTGTCGGTGATCAAACGCTCCGGAGTCACCGAGGAGTTCTCCCGTCAGAAGATCATGTCGGGTGTGCGCAAAGCCTGCCAGGGACGTCCGGTCAGCGACGATGATCTCGCGAAGCTCGCGCAGCGGGTGGAGGAGAACATCCGGTCGCGGGGAATCGCCGAGATCGACGCCGACGAAGTGGGTCTGTCCATCCTCGAACCGCTGCGCGAACTCGACCAGGTCGCCTACCTGCGCTTCGCCAGCGTGTACCAGGGATTCGACTCGCTCGAAGACTTCGAAGCCGCGATCGATTCGCTGCGTGCCGATGCGCTGCTGCAGTCCGGTCAGACCCGTGAACCCACCCCCGAAGACTTCGCCGACTGAGCGTGTCGGAGCGTCCCCGTGACCGGATTCCGAGACTGCTGAGATTTCTGTCAGAAATCTTCGTTTCGAGTACCGCGGTACAGAATTAGTTGTGTAGTATTGAACGTGCGCGCTACGGCGCGCGGCCGCTTGCGGTTCGGAGGGGAAGCCGAACCCAAGCGGCCTTTTACATTCACCTCAGCCCTTGCTACCTGACGACGGCTCAGCAACCTCGCGCGAGGTTGCTCAGCCGCCGTCAGGTAGTAATTGGGTGGGTCAGCCGGCTCGACGGACCGCCTCGGCGGAGAAGAGTTCGGTCAGCTCCGTGGACACAGAGGCCAGGACGCGCAGACGTTCCGTCGTCCGCGTCAGCGCCACATAGAGGCCGCCGACGCCGGCCTCGCCGCCGATCGGGGCGATGCGGCCGGGTTCGACGATGATCACCGAATCGAACTCGAGACCTTTGGCCTGCTGCGGGGTGATGAGGGCGATCTGATGGTCCAGGCCCGTGACCGAGCGTCCGAAATCGAAGTCCGCGACCGCCTCGGCGACGGGCTCGATGAGCTCCGCATCAGCGATGACAGCGATCTTCCCACCTTCGGCGGCGGACACCTCGGCCGCAACCGCCGCGGGGAGGGCGGCCAGCATCTCGGACTCGTCGACGAAGGAATCCAGCTGCGGGTCCGAACCTCCCCGGCGCACCGACTCGACGAGCTCGAGCTGCGGGAAATGCCGATGCAGGTAGCGGTTGGCCAGATCCATCACCGACTGTGGGGTGCGGTAGGAGACCGTGAGCACCTGGAGGGCGAAACGGTCCCCGACGAACTCGTTCAGGATCGACGACCAGGTGCGGGCGTTGTCGACCTGCGAGGACTGGGCGAGGTCGCCGACGACGGTGGCCGACTTCGACGGCACGCGCCGGAAGAGGACCCGCCACTGCATGGGAGAGAGTTCCTGGGCCTCGTCGACGACGAGGTGGCCGTACGTCCATTCCCGGTCCTCAAGGGCGCGTTCGGCCAGGGTCATCGACGGCCCCTGCTCCTCCCAGCGAGCCGCGAGCGTCTCGGCCGAGACCATTCCTCCGGTCTCGGTCATATCGACGACGGCTTCGGCGTATTCGCGTGCCGAGTCATCCCGAGCCTGCGTCTGCTGCGGTGCGGAACCGAGAAGTTCGGCCAGCTCGTCGAGCAGCGGCACATCGTCGACCGTGAACTCGTCCCGACGCTGCTGAACCAGAATCGACTGCTCTGCCGGGGTGAGGAGTCTGCGAGCGGCGGCCTGCAGCTTGTGCGCTCTGCCCAGCAGGGATCGCAGAGCGGCGGCGGGGCCGATGGGGAACCACGCGAGGTTGAGGGCGCGACGGACGTCGACGGAGGAGCGCAGATCTTCGAGCAGCTCGGGCAGCCGCTCTCCGGCCGCATCCAAACCCATCTCACGGGCGAGATCCTCGGCGAGGATCTTCAGCAGACCGGTGACGAAACCGGTGCGAGCGGCATTGTGCGGATCTCCGCTGCGACGGGCCCGATCGCGCGCAGACTGGACGTCGCGGCGACGCAGCACGATCGTGTGCGAACGCACCCGCATCTCGACATCGTGGTCGGGGATGCGCTGGTAGTTCGCAACGTGGTTCTTCAGCACCCGGGCCATGACGGAGCGGCCCTTGATCTCGGCGACTGCCGGTGCATCTGTGGCATCCGTGTCGAGCCCGGGGTAGAGCTGCCCCGGGGTGAGCAGGACGGCCCCGGTCTCGCCGAGGCTGGGCAGGACCTTCTCGATGTACTTGAGGAACACCGTCGACGGGCCGACGAGGAGGACACCGGACTTCGCGATGCGCTCCCGGTGCCGGTAGAGCAGGAATGCGGCGCGGTGGAGGGCGACGGCGGTCTTGCCGGTGCCCGGACCGCCCTGGACGACGAGGACTCCGGAGAGCGGACGGCGGATGATCGCATCCTGTTCGGCCTGGATGGTTGCGACGATATCGCCCATCCGACCGGTGCGGTGAGTGGTCAGAGCGGCGAGAAGGGCTCCCTCACCCTGCAGGTTCGACCGCTGATCGTCATCGAGCGCGTCGATGTCGAGCACATCGTCTTCGATGCCGGTGACCAACCGGTTCGCGGTGACGAGGTGACGGCGGCGGGCGATCCCATCGGGGTTGGCCGCGGTCGACTGGTAGAAGCGCTCGGCGGCCGGCGCTCTCCAGTCGACGAGGATCTGCTGTCGCTGTTCGTCGGTGAGTCCGATGCGACCGATATACGTGGGTGCGTCTTCGTCGACGATGTCGAGGCGACCGAAGCACAGTCCCTCCTCGGCGCCGTCGAGGCGGATGAGCTGATCTTCGTACATCGTCGCGAAGGCATCGCGTTCGGTGCGATGCTGGTGATTGCCTCCGACCTCGGAGATCCTCACCGTGCCCAGGCGGGTTGTCGTCTCCTCCCGGAGCTCATCGAGGCGGGCATAGAGCTCGTCGAGCTTGGTCTGCTCAACACGAATTTCTGAAGTTTCGGTCATCTCACCTTCTTGGGTCGGCATTCAATTATGCCGAACTTTCCCCGGCGTCTGTAGTCGCAACGTCATTTCGGACCGGGGCGTACCTCACATTCCCGCTGAGGGCGTGCCTCAGATCCCGGTGGTGGGCGTGCCTGAGACTCCGAATGTGGGCGTGCCTGAGACTCCGGTGGAAGGCTGACGCGGGAGTCAGAGACCGAGGCGGGAGCGCAGGTCCGCTCCGGCCAGGAAGGTCGCAGATGAGGCGGCGGTGCGCAGACTGCGGTCGAGACCGGCCACATCCGGCGGAGTGTTGGATGCGAGGACGACGACATTGCCGCGTCGACGTCCTTTGAGGATCGCCGGTTCCGTGGCTGCCGCCAGATGGGCGAAGTGTTCGCCGAGGCCGCGCAGTTCGGACCGGAGGATGCGGTGGTCACCGCTGTCGGGAACGTTGGCGATATAGAGCCCGGAGTCCTTGACCGCCACGGCGCAGCCGGCGAAGAACTCAGCAGTCTGCAGGGATGACGGAACCGAGTCATGGTCGAAGGCGTCCCGGACGAGGACGTCGAGGGCATCGGGCCGGAACTTCCCGATCTCCACCGCGCCGTCACCGGCACGCAGAGCCAGGGCGGGGGAGCGGGGCAGGTCGAACCACTCGCGGGCGAAGTCGAGCAGCTTGGCATCGATGTCGATCGCCGTCTGTTTCGACCCGGGCCGCGCCGAGTCGATGGCGCGGGCCAGAGCATAGCCGGCGGCACCGATGTGTGCGGCCCGCAGCGACCCGGCAGGGAGCTCGACGTCGATGATGCGTCGCATCCAATCCAGGTACTCGTAGTCCAGTCGCTGCGGATCGCTGAGAGTGATCGACGAGGAGGGGACCCCGTTGACGTGGAGGATGTAGGAATCGGCCTCGCCGTCGAGCTTCTCCAACCGGGCCTCTCCCGTCGAGATGTCGACCACTTGAGAACCAGGAGCTGTGTATATCCGTCTCTTCGCCACCCCTCACTTGTATGCCAGCGAGGGGCCGGAGGCAATTCGGCGCTGATTCTCGTGGGGACGCGGGCCTCGACTCAACCACCAGGGCGCTGTGGGCAGGATCGTGCCGTCCACAGGCCTGGAGCCGGATCTGGAGGAATCGACCCGGGATCGGATGGAGTGGGACCCACTCACGGAACCACCACCGGCGCAGGCGCCGTCCCGGGTACGGGAACCGCTCCGGCCGACACGACCCACCCCGATCATGGAGGACGCAATGAAGACACCGGCCCGCTCACCCGAAGACATCATCGGGATCATTCCCCACACCCTGGGCTACACCCCGCGGCGCAGCCTCGTCGCCGTCATCGTCGGCACAGAGAAGACCGGGGCCCAGTCCAGCTCGACGACGATGCGCGTCGACTTCGACCGGGAGAGTGCGGCTCAGACGCTGTCCGAAGGCGGCGGCTGGTACGCCGACCTCATCATGCGCACCTGCAGGGTCACCGGCGTCTTCCTCGTCCTCTACGACGATGACTACCGGCCGGTCAGTGCCTTCGGGGCCGGTGCCGACTCCGAATACGCCGAGGTCCATCGCGGCCTCATCCGGGCGGCGATCGACGAACTGGCCATGACCTTCGCCGCCAGAAGCGTCGACACGCTCAGCGCATGGTGGGTCAATCAGGACCACTTCGGCCGCATCGACGAGGACGGATACGACAGCACACCGCTGATCGAAGCGACCACCTCGGCGTGTGCCACGGAACTCGTCGCCGGCGGATCCAACCCGGTCGCCGACCCTGAGGACCTGGTCATCTCCCCGATGCCGGCCGAGGCCTTCGCCGACAGCCGCCGCGGGCGGTCTCAGGAGTGGATGGGCACGGACGAGGCCTTCGCCATCCTCGCCGACGTCTACCCGCGGCTGGAAGCGATGCGACACGAGGACGAACCGGTCGACGAGGTGCGCATCCACGACCTGATGGACCTGCCGACGGTGATGGCTCTCGATACCCTGCTCGTCGAGATCTGGTCACGTGACGCCCTCGAGATGATCCTCAGCTTCGACCACCCCGACTTCCCGCCCTCCCAGGTCAGGGAACTCGACGGTGATGAGCTCTGTACGATGAGTCGCCGCATCGTCTCCCAGGCTCACGCCGCCCAGCAGCTCGTCGGACTCTCATCCCGTGCTCCGCGGCCGCGGGACATTCTGCTCGCCATCGCCTTCCTCAAGGTCTACCTGCGGGCAGGGCACCCGCAGGCACGAGCCAACACCTATGCCGTCATCGCCTGGTTCGAATGGGCGTTGGGCGGCTCGACGATGGCGCTCAACTATGCGCTGGCCGCCGTCGAACTCGAATCCGAACACGGTCTGGCCGAACTCATCATCAGTGCCGTGAACATGGGGTGCCTGCCTCGGTGGCTGGCGGAGACCCAGAGCCCGGCTGTCTGAGTCTCGGCGAGCGGGAACAGTTTCGCCGGCCCTTTCGTTCTCGTGGGCAGACCGGCCGTATCGCCCCGGAGTCTTCGCGGGCCGATTCGCAAAGCAGGGAATAACGTGAGAAAATTAAGCGTTGACCCAGTCATTGCAGGATGGGCGAACTATGCGTTCGCCCCGGACCGCACGCGGACCACTTGACTTGGGTCTTAGTACTGTCCGAATGCATGGGGAAGTTTCAACGCTCGCGAAAGGTGAACACGTGCCCAGAGTCGACAAGGAATCCACAACGGTGACGGAGAAGTCGGAGGGAACGGCCGGCACGACCTCGACCGGTGGATCCAAGACCACTGCGGCGTCGAAGTCCACTGCGAAGAAGACGTCCGCTGGAGCCAAGAAGGCGGCGACCGCGAAGACGACTGCGAAGTCGACTGCCGCAAAGACGGAGACGGCTGCGTCGAAGAAGACGACTGCTGCGAAGAAGACGACCGCCGCGAAGACCACCGAGACCAAGTCGACGGCTGCTCCGAAGAAGACCGTGACGAAGGCCACCGCCGCCAAGGAAGCCAAGAAGGAGACCAAGGCGAAGAAGGCCGACGACGATATCGACACCACCGAGGAGGTCGAACCGGCAGCGGACGCCCTGGCCACAGAGGAGAGCCCCGCCGAGGCGACCGAGACGAAGAACTCGGAGGAGAAGGAGAAGAACGCCGCCGTGGCCGAGGCCGGAGGCTTCATCGTCTCCGATGCCGACGAAGAAGATGCGCCTGCCCAGCAGGTCGTCTCCGCCGGTGCGACCGCGGACCCGGTCAAGGACTACCTCAAGCAGATCGGCAAGGTGGCACTGCTCAACGCCGCCGAGGAGGTCGACCTGGCCAAGCGCATCGAGGCCGGAATGTACGCCGAGCACCTGCTCGACGGCGGAGAGGTGACCGATCCTCGCGAAACGATGGACTACAAGTGGATCATCCACGACGGTCGCATCGCGAAGAACCACCTGTTGGAAGCCAACCTCCGACTCGTCGTGTCGCTGGCCAAGCGCTACACCGGCCGTGGAATGCTCTTCCTCGACCTCATCCAGGAGGGCAACCTCGGCCTCATCCGCGCCGTCGAGAAGTTCGACTACACGAAGGGCTTCAAGTTCTCCACCTATGCCACCTGGTGGATCCGTCAGGCCATCACCCGCGCGATGGCCGATCAGGCTCGTACGATCCGCATCCCGGTGCACATGGTCGAGGTCATCAACAAGCTCGCCCGAGTGCAGCGCCAGATGCTGCAGGACCTGGGGCGCGAACCGACTCCGGAAGAGCTTGCGAAGGAGCTCGACATGACACCCGAGCGTGTCGTCGAGGTGCAGAAGTACGGTCGGGAGCCGATCTCGCTGCACACCCCGCTGGGCGAGGACGGCGACTCGGAGTTCGGCGACCTCATCGAGGACTCCGAAGCCGTTGTGCCCTCGGACTCTGTCAGCTTCACCCTCCTCCAGGAGCAGCTGCACTCCGTGCTCGACACGCTCTCCGAGCGTGAAGCCGGAGTCGTGTCCATGCGCTTCGGACTCAACGACGGTCAGCCGAAGACCCTTGATGAGATCGGCAAGGTCTACGGCGTCACTCGTGAGCGGATCCGCCAGATAGAGTCCAAGACCATGGCGAAGCTGCGTCACCCGTCCCGCTCGCAGGTGCTGCGCGACTACCTCGACTGAGTTTCGCCTCGACTGAGTTTCGCCTCGACCGCTCCAAGAGCGGATCCGTCACCTGCCAACGCCCCTGGGGACCTCCCAGGGGCGTTCGGCATCCACGGTTCAGAACCAGCGGCTGCATCCGGTTCGGAATCGGAGGCGCCGGGCGCGGTTCAGAACCAGTCGACGATGCCGTCGAACAGGGCGTCGGCGTATTTCCTCTGCCCGGACTTCGACTCCATGATCTTCGCTTCGGACGGATTGCGCATCTCTCCGCATTCGACGATGACGGCGGGAACCGAAGCATTGTTCAACCCGGCCAGGTCCGGCCGTCGGCTGATCGCATCCTTTCCGTAGGCACTGTTCGGAGTGAACTCCTCACCCATCGAACTCCCCACGGATTTCGCCAGATCAACGGAGGCCTTTTCGGTCTTCTCGTCCTCACCAGGGTCGGCAACGATGATGTGGAAGCCCTTCACCGAGCTCGACTCGCTGCCGTTGGCGTGGATGCTCACGAGCAGATCCGCATCGTCGGCGAAAGTCCCGCGCTCATCCACACACGGTCCGACTCCTTTGTTGTCCTTGCGGCTGAGCACGACGTCGGCCCCTGCGTCGGTCAGCGACGTGTTCAGCTTCTTCGCCACTGCCCATGTGAAGTCGGCTTCCGGGTAGTCCGAATTCGTCGACGTGCCCGTGGTGTTGCACGCCTTCGTTCCGCCCCGTCCGTCGGGAACCTGTCGATTGATCTCCTCCGGGTGCTGCGCATTGCCGCCGTTGTGGCCCGGATCGATCGCGATGACCTTCCCCTTCAGGTCCGCTTCGTCTGCCTTCGCTGAGGCGGTCTCGCTCGGGTTCCCCTCTTCTTCAGCACCCGTGTCGGCAGACGCCGACCGGCCGGCGGTCTCAGCCGCCTGACTCGTCTGCCCCGGAGCAGACGAGTCATCGGAGCAGGCCGCCAGACCGGGGAGGCAGAGAGCGGCAGAGGCGAGGAGGCTCGGCACGAGCAGGCGATGACGCATGGCCCCATTGTTTCAGCTCTGCGGTGCCCATCGGTGCGTTCATCCGGATCGGTTCCCGACACGACCCGCAGAGAATAGGGTCCTGAGCGCACAGCGATTAGAATTTAATCGAACGAGAGGAATTGTGTGGAAGACGAAAGCTACGGTGCCAGGCACCTGTCCGTCCTGTCCGGTCTTGAAGCGGTTCGCAAGCGACCCGGCATGTACATCGGCACGACCGATTCCCGCGGTCTTATGCACTGCCTGTGGGAGGTCATCGACAACTGCGTCGATGAGGCCCTCGGCGGATACGGATCCGAGATCCTCATCGAACTCGCCGCCGACGGCTCGGTGGCCGTCACCGACAAGGGCCGCGGCATCCCCGTCGACATCGAGCCCAAGACCGGTCTGACCGGAGTCGAGGTCGTCATGACCAAACTCCACGCCGGCGGCAAGTTCGGCGGCTCGTCCTACGCCGCCTCGGGCGGTCTGCACGGAGTCGGCGCTTCGGTCGTCAACGCCCTGTCCGCACGCCTCGACGTCGAGGTCACCCGCGGATCGAAGGTGCATAAGATGTCCTTCCGCCGAGGTGTGCCGGGACGATTCGACGATTCCTCCGGCACCCCGAGCCCGGACAACCCGTTCGAGGCCTTCCAGGAGCCGACCGGCCTCGACATCGTCGGCAAGGCCAAACGCGGTGCCACCGGCACTCGTGTCCAGTACTGGGCCGATCCGCAGATCTTCCTCGCCAAAGCCCAGTTCGACTACCCGCATCTGGTCGAACGCGCCCGCCAGACCGCGTTCCTCGTCCCCGGCCTCGAACTGCGCATCGTCGACCGTCGCGGGGTCGCCCGTGACGAGACCGGCGCCGTCATCGCAGAACGCGAAGAGGTGTTCAAGTTCGACGGGGGAATCACCGAATTCGTCGACCACCTCTCCATCGACCCGCCGATCACCGACACCTGGCGTCTGCAGAACACCGGCACCTTCAAGGAGACCGTGCCGGTGCTCAACTCCTCGGGCCACCTCGAGTCCAAGGAAGTCGAACGTGAGGTCGGCGTCGACATCGCACTGCGCTGGGGGACCGGCTACGACACGAAGCTGAAGTCCTTCGTCAACGTCGTCGCCACACCACAGGGCGGCACCCACCTCGCCGGGTTCGAACAGGCCTGCCTGAAGGCGATGCGCAAAGCCGTCGACGCCAACGCGCGCAAGCTCAAGGTCGGCAAGGACAAGCTCGAGAAGGACGATGTGCTCGCCGGCATCACCGCCGTCGTCACCGTGCAGCTGTCCGAACCCCAGTTCGAAGGGCAGACCAAAGAGGTCCTCGGCACCGCAGCAGTGCGACAGATCGTGGCGAAGACCGTCGAGACACAGCTCGGAGAGGTGCTCGCCTCGACCAAACGTGCCGAGAAGCAGCAGGCCGCGGTCCTCATGGAGAAGGTCGTGGCCGAGATGAAGTCACGCATCTCTGCCCGCACCCACAAGGAGAATCAGCGACGCAAGACCGCGTTGGAAGCCTCCTCGCTGCCGGCGAAGCTCTACGACTGCCGCGACAACGGAGTGGAGAACACGGAACTGTTCATCGTCGAGGGCGACTCGGCGATGGGCACGGCAAAGGCCGCCCGCAACTCCGACCACCAGGCGCTGTTCCCCATCCGCGGGAAGATCCTCAACGTGCAGAAAGCGACCTTGGCCGACATGCTCGCCAATGTCGAATGCTCAGCCCTCATCCAGGTCATCGGCGCCGGCTCCGGGCGCAGCTTCGATATCGATGCCGCCCGATACGGACGCGTCGTCATCATGACCGATGCCGATGTCGACGGTGCCCATATCCGCACTCTGCTGCTCACCCTGTTCTTCCGGTACATGAAGCCGCTGGTCGAAGCCGGTCGTGTCTTCGCCGCAGTGCCTCCGCTGCACAGAGTCGAAGTCGTGACGAAGCGCGGAACGCCCAACGACATCATCTACACCTACACCGAAGCGGAGCTCCATTCTCTGCTGAAGAAGCTCGAGAAGCAGAAGAAGACCTACAAGGAACCCATTCAGCGCTATAAGGGCCTGGGTGAGATGGACGCCGACCAGCTGGCCGAGACGACCATGGACCCTGGCATGCGCACCCTGCGTCGGGTGACGATGGCCGATGCCGAGATGGCGGAGAACACCTTCGAACTCCTCATGGGATCGTCGGTCGGTCCGCGCAGGGAATTCATCGTCTCCGGTGCCGCCGTCCTCGACGCCGAACGCATCGACAGCTGAGACCGACAGCTGAGTCAGTCCGTCCCCTCTGAGCCCAGGCCGATCAACGGCTCGGGCTCAGATGCCGAATGCGGACGGTGTGACGATGAGCAGAGTCGGCAGGAGCAGAAGCAGCACGGCCAGTCCGATCGACATCAGCCGCACGGGGATCCGCGCCGGATCCAAGGGACGTGACAGCCGTCGGATGCGCTGGGCGGACAGATCACTGCGGTGTTCGGGACTGATCGCCGCGGCCGAACTCACCGCCTGAGCCAGGATCTGCGGATCGACGTGGTCGCGCGCCTGATCATCGGCCATGAGTTCGATGAGCTGATTCACCGAATTCAACCCGATCGCCGTGGCCGAGAAGTAGGGCAGTGCCCGATGCCATGCGGCAAATGGAATGACGAGCACATCGTGCCGGAAATCCAGATGCGCCCTCTCGTGAGCGATGACGGCGGTGCGCTCATCCTCGTCGAGCGCCTTGAGCAGACCGGTCGACAGGACTGCAGTGCCCTTCCGCGGCCCCTTGGGCAGGCAGTAGGCAACGGCCTCATCGGTGGTGATGATGCGAGTGTCGGGGTAGGTGATCGACGGTTCGCTGAGCAGATGCAGGATCTCGTCGTGGCGCAGACGGGTCTTGCGCGCGGAATAGAGAGTCAGGACCAGGCAGCCGAGCAGCCGGCCGATGAGGAGCACGGCGATGACGAGGAAGATCCACGCCAGCAGCGACAGCTGAGTGTGGTCCTTGCCGCGCAAGAGGTCGAAGAGCCCCTGTGGAAGACTCGTCGTGCCCGGGGCGACGGCGAATGCGAGGGCAGCGCCGATGAGGGACAGTCCTCCGGAGAGTCCGACGGCCTGCCAGAGGACGACCTCGGAGATCGGGTCACCGCGGAAGCGAGCGAGTGCCGCAGGAATGGGCCATGCCAGCAGAAAAGCCAGCACGGCCAGAACAAGTCCTACGATGGTCATTGAGGTGACCGGCCTGGGTCAGGACTGCGTCGAGTGATTGCGCCCGAGCAGATTGCGCAGCGCCTTGGTGTCGGCCTCCGAGACGGTGCCGAGGAAGCGCGCGAGGACAGCCTGACGGTCCGGTGCCTGAGACAGCATCTCGGTCATCAGCTCCGCCACATGATCCTCACGGGTCGAGACCGCGATATAGCGGTGCGGACGGATGCTGCGATCACGAGTGACGAAGCCCTTCTTCTCGAGTCGAGACAGGACCGTATGGACCGTCGTCAGCGCGAGCTCGCGGTCCGAGAGGACTTCGCGGAGTTCGGCGGCGCTCAACCCGTCGTCGTGGACCCAGATGGCGTCCATGACGCTGCGTTCGAGTTCACCCAGTGTTCCCACAGTTCTTTCGCCCTCAATTTCTTTGTCGGTCTGATCGCTCCAGTATATCTCTACAGTCTGTCGAATTCCACACAGGCACCTGGGGTTTCGGCGGAGCGGTGATCCTGGTCAGGTGTCCTTGCGGGAAGGCATACTTGGAACCGGGAGTCTTGAATGATGAAACCATGAGGGCACTGTTTCTACGGGTTGTAGAATTCTACGTGACGTAGAAACAATGCTCTCGTGAAACCTGAATGGAGCGCCCATGGAGCTGGATCCGGTCCTCATCGGTCGGTGGCAATTCGGAATCACAACGGTCTACCACTTCTGGATGGTGCCGTTGACCCTGGGACTCGGCATGCTCGTGGCTGTCCTGCAGACGATCTACCACCGCACCGGCAATGAGGTGTATCTGCGGAGCACGAAGTTCTTCGGCAAGCTCTTCCTCATCAACTTCATCATGGGTGTGGCCACCGGCCTGGTCCAGGAATTCCAGTTCGGCATGGCCTGGAGCGAATACTCTCGCTTCGTCGGTGACGTCTTCGGGGCCCCCTTGGCTCTGGAGGCCCTGCTGGCGTTCTTCCTCGAGTCGACTTTCCTCGGCCTGTGGATCTTCGGCTGGGGTCGCCTGCCCCGCGCAGTCCACCTCGGCTCTCTGTGGTTGGCCGTCATCGGCACGTGGATCTCGGCCTACTTCATCATCGTCGCGAACTCCTGGATGCAGCATCCCGTCGGCGTCGACATGGTCGACGGTCGGCCTGTGATGACCGACGTCTGGGCGGTGCTGGGCAACAACACCGCCATCGCCGCCTTCACACACACGATCTTCGGTGCCCTGGCCGTCGGCGGGTCCTTCCTCCTCGGCATCTCCTGGTACCACCTCTACCACCGGCGCAAGGCTGGAATCGACAGCGTCGGAGCCGACGGCAAGGTCCTCGTCGGCTCGTCGGAGGAACTGCCCGGGCGGGACAAGACTGACCACACGGTGTGGATCAAGTCTCTGCGCATCGGCGCGATCGTCGGCGTCATCGCCTTCGCCGGAGTCTCGATCACCGGTGATGTCCAAGCCAAGCTGATGTTCGATCAGCAGCCCATGAAGATGGCCTCCGCCGAGGCGGCCTGCCACGACGGCACCCAGTTCTCCGTCCTCACGATCGCCGACCCCTCCTCGAACGACTGCGACGGAGTGCAGAACATCTTCGAGATCCCCGGTCTGCTGTCCTTCCTGGCCAACGGCGACTTCGACACCCCGGTCCACGGTGTGACGACGCTGCTGCCGGAATACCAGGAGCGCTACGGCACCCATATCCCCGACGATCCGCGGTACGGCGACCATGCCGGCGAACCGGTCGACTACCAGCCGATCATGATCGTCACCTACTGGGGCTTCCGCATGATGATCGGCTTCGGCGCCCTGGCCGCCGGAGTCTGCGTCATCGGACTGTGGCTGGCCCGCAAGGGCACGGTGCCCGAGTCGAAGTGGCTCAGCCGGGGCTTCGTCCTGGCCATCACGGCGCCGTTCCTCGCAAACTCGGCCGGCTGGATCTTCACCGAGATGGGTCGTCAGCCCTTCGTCGTCGCCCCAAACCCGGCACAGCTCGATGGGGTGTACATGTACACCCAGGCGGCACTCTCACCCGAGGTGACACCGGCGATGCTGCTGTTCTCACTGATCAGCCTCACCACCGTCTACGGGATTCTGATGGCCGTCGAACTGCGTCTGATCACGAAGTACGTCAAGGGCGGAGTCGCCTCGGCGATGCCTGAGCTCGACCAGACGAATACGAAACCCACGATCACCGACAACGGCGACGACGTCCTGTCGTTCGCGTACTGAGGGAAGGGAAGGTCACGATGGAAATTCTCGCCACTATCTGGTTCGTCCTCATCGTCGTGCTCTGGATGGGATACCTGTTCCTCGACGGCTTCGACCTCGGTGTGGGCATGATGATGCCCTTCCTCAGCCGCAGCGAACGCAGCAAACGCGTGCTGCTCAACTCGATCGGTCCGGTCTGGGAGGGCAACGAAGTCTGGCTGATCACCGCGGCCGGTGCGATGTTCGCGGCCTTTCCACACTGGTACGCCTCACTGTTCTCCGCGCTCTACATTCCGCTGACGCTGTGCCTGCTCGCGCTGATCTTCCGTGCCGTGGCCATCGAATACCGCGGAAAGGGCCACTCGGAGAGGTGGAAGTCCTTCTGGACCTGGGCGCTGGCGGTGGGCTCGGCCGGAACAGCCTTCTGCATCGGTGCGATGCTCGCACTGACGACCATCGGACTGCCGCTCAATGATCACGGCGATCTGATCGGCGGAGCCTTCGCCTGGATGTCCTGGCCGGTGCTCGCCGGCGGTCTCGGCGGACTCGGCTTCTCCCTGGCCCACGGGCTCATCTTCCTCGGTCTCAAGACCCAGGGCGAGGTCCGGACGAGGTCGCGGCGCTGGGCCGGAAGGATCATGCTGCCGGCCGCGATGCCGTTCCTCATCTGGTTCGCCTACTCGATCACACAGCGGACCTGGCTCGTCGTCCCGGTGCTCGTCGCTCTTGCCGCACTCATCGCCGCGTTCTTCGCGGTCCGCGCCGGTGCCGAGAAGCGGGCGTTCCTTCTGCACGGGATCTACCTCATCGCCGGTCTGGCCGCGGTCTTCGCCGGCGTCTTCCCGAACGTGCTGCCCTCGACGATCGATCCGGCGAACTCGCTGACGATCGCATCGGCCTCCTCGTCGGACTACACCTTGAACGTCATGCTCATCGTGACCATTGTGATCCTGCCGATCATCATCGCCTACCAGATCTTCAGCTACCGGATGTTCCTCGGCCGCATCGCCGAGACCCACATCCCGGAAGCGCACAAGCTGCCGGTGGCGATCCGGTCGTGAGCTCGCCCCTGTCGATCCTGCTCGAACTGCCCACCGGTCGGCGGGGGTTCGCGCTCTCGGTGTTCTCCGCCCTGTGCCGGGCGGTGGGAATCGTCCTCATCGCCGAAGCCCTGGTGCGAGCCGTCATCGGCCACACCACGCCCGGGCTGTGGCTGATCCTCGGAGCCCTCGGCGCCTTGCTGCGCGGCGGTGGCCTCTGGCTCGACCGGGGTCTGGGCACCTCTCTGGCCGCCGAATCGAAACGCGGTCTGCGCTCCTCGATCCTCGCGGGTCTGCTGCGCGGTCAGGGACGGCCAAGGACGAACGCGGCAGTGACGGTCACACGGGGAATCGACGATCTCGACGACTACTTCACCACGGTGGTGCCGGCCCTGACCGCAGCCGCAGTCGTGCCCATCGTGCTGCTGGCGCGCATCGTCTTCAGCGATGTGCTCTCCGCCGTCATCATCGCCTTCTGCCTGCCGCTGGTGCCGATGTTCATGGTGCTCATCGGCCGCTACACGGCAGAGTCGACCTCGGAGACGATGGCCGCTCTGGAGCGGCTCTCGGACCATCTGGCCGAGCTCGCCGAGGGGCTTCCCGTCCTCATCGGCCTCGGGCGCTCACGCGACCATGCGCGCCGGCTGCGCGAGCTGGGGGAGCGTTACCACCAGGCGAACCTGTCCACGCTGCGCATCGCCTTCCTCTCCAGCCTGGCTCTCGAACTCATCGCCACGATCTCGGTGGCACTCGTGGCCGTGGTCATCGGTCTGCGTCTGGTGAACGGGACGATGGATCTCAGCGACGGACTGCTCGTCCTGCTCATCGCGCCCGAATGCTTCATCCCGCTGCGCGAGCTCGGCGCCGGCTACCATGCGAGCGAGAACGGTCGTGAAGCCCGAGGGAGAGCCCAGGCACTGCTGTCAGAGACACAGCCGACAGATGCGGCGACGACGGTGGAGACCGGCCCTGAGACCGCCGGCCGGCCGGGTGAGCAGCGGGTCCTCTATGCCGACGGCACGCTCATCACCTGGTCGGGCACCATCGACACCCGGCCTGGAGTGACGACGATCAGCGGCCGGTCAGGGTCGGGCAAGACGACTGTGCTCAGTGCGTTGGTCGGCAGTCTGCCTGCCGATGCGCACACCACCGTCGCGCCCGTGACCGCGGCCTATGTGCCGCAGGCTCCACGCATGTTCGCCGAGACCATCGGCACCGAACTGGCCCTCTTCGGGCTCGACGAGGACAGAGCGCGGACTGCTCTGTCGGCCGCCGGGCTGCCCACCGATCTGCAGGTGCAGACGGCGGCGCTCAGTCCCGGCCAGCAGCGACGACTGGCACTGGTGCGTGTGCGAGACCACCTCGGTGACGGTGCCGAGGTGCTCGTCCTCGACGAACCGACCGCCCACCTCGATGCCGACAATGCCGACATCGTCATCGCGATGATCGCCGAGGCGGCCGCCACCCACCGAGTGATCCTCGCCAGCCATGACGAACAGGTCCGCGCCCTGGCCGACACCGAGATCCGTCCGGAGCAGGTCCGGACCGAAGCGGTCGGGAATGCGGATTCAGCGGCGTCGGCACCAACCGCGGCGGCGGACCAGGGCCGGGCCGACCCTGCCGAGGGTCCTGCCGCTGGGACGTGGGAGGGAGCTCGCGCGTCGGAGGCCCGGGCTGGCTCCGGAGACGAACCCCGCACTCGGTCCGTGACCGAGAGGCAGCCGGACGTCGAGAACCAGCAGTCCGCGGGCGAGACCTGGACGTCGGCTCTGCGTCGTCGTTGGTCGATTCTGCACTCGAGCCTTCCGCTCTTCACCCCGACCATGCTGGTGGCAGCCCTCACCGCCTGCGCCTCCAGCCTCGCGGCCATCGCATTGACCGCGGTCTCCGCGTGGCTCATCGTTGAAGCCTCCTACCAGCCGCCGATCATGCTGCTCATGGTCGCCATCGTCGGTGTGCGCTTTTTCGGACTCAGCCGGTCCGTGCTGCTCTACGTCAGCCGACTCAGGCTCCACTCGGCGATCTTCTCCGCACTCACGCGACTGCGCACGCGGCTGTGGAAGCACTTCGAACGCGTCGGTATGAGCGATCGGCGTCTGCTGACCTCGGACTCGGCGCTGCGTGCGATGGTCGCCGACGCCGATGACGTCCGCGACCTGGTGCCGCGGACCCTGTTCCCGCCGCTCGTCTCCGTCATGGTCGTCATCGGCGTGAGCATCACCGCGGCGCTCCTCGATTCGGGTTCGCTGGGCTGGTTCGTCCTCGTGGGCGCCTTCAACCTCGTCATCGTCCCGATCCTCGCCGTCCGGGCAGAGAGCCGGCTGGCATACGGAATCCGGAACGACCGCAATCGGATCCTGTCCGTGCTCACGCGTGCTCTGCACGCGAAAGACGATCTGCGCACGAACCGGATCGACACCCGAGTCCTCGACCTGTTGGCCGGTCTGGAGAACGACCTCGAAGCGAAGCAGAAGGCCTCTGCCCGAAATTTCGGGCTCGCCCAACTGTGGCTGCAGCTGAGCACGTTCGTCACCGCTGTGATCCTGGCAGCCACCACGGATGCTCCGACCGAGATCGTCGCCGTGCTCTCCCTCATGGCGCTGGGGTTGGGCGAAGTGTTCGCCTCGGCGCTCGAGGCATTCCGTCAGATGCCCGGCCTGGGAGCGGCACTGGACTGCCTGCCGACGCCGGACATGTCGCAGGATCGTGACTCCCAGAGGGCGGGCTTCGACGCCGATGCGACGGCCCCTGCGGCTGAGGATTCGACCCGTGGCCCCAGCGACGCGACGGAGCTCGATGGCGTCCGATCACTCGAGTTCGACTCGATCACCGTGGGCTGGGACGACCTCCCCGTCGTCGCAGGACTCGACCTGAGAGCCGAACGCGGCGGCTGGACCGTGCTGTGCGGCGACAGCGGAACCGGCAAGACGACGAGTCTGAGTGTGCTGCTGCGGTTCCTCGACCCCTGGTCCGGCCGCTACAGTGCCCGTGACCGGAACGGGACCGACCACGATATGCTCACGCGCTCACCGGCAGACCTGGTCGGCCGAATCGCCTGGTGTCCTCAGGAAGCACACGTCTTCCGCTCCACCGTGCGCGGCAACCTCGCACTGGCCCAGCCGACGGTGCCCGGAGACGACGAGATGATCTCTGCGCTGAGAGCCGCAGGACTGAGCGACTGGGCCGATGCCGAGGGGCTCGACCGGTGGGTCGGCGACCGAGGGGCGGAGATCTCCGGCGGTCAGAGGCAGCGATTGGCAGTGGCGCGAACCCTTCTGACCGGGGCTGATGTGATCGTCCTCGACGAACCGACAGCGCACCTGGATGATGAGACGGCGCGTCTGCTCATCGGTGACCTGCGGGGGAACCTGAGCGACCGCACGGTCGTCATGGTCACCCACGACAGGCGACTGATCACGGACGGCGACGAGGTCGTCGACCTCGGCACGCGCATTCCCGGCGCCGAGCACTCGGGTGTCTGAGGTCAGTCCCGCTTCGAGCCGAACATGATCTCGTCCCAGCTCGGGATCGAGGCGCGCGAGTTCTTCTTCGACTTCGGCTTCGAATCCTTCGTCGGAGCCGAGTCCTGGAACTGATCGGCGTGATCGCTCACCCCGGGCTCGTTGAGCAGCGAGAGCTGATTCTCATCGTCGAAGACACCGACCTTCTCGGTCGGCTCCTGCGGCTCATCGGCAGACGGAGCGGAATCCTCGAACGCGAAGACCTCGTCGTCGGTGGCGGCTTCGGGCTGCCCGGGAGCGGTGTGCGCACCCTGCGGATGAGTCTCGGGATCCTCGGTGACCGCACGCAGACGGGTTCTCGGCTCCTCCTCGGCGTGGCGGCGCTTGCGCAGGTTCTCCAGGATCCGACCGGTCTCGGCCTGGTGATCGCGGGCCTGCTGCGAAGGAGCCGAACCGGCGGTGGGACGGACCGGACCGTCCGCGGCGATCGAAGCGGAGGACTGATCCGCGCGGGGGAGGACGTCGACCTCCTCGGTGTTCTTCTGGCGTTCGGCACCGCTGCCGTAGTTCGGGATCGGGCCGGTGTCGGTGGGACCGGAATCGGCGAGCCACTTCGCCTCATCGTCGATCGGGGTCAGCGAACGGCGGTAGTAGTGCCAGCTGGCGGTGCGCACACGGTCGGCGGCAGTGAAGCTGAGCTGGATGTACCAGTTGCCGTCCTGCTGTTTCCACGAGTCCCACTCCATCGTCTCGATGTCGACATCGCGCATCGCCAGACGTTCCTGACAGAGCTCGATGAGCGGAGTCGGCTCACCGTTGGGATCATGATCGGAATAGATGGGGTGTCGGCTGGCGAGGTAGGCGGTGCGTGAGCGTTCGGCCTTGGCCGGACCTTCATAGGTGCGCACGTATTCGATGTCGGCACCGGTGGAGGCGACGACCTCCTCGGCGTCCATGCCGCCGCGGATCATGGCTTGGATCTCTTTGGGGCGCACGGGAGTCTCGGCCTTGGACTGGGTGCGGTCCTTACGGACCGCGGCGATGAGAGCCTCATCGAGGACGACTCGGTACTGAAGCCCGTTATCGTCGTTCAACAGCAGATGGGTGCCGTCTGCGTTGACTCCGTTCAAGATCAGTTCACGCATTGCCTTAAGCTCCTTTGTCGCGTCTCAGAAGCATCGTGTCACGTTCGGTGCGACGCGCCGGGCAGATTTCCGCGCGAGTCGCGAAATCACGGGCCGGTTCGGCTCTGAACGGAGTGAATCTGTGAGACCGGCCACGAATGTGTCGGACGCGACCGTTCGTGCCGGGCCGGTCGGCGCCTGTCGGCCCCGTCGGCGTCTATCGGGCCGGTCGGCGTCTGTCGGCCCGGTTCGCGTCTGCACCGTGAGTGGGCACGGCTCACTCTGCGGACAGCGGGCCGAGTTGAGGCGCAGTCTGTAAGATCGAAACCGTGAATACGACTGCACCCATCGACGCCCTGGTCCTCATGTCTTTCGGAGGACCGGAGGCCCCAGAAGAAGTGGTTCCATTCCTTCGCAACGTCACCGCCGGCCGCGGGATTCCCGAGGAGCGGCTCGAGGAGGTGGGGGAGCACTATTTCGGCTTCGGAGGCAAGTCGCCGATCAACGATCAGAACAAGGCTCTGCTGGCCGCGCTGCGTGCCGAACTCGATCGCCGCGACATCGAGACTCCGTTGATCTGGGGCAACCGCAACTGGGACCCCTATCTCACCGATGAGGTCCGCAGCCTGGCCGAAGACGGTGCCACGCAGTTCCTCTCGATCGACACCTCCGCCTACTCGTCGTATTCGTCGTGCCGTCAGTACCGCGAAGACTTCGCGAAGACGATCGACACGCTCAAGGACGAGGGCCTCACAGTCTCGATCGACAAGATCCGTCAGTTCTACAACCACCCCGGATACGCCGACGCCTGTGCCGACCGCCTGAGCGAAGGCCTCGCCGATTTCCGAGCCCAGGCCGGACAGCTCGACGCGGCCGAGCACCGGATCCTCTTCGTCACCCACTCGATCCCGAACGTCATGCAGGACGCCTCCGAGGTGACCACCAACGGCTACCGTGCCCAGCACGAAGAGCTCATCGACCACCTCATGGGGCGTGTGGACGAAGCGGATCGTGTTCCCTCCGAGCTCGTCTACTGCTCGCGTTCGGGTTCGCCCGAGGTGCCGTGGCTCGAACCCGATGTCAATGACCGGATGACCGAACTCGCCGAGGAAGGGGTGACCGGTGTCGTGCTCGTGCCCATCGGATTCATCTCCGACCATATGGAGGTCGCCTTCGACCTCGACACCGAGGCGAAGGAGACCGCCGCAGAGCTCGGTCTCGACTTCACCCGGGTCGGCACCGTCGGCACTCACGATGCCTTCGTCAGGGGGCTCGTCGACCTCATCGAGGAGCGTGTCGCTCAGCTGCGCGGAGAAGACGTCGACGCTCCCGCCCTGCCCGGAACGAAGGCCCTGGTGCCCGGCAGCGGAGCCTGCAGCATCGACTGCTGCCGCGGCCGCATCGAACGTGCGACCTACCCGAACTGGATCGTCGCGAACTGAGCTCGGACGCAGAGAACCCTCCCTCGCCGATTCGGCGGGGGAGGGTTCTTCTTCAGGTGTTTCTGTTCGTCAGCAGTCGTCCGGGCTCGGAATGACGGGCAGAGCGCCCGTCTCGGCCTGGATCACCTCGGCGATGGGGCCGGTGTCGACATCATTGCGACCGGCCAGTTCCATGAGGTTCTGCAGGTCGTCGATGAGATTTTCGACGAGGAAGTCGTCACCGGCGGACCGGGCCTCGTGAATGCGATGACGGACATCATCGATTCGGGTGTCGAGCTGATCAGCGAATTCACTCATTGTGGATCCGTCCTTCCTCGGGCCGCCTCCACAGGGGACGAACCCGGTAATCTGCCGACAGAGCGTGCTGCCGGCGCTGTCCATCACAAGCATTCTTGCAGAGGTCTTCGTGAACTCTATGTGTGCTCTGCCTCTGCAGACAAGCTGGTGACGAGAATCACCGTACTCGGTCTTCATTCCATCTTGCCAACGGCAAGCATACAGTGCACAATGCTGGGGACACATCCCGGAAGAGGAGAATATGCTCCTCTTCGGCACCCCCTCCGGACAGAGAGCGATGAGGCCACATGGCAACAGACTACGACGCACCTCGCAAGCAAGACGATGAGATCAAAAGCGATTCGATCGAGCAGCTGAAGGCCCAGCGTTCCCAGGACCAGGCGAGCAAGATCGACGAAGACGAGACTGCAGTAGCCGAAGGCTTCGAACTTCCCGGTGCGGACCTGTCGAACGAAGAGCTCTCCGTTCGGGTCCTGCCCAAGCAGAACGACGAGTTCACCTGCATGGAGTGCTTCTTGGTCCGCCATCGTTCGCAGCTTGCGACCGAAGAAGGCGGTGTCCCGATCTGCACGGACTGTGCAGGCTGATTCGCTTCTCTTCGCAGAAAACGGAACGCTTCTTAGGACGCGTTCCGTTTTTCTCTCCCCTTGCTACCTGACGGCGGCCCAGCAACCTCGCGCGAGGTTGCTGGGCCGCCGTCAGGTAGTAATTGGGGGTGTCAGGTGCTGAGGGCGGCTGCGAGCTTGTGCGGGTGCCGCGAGGATACGAGCCAGTACGGGGTGGGATCGGAGTCATCGTCGAGGTCGATGCGGACGACGGACTTCGCCCACGGGCGGATCTTGAGGAAGGCACGAGCATCGAGGTCGACACCGCGGGCCCGGCGGGCCTCCTCGCCGTCGAAGGCAACCGCACTCGGGACGAATGTGCGATCGATATGAGCCTCGCCCACGAACAGCTGACGTTCGGTGACGATGATCGTCAGCGTCAGCGAGTTCAGCCACCAGGCGAAGAGGATGAAGCTGACGACGGGAAGGATGATGGTGCCGAGCTGCCAGACGGGCATGACCATGAGCGCCGTCGACGCCGCCGCCACCACGACGAGGATCCACATGCCGATCGAGGGGCGGACCTTCTCCTGATAGACCACATGGGTTCCGGATTGAGTTGTTGCCATGGGCCCATTGTCCCACAGCGAGAAGTTTGGCCGCGCTCAGGCTGGAGCGTTAGAGTGCATCTTTGTGACGGAAACCCTGAAGATCAACCTCCAGCTCCTCGACGCGGGCATGAGCGCACCCGCCTACGCGCATGCGAGCGACGCCGGTGCGGACCTGCGTTCGACGATCGACTTCGTCCTCGAACCCTTCGAACGCCGAGTCGTGCCCACCGGAATCGCGATCGCGCTGCCGGAGGGCTATGCCGGCTTCGTCCACCCGCGGTCGGGACTGTCGAGCAAGCACGGGGTCACCGTCGTCAATGCGCCGGGCACCATCGATGCCGGCTATCGCGGCGAGATCAAGGTGCCGCTGATCAACCTCGACGCGAAGACTCCGCTGCGCGTCGTCCGCGGCGACCGCATCGCCCAACTCGTGATCCAGGCGATCGCCCACGCCGGCTTCGACATCATCGAATCCCTTGACGACAGCACCCGCGGTGCCGGGGGATTCGGATCGACCGGCGGATTCGACGCCGGTCTCAGCGAAAAGGAGAAGTGAGGACTCATGGGACTGTTCTCCCGGTTCAAGAAATCCACACCGACGACCGATGACGACGTCCGCACCGACGACGAACTCGCCGACGATGATGAGCTCGAGACTCAGGACGCAGCCGCCGAGGCTGACGATCGTGAGGACGATGACGCCGATGTCGACGACGCGGAGTCCGATGACGACCTCGACGACGAAGAGGCGCTGCTGGAGAAATCCGCTCCCTTCGACCGGTCCGAGAAGGGCCCGTTCGACATCTCCGAGGAATATCCGGAACATGACCGCCTCGACCTCGGCGCACTCAAAGTGCCCGTCGTCGACGGAATGCAGGTGCGTCTGGACACGGACGATGATTCCCAGCGCGTTCTGGCCGTGACCCTCATCCACGACGGGGGAGGCATCCAGCTCCAGGCTTTCGCGACACCACGGTCGGAAGGACTGTGGAACACGGTGCGTCGACAGCTCGCTGAATCCGTGACGAAGCAGGGCGGCGAATCGACCGAACTGCACACCTCGCTCGGCAAGGAACTGGCCATCGAGGTTCCGGCGAAGACGGAATCCGGTCGCCCCGGCAAACGCGCCATGCGCTTCGCCGGCATCGACGGCCCCCGCTGGTTCGTCCGCGCGGTGTTCTCCGGAAAGGCCGTGACCGATGACGAGGTGCGTGCCGAACTCTCCGCGCTCTTCCGCGGAGTCGTCGTCGACCGCGGTGACGAAGCCATGGCTCCGCGCGAGCTCATTGCGCTGACCGCACCGCAGGTCGACCAGGACGAGACGGAGGAGAAGGACGAGGACGAGCTCAACCCGTTCGAGCGCGGCCCCGAGATCACAGAGATCCGCTGAGCGACGATGCGGAACCTCATTCCCCGCCTCGTGCGCGACTTCGGATCCCGTGAGGCCGAGGCCCGGGCCGATCTGCGTCTGGTCAGTCAGATCCCGGGAGTCATTCCGGTCGAAGAGCTCGAAGCGCGCAAGACCGCACGCATCGCCGGAGTCGTCTCCGCGACCACGCAGTCGTGCAGCGCCGACAGCCCGCGCCTCGACATCACCGTCGCCGACGGCACCGGCGAAGCCCGGGCCCAGTTCCTCGGACGCAGGGAGATCAGCGGCATCCGTCCCGGATCCCTCATCGTCCTCGAGGGACGATTCTGCGGCAAAGACGGAGTGCTCACAGCACACAACCCCGTCTACGAACTGCTGCAGACGCGCGATGACTCAGACGACTGACGGGATTCGTCGGACTGGACAGTGCCGGTCGGACTGCCACCGTCGACCGAGCTGACACAGCCTCATGACCTGTCTCAGTCGTCGGCGTTGTCTGCCGTCGTCGTCTCCTGCAGCAGCGCCAGCAGCTCCGGTTCCTGATCGGGGGAGGAGAGGAAGAACAGTTCGTCTCCGGCTTCGATGACATCATCGGCACTCGGGGCGAACGCCCGCGAGTTGCGGATGATGGCCACCAGCACCGTATCGAGCGGGAAGGTGATCCCGCCGACGCGTTCGGCCACGAGTTCGGCGTTCTCGTGCACAGTGAACTCGAGCAGACCTGCCTGACCGCGTTCGAAGCTCATGAGATGGACCAGACCGCCGACCTCCACGGCCTCCTCGACGAGTGCCGTCATCAGACGTGGGGTGGAGACGGCGACGTCGACGCCCCAGTTGTCGTCGAAGAGCCATTCGTTCTTCGGATTATTCACTCGCGACACCGTCCGCGGCACCCCGAATTCGGTCTTGGCCAACAGGGACAGCACCAGATTGGTCTTGTCGTCTCCCGTCGCGGCCACGACGACATCGGCGTCCTCCAGCCCCGCCTCGGCGAGACCGGCGAGTTCGCAGGCATCGGAGAGCAGCCATTCGGCGCCCGGAATGCGCTCATGGCCCAAGGCCTCTTTGCTCTGGTCGATGAGCAGGACCGAATGGTCCTTGTCCAGCAGCTCCCTGGCCACCGAACGTCCGACGGAGCCGGCTCCGGCGATGATGACCCTCATTCTTCTTCCTCCACGGTGCGCACGGGCTGATCGAGGATCCGTTCGATCTCGCCGAGGCGGTCGACCGGAGCCATGAGATGAACGAGGTCCCCGTCCTGGAGGAGCAGATCATCGTGGGCGACGATGCCCTCGGACAGACGGGTGACATAGGCGACCCGGGCCTTGGTCCGTGTTTCGATCTCCTTGATCGGACGTGCCACCCACCCGGGATCCAGATGCACCTCGGCGAGGACGAGGTTGCCCGAAGGCTCGCGGTATTCGGTGATCGACCCCTGTGGGACGAGCTTGCGCATCACCTGCTCGGCCGTCCATCGCACCGTGGGCACGGTGGGGATGCCGAGGCGTTCGAAGACCTGAGCTCGGTCGGGATCGTAGATGCGGGCGGCGACATTGCTCACGCCGAAGGTCTCACGGGCGACACGCGCGGCGAGGATATTCGAGTTGTCACCGCTCGAGACCGCTGCAAAGGCGAAGGCCTCGGAGGTCTTCGCCTGGGACAGGGTCTCGCGGTCGAAACCGACTCCCGTGATCGTCGAGCCGCTGAAATCCCGACCGAGTTTGAGGAACGCGTCGGGGTCCCGGTCGACGACGGCGACGGAATGCCCATTCGCATCAAGGGCCTTGGCCAGGGAAGCCCCGACTCGGCCGCAGCCCATAATCACGAAGTGCATGGGTTTTCCTCTCCGCAGTGATCTACCATTGGTTGCCGTGGCCAGCAGTTTTTCTGATGCCGTCAAAAGACTACTCGTTGGACGGCCCTTCCGCAGTGAGGACAGGCGTGCGCCTGCGCTGAA
This sequence comes from Brevibacterium sp. CFH 10365, assembly GCF_009299785.1. Classification (NCBI taxonomy): domain Bacteria; kingdom Bacillati; phylum Actinomycetota; class Actinomycetes; order Micrococcales; family Brevibacteriaceae; genus Brevibacterium; species Brevibacterium sp. CFH 10365. The sequence continues at coordinate 41,662 of NZ_VIGO01000009.1, read as the reverse complement.
GAAGCGCATCGCGATGCCCGTCTTCGCCTCCGACATGCTCTCCTCGGTGGCCTATGCCCCTGATGAGATCCTGCTGGCGCTGTCGCTGACCTCACTCGTGGCGCTGACCGTGGCCCCGTGGATCGGTGTGGCCGTGGGCATCGTCATCCTCGTGATCGTCGCCTGCTACCGCATCAACGTCAAGGCCTACCCCTCCGGCGGCGGAGACTACGAGGTGGCCTCGAAGAACCTCGGCTCCGGTGCCGGTCTCGTCGTGGCGGCGGCCCTCCTCGTCGACTACGTGCTCACCCTGGCCGTGTCGATGACGGTCTTCGCCGCCTATATCACCACGGCGTTCCCGATGCTGGCGCCCTACCGTGTGCCCGTGGCCATCGTCGGCATCCTGCTCATCAGCTTCGCCGGACTGCGCGGCTCACGTGCCACCCCCATGCTGCTGGCCGTGCCGACCTACCTGTTCCTGGGGGCCGTGTTCCTCACGATGTCGGTCGGTCTCATCCGGGTCGGGCTCGGCGACACCCCGCACGCCCAGACCGCCGACTACACGATCGTGCACAGCAGCATCAGCGACCAGGCGACGCTCGGACTGGCCACCGTGCTCATCGTCCTGCGCGCGTTCTCCTCCGGAGCCGTCGCTCTCGCCGGTGTGCAGACCGTGGCCACGGCCGTTCCGGCATTCAAGAAGCCGCGCGGCAAGAACGCCGGCAACACCCTGCTCCTGTCGGGTCTGCTCGCCGCCCTCATGCTCACGGGACTGACCTATCTGGCCTCGGTCACCGGCATCAAGTACGTCGACGACCCGCATCTCTACCTCGTCCGCTCAGACGGCAGTCCGGTCAGCGCCGAATACGAACAGGAACCCGTCCTCGCCCAGCTCGCGCACGCCATCTTCGACAACGCGCCGGTGATGTTCTTCATCGTCGTCCTCATCACCGCGCTCGTGCTCATCGCCGCTGCGAACACCGCGGTCGAAGGCTTCCCCGGTCTGGCCTCGCGTCTGGCCCGCGACGAATTCCTGCCCCGGCAGCTGGCGACGAAGGGCGACCGACTCACCTTCTCCAACGGCATCCTGCTGCTGGCCGCGGCGGCGATCGTCCTCGTCATCGCCACGTCCGCCTCGGCGACTGTGCTCATCCAGCTCTACCTCGTCGGGGTCTTCGCCAGCTTCGTCCTCGGCCAAGCGGGAATGGTCCTGCACTGGCGCAAACGGCTGCGGCTGGTCATCGACTCGAAGACCCGAATGCGGATGCACTTCAACCGGGTCGTCAACTCCCTCGGCTGCGCGCTCGCCGCCGGCGTGCTCATCGTCGTCATCGTCTCGAAATTCCTCGCCGGAGCCTGGCTGGCAGTCGCCGCCATGGCCGGGCTCTACCTCGTCATGGGCGCCATCCACCGCCACTACTCGCGAGTGACACGCGAACTCGCCCCCGATGCGGACGTGAACTCGCGGACGATCCCGTCGAACACCCACGCCATCGTCGTCGTCAGCGGAATCGACAAACCGACGATGCGCGCCCTCTCCTACGCCCGAGTGACCCGCTCGAGCCAACTCGAAGCCGTCACCGTCGCCGTGGACGAAGACGCCGCCGCCGGTCTGCAGAAGCGGTGGAACGAGATGGAGCTGCCGGTGCCGCTGACCGTGCTCGGCTCACCGTACCGCGAACTCGTCCGCCCGATGCTCGCCCATATCCTCGCCATCCGCCGCAGGTCGCCGCGGGACCTCGTCATCGTCTACATTCCCCAGTTCGTCGTCGGCCGCTGGTGGGAGCACATCCTGCACAACCAGGTGGCCCTCAAGCTGCGCACCCGACTGCTGCTGGTGCCCAACGTCGTCGTGGTCTCCGTGCCCTGGCGGCTGAAATCCTTCTCCCGACAGTACGGCGGAGACGGACCCGATTCCGACACTTCGCTGTACAGACAGGCATAGAACACGCATGAGCGACACCTCGGTCCCCGCCCAGGAACTCACCCTCGACATCGAGACACCCGCAGCCGGCGGCACCTCCATCGCCCGACATGACGGACAGGTCGTCTTCGTCTCCGGTGCCCTGCCCGGTGAGAAGGTCCGAGTCCGCACCGAGGCCGGACCGGCCGCCCGGTTCCTCCGCGCTACCGTCACCGAGGTGATCGAGGCGTCGGCCCACCGCGTGCCCGACCGTCGCCTCGACTATGCCGCCACCGGACCGGCCGGGTTCGGAGGCATGGAATTCGCGCACGTCGACCTCGCCCACTCCCGCACGCTCAAGGCCGAAGTCCTGGCCGACCAGCTCTCGCGCATCGGCCATATCGACCACGACGCCGAGGTGCTGCCCGCGCCGGGGGAGACCGATGGCACGGACTGGCGCACGCGTGTGCAGCTGGCCGTCGACGATGAGGGACGCGCCGGAATGCTCGCCCCCAGATCACACGAGGTCATCCCCGTAACCACGCCGCCTCTGGCCGCCGGGCCCCTGCACGACCTCGACATGACGACACTGCATGTGCCAGGAGTCCGCAGACTCGAATTCGCGTGGGCCGGCGACCATGGGGCGCTCATCGTCCGCGGTCGGCCCACCGCGCAGATCCTCGATGAGATCGAGTCCTGGCTGCCGACCTCCTTCTCCCTCCTCGCCGAGGCGTCCGAACCGGAGAAGAGTCGTCGCCGTGGGCGCGGTGGCCGTGCCCACGGGCGCGGTCGTGCCCATGCGTCCGCACCCGAACTGCGAGTGGCCCGCGGCGAGGCCACCCTGACCGAAACGGTCGACGGCCGTGACTTCACCGTCGGCGCCGATGGGTTCTGGCAGGTCCACCGGGATGCGGCCGCACTGCTGAGCTCCGAAGTCGTCGACGCCCTGCCCGCCGAAGTCGATGCGATCACCGACCTCTACTGCGGGGTCGGCCTCCTCGGCATCTCCGCGGCCAGGGCGGCCGGCGCACCTCTGTTCGGGGTCGAAGGAGTGGAGACGGCCATCGCACATGCTCGAGACAACGCCGCCGATCTCGACGCCAGGTTCCTCGCGCTCGGCGTCGACCGGGCCCGACTGCCCGATTCGGACGTCGTCATCCTCGACCCGCCACGGGCGGGGGCAGGGAGGAAAGCCACCTCGGCGATCATCGAATCAGCCGCGCGCACCCTTATCTACGTCTCCTGCGACCCGGCCACGCTGGCCCGGGACCTCGCGGCGCTCACGGGCGGGGGATTCACGATCGAGAGCCTCACCGGCTTCGATCTCTTCCCGCTGACTGCGCACGTGGAGACGGTCACCGTCCTGCGGCGGTGACCGTGCGGCGGGGGAGGAGGACGAGGACGATGAGGGCGATGAACGTCGTGAGGAATCCCCACAGCCCCCACCAGCCGCCCGACCGGCCCTTCTCTTTTGCGAAGGAGCTGCAGACGACGGCGAAGATGATGCCGACGAGCAGTGCGCCGAAGCCGAATCCGGCGCCGAGGGTGAACGGGTCCATGGGATCTCCTCGGTGGTGTTGAGCGAGCGCGATGATGTTCCGACCGCGGTTCTCACGCTAGGTCGTGGGGCCCGTCTGCGTCCCTGGTGATGCCCGCACGAGGGCCTGCGGAAAACCCGATCGAAGCGAATCGCGGCTCCGTGTGCCACGGTGGTCAAAGGCCCTCAAATGCGATAGAATTTATCTTGACGTCAAGATACTTTTGGAAACATATGTGTCGCGTAAATCGGTGCGCGATGCAAGGGTCCGACCGCCGAGTCGGACGGACCCGGTTTCTTGGATGAGTGTCGGATGAAACAGGAGAATCACGATGAGCAACGTCGATACGTTCAAATCGAAGAGCACCCTGACCGTAGGCGATAAGGATTATGAGATCTATCGCCTGGACAAGGTCAAAGGGTCGGAGAAGCTTCCCTTCAGCCTCAAGGTGCTGTTGGAGAACCTGCTGCGCACGGAAGACGGCGCCAACATCACTTCGGAACATATTGAAGCCCTCGGCAGCTGGGACCCCAATGCCGAACCCGATACGGAGATCCAGTTCACCCCGGCCCGCGTGGTGATGCAGGACTTCACCGGTGTGCCCTGCATCGTCGACCTCGCCACCATGCGTGAGAAGGTCGTCGAGCTCGGCGGCAGCCCTGATCAGGTCAACCCGCTGGCTCCGGCCGAGCTGGTCATCGACCACTCGGTGCAGATCGACCGCTTCGGCACCGCCGACGCCGTCGAGCTGAACATGGACATCGAATACCAGCGCAACGGTGAGCGCTACCAGTTCCTGCGCTGGGGCCAGACCGCATTCGAAGACTTCAAGGTCGTGCCTCCGGGCATGGGCATCGTCCACCAGGTCAACATCGAGCACCTGGCTCGCGTGGTCATGCCGCGCGAGGTCGACGGAGTCCTCCGGGCCTACCCGGACACCCTGGTCGGCACCGACTCGCACACCACGATGGTCAACGGCCTCGGTGTGCTCGGTTGGGGCGTCGGCGGCATCGAGGCAGAGGCCGCCATGCTCGGCCAGCCCGTGTCGATGCTCATCCCGCGCGTCGTCGGCTTCAAGCTCACCGGTGAGATCCCCTCCGGCGTCACGGCCACGGATGTCGTCCTCACGATCACCGATATGCTGCGCCAGCACGGTGCCGTCGGCAAGTTCGTCGAGTTCTACGGCAAGGGCGTCGCCGAGGTGCCGCTGGCCAACCGCGCCACCATCGGCAACATGAGCCCCGAGTTCGGTTCGACCGCCGCGATCTTCCCGATCGACGAAGTCACCATCGACTACCTCAAGCTCACCGGCCGTTCGGAAGAGCAGATCCAGCTCGTCGAGGACTACGCCAAGACGCAGGGACTCTGGCACGATCCGGAGAACGAAGTCGAGTACTCCGAGTACCTCGAACTCGACCTGTCCACCGTGGTGCCCTCGATCTCCGGACCGAAGCGCCCGCAGGACCGCATCGAGCTGTCTGATGCCAAGAGCCAGTTCGCCAAGGACATCCACAACTACGCCGCTCCCGGCGAGGAGTCGAAGTCCGTGGACGTGAGCACCGCCGACGGACGCAACTTCGAGCTGGCCAACGGTGCCGTGGCGATCGCTTCGATCACCTCCTGCACCAACACCTCGAACCCCTCGGTGATGATGGCCGCCGGCCTGCTGGCACGCAATGCCCGCAAGCGCGGACTCAACTCGAAGCCGTGGGTCAAGACCTCGATCGCACCGGGCTCGAAGGTCGTCACCGAGTACTACAACAAGGCCGGTCTCATCGAGGACCTCGAAGCGCTGAACTTCTACATCGTCGGCTACGGCTGCACGACCTGCATCGGCAACTCCGGTCCGCTGGACTCGGAGATCTCCGACAGCATCCAGGACAACGACCTCTCGGTCACCGCAGTCCTGTCGGGCAACCGCAACTTCGAGGGTCGCATCAGCCCCGATGTGAAGATGAACTACCTCGCTTCGCCTCCGCTGGTCATCGCCTACGCGCTGGCCGGAACCATGGACTTCGACTTCGAGAACCAGCCCCTGGGCAAGGACTCCGACGGCGTCGACGTCTACCTGGCCGATCTCTGGCCGTCGCCGGAAGAGGTCGAGTCGGTCATCGCCTCGTCGATCTCGACCGATATGTTCGACAACGAATACGGTCGCATCTTCGACGGTGACGAGCGCTGGCAGCAGCTCGACACCCCCGAGGGCAAGGTCTTCGAATGGGACGACGAGTCGACCTATGTGCGCAAGCCCACCTTCTTCGACGGCATGGGCCTCAAGCCCGAAGCCGTCAAGGACATCAAGGGTGCTCGCGTGCTCGCGAAGCTCGGCGATTCGGTGACCACCGACCACATCTCGCCCGCAGGTTCCTTCAAGGCCGACACCCCGGCCGGCAAGTACCTCGTCGAGCACGGCGTCGAGCGCAAGGACTTCAACTCCTACGGCTCGCGCCGCGGCAACCACGAAGTCATGATCCGCGGAACCTTCGCGAACATCCGCCTGCAGAACCAGCTCCTCGACGGAGTCCAGGGTGGCTTCACCCGCGACTTCTCGCAGGAGAATGGTCCGCAGACGACGATCTACGACGCCTCCGTGAACTACCAGGCCGCTGGCACCCCGCTGGTCGTCCTCGGCGGCAAGGAGTACGGTTCGGGATCCTCGCGTGACTGGGCCGCCAAGGGCACCAAGCTGCTGGGCGTCGAGGCCGTCATCACCGAGAGCTTCGAGCGCATCCACCGCTCGAACCTCATCGGCATGGGCGTTCTGCCGCTGCAGTTCCCCGCCGGTGAATCGGCTGATTCGCTCGGACTCGACGGCACCGAGACCTTCTCCATCGCAGGAGTCACGGAGCTCAACGAGGGCAAGACCCCGGCGACCGTCAAGGTCACCGCCGAGAAGGAAGACGGCACGAAGATCGAATTCGACGCCGTCGTCCGCATCGACACCCCGGGTGAAGCCGACTACTACCGCAACGGCGGCATCCTGCAGTACGTGCTGCGCCAGCTCGCCGACGCCTGATCACAGGAGTCGCGCTGAGTCACGGTGACTCTCCGGCTCGCGGCAGGAGGCCCGTGCTGAGTTGCTGAACCGGAACACAACGAGGGCCGGTGGGAATCTTCCCACCGGCCTTCGTCGTCCCCGGACGCAAGCGGCGCACACAGTGGTTCGCTCGACGTCCGGTGCCCTCCGCAGCACGTCCTACAGGCAGTTCGGCAACCGTCACCGTAAGCGCCGTCGCGCCCCGTTGCGACGGGGTGGTGTGCGGCCGACGGTGACGGGTGTTCACAATCGGGCAGGAAAGTGAGGGGCGTGAGCGATTCTGCGGGGGACGGGCGAAGGCGTCCGCCCGCCTCGGCGAAGGTGGTATCCGGTCGCGAGCACGAGAATCACGCACCGGTGGCCGCATAACGACCTGGTGCGGCGGGGTGGTGTGCTGTGACGGGTGAGTGATGCGTTGCCAACTGTATGAACTGCCGTCAGCAAGGTGGTGTGCGGCGAACAGTGACGGATGGGGCGGGGAGTCACCTGGGTTGGAGAGGCACCTGGGTGGGGGAGAGACCTGGGTTGGAGAGCCACCTAGGCCGCGGAGCGCGCTAGGCCGCGGAGCGAGCTGGGCGGCGGAAGTGACGTGCTGCGGCAGGGGCGCACGAAATGGGATGAGTCACTTCCTGCGGTGAGGGATAGGATGGGGCGAATGGAATCTGTCCGCCAACGATGCCGTCAGAAGAGTGAGACCGCATGACATTTCTCGACAACATCGGCTCACCGGCCGATCTGCGTCGACTCGACGCGCCGGAATGCGACGTGTTGGCCAAGGAGATCCGCGACCATCTCATCACAACCGTGTCCGGCACGGGCGGACACCTCGGCCCCAACCTCGGCGTCGTCGAACTCACCATGGGCATCCACCGCACCTTCGACTCGCCGCGCGACACCATCATCTTCGACGTCGGCCATCAGACGTATGTGCACAAACTGCTCACCGGCCGCCGCGAGGAATTCTCCACGCTGCGACAGCGCCACGGACTCTCCGGGTATCCGAGCCGGCGTGAGAGCGAGCACGACGTCGTCGAGAACTCCCATGCCTCGGCGTCCCTGTCCTGGGCCGACGGCATCGCGAAAGCCCGCCAACTCACCGGTGAGAACGACCGCCACGTCGTCGCCGTCATCGGCGACGGCGCCCTGACCGGGGGAATGGCCTGGGAGGCGCTCAACACGATCGCCGCCGACACCTCCACCCCGCCGAGGCGGCTGGTCATCATCGTCAACGACAACGGCCGCTCCTACGCCCCGACCGTCGGCGGATTCGCCGCCCACCTCGACGAACTGCGAACCACCTCGAGCTACGAGAAGCTCCTGAGCTGGGGCAAGGAGACCCTGCGCCAATCGGGTCGACCCGGCCGCGCCGCCTACAGCGCCATCCACGGCGTCAAACGTGGACTCAAGGACATGGTCAGCCCGCCCGAGACGGGAATGTTCGACGAACTCGGCATCAAATATCTGGGACCCGTCGACGGCCATGACCTGCCCTCCGTCGAAAAGGCCCTCCAACTGGCCGAACAGTACGACGCCGGGCCCGTCATCGTCCACATGATCACGCAGAAGGGCCACGGATACGATCCGGCCGTCAACGACGACGCCGACCAGTTCCACTCCGTCGGCGTCATCGACCCCGTCACCGGAAGATCGACGCCCTCGAAATCGACATCATGGACCTCCGTGTTCGGCACCGAGATCTGCGAGATAGCCGAAGATCGCGACGACATCGTCGCCATCACCGCGGCCATGCTCCTGCCCGTGGGACTGGCGAAATTCGCCGAGAAGTTCCCTCACCGCGTCTTCGACGTCGGCATCGCCGAACAGCATGCGGTCGCCTCGGCGGCAGGCCTGTCCTACGGGGGCCTCCACCCGGTCGTGTGCATCTACTCCACATTCCTCTCCCGCGCCTTCGACCAAGTGCTCATGGACGTCGCCCTCCACCGGCAGGGAGTGACCTTCGTCCTCGACCGCGCCGGAATCACCGGTCCCGATGGGGCCAGCCACCACGGAATCTGGGACATCGCCATGCTGCGCGTCGTCCCCGGCCTGCGCCTGGCCGCACCCCGTGACGCCGCCCGGCTGACCGAAGAGCTGCGCGAGGCCGTCACCGTCTCAGACGCCCCGACCGTGGTGAGATTCCCTCGCGGCAGCGTCGGCACCGACATCCCGGCGCTGAGGCGGCTCGACGACGGCGTCGACATCCTCCGTGAGGGACCGGCCGGGTCCGACGTCCTCATCGTCTCCGTCGGGCCCTTCGCCACGCTGGCCGGTGACGTCGCAGACCGCCTGGCAGAGCAGGGACTGAGCGCCACGATCATCGATCCCAGATGGGTGCTGCCCGTGCCCGGAACGGTCATCACCCTCGCTGCCGCACACAGCCTCGTGGCCGTCATCGAAGACGGAGTGAAGATCGGGGGCGTCGGTTCGCAGATCCGCTCCGACCTGCGAGAGGCCGATTCGCGGATCGGAGTGCTCGAACTCGGCGTGCCCGATGAGTTCCTCCCGCAGGGGACACGTGAAGAGATCCTCGCCGAGGTGGGCCTCGACGTCGACACGATCGTGTCCGATATTCTCCGGGCCCTGCCCGCCGAGGTGGCCGATCGAGCCGACCAGAGTTCCCGCCGCGCGGTGTGAGTCCAAGCCCTCAGGGGCGACGGAGGCCCGAAGCTCGACCCTCGGGACTTGAGCGTGAGCTCAGGCCCGGGGGAGTCCGACCAGGGTCTTCTCCAGCACGGGGGCGCTGAGTTCGATCTGCCAGGGCCGGGCTCCCGCCTCGGCGAGGTAGTCTTCGACGTCGACGCTCGACTCGGCGGCCAGCGACTTCACGATTGCCGGCTGGAGGAGCACATCGTGGGGGATCGTCAGCGCAACGGAGAGCTCCGACATCGCGGCCTTGAGCGCCGCCACCCGTTCCTTGAGCTCCGCCGGGTTGAACTCGCTGCGTTTCGTCCGTCCGCGTTCGAACCGGCCGGGCAGCTCCTCGGCACCCAACCGGGAGGCCTTGCGGTAGGCACGGAAGAGTCGGGCCGCCTCGGCGCGGGAGAGCCTGCGCCACTGGGCCAAGATGTCATCGCTGGACTTCACACCAGACTGTGCGAGCGCGACGAGGTCACGGTCGCGCAGGACCTTCGTGGGCGCCAAGTCGGCCTCGCGGGCCATGGAGTCCCGTGCCTGCCAGAGTTCACGGACCCGAGCGATGTCCCGGCGGGACTTGATCTTCGACAGCCCGTGCGTGCGCCGCCACGGCTCATCGAAATGCTTCGGCGTGAAATCGAGCAGGTGCCTGAACTCCTGCTGCGCATACTCCCACCGGTCGGAGTCGAGAAGCTGCTGGTGGAGGATATCGCGGATCGGCAGCAGCACCTCGACGTCGAGGGCGGCGTAGTTGAGCCACTCCTTCGGCAGCGGACGCGTCGACCAATCGGCGGCCGAATGCTCCTTCGCCAGTCGTACGCCCAGGGTGCGTTCGGCGACCGCAGCCAGACCGAACTTCTCCCAGCCGAGCAGCCTGGCGGCGAGCTCTGTGTCGAACAGGGCCGCCGGGCGCATTCCGCGCTCCTGCAGGCACGGCAGATCCTGAGTCACAGAGTGGATGACCCACTCATCGGATCCGAGGGCCGGATTGAGATCGCTGAGATCACCGAGAGTTTCGGAATCGAGGAGGAAGGTGCCCGCGCCTTCGCGGCGCAGCTGGACGAGAAAGGCGCGCTGGCCGTATCTGATGCCTGAAGCGCGTTCGGCGTCGATGGCGATCGGTCCCTCTGCGGCGGCCAGACCGGCAATCGTGGAGGAGAGGTCCTCCGGGGTGTCGACGACGTCGGGGATGCCGTTCGCGGGTGTTTCCAAAAGCGGTAGTTCAGATGTCATCGACGGCGCCCGGGCAGGGCTGTGACTCCTTCAGGAAGTGGTGGCAGTCCGGCGACTGTGCTGAGCAGATCGATCCAGGCTTCGAAGTGATTGCCGATCAGATCCGGCTCGTCAATCACGGGTGTCCACGAAGCGCGCAGCTCCAAGTCTATCGTGGCCGGGCGATCGGCCAAGGTGCCGAAGCTCTCGGACAGCACCCGTGTGGTGGTCCCGCCGGCGGCGAGCACCTGAGCGTCATTGGCCTCGAGGGCGTCTTCGAGCCAGCTCCACGCCACATGACCGAGCAGCGTCTCATTGCCGAGTTCGTGTTCGAGCTCGGCCCGGATGTAGGAGACGACTCGGAACGAGCCCTCCCATTCCTCCGGGACGGCGGGATCGTAGAGGACGACGATGCGGCCGGTCGCGAGTTCGTCGATGGTCTCGCCGCTGGCCCGCAGGAACGTCTCGTCGGCTCTGACTTCGGCCCCGAGCGCATAAGAATAGGGCGCGAGCCGGGCCGGGGCGGGAATCTCGGAAATCGACACGTTGTTCGTGCTGCGCGCCTGACGCAGCACCGACGTCACGGCGGAGAACTCCGCCGGAATGCGATTGAGAGGTGAGGTGTTGACCACAGTCGCCACGATAGATCAGCCATGCGGACAGGGGAATCATCCACGCCGAGGCGGCCCGGGACAATCCTGCGGACGGTGCCCTGGGCCGCATGCTGAGACGGCAAGACGACCCGTCTTGAAACCGACGCCGAGTGGGCAAGGGCGAGCGAAGAATGGGAAGATGGCCCCATGACATCACCCCTGTTGGCTGCCCTGCGTTCGGAGCCGGTTTCGCACACTCCCGTCTGGTTCATGCGGCAGGCCGGCCGCTCCCTGCCCGAGTACCGCAAGCTGCGCGAAGGCACTCAGATGCTCGAGGCCTGTCGTGACCCTGAGATGGTCTCCGAGATCACCCTCCAGCCGGTCCGCCGCCACGGCGTCGACGCGGCCATCTTCTTCTCCGATATCGTCGTCCCGCTCCAGGCCGCCGGGGTCGACGTGGAGATCGTTCCCGGCGTCGGACCGGTCATCGCCTCACCGGTGCGTTCTCGCGCCGACATCGACGCACTGCCCGGACTCGAGGACTCCGATATCCCCGATATCACCGAATCGATCCGACGGGTGACGACCGAACTCGGCGAGGCCACCCCGCTCATCGGATTCGCCGGCGCCCCGTTCACCCTGGCCAGCTACCTCATCGAAGGCGGACCGAGCAAGAACCACGAGAAGACGAAGTCGCTCATGGTCTCCGACCCCGAGGCGTTCTCGGCCCTGCTGAGCAAGCTTGCGAAGATGTCGGCGACATTCATCGACGTGCAACTGAACGCCGGCGCTAAGGCCTTCCAGCTCTTCGACTCCTGGGCCGGCTACCTCTCGCGCGAGGACTACGAGAACCACGTCCTCGAACACTCCACCGCAGTCTTCGACGCACTGTCCGGACACGACGTGCCCAGCATCCATTTCGGCGTGCAGACCGGTGAGCTGCTCGGCTCCATGGCACAGGCCGGATCGACGACCGTCGGCGTCGACTTCCGCGTCGACCTGGCCGATGCCGCCACCCGCGTCAACCCCGGCCAGGCACTCCAGGGCAACCTGGACCCGGCGCTGCTCTTCGCCCCGTGGAAGGCACTGTCGGCCCGCGTCGAAGCGATTGTGCGCCAGGGGCTCGAACTCGACCGCGGTTTCGTCTTCAACCTGGGCCACGGCGTCCTGCCCGACACCGACCCCGAGGTGCCCGGTCGCGTCGTCGACCTCGTGCACCGCATCTCGGCAGAGATCCTCGGCAGCCGCGGCTGATCGGATGGGACAGATCACCGTCGTCGGGGGAGGGGTCTCCGGTCTCGCCGCCGCCTACCGTCTATCCGCCGACCACCGCGTCACCGTGCTGGAGGCAGGCGACCGCCTCGGCGGCTGCCTGAGATCGACCACGCTCGACGGTGCCGTGTCCGTCGGCATCGACACCGGTGCCGAAGCGAGCCTCAACCGTCGGCCCGAGACCAGAGGTCTGGCCGCCGAACTCGGCCTCGACACGGTGTTCCCCTCGACCCGGCACAGTTCCCAGGTGCTCAGTCGGGGCAGCCTGCACGCGATCCCCAAACGCACGATCATGGGTGTGCCCGCCGGAGCGGCCGAGGTCGAATCCCTCATCGGCACCGAGGCGGCCAGTCGGTTGGCGGCCGAAGAGCTCACTGACCCGATCGACGCCGACGATGTCTCACTCGGGCAGTTCCTGTCCGCTCGCCTCGGCGACGCCATCGTCGACTCCCTCGTCGATCCGCTGCTCGGCGGGGTGTACGCCGGCCGGTGCCGGGATCTGTCGCTGGCCGAAACGGTGCCCGCGCTGCTGCCCGCCGCGGTCGAGGGCACCTCGGTGCTCGACCTCGTCGGCAGACTCCTCGCCGCTCGCGACGCCCAGGCGGCGTCTCCGGACCAACCGGCGGAACCGGTGTTCCTGAGCTTCGAAGGCGGAATCAACCGGCTCGTCCCGGCCCTGCGCGAGGCGATCGAAACCCGCGGGGGCGAAGTCCGCCTCGGTGCTGGTGTCGCCGGGGTCGACCGCGACGGTGAGAGGTGGATCGTCCGCGGCGAGGGGGACGACATCGAATCCGATGGGCTCGTCCTCGCCACGCCCGCGCATGTGACTGCAGGGCTGCTGACGTCGGTGGCCCCGGAATCGGCGAGCCGCCTCGGCGAGATTCCCTATGCCTCCACCGCCTTGGTCGCCGCCCTCGTCGACCTCGGGGGGACCGAGCTGAACGGTTCGGGGTTCCTCGTTCCCGCGACCGAGGACACGTTCATCAAGGCCTCGACTTTCGTGTCGAACAAATGGCCGTGGACGGCCGACCATATCCCCGCGGGGACGGCCCTGGTGCGGATGAGCATCGGACGCTTCGGCGACGGGCCCGAGGTGTGGAGCAGGTTCTCCGATGAGGAGATCATCGAACGCGCCTTCGCCGACTGGCAGACGATCTCCTCCCGCCCGGAGTCGCAGCTGGTGAGCGCCGAGGTCCAACGCTGGAACTCCGCCCTGCCGCAGTACCTGCCCGGCCATGCCGGACGCATCGCCGACATCGATGCGCAGATCGCGGCCCTGCCCGGCCTCGAACTCGCCGGATCCGCGTTCGAAGGAGTCGGCATCCCCGCCTGCATCGCCCGCGCGGACGCCGTGGCGCAGAGACTGAACCGACCCCACCGAGAATGAACAGATGACAGAAGGAGCAGCTATGAGCGAATTTACTCAGCCCACCGACGCCCAGATCGAGGAGGCGAACGAGCAGACGCGGTATATCGCCTACTCCGTCTTCGCCTCTGCGGGAGAACTCGGCGATGCCGACCGCAGGGAACTCGCCGATGAGCTGCACGCAGCTCTCGAGCCCCTGACAGAACGCGGCCTCGTCGTGCGCGGAATCTACGACGTCTCGGCTCTCCGCGCCGACGCCGATGTCATGTTCTGGTACCACGCCCCCGAGGTCGAGGTCGTCCAGGCAGCCTACTCGGCGATCCGCCGCAGCCTCATCGGCGGAGTGCTCGAACCCATCTGGTCCGTCGTCGGAATCCACCGACCGGCCGAGTTCAACAAGGCGCACCTGCCCGCTCTGCTGACCGATCCGGAGCCCGGCGACTACATCTGCGTCTACCCGTTCGTGCGGTCCTACGACTGGTACCTCCTCGACCCCGCCGAACGGGCGAAGATGCTGCGCGACCACGGAATGGCCGCCGCCGCATACAAGGACGTCAAAGCGAACACGATCTCCTCGTTCGCTCTCGGCGACTACGAATGGCTGCTGGCCTTCGAGGCTGCCGAACTGCACCGCATCGTCGACCTGATGCGCGACCTGCGCAACACGGAGGCGCGCCTGCACGTGCGCGAAGAGGTTCCGTTCTACACCGGACCGCGCCGCGAACTCGTCGACATCATCTCCGACTGGCGCTGACCGAGCGCTGCTCGCCCGCCGGGGCGTGAGAACGGCAAGAGAAGGGCCGCCGCACCGATTCGGTGCGGCGGCCCTTTCGGTCGACTGAGAAGCGCCCTCGGGCTACTTGCTGCCTTTCTTCACCACGTAGGAATGGCCGTTTGCGTCGGTGCGCATCTCCAGTCCCATGGCATCGAGCTGCTGGTGTCGCAAGGTCTCGTCCTCGTAGTATCCGCCCGGGCGAGTATTGTCGACCTGGGCCGGTCCGACGATCTTGCGGAAGAAGTTGTTCAGCCACCCGACTCCGCGCTGGGATTCCGGATGCTGATTCCTCTTCCGCACCGGATTCGTCTGCTTCCGGTTCTGCTTCCGGTTGGAACCATCGGCGGGAGTCTGCGAGGAGGGCGACATAGAGGGAATCCAATCGACGAGGCGCCGCATGGGCGAGAGGCTATGCAGGGTTCACCTGAAGTGTACACTAATCATTAGTGCACGAACTGTTTTGGCTGCACGACCTGATTGCCGACGCGGAGGATCGACGAAACACGATGCTGGAATCCGAAGGTTCGACAGAGCGGTTGGACAATCCGCTGGCGCTCGAGAGCCAGATCTGCTTTGCCCTGGCTGTGGCCTCTCGCGGAGTGATCGGCGCCTACCGGTCCGTGCTCGAACCGATCAGCCTGACCCATCCGCAGTATCTGGTCATGCTCGCGCTGTGGCAGCACGAGAAGCTGCCGATGCGTGAGATCGCTCGACTGCTGCGACTCGAGCCCGCCACGGTGTCGCCGCTGGTCAAACGTCTCGAAGCGCTGGACTATGTGATGAAGACCCGCAGTGACAGCGACGAGCGGATCGTCGAGGTCACACTCACCGACACCGGCCGCGAACTGCGCAGGACCGCCGAGGCGATCCCCGGGACGATGATGGCCAAGCTCGGCATCGACGTGGAAGGAGTCCGCGAGCTGCACGCCATGATGCAGAAGATCATCGCCTCCGTGGACGCCGCCGACGACTGACCGGTTTCAGCCGGCCGGGCGCTCCATCGGCGTGTGTTCGATCCCGTCCTCATCGAAGTGCGGACCATTCGGTGCGAACCCCAGCGACGCGTACAGCCCCTCGAGATGCGACTGCGCATTCAGCGTCAGCGGTGTGGTCGACCAGGCGTCGACGATGTCGCTGAGCAGTCGGCGGCCCCACCCCTGTCCACGGGCATCGGGATGGGTGGCGACGCGACTGATGCTGCGCGCGCCTTCCCTGGCTGCCGGTCCGTCAGGGACGTCCGCCGGCAGCAGACGGGCGTAGGCCCACGGCGCGAGGTCGCGTCCGTGCTCGGCGCCATGGGTGTCCGCCATCGGCGTCACCGGCCGTGGGCAGAAGAAATGCAGGGTCTCCGGCAGAGTGTCCACCCCGTCCGGGTCGAGGAACACGCACTCCTGTTCGACGACGAAGACGCGTGAGCGCAGCTGCAGAATTCCGTAGAGCTCTTGAGGCCGAAGCTCGGCGAAGGTCCGAACGATCGGTTCGGCAGGGGCTTCAGTTCTCAGCATCGACCGATCCGCCCTGAGCATCTGCGGGGTTGAGCTTCAGGGAGATCGAGTTGATGCAGTAGCGCTGGTCGGTGGGAGTGCCATAGCCCTCGCCCGAGAAGACGTGGCCCATATGCGAGTCGCAGTTCGCGCAGCGGACCTCGACGCGTTCCATGCCCAGCGTGGTGTCGCGGATGTAGCGGACCCGGTCCTCGGCCAGAGGCGCGTAGAACGATGGCCATCCGCAGTGCGAGGCGAACTTCGTATCGGCGGGGAACAGGTCGGCTCCGCAGGCTCGACACTGGTACATCCCGGCAGCCGTCTCATCGTTGTACTCACCGGTGAAGGGACGTTCGGTCGCGCCCTGGCGCAGCACCGCGAACTCCTCGGGAGTGAGCACGTCCTGCCAACGGATCTCCTCAGCCGCGGCCCCCTCGTTCGTCGAAGTTCCAGCGTTGATATCTGATGACTGAGTCATCGTGACCTCCGGTCTCTGTCAGTGTCGGTGATTGCGGTGAGGAGGAGACGATCTCCGCCCCTGGTGAGCGCAACAGCGAGTGATACTCGCTCATTCCGCATAACAGCGTTTGGTGCCTGATCATTCCGTAGGCAACAATGAACACAGGAGGTTTTCATGGTCCGCGACACGAAGTTCCCCGCCCGCCTGCTTGCCGCCGGTATCGGCGTCGGCGCCGGACTCGGTGCCCTGATCTCTGTTGCGTCGTCGGGTCTGGCCGCCTACTTCGCCCGCAAGATCATCGTTCCGGAGAACGCCCCGGAAGAACTCGACATCCTGCACATCGACGGTTTCCCGCCGAATATGCGCATTCAGCTGCCCGCCGATGAGGAGACCACGGTGCCCGGCACCTATGGTCTCTACTTCAACCAGGGTTCGGGACATGCCGTCGTCGGCGACATCGTCGAGTACGATCCGCGCTCGCGCACCGTCTCCCGTGAGATCCTCTCCGTCACCCGCGGTGACATCCGACGGGCCTGGCGGGGACGCTGGACCGGAGTCGTCTATCCTGATCCGATCGCTGCCGGAGTGAATTTCGAAGACATCGAGATCCGCTCCGATGCCGGGGGCCTGCCCGCGTGGCTGCTGCCGACCGACCATCCAGAACCGCACGAGACCTGGGCGATCCTCATCCACGGTCGTGCCAGCACCCGTGCCGAGGGACTGCGTGCCGCTCCCGTGCTCAACACCCTCGGGGTGCCGTCGATCGCGATGTCCTACCGCAATGACGCCGAGGTGCGGGTGGAGACCACATCGCGCTACGGACTCGGCGACACCGAATGGATCGACGTCGACGCGGCCATCGACTTCGCGGTCGAACACGGAGCGAAGAACGTCGTGCTCTTCGGCTGGTCGATGGGCGGAGCCATTGCCCTGCAGGCGGCCTCCCGCGGACGCAACCACAGATTCGTCACCTCACTGGTCCTCGACGGACCCGTCGTCGACTGGGTGAACGTGCTCGACGGGCAGGCGAAGAAGAACCTGCTGCCGACACCGATCGCCAAACTCACGCTCGAGATGATCACGCAGCCATGGGCACGGCCGATCACCGGACTGGAGACCCCGCTCGATCTCGATCGCATGGATTGGGTGACCCGTGCCGCCGAACTCGATGTGCCGGTTCTGCTCATCCACTCCGATGACGACGAATTCGTTCCCTCCGGCCCCTCTCATGCGCTGGCAGGGGTCAGGCGGGATCTGGTCACGATGCCCTCATATGGCAAGGCCCATCACACGAAGGAATGGAACGTCGACCCTGTGCGCTGGGAAGACGATGTCGCGAACTTCCTCGAAGCGAAGATCCTGCCCAAGGGCTGAATACCTGGCGAAGATCCTGGCTGAGGACTGATCACGGGGCGCGGGTGAAGACCCCGTGCCTCTGCCCTGTCCTCACGGCTCGAGCGTGAGCGTGTCCTCTGCCGCCGCTGCCACGGCCTGCTTCGAGTACGGCCACGGACGATTGACATTGGCGGCCCAATCATTCGTCTGATCGTCGTAATGCGGGTGAAAGGCATGCCCCGACGCGCCCGTGAGGTTGATCCAGTTCGAGGCGTCGAAGTTCGACAGATCGACCGTCTGGCGCATCGACGGCACCCAGTTCGTCTCATAGCCGACCGAGGCATCCCACCCGGTGGCATGGACGACGCCCGAACCGCCGGAGACCTCATAGGGGCCGCGGTTGAACAGCTTCTCCACCGGTGTGATCCCGGATTCGCCGAGGCTGGCGTTGCGGATCGTCAGCCGGTGCAGGATTCCCCACCGCCACGTCACGGGCTCCGGTCCCAGCAGGTCCTCCGTCTCCGCCCAGGCCGTCTTCATGGCCTTGCGCAGAGCCTCGTCCCGACCTTCGACGCCCTTGCTCGACCACCACTGGGAATGCGGGTCTTCGAGCAGCTCCGAGAGCACGAGGTACCACCGTGAACCGCCGGCAGGGGACACCCCCTCGGGCAGCTTCGAGCTGATCGTCTGCTCGAGCAGCGTCTTCGTGAGCACATTGAAGTAGGCGGCGCCCGCGCTGTTCGCGGAGTCGAAGCCATTCCAGCTCTTCAGCAGCTTCTTCGCCTCGAGGATGTCCTCGTCACCATGGGAGTGGATCTTCACCGCTTCGGGAACGAGCTTCGCGGCGAACGGATTCTGGTCGTCGTTCTGGATCTCCGCCATGTCCGTCGGCCGCAGCTTCCGGCCCTCGTCGACCGCATCCTTGATGCGTTTCGTGATGCGGCGGGCACGATCTCCGTAGTCGAAGTCCTCACCCAGCTGCACGGTCTCGCCGGGGGCGGCGACCGGGTTGTTCGCGGTGACGATCCAGCCGCGTTCGGGGTTGTACAGGCTCGGCAGGTCGTCGAAGTCGACCCAGCCCTGCCAATCCTCGTCGGATTTCCATCCGCGGCGGGGCACGGTGCCGTCGGCCTTGCCTCGGCGCGGGATCATCCCGGGGGCCTGATAGCCGATATTGCCGGCGACATCGGCGTAGACGAGGTTCTGAGAGGGCACGTCGAACTGGGAGGCCGCGTGCCGGAATTCCTGCCAGTTCGTGGCCTTGTTGATGGCGAACACCGCCGAGGCGGTCGTGCCCGGACGCAGAGCCGTCCAATCGAGGGCGAGACCATAGTGTTCCTCGGCCGGTCCCGTTTTCGGGTCCTGAGAATCCGCCCCGGTCGTCGCATCGAGAGCTTTGCGATACGTGCCGTCGAGCTTCGATACGAGTGGGCCGTTGCGGGTGGAGCGGATGGTGATCTCGCGCGGGTCCTCGCCCGCGACCTCGATCGTCTCCTTGCGCACCTGCAGCGGTTCGTCTCCGTCGTCGTGGATGACCTTGCCGTCGCGGATCTTCTCCACGACGAGGTCGGTGACATCGGCACCGAGGTTCGTCAGTCCCCAGGCGATCGACTGGTTGTGGCCGATGACGACTCCCGGCAGTCCGGAGAAGGAGAACCCGGTGACGTCGAAGGGGCACTCATCGGTGACTTTCTTGCACCGCAGTCCCACCTGATACCACACCGAGGGCATCGCCGGGGCGAGATGCGGGTCATTGGACAGCAGCGGCCGACCGGTGTTCGTATGCTCCCCGGAGATCACCCACGAGTTCGACCCGATATCGTCACTGTTCTGGCCCAGCATCGGCGGCAGAGATGTGAGCGTATTCCGCAGTTCGAGGAGATCATCGGTCGGTGCGGCCGCCTCGGTGTCGGTGGTCCCCGTTCGAGGAGCCTCGGTGACGGCGCCTCCGGCCTGTGCCTCATCGTCCTCCCGCGCACGGTCGTCGACTCGCGGCTCCTGTTCGACGTCGTCACCGCTGCGGTCCTTCGGTGCTTTGTCGCTGGCTCTGCCGCCGAGGATCGTCGGACGGGTGGCATACGGGTAGTCCGGGTAGAGGTCGCTCATCTGCTCGTCGGTGAGCTCCGAGCTGAGGATCGACCGGTCGATCTCGTCTTCGAGGTTCGATCGCAGATCCCACGCCATGGCCTTGAGCCAGGCGACGCTGTCGACCGGGGCCCATTTCTCGACCTCGGTGCTGCCGGTCTCGAGGCCGAGGACGGCGTATTCGAGGGACAGCTCGGTGGGGGATTTGTCCTTGAGGTAGGCGTTGACCCCGTCCGCGTAGGCCTCGTAGTAGCTCAGACTCGTCTTGTCGAGCTTCTTCACCTCCTGCTTGGCGACCTTCCGCCAACCGAGTGTGCGGATGAAGGTGTCGGTGCCCAGCTGGGATTTGCCGAAGAGTTCGGAGAGCCGTCCCGAGGTGACGTGTCGGCGGAAGTCCATCTCCCAGAACCGGTCCTGAGCGTGGACGAACCCTTGAGCCAGGAACAGGTCGTGGGCGGTTTCGGCCTCGATGGTGGGAACACCCGATTCGTCACGGTGGACGGTGACCGGCGCGTCGAGCCCCGGCAGCGAGATCTCGCCATCGGTGGTCGGGAAGGACCGGCGGACGAGGAACAGTCCGACGAGGGCGAGGATGAGAGCGAGGACGAGGACTCCGGCGATGACGCGCAGCAACACACGAGCACTGACTGACAGGTTGGATCCGCTGGATGGGCGGAGCACCTTGAGCAATGCGCTCGATTCCTTCTCATTCTGCGCATCGGGTGCCGCCATGAGTCTCCTTCGGCTGTCCTGAATGTTTCGGTTCTCAGCAAGTATAGGTGTCAGGAGGCTCGTGTCTGTGGACCTCAGGCGGCCTGGGTCTGTGGACGAAGGTCACGAGGACGACGGAGATCATCATGAGCAGGAACCAAGCCACCAGCTTCGTCAGCGGCACCAGATGCCAGCCGTCGTCCTGGCTCGGATACAGCCAGGCCCCGGCCGCGGTGCCGATGTTCTCAGCCACCCAGATGAAGAAGGCCACGAGGACGAAGGCCAGCAGCACCGGCATTCTCAGGGTTCTGCGGTGGACGCTGAAGTACATACGGCAGCGGAAGAAGACGATCACAGTGGCGGCGACGAGGATGAGGCGGACGTCGAGGATGAAATGGTGGGTGAAGAAGTTGATGTAGATGGCGGCGGCGATGATCACGGTCAGCCACCTCGGCGGGTATTGGCTGAACCGCAAGTCGAAGAGGCGGTACACGCGGACGATATAGGACCCGACGGCGGCGTACATGAACCCGGTGAACAGGGGCACGGCACCGATGTGGAGGACTCCGCCGGGGGCGTAGTCCCACGAACCGACGGCGGTCTTGAAGATCTCCATACCGGTTCCGACGATGTGGAAGACGATGATGACGATGAGTTCGCGGCCGGTCTCGAGTCGGGCGGCGAGCATGCCGATCTGGATGAGCACGGCGAGGACGACGAGGAAGTCGTTGCGTGCCACCGCCGCGTCGTCGGGATAGAACCACGAGGCGGCGATGATCGCGGCGAGCATGAGAGCACCGAAGAGGCACGCCCACGCCTGCTTGATGCCGAAGGCGAGGAACTCTCGGACACCGGCGGGGACCCGGGGGAGGAGCCTGTCGGCGAAGGCGTCGAGGACGGCCTCGAGGCGAGTCAGTTCGCGGCGATCGGCCATCTGCTGAGTACCCACTTCCGTAATACTGGGAATACCCTTACGATAATCCTGCGGTCACGCTGGGTGCCCGTGATTCGGCCCCCATCCAGTGAGGAACACCCTCACTCGGTCATGGATGACCTCAAGGACCCCACCTGATGAAACCGTTGCAATTCTGCGCCTCGGCACTCACCGGAATTCTCCTCACAGCGACCCTATCGGGATCCGCGCTCGCCGCCACACCGGAAACACACACGAACACGCCCGGCGTCTCTGCCGCGGACGTGTCAGAGACGGCGCCCGGACTCGGCGACGCCGGACTCGGCGAGGGCGACAGCGGGGACGTCACCACCGCTGACGACTCGGCACAGGGCGGCGATGCTGCCGCCGATGACACCGACGACACCCCCTCCGAGACGACCGTCGATGCCCGTACCGATGAGGTCACGACTGTGCCGCTCGACACCTCGGACGTCACGATCATCGGTGCCACTTGGGAAGGGGAGGACCCCGAACTCGAGATCCGCACCCGTGACGGAGACGGCTGGACGGCGTGGGAGAGCCTGCCGACCGATGACGAGGGAGGCCCCGACCTCACCTCCGCAGAAGCCGCTCAGATTCCCGCCGACTCACACCGGTCGCAGTCCGTCGCCCTTCCGGTGCTCGATGCGGATGCCGTCGAGGTGCGCGCCGCCGACGAGCAGGCTGATACCGATGATCTGCAGATCACCCAGGTGTCCACGGCGGTCACGAGGGCCGACGCACAGGTGGCGAAGTCCGCCGGAGGCCTGAGCACACAGGCGGCCACGGGACCGGCAGTCGACGCGCAGATCTCGGCCAAGGATCTGCGAGCGAAGATCGTCACCCGCAAGCAGTGGGGTGCCGATGAGAAGCTCGTCCGCTGCGCTACGGACAAGACGTCGTCGGCCAAGGGCGTGTTCATCCACCACACGGCGGGGTCGAACTCCTACTCGAAAGCGCAGGCACCGGCGATCATCCGCGGCTACCTCGCGTACCACACTCAGAATCGCGGCTGGTGCGACCTCGGGTACAACTTCCTCGTCGACAGATACGGCACGATGTACGAGGGCCGGGCCGGCAGCCTCGACAAGGCAGTGACCGGTGCTCATGCTTCCGGCTTCAACTCGTGGACCATCGGCATCAGCGTGCTCGGCACCTATACATCGTCGGCCCCGAGCACAGCAGCACAGAACTCGATCAAGCAGCTTGTCGCCTGGAAGTCCGGACAGTACGGCTTCAATCCGACCGGGAAGATGACCTTGACCTCGGGTGGAGGCGCGACGAGCAAGTACGCCCTGGGCAAGAAGGTCAGCCTCAATGTCGTCTCCGGACACCGGGACACCAGCTACACCGAATGCCCGGGAATCGCGTTCTACAACAGGCTCGGCAGCATCCGCACCGGAGCCAAGGCGCTGGTGCCGGGACTGACCCCGCCTCCGACGAAGGCGCCCGCGCCGAAGCCGAGCCCGAAGACGAAGTCGTACAAGACGAAGGGCGCGATCGGCTCGTACTACAAGAAGCATTCGGCGAAGACCGGCAAACCGGTCGGCCCGGAGAAGAAGCTGACGAATCCGAACGGCGCCTACCAGACGTTCTCAGAGGGCACCGTCTATTGGTCGAAGAAGACAGGAGCGCACTTCCTGACCAAGGGCGCGATCCGCAAGGCCTACAAACGGGTGAAGTACGAGAAGGGCGTCATCGGATTCCCCAGCAGCGATAAGCAGACCTTCAAGCACCGCAAAAGCGCGCGCTACCAGAACTTCCGGTCCGGAATGATCACCTGGTCGCCGAGCACCAGCAGCCATGTCATCTACGGAGGGTTCCTCACGAAGTGGAAGAAGATGGGCTGGGAACGCAGCAAGCTCGGCCTGCCCACCGCTGACCGCACTGTCAAGAACGGCACGAAACGCCAGAACTTCGAACGCGGGCACATGACGTACACGAAGAAGACGGGCATCAAGGTCTACATCCGCAAGTAGCGGAGCAGTCCTCGACCTCAGCGGGCCGAAGAGGAGAGAGAGTCTAGACTCGCATCATGCACATCCTCCTCTTCGGCGCGTCCGGCCACGTCGGGACCGGACTCGCCCAACGGCTCAGCTCACACCACACAGTCACCGGCATCGTGCGCCGCCGACCGGAGACGCAGACGGCCTACGAACCGGTGACTGTGCCGGAGTGGGTGGACGAACCGGAAGCGGTCGCCTCGGCGCTCGCCTCCGCGGACCTGCCCCCGGTCGATGCCGTCATCGCGGCCCTTGGCGGGTGGTACATCGATGAACCGGTGCTCGAACGGGGGCTGGCGAAGTTCGATGAGGACTACGACGCCTACCTGCGGGCGCACTTCACGGCATGCGCGATCTCGCAGCGCCTGGCGGCCGAACGCACGACGCCCGGACGACCGGCCTCCGACCACGCGGAGTCTGCCAACTCTGCGCCCACGCGCTTCGTCCACCTGGCCCTCAACGGGGTCGCCAGCGTCGAGCCGCTGGCCGGGTCCGGGGCGATCAGTGTCTTCGGCGCCGCGCAGAAGATGCTCCTCGAGGTCGCCGCGGCGGAATCGACGACCGTGGACTTCCGGGAACTGCGGATCATGGCCCCCGTCGGCGGTGATGATCGCAACGATCTGACCGGGGGAGTCGAAACCGTCCATCTCGCCGAGGTGGCCGATGCGGTCACAGCGATCCTGGCCTCACCCGAGCGCTTCGATGTGGGCACGGAGATCCACGCGAACGCCGGGACCTATGAAAGCTGGGACCTCGAAAACCTGAGGCTCCCGAAACATGAGACTGCGGAGAGCTGAGATCTCCGAGGACTGAGCGTCCCGTTCAGGCGCGTCTGTAGCGCAGGAAGACCTGATCGTCCTCGACGCGCACATCGATGAGGCGCAGATCGATCTCGGCCTCGAGCCCGGAGAGATGGCTGCCGGGCGTTCGGATATAGCGCGGACTCACGCTCAGATGCAGTTCGGCCCTCGGATAGTGCTCGAGAAGCCGGAATGCGAGATTCGGACCCGATTCGCACAGGAGCATCACTTCACCGGATTCCTCGGGCTCCGTCCCCACGGACGGCAGGGCTGAGTGGGCGTCGGACTGTCGCGATTCGGGGGATGGGGCCGTCGGGAGGGCGGCGGCCACCTCGGTGATGGTGTCCGCACTGAAATGCTGGGCACGGTAGTCGAGGCCGCGGGCGTCGAGCTCGCTCTGCAGCGCGGCAGGATCGGACTCGGTGAGCACATAGACGGGTGTGTGTTCGAGCGTTTTGCCGACGGCGTTGATGACGGGCAGCCGCGGATTCAGCGCGGTGCGGCGGTCGATGATGATCGCATTCGCGCTGCGGCGAAGAGCGAGGAAGCGCCGGAAGTCAGCGTCCGTGGACACCCCGGTCGACCAGCCGTCCTCGGCGAAGGACCCGTTGATCGACTGGACGAGGGAGATGATGAGACGGCGCACGGGATCCTGCTCTGCTGCTTCTTCGACTCTGCTATTTCTTCAGTTCGGTCGCCGGCCCCATGGCGATGCGCGGATGGGCGTCGGGGTCGATGGTGCGCATGATCCACTTGAGATCCGCCTCGTCGAGGGTGACGCAGCCGTTCGTGCCCGAATCATGGTCGAGGTGCAGCCAGATTCCGCCGCCCTTGTCCCAGCCCAGCGGACGCGTCTTGTCCGTCGGCGCGGTGCCGGGCTTGCGGTTGTAATCGATGGCGATGATGTAGTCGAAGACCGATTCATAGTCCGCCCCGTAGGCCACCGTCGCCGAGGAGGGCAGACGATCGTCCTGGGTGTACGGAAGATCGGTGCCCGGGTTCGCCTTGGAACCGCCCGCGTCGCTGAGTGTGAACACGCCGATCGGGGTGGTCTTGTCACCCTCGCGGCGATCCTTCAGCCACCCGTTGCTGCCGTTGTGGGTGTCGAACGTCTTGAGCTTCTTCCACTTCTTTTCCGTGAACTCATAGAAGCTCAAGCTCGACTTCTCCGAGGCGGCTGTCGGTGAGGTGGCGACGAGGATCTGTGAGGTCTCTGCCGGGATCTGGTCCGTGAACTCCTTCGTCAGACCGGGGACAGGGACGGGATGGACCGGGCCGGTCGCCTCGGTGCCGGACCGGTCGGAGCCGGAATGATCGGTGGCGGACTGCTCGGTATCAGTTGCAGGGGAGCCGGTTCCGGTGGGGGAATCCTGTGCCGGAGCCGCGAAATCACCGAAACTCGTCTGCTGTGCGGGAGCGGCGAATCCTGCGGATTCGACAGTCGCGGAGTCGGCCTCGCCGTCATCGGCATCGGCGCCGCAGGCGGTCAGGAACAGAGCGCAGGCGAGAAGCGCGGGCAGGCCCGCGTGCCGAGAGACTCCATTGGACATGAGGTCATCATCTCACGAGGTATGAGAACCGGCCGGTAGTGACTATGCGAAAATATGCTCATGAGCATTCCACCTGTGCCGAACCATCCTCCGCGCCCCGGGCGTCGGAAGCCGGCCGAGGAGTCTCCGGAGTCGATCACAACCCAGTTGTTCATCGGCGAGGATGAGTCCGCGGCCGCCGATGGCTCCACCCAAGCGCTGACTCCCGCAGAACTTCAGAGGCTGCGGTCGATGGTCGAATCCGACGGCACCGATGCCACCGAGGTGCTCAGCCTCGAAGAGCTGCGCGGACTCGCCGCCGCTGAAGGATACGAGACCGGCGGTCTGCCGGCCGCGACGCGCAAAGTGAACTCCGATGACATCGCCGCCGCCGAGGCCGCCTCGGCGCCGAAGCAGTGGAACCCGCTGCCCGATTCGCAGCCGGCCACCGCGGATGCGCCTCAGGCACAACCGCACCAGCCCGAACCGCACCCGCACCAGGGACAGTGGGGAGGGGAGTTCGGTGCTGCCGGCCAGGCAGCGGCCCCACAGCCGCAGTCCGCCGGTCCGGTGCAGTCACCGGCCGGACCGGAATACAGTCAGCCCGGATCGGGCCAGTCCGGTGGACCCGGATACGGGCAGGCAGGCCACGGCCCTGCCTATGCCGCCGCACCGGCCGGCTACGCTGCCGGCTACGGCCCCGGCGGGCCCGGTGGTCCGGCAGCGCCCGGCGGACCAGGCGGCCCGGGAGGACCCGGTGGTCCGGGAGGCCCCGGCGGACCGGGGAGCCCCGGCGGACCGCGCGACCCCTATGGTCGGCGCACCGACACGAAGAAGGTCCCCGCGTGGCTGTGGGTGCTCGCAGCCATCGCGCTCATCCTCGCCCTCGGCATCGTCGGCTATATCGTCTGGGACTCCACTCAGGGGGAGGAGACCACCACGGTCGGACCCACGGACGAACCTTCGATCGGTCAGTCCGATGACCCGGAGCCGTCCGATTCGGCCAGCTCAGAGGCTCCCGTCGCCGAGGAGACCTTCACTTCGCCGTCGGGCAACATCGCCTGCACCATCGATGACGAACGTGCTCGCTGCGTGATCAACGACTACGAGTACTCGCCGCCGGAGAAACCCGATGACTGCAAGCTCGACGACTGGGGCTCCATCGTCGTGGCGAACAGGGAAGGCGCAGGATTCTCCTGCCTCGATGCCCCGGAGAGCAACGGACCGGCACGCGTCCTCGGCTACGGTGATTCGATCTCCGCCGCGGGAATGACATGCACCTCCAGCGAAGAGGGCATGACGTGCAGATCCGACGACACGGGAGTCGGATTCAACGTCCGACGCGCCTCGGTCGACTTCCTCAAGTAGATCGACCTCCGCGGCCCGGGTCGGACCGATGAGACACGGCCCGGGCGGTGCCGCCTCGGCGATCTTAGGATGTGGACCGGATTCGGACGGAACGAGGGAAGAGGACTACGGTGATCACGTGGCTCACAGGTTCCTCCTCCTTCCTTGCCGCGACGAGTCCTGAACGGACAGCACGCTCGTCGCGGAGTCCTCGTATGCTGGTCAAGCGTTGAGAAACTGAGATAGAGGAACAATGAAACTGCAGAAGCCTTCTCCCATGCCGTTCGGCAAATACAAGTCGTTCCAGGACCGCATCGCTCTGGACATGCGCGACCGCACCTGGCCGGATCAGATCATCCGCAAGGCGCCTCGCTGGCTGAGCACCGACCTGCGCGACGGCAATCAGGCCCTCATCGATCCGATGACCCCGGACCGCAAACGCAAGATGTTCGATCTGCTCGTGCGTCTCGGCTTCAAGGAGATCGAGGTCGGGTTCCCCGCCGCCAGCCAGGTCGACTTCGACTTCGTCCGCGAGATCATCGAACAGGACGCGATCCCCGACGATGTCCGCATCTCCGTGCTCACCCAGGCCCGCGAGGACCTCATCGAACGCACCGTCGAATCCCTCGTCGGCGCGAAGAAGCCCACCGTCCACCTCTACAACGCGACAGCCCCGGTCTTCCGCAAGGTCGTCTTCGGCTTCGACGGCGACGGCTTCGACCAGACCCGCGACATCGCACTGCAGGGCACTCAGGCCGTGATGAAGCACGCCGAGACGCTGCTGTCCGACGCGGACTTCGGCTACCAGTACTCGCCGGAGATCTTCGTCGACACCGAACCCGAGTTCGCCCTCGACATCGTCGGCAGCGTCCTCGACATGTGGCAGCCCGCCGACGGCCGCGAAACCGTCGTCAACCTGCCCGCCACCGTCGAACGCGGCACCCCTAACACCTACGCGGACCAGATCGAATGGTTCTGCCGGAATATGCCCTACCGCAACGAGGTGGCCGTCTCCCTGCACCCGCACAACGACCGGGGCACCGGCGTGGCCGCAGCGGAACTGGGAATGATGGCCGGCGCCGACCGCATCGAAGGCTGCCTGTTCGGCAACGGTGAGCGCACCGGCAACCTCGACCTCGTCACCGTCGCCCTCAACCTGTACACGCAGGGAGTCGATCCGGAGCTCGACTTCTCCGATATCGACGAGGTCATCCACACCGTCACCGAATGCAACCAGATCGGTGTCCACGAACGTCACCCCTACGGCGGCGACCTCGTCTTCACCTCGTTCTCGGGCTCCCACCAGGACGCGATCAACAAGGCATTCGCCGATCGTGAGAAGAAGGCGAACGCGCAGGGCACCCCTGTCGACCTGATGGAATGGGACATGCCCTACCTGCCGGTCGATCCGAAGGACCTGGGGCGCTCCTACGAGGCGATCATCCGCGTCAACTCGCAGTCCGGAAAGGGCGGAGTGACCTACCTGCTCAAGAGCGAGCACGGACTCGACCTGCCGCGTCGCATGCAGGTTGAATTCTCCCGCGCCGTGCAGCAGCACACCGAGGGCGGCGGTGAGGTCACGTCCGAGGAGATCCGCCGCATCTTCAACTACGAGTACCTGCCTGCCGACGACCCCGAGAAGGCATGGGGCCGCTTCCAGATCGTGGGGCTGCGCACCGAGTCGGGCACCGTCGACGCGTCCGGCTCCTCCGCCGAACGCATCGAGGTCGACCTCATCGTCGACGGCCAGGAACGCACCTACGAAGGACGCGGCAACGGACCGATCGATGCGCTGGTGAAGATCCTCATCGACCAGTTCGACGTCGACGTCCGACTCCAGGACTACTCCGAGCACGCCATCGGCTCCGGCGCCGACACCAACGCCGCGGCCTATGTCGAACTCGCCGTCGAAGACCGGGTCGTCTGGGGCGCCGGACTGCACCCGAACATCACGAAGGCCTCGCTCAAGGCCGTCGTCTCGGCCGTCAACCGTGCGGCACGGGACCGCCAGGACTGAGCAGCGCGTTTCGACGCGGTCGTGCGCGGTGCTCCGGGGTCGTTTCGGCCGCGCCGGCGCTCGGGGGACGCGAAAGTCGAAAGAGTCGTCGCCGGCGACGTGATCTTCGACTTTCGCATGACCTGAGGCAGTCTGCGCCCGGAGGCGCGCTGCCGGAGCGGACGCGAGTCTGAGCGGTCGATCTCACAGCAGTCGCTTAAGCGCGGCGGGATGATTCCCCGCCGCGCTTAAGCGATAATGGGCGGGTGCACAACTATCGTGATGAAGGCATCGTGCTCCAGGGGCACAAGCTCGGCGAAGCCGACCGCATCGTCACCGTGCTCACTCGCGGCCACGGCCTCGTCCGTGCCGTCGCGAAGGGGGTGCGCCGGACGAAATCGCGGTTCGGCTCCCGCCTCGAGCCCTTTATGCTCGTCGACGTCCAATGCCATGTCGGGCGCAGCCTCGACATCGTCACCCAGGTCGAGCTCATCGAACCCTTCGCCCGCGGAATCGCCACGGACTTCGATGTCTATTCGGCCGCCTCGGTGATGGCCGAAACGGCACGCAGCATCACCGAGGCCGAACCCCAATCCCGGACGCATTTCCTCCTCCTCGTCTCCGCGATCCGCTCGCTGTGCAACCGCGAACACGCGCCGAGGCTGTCCCTCGACGCGTACCTGCTGCGCGCGATGTCCGTGGCCGGGTGGGCGCCGAGCCTGCTCGACTGCGCCCAGTGCGGGAGCCCCGGGCCCCACCGCGCGTTCTCAGCCTCCTTGGGTGGGGCCGTGTGCACGAACTGCCGCCCCTCCGGTGCGGCACTGCCCGACACCGATGCGCTTGAGCATATGGCCGCGTTGCTGTCCGGAGACTGGGAGCGGGCGGAGGCCTCTGACCTGCACGATCAGATCGACGGGTCGAAGCTGGTCTCGGACTGGGTGTCCTGGCACCTCGAGCGCAATATCCGATCACTGAGAGTTCTGGAGAGCACATGAGCTACCCCGCACCACCGGCCCACCCCAGCGGAGCGAGGCCTCCGCGCATCGACGCGAAGTTCGTGCCGGGGCACGTCGCGATCGTCATGGACGGCAACGGTCGGTGGGCGAACCAGCGGGGATTGCCGCGCACGGAAGGGCACAGAGCCGGAGAGGCGTCGCTGCTCGACGTCATCCACGGCGCGATCGAGATCGGCGTGGACTATCTGTCGGCGTATGCGTTCTCGACGGAGAACTGGAAGCGCTCACCCGACGAGGTGCGGTTCCTCATGGGCTTCAACCGCGACGTCATCCGCCGCCGTCGCGATGAGCTCAACGAGCTGGGGGTGCGCATCGTGTGGTCGGGTCGTCCCGGTCGGCTGTGGCGTTCGGTCATCAACGAACTCGAAACCGCCGCGGAGATGACGAAGAACAACACCGGACTCGTGCTCCAGTTCTGCGTGAACTACGGTGGACGCTCCGAGATCGTCGATGCGATCAATGAGATCACCGCCGAGGTGGCCGCCGGGAAGCTCAGACCCGGCAAGGTCTCGGAGAAGACCGTCCGCTCCCGCCTCTACGCACCCATCGTGCCCGACGTCGACCTGTTCATGCGGTCGTCGGGGGAGCAGCGGACCTCGAACTTCCTGCTCTGGCAGTCCGCCTACGCCGAGATGGTCTTCCAGGACGTGCTGTGGCCCGACGTCGACCGGCGCACCCTGTGGGCGGCGATCGAAGAGTACGCCCGTCGCGACCGTCGCTTCGGCGGCGCCGTCGACACACCCTCCGCCTGAGACCGTCCCGCTCCGGCACGGAAACGGCCCCGCAGCGCAGTGCTGCGGGGCCGATCTGTCAGGGGCCGATCTGTCACGTCAGAGCGAGCTCACGCCGGGCGAGTGCGTCCGCGACGCTGACGCCTCAGTAGCGGTCGCGGGGACGGTCGCCCCGACCGCCGAACTTCTTGCCGCCTCGGCGATCGCCGCGGAAGTTGCGGCTGTCACCGGGCTGCTTGTCGAAATTGCGCTTCTTGAACGGGCGTCCCGGGCGGCCCGAATCCGGACGGATGTCGATGGGACGACCTTGGATCTCGGTGTGGGAGAGCTTGCGCAGCACCGACGGATCGAGGTCCTTGGGCAGGTCGACGAGCGTGTGGTTCGAACGAATGTCGATATGGCCGATCTGCTTCGAGGTGATTCCGCCTTCGTTCGCGATCGCGCCGACCACGGCGCCCGGCTGCAGACGCTCATTGCGCCCCACGGCCAGACGGTAGGTCGTCATGTTCTCGTCACGGGCACGTCCGCCGCGGCCCGGACGACCGCCGTCACGGCCGCCGTCGCGGTCGCGGTCACGACCTTGGCGACGTGCCGGCTCGGGCATCGGTTCGGCCTTGAGCGTGTTCGACTCGAGGACGAGGGAGGCCAGAGCAGCGGCGATGTTCGAGGCAGGCACATCGCGGGAGAGCGAATACTGCTCGATGACCTCGGTGAGTTCGGACAGTTCGGTCTGAGCGAGCACATCGTCGATGCGCTTCGTGAACTTCTCGACACGAGTGTTCGTCAGCTCTTCGACGCTGGGCAGAGTCAGCGGTTCGACCTTCTGCTTCGTGGCGCGCTCGATCGAACCGAGCATGCGCTGCTCGCGCGGGGTCACGAAGAGGATCGCCTCGCCGGAGCGTCCGGCACGACCGGTGCGGCCGATGCGGTGGACATAGGATTCGGTGTCGTGCGGGATGTCATAGTTGACGACCAGCGTGATGCGCTCGACGTCGAGACCGCGGGCGGCCACATCGGTGGCGACGAGGATGTCGATCTTGCCCTCACGCAGCATGTCGATCGTGCGCTCACGTGCCTGCTGCGGGATGTCGCCGTTGATCGCGGCGGTCTTGAAACCGCGGGCACGCAGCTTCTCCGCCAGCTCCTCGGTTGCCTGCTTCGTGCGCACGAACATGATGATGCCCTCGTACTCCTCGACCTCGAGGATGCGGGTCAGAGCGTCGAGCTTATGCGAATGCTGGACCATGAAGTAGCGCTGACGGATGTTCGCTCCGGTCTGCGACTTCGCGGCGATCCGGACTTCCTTCGGATCGTTGAGGTACTTGCCGGTGATCCGGTGGATCGAGGTCGGCATGGTGGCCGAGAACAGTGCGACCTGACGGTCCTCACCGACCTGGCTGAAGATCTCTTCGATGTCTTCGGCGAAGCCCATCTTGAGCATCTCGTCGGCCTCATCGAGGATGAGGTGCTGGAGGCTGCCGAGCTTGAGGGAACCGCGCTTGAGGTGGTCGATGACACGCCCCGGGGTGCCCACGACGACCTGCGCACCGCGGCGCAGGCCGGCCAGCTGCGGACCATAGGCCTGACCGCCGTAGATCGGGAGCACGGAGAAGTCGGAGAGCTCGGTGGCGTAGGAGGTGAATGCCTCGGCGACCTGGATCGCGAGTTCGCGAGTGGGGGTGAGCACGAGAGCGAACGGGCCGTCGTCGGCGCGGCCCGCCTCGGCGAGGTCGGACAGAGCCGGCAGGGCGAAGGCCGCGGTCTTGCCGGTTCCGGTCTGGGCGAGACCGATGACGTCACGGCCCGACAGGAGGGTCGGGATGGTCTCGGCCTGGATGGGGGTGGGGATCTCGTAGCCCTGCGCCTCTACGGCCTTGAGCACGAGCGGGTGAAGTCCCAGTTCGGAGAATCTCGGAGTGGTTTCGTCGTTTGCGGACACATCGGTCATGAGTGATCTCTCTCACGTCGGCACACACTTGATCGCAGATGACTGTAGTGGCGATCTACCCTGCGGCCGCTTGTGCAATCATCGTGAGCAATCCGGGCCGAAACCGTAG
Source organism: Brevibacterium sp. CFH 10365 (assembly GCF_009299785.1). NCBI lineage: Bacteria > Bacillati > Actinomycetota > Actinomycetes > Micrococcales > Brevibacteriaceae > Brevibacterium > Brevibacterium sp. CFH 10365. The sequence continues at coordinate 8,865 of NZ_VIGO01000009.1, read as the reverse complement.
AGATCCAAGAACTCGCTTGGACAGACGTGGAAACGTCGGTACGGAGAAAGGTTTGGGTGTACCCCAAGTCTACATGCCGTCCCCTCGCCGAGGCGGCCCCGGACCGAGAAACCGAGTGTGAGATCAGTCGCCTCCCGCGGTCCCTTCTTCCCACCGTGATTGGGCGTCGGGGCTGGTCGGACCGGCGTTGAGGAAGCGGCAGTGTGACCAGTTAGGCTGGTACCTGCGAGCCACGGCAGCCGGCCGTCGGCGAACTGAATCAAGGAGAGAACAAGTGGCACAGTCCAAGTTGGATGCCGTCATCGCCCTGGCCAAACGCAGAGGATTCGTCTTCCAAGCCGGAGAGATCTACGGCGGTTCCCGCTCGGCATGGGACTACGGACCCTTGGGCGTTGAGCTCAAAGACAACATCAAGGCCCAGTGGTGGCAGCAGTTCGTGCGCGGTCGCGAAGACGTCGTCGGCCTCGACTCCTCGATCATCCTGCCCAAGCGCGTCTGGGAAGCCTCCGGCCACGTCGAGACCTTCGTCGATCCGCTCGTCGAATGCCTCAACTGCCACAAGCGCCACCGCGAGGACCACCTCGTCGAAGCGTACGAGACGAAGAACAAGAAGGCTCCGGAGAACGGAATGGCCGATATCGTCTGCCCCGACTGCGGCACCCGCGGTCAGTGGACAGAGCCGCAGGAGTTCTCCGGCCTGGTCAAGACCTTCCTCGGTCCCGTCGATTCCGAAGCAGGCCTGCACTACCTGCGCCCGGAGACCGCTCAGGGCATCTTCGTGAACTTCAACAATGTGCTCACCGCGGCCCGGAAGAAGCCTCCGTTCGGCATCGGCCAGATCGGCAAGGCCTTCCGCAACGAGATCACCCCCGGCAACTTCATCTTCCGCACCCGTGAGTTCGAGCAGATGGAGATCGAGTACTTCGTCCACCCCGATGAAGCCGATGACTTCTACAAGCAGTGGGTCGAAGACTGCTGGGCCTGGTTCCTCGACCTGGGCATCTCCGAGGACAACGTCCGCCGCCTCGACGTTCCTGCCGAGGACCGTGCGCACTACTCGGCCGGCACCATCGACATCGAATACCGCTTCGGCTTCCAGGGATCCGAATGGGGCGAGCTGATGGGCGTGGCCAACCGCACCGACTACGACCTCGGCACCCACACCGAGGTCTCGGGAGCGAAGCTGCAGTACTTCGACCAGGCCAGCGGCGACCGCTACACCCCCTATGTCATCGAACCCTCCTTCGGCCTGACCCGGTCGATGATGGCATTCCTCGTCGAGGCCTACAGCGAAGACGAGGCACCGAACACGAAGGGCGGTGTCGACAAGCGCGTCGTGCTGGGGCTCGACCCGCGCCTGGCTCCGGTCAAGGCTGCGGTGCTGCCGCTGAGCCGCAACGAGAAGCTGACACCGGCCGCCAAGGATCTGGCTGCCCGTCTGCGTCGCCGCTGGAACATCGACTTCGACGATGCCGGTGCCATCGGCCGCCGCTACCGTCGTCAGGACGAGATCGGCACCCCGCTGTGCATCACCGTCGACTTCGACACCCTCGATGATCAGGCAGTGACGATCCGCAAGCGTGATGACATGACTCAGGAACGCGTGAGCATCGACCAGGTGGAGAACTACCTGGCCGACCACCTCGGCGGAGCCTGACCCCAACTGCTACCCGACGGCGGCCCAGCAACCTGGCGCCAGGTTGCTGGGCCGCCGTCAGGTAGTCCCGATGATGGCTGGCCGCTCTCGGCGGGCAGCTGCCGCCCATCCGCCCTTGGTCGGCCGCAACTGCACCTCCTCGGTCAGCCCTCCCTCTAAGGACCGCCATGCATATGACGTCCCGACACGAACCGAAGGCCTCGCCAAGGGTTCGCCTGATCATGCTCGCCTGCCTCGTCCCGCTGATCGTGGTCACTCTCGTGGGGCTGTTCGTATTGTGGCCGTCGAGCCCCGACACCGAGCTGCCCGGAGGCGGACCGACGACGAACGCGGCCGAAGGCACGACGGATACGAAGGTCACCGTCACCGCCGTCGACGCCTCGGACTGTGAGACGGGGGAGACGGACCCGATGGTGCGGGCCGACTGCACGAAGTACACGGTGGAGGCGAACGGGCAGGATGGCAGTCTGTACGTCACCCCCGATGCGGTCAAGGCCGGCGTGGACGTCGGGGACACGATCAAGGTCCTCGATTTCACGCAGTCACCGGATCGGGCGGAGATGGGCACCGACTATGTGTTCATCGATTTCGACCGCAACGTCCCGATGCTGGCGCTGGCGATCATATACGCGATCGTCGTCCTCCTCGTTGCCGGTCTGCGGGGGCTGCGCGCACTGATCGGGCTCGGGTTCGCCGGTGCTGTGCTGTTCGTGTTCATGCTCCCGGCGATGCTCGACGGCAAACCCCCGGTGCTGGTGGCGATGGTCTCGGCGAGTCTGATCATGGTCATCGCTCTCTATCTGGCGCACGGGATCTCGACGCGGACGTCGACGGCGCTGTTCGGAACGGTGCTCGGCATCGTGATCACGGGCATCCTCGGCGCGTGGATGACCTCATGGGCGAATCTGGGCATCGCCTATTCGGAGGACGGGTACCTGCTGGTCGACACGACCGATCTCGGAATGACCGACATCATCGTGTGCGCGATCCTCATCACCGGGCTCGGAGTGCTCAACGACGTCACCATCACTCAGGCTTCGGCAGTGTGGGAGCTGGCGGCTGCGGCTCCGGAGATGAAGCCCGGTCAGCTGTTTGCCCGGGCGATGCGCATCGGCCGTGACCATATCGCATCGACCGTCTATACGATCACGTTCGCCTATGTGGGCTCGGCGCTGATGACGCTCATCATCGTCTCCGCACATGATCAGCCGCTGCTCGACACGTTCACGCTCGGGGACATGTCGGTGGAGGTGGTGAGCATCCTCGTGTGTTCGATCGGCCTGGTCATCGCGATCCCGCTGACGACCGGGCTCGGCGTCCTCGTCGTCCGCTCCGGCCTCCGCTCACCGAGGCGGCCCGTCGCACCCGCGGTTTCGCCGGTACCAGCCGAGCAACGTGGAGAGACGACCGAGCGCGGGGCAGCCGTGACAGCCAGAGCGGCGGAAGGGCACTCTGAAGCCGAGCGCGCCGAACCCGCGGGGGAGCGACCTCCGATGACCCGCCGCGAGGCCCGCGAACGTGACCGAAACCGCTGACCTTCACCCCACAACAACCTGACGTCGGCCCAGCAACCTGGCGCGAGGTTGCTGGGCCGCCGTCAGGTAGTAAGGGGAGGTCAGAACATGGTCCAGGCTTCCTGCAGGACGCCGCGGATGATCTGCTCCATCTCGTCGAACTCGGGCTGACCGACGGTCAGCGGAGGCGAGAGCTGGATGACCGGGTCTCCACGGTCGTCGGCGCGGCAGTACAGGCCGCTGTCGTACATCTTCGCCGACACGAAGTTCTTCAGGATCCGCTCGGACTCCTCTTCGGTGAACGACTCCTTCGTGTCCTTGTCCTTGACGAGTTCGATTCCGTAGAAGAACCCCTCACCGCGGACATCGCCGACGATCGGCAGGTCCTTGAGCTTCTCGAGCGTGAACTTGAACGCCGCAGCGTTCTCGTGCACGTGATCGTTGAGCTTCTCCTCTTCGAAGACGTCGAAGTTCGCCATCGCGGCGGCACAGGCGACGGGGTGACCGCCGAAGGTGTAGCCGTGGTAGAAGGTCTCATCGCCGCCGGGGCCGAAGGGCTCGAAGAGACGATCGGAGGCGATCATCGCACCCAGCGGCGCATAGCCGGAGGTGATGCCCTTGGCCGAGGTGATGATGTCGGGAACATAGCCGAAGTCGTTGCAGGCGAACATGTCGCCGATACGGCCGTAGGCGCAGATCGTCTCGTCCGAGACCAGCAGCACATCGTACTCGTCGCAGATCTCGCGGACCCGCTCGAAGTACCCGGGAGGCGGCGGGAAGCAGCCGCCGGAGTTCTGCACGGGCTCGAGGAAGACGGCGGCGACGGAGTCGGCGCCCTCGAACTCGATGGCCTCACCGATGCGGTCGGCAGCCCAGCGGCCGAAGGCCTTCTCGTCGTGGGCGAGGTGCTCCGGTGCCCGGTAGAAGTTCGTGTTCGGCACCTTGTGAGCTCCGGGAACCAGGGGAGCGAACTGCTCACGCAGGCCCGGCAGCGAAGTCACCGACAATGCGCCGTGCGGAGTGCCGTGGTAGGCGGTGGCCCGCGAGATGATCTTGTGCTTGCCGGGTTTGCCAACGAGCTTGAAGTAGTTCTTCGCCAGCTTCATCGCCGACTCGACCGAATCGCCGCCGCCGGAGGTGAGGAAGACCCGATTGAGGTCGCCCGGGGCATAGCTGGCCAGACGCTCCGAGACCTCGATCGCCTGCGGGTGGGCATACGACCACAGCGGCATGAACGGCAGCTTCAGCGTCTGGTCGTACATTGCCTTCGCGATCTGCTCGCGACCGTGGCCCACCTGGACGGTGAACAGGCCGGCGAGACCGTCGAGGTACTTCCTGCCCTTGTCATCGAAGATGTGGTGGCCTTCGCCGCGTACGATGACCGGCGCCTCACCACCGTTGAACAGTGCTTGGTGTGGTGACATGTGCATCCACACGTTGTTGCGGATGGCATCCTGATAAGGAGTGCCGGCTCTGGTGACATTCTCTGTCATCGCGTCCCCCAATTGTATTTCTGCTTTTCGAGTGAGAGGTACATGAAGAGCTCCGTATCCACGACGGCATCGATCGAGCGGAGCTCCTCATTGACGAACTCGATCAGATGCCGATCCGATTCACACACGATCTCGACCAGGAGGTCGAACGAACCGGCGGTGACGACGAGGTAGTCGATCTCGTCATAGTCGTGCAGCTGCTCGGCGACCGCGGAGATGTCTCCACGGACCTTCAGCCCCACCATCGCCTGCCGCGCGAATCCCAGACTCAGCGGGTCCGTCACGGCGACGATCTCCATGACACCCGACTCGATGAGCCTCGACACCCGCTGGCGCACGGCGGCCTCGGACAGGCCGACGGACTTGCCGATGGCCGAATAGGATTTCCTTCCGTCGTGCTGCAGTTCGACGATGATCGCCTTAGACTTCTCGTCGAGATTCCCCAGTCGGGAACCGCTGCCGTTCGGCAGGAGCGGGTCCATTCTTCACCTCCGTGATGTGCGTCTCCGAACAACCTATCACTGAATCTGCTGAAATGCGCTGTTTCGGATGCGAATTCCGTCGAAACTGAAATTGTTTGATTCTGGATTCGTCAGAAATCGCCGAGGCGGCGGACGAGTATGCGTGTGCCCGCGCCGCTCTCGCGACGACCGGAGCTTGCGGTGCCGAGTGCTGACAGGATCGCCGTCGTCGAGACCCGCGGATTCGCGCCGACATCGTGATCTGCAGACCGCCGACAACACGCGCATCGACAGTGATTGACAGTATGTGAGCGGGATCACCACACTGGGAGCATGAATGAGGGTGAGCTGTTCTCCGCCGGCGACGACAATCGCCCGGATGTGTATGGGATGCGTCCCGGAGCCGAGCAGGGGCAGGCCGGCAAAGAGGTCAAGGCTCGCCCGCAGCCGATTCCCGGCGAGGTCGATTCGATCGGTGCGAACGAGCTGTCGTTCAGCGCCGAAGAGTATCTCGGCCGGATCGCCTCGGTGCGCAATCGCATGGTCGACCAGGGTCTGGCCGCGCTCATCGTCACGGATCCGGCGAACATCTACTACCTCACCGGATACAACGCATGGTCCTTCTACACCCCGCAGCTGCTCTTCGTTCCCTCATCGGGGCCGATGACCCTGTTCATGCGCGATATGGACGCCCGCGGCGCCTCGCACACCTCGTGGCTGCCGCCCGAGGACATCGTCGGCTACCCCGAACGCTATGTGCAGCGCCCCCATATCCACCCCTTCGACTGGGTCGCCTTCGCCCTGCGCCAGCGGTGGGAGGTGGCCCGCGCCTCCACCTCGCCGGTCGGGGTCGAGATGGACTCGCACTTCTTCTCCCCGCGAGCCTTCCGGGCGCTGGTCAACGGTGTGCCCGAATGGCGCCTCGTCGACTCCTTCGAGCTCGTCAACTGGATCCGTGCGGTCAAATCCCCGGCCGAGATCGAGCTCATGCGCAAGGCCGCGAAGGTGACCACCGCAGCCATGGATGCGGCCCTGGGGACCATCGGCATCGGCGTCGGACAGCACGAAGTGGCCGCTGCGATCGCCGAGGCTCAGACCCGAGGCGGCGACGGCATCTGGGGTGACTATCCCTCGATCGTCCCGCTCATGCCCACCGGCGAAAGCGCGGACACCCCGCACCTGAGCTGGACCGATAGGAAGTTCTCCGCCGACGAATCGGTGAGCATCGAGCTCGCCGGAGTTCACCGCCGCTATCATGTCCCGCTGGCCCGCACCGCGGTGACCGGTCGACCGAAACATGAGCTCGTGCGTCTCGAGGGCGTCGTCGCCGAGGCGCTGTCCGCGGTCCTCGACGTTGCCGCACCCGAGGTGCCGACTGCGGAACTCGCCCGCACCTGGAATCGCGTGCTCGCGCTGTCGGGGCTCGAGAAGCCCAGCCGCCTGGGCTACTCGATCGGCATCGGCTACCCGCCGGATTGGGGTGAGCGGACGATCTCGATCCGCACCGAGGACGATCAGATCCTCGAAGCGGGAATGACCTTCCACCTCATCGGCGGAATGTGGATGAACGGCTACGGAATCGAACTGTCCGAGGCGGTGCTCATCACCGACACCGGCTGCGAGCCGTTCACGAACTTCCCCCGTGAGATCATCCGCGTCTGAGACGGGCGCGGCCTGGGCTCGGGCCGGCCGCCGTTGCTCAGGAGAAGAACTGGATCCACAGGCCGATGAACAGCGCATTGATCCCGGCCACCGCGAGTGCCCGACCCTGCACCCAGGTGATGTCCTGCGCCGAGGCGGCCGTTCGGGAATCGGCGATCTGCACAGCCATGGCGACCCGTGGGGGAGCGGCGAGGGCGGCCAGCGACCCCGCGGCGTTTCCGGCCGCGACCACGGGCAGAGCCGACACATGCGAAGACGCAGCGACCGCGGTCAGGGTGCCGGTGAACATCGAGTTCGCTCCAGTGTTCGACCCGGTGAGGACCGCTCCGATGGAGTTCAGCCACGGGGTCAGGAGGACGAGCCCGGCCGGCAGCAGACCGCCGATCGCCTCGCTCATCCCCGTCGTCGTCATGATCCAGCCCATGAGCATGAACGCGGCCGTGCCCACCCCGATGGGGACCCAGGAGCGCAGTGCCGCGACGGAGACCTCGCGCCTGCCCTCGACGGCGAAGGCTGCGATGAGACAGGCAGCCGCCAGCCAGAACGGGGGAGAGGCGACGAGCTGCGTGAGAAGTGACGGCAGCGCCGAATGCAGCGCCCGTGCCACCAGCAGCCCGATCGTGAGCACCCCGTAGGGCAGAATGGCCGCACCGAGACCACGGGTGAGCCCCGAGGTCTTCTTCCGGATCATGAACAGCACACCGACGACGAGGATGACGAGCAGCGATCCGATGACCCCCGAGGGAGCCATGCCGATGACATAGCTGGAGCCGAGGATCCCCAGCCACATGAGTGCGGCGGCCCCGACGATCCCCAGCGCCGAGGCGGGAGAGGGACGCATGATCGTGACCACCGCGATCGCGACGATGGTGACTGGAATCGCATTGATCCACGCAGTGGCCAGACCGAGTTCGTCGACGTCGAATCCGGCCAGAGCCGCCGCGACCGTGGTGCCCGGCCCCAGAGCGCCCCAGGGGACGGCGATGAGGCCGAGGAGACCGAGAATCGCCGACTGTCGCAGTGTGCAGCCGAGGTGGCGCAGAATCGGCACGCCGACGGTGACGCCGATGCCGAAGCCGGTGACCGATTCCGCGAAAGGGACGATGCCGAAGACGACGAGCGCGACACCGAGCGGTCGGCTCGGTGACAGCGATTCGACCCAGGAGGAGATCTGCGACATCGACCCGGCGGACTCGAGCAGCCGGGCCAGCAGCATGCCGAAGAGCAGGATGAGCGCGACCTCGAGGATGAGCGGAAAGTAGTCGATCCCCGACTCCAGCAGCACCGAGGCGGGGGTGGGGAAGGCGAAGGCGACGAGGACGGCCGCGAGCACGGCTCCGACCAGAGCCGCGACCCAGGAACTCTGCTTGAGCAGGAGCAGGACGATGGCGAGGAGGATCGGAGTGAGAGCCAGCACTGCCGCCATACGAGTGAGTTTCCTTTGTGAGATGCGATTCTATGATCCAAGAATAGATTATGATGTTCCAATGGTGAAAGAAGAGGATCTCGGCGCTCGTGTCTTCGGCGCCCGCATCAGAGCACGGCGCAAATTCAACAACCTCACCCTCAACGAACTCGCGGTCCGGGCAGGACTGTCCCGGGCTGCTCTGTCGAAGATCGAGCGGGGAGAGCAGGACACCTCCGTGTCGAACGCCATGGGCCTCTCCCGAGCCCTCGGCGTCGACGTCGGCGAACTCCTCGCCGCCCCCGAGGTGACCATCACCCGCTCCGATGCTATCCCCACGACCACGACCTTCGGGAAGGGGATCTGGCGACGGGACCTGCCGTCGGCGATCGAGAACATGGACGTCGTCCACTACCGCCTCGATCCGCGCAGCGAGACCTCGGCCTTCGCCGCCCACCGCAGCGGTTCGCGTGAGAGCTTCTTCGTCCTCGAAGGCAGCATCGAGGTCGTCACCATCGACCGGCGCACCACTCTGCACGCCGGTGACTGCGCTCACGCCCCCGGCGACGTTCCGCACCAATTGGCGAATCCCCACGACGAGCCCGCCGAACTCATGCTCATCATCGTCTGAACCTGCCGTACCCCTTCTTACTACCTGACGGCTGTGAGTCTT
>NZ_VIGO01000008.1:0-194714 GCF_009299785.1 Brevibacterium sp. CFH 10365 | reverse complement strand
CCCCCGTCAGGGAGCAAAAGGGCGGGGAACCCTATTTCGGAGCAATCGGCGCACTCGTCGCGACGGTCGATATGAGCGTCGTATTCCTCCTCAATCTGACCTTCGACGTGCCCGTGAAGCAGCTCTCCGGAGCGATGGCGCTTGTCGGCATCGTACTGCTCATCCACAATGTCCCTCGAGCGGTGGGATTCGCTCTCGGTCGCAGCACCGGACCCGGGGTCAGCGGGCACATCTGGCGCAATCGGATCTACCTCCGGATCACTCGCCGGGTCTCGTCGATACTCGCCGTCATCATCCTGGTCGGAAGCGGTCTTGCTGCTGGTATCAGTTTCGATTGGGGGCGTCCTGGGTCGCCGGAGGAGATCTCGGGTGTCTACGCTGTCACTGCGTCAGGCAAGCCGGCTCCGATCGAGGGCACCGGTCATACGACTGAGGACATCACTCAGATCGCCTTCGGTCAGATCGGATCCGGCAAGGACAGGAGGATGAGCGTGCGGTACTCCGACGGAGACTTCCAGGACGGCCTCTACAGCGTCGACGACCAGACGATCACAGTGGAGCTGTACCCGGTGCGGAAAGGCGCTCAGACGCTCATCCGCGACTCCTCTGGCAAACTCGAGTTCCGGTACTCGAAGACCGGAGGAGAGGAGTTCTCGCTGCACACTGACGACGGGGAGTTGACACTGTACAACGATGAGGAGCGACGGTTCCTCTTCGACCGCGGCTTCCACTGGGCTCCCGAGGCACCCGTCAATCGCTGAAGACCGGTGAATCGCTTGGGGCCCCGCCGACCGGCGGGGCCCCAAGTCATCTGTCAGCGACCAACCAGCTCAGCTGAGCATCAGCGCCCGAACAGCTTCGAGAACAGCCCCTTCTTCTTCGGCTTGGTCTCCTCGGCAGACTCTTCTTCGACTGGTGTCTCCGCTTCGGCAGGTTCGACAGGCTTGTCTCCTCGCGGCTGCTCTGCTTCCGGCCGCTTCCGCTCCTGCGACGTGTCTGTGCCTTCTGACGCGGGTTCGGCAACCTCGTCGGCCTGAGCTCCGGCGGCCGCGGACGACTCCGCAGCGGGCTCCTCGACCGTCGCCGACTCTGTATGGGGGGCCGCTTCTGCCTGAGTCGGCGTGGGGGCCACGGGGGCCGTCGTCGAAGGTGCGGCAGTCTCTTCCGCGGCGGGAGCGGGAGTCGAGCCCGGCGTACGGGAGGCGGCGGCCGCCTCGGCGGGGGTGCCAGCGGAAGCCGCAGCGGCGGCGAACTGCTCAGCGGCCTCGCCCTCAAGGGGCGCATTCAGATCGCAGTTGGAGATTCGGCGCTGATCGTCGAAGGACAGGTCCGCGGATCCATCGGCGAACAGCATCCGCAGGCCCCCATCGGGGAGCTCTGCCGTCGGAATGCCGCGCTTGGCAACGTACGATGCGATGGCCGCGCGGTGATCGGTCACCGTCGTCTGTGTCAGCCCCTGCATGAGCGCACGCACCGAGACCTTGACCTGCGGGGTGGGCAGTGCGATCTCGGCGGCATCGACGAGCAGCCACACCGTGGTTCCGGCGCCGGCAGCGGCAGGGTAGTGGGCCCATTTGTCGGTGGCCTCCTTCGAGGCCAGAGTCAGACGCAGTGCGAGCTCCTCATCGAGGTTGAGTTCGGCGGTCGTGAGCTCGCTGACGTCCTCAGCGGCGCCGAACTTGCGCACCTCGTGGGAGAGGCCGACGACGGCGTCGGGGAAGTCGTTGACGTTCTCCCACCCCCACAGCCACGTCTTCTCCCGATCCGACTCCGAACCGACCAGATGCGGCCTGGCGCGCAGGACGACACCGTCGGCAGACGTGAACGTCAGGTGCGGGTCGGCGCTGAAGTCGACTTCCCATTCGGCGTCGGCGATGCGCGCACCGAAATGCGTCTGCACCTCAGTTGAGTAGAAAACGGCGCGATTGACCAGGTCCTGCAGAGTTGAGCTCATGCTGTCAAGCGTATGCGGGAGCGCTCGAGAATCGAGGAGGCACGCGGTGCGATGGTCGTGTCAGTGCCTCATGGTGAGGTAGGGATCTCAACTGACCGGCCCGATCCGTCGCCTGAACGCCTACCTCCGAGAGGAGAATCCATGTAAGGTAGTCTGTTGCGCTTTGCAACTCTCACGACTCAATCATCAGTCACTCATCACTCAGGACGTTCAACGTGGCACTACTCCGCCTGTCCCTGAAATACGCCGGAAACTACTGGCCGTTCATCATCCTGGTCGTCATCCTGCAGCTGGCCTCGACCATTGCTGCGCTGTACCTGCCCAGCCTCAATGCTCGGATCATCGACGAAGGTGTTGCCAAGGGCGACACGGACTTCATCTGGTCGACGGGCATGACGATGCTGCTCGTCTGCCTCGTCCAGGTCATCACCGCGATCACCGCAATCTACTTCGGCGCACGGACGGGAATGGGCGTCGGCCGGGACCTCCGGCGCGCCATCTACCGGCAGGTCGACGACCTGTCGATGCTCGAAGTCGGAAAGTTCGGATCCGCTACCCTCATCACCCGCAACACCAATGACGTCCAGCAGGTTCAGATGCTGGTGCTCATGACCCTGAACTTCATGGTCTCGACACCGATCATGTGCATCGGCGGCATCATCATGGCGCTGCGTGAAGACGCGGGGCTGTCCTGGTTGGTGTGGGTGTCCGTGCCCGTCCTCTTCGTCGTCGTCGCCATCCTCGTCTACCTCCTCATGCCGCTGTTCCGCCGCATGCAGGATCAGGTCGATGACATCAACGGCGTCCTGCGCGAACAGATCACGGGCATCCGGGTCATCCGCGCCTTCGTCCGCGAACCCTTCGAAACCGACCGCTACGCCGACGCCAACCGTGCCCTGACCGAAACCTCGGTCAAGGTCGGCAACCTGTTCGTCCTCATGTTCCCCGCCATCATGATGATCCTCCACCTCGCGACCGCCGCCGTCCTGTGGTTCGGAGGTCACCGGGTCGACGCCGGACAGATGGAAGTGGGATCGCTGACCGCGTTCCTGCAGTACCTGCTGCAGATCCTCGTGGCCGTGATGATGGGCGTGTTCATGATGATGATGATTCCGCGCGCCGTCGTCTGCGCCGAACGCATCGCCGAGATCCTCGATACCCGCAGCACGATGGCGATTCCGTCCGGTGTCACGGAGATGCCCGGCCGTGGTGAGCTCGAATTCCGCAATGTCACCTTCGGATACCCCGGCGCCGAGGTGGCCGTCCTCGAAGGCTTGAGCTTCACCGCCCAGCCCGGTACGACCACCGCGATCATCGGATCGACCGGTGCCGGGAAGTCGACGATCGTCAACCTCATCCCCAGACTCATCGACCCGCAGGAAGGCGAGATCCTCATCGACGGCACCCCCGTCACCGACTTCAACCGCCACCAGCTGGCTCAGCTGATCGGTCTGGTACCGCAGAAGCCGTACCTGTTCTCCGGAACAATCGCCTCGAACCTGCGATTCGGCAATGACGACGCCACCGATGAGGAGCTGTGGGAGGCCCTGCGCATCGCTCAGGCCGACGATTTCGTTGCCGAGAAGGAGGACCGCCTCGGGGAACGCGTGGCCCAGGGAGGCACGAACTATTCGGGCGGGCAGCGTCAGCGGCTGTGCATCGCCAGAGCCCTGACGGTGAAGCCGCAGATCTATGTCTTCGACGATTCGTTCTCCGCCCTCGACGTCGCCACCGACGCACGGCTGCGGGCAGCCCTCGACGAATCGACGGGGGAGGCCACGGTCATCGTCGTGGCCCAACGCGTGTCGACGATCCGCGACGCCGATCAGATCATCGTCCTCGAAGCCGGGAAGATCGTCGGCCGTGGCACGCATGAGGAACTCGCCGAGTCGAACTCGACCTACCGCGAGATCATCGAATCGCAGCTGACCACGGAAGAGGTGAACTGACATGGCCGACGACACCTCAACAGAGACCGTGGTGGCACCGGAAGACGAATACATCCCCAGCGGTGAAGAGCTCGAGATGAGCGGAGGCACACCTCCGCGCAAGGCCAAGCACTTCTGGCCCTCGGTCAAACGGCTGTTCGGACTCATGGCCACCGAGAAGAAGGGCATGATCTACGTCGTCGCCCTCGTCGTCGGCTCCGTCGTCCTCACCGTCATCGCACCCAAGGTGCTCGGCAAAGCGATGGACGTCGTCTACTCCGGCATCATCGGCGCTCAGCTGCCCGAGGGCGCGAACATCGACGACATCATCGCCGGCGCCCGCGCCGAAGGGCGGGACGACTTCGCCGATATGCTCGCCACCGCCGAGGTGGTCCCCGGACAGGGGATCGACTTCACTGCCCTCGGGCAGATCATCATCGTCGTCCTGCTCATGTACCTCGTTGCCTCGATGCTCATGTGGGCACAGGGCTATATCCTCAACGCCCTGGTCATGCGCGTGGTCTACCGACTCCGTGAGGACATCGAACGCAAGATCAACCGGCTGCCGCTGCGCTATTTCGACACCCGTCAGCGCGGCGACGTGATGTCGCGAGTGACCAACGACGTCGACAACATTCAGCAGGCCCTGCAGCAGGCGTTCTCGCAGCTCGTGCAGTCGGCACTGACGATCATCGGCATCGGCGTGATGATGTTCATCGTGTCCTGGCAGCTCGCACTGCTGGCTCTCATCGCCCTGCCGCTGTCGGCGATCATCGCCGGTGTCATCGGCACCCGGTCGCAGAAGCTGTTCAAAGCACAGTGGAAGCACACCGGGGAGGTCAACGGGCACGTCGAAGAATCGTTCTCCGGCCTCGACATCGTCCGCGCCTTCGGCCGTGACGAGGTCATGCTCGAGGAGTTCGACCGGCGCAACGAATCGCTGTACAAGGCTTCGGCGGGAGCACAGTTCGTCTCCGGCATGATCATGCCCTCGATGCAGTTCGTGTCCTACCTCAGCTACGTCCTCATCGCCGTCGCCGGCGGACTCAAGGTTGCGACGGGACAGATGACGCTCGGCGATGCGACCGCGTTCATCCAGTACTCACGCGAGTTCTCACAGCCGATCTCCGAGATGGCCGGCGTCGCGAACATGCTTCAGTCCGGTGTCGCCTCGGCGGAGCGGACCTTCGAGCTGCTCGACGCCGAAGAGGAGGACCCTGACGAGGTGCAGCGGGAGCTGCCGCCGCGCACTCCCGGCAAGGTCGAGTTCTCTGAAGTGAGCTTCCGCTACGCTCCGGAGATGCCTCTCATCGAACAGGTGTCCTTCACCGCGGAACCGGGTCATACGGTGGCGATCGTCGGTCCGACGGGTGCCGGCAAGACCACCTTGGTCAACCTCGTGATGCGCTTCTACGAGATCACGGGAGGGACCATCTTCCTCGACGGCATCGACACCCGCGACCTCAGCCGCGCCGACCTGCGTTCCCATGTGGGCATGGTGCTTCAGGACGCGTGGCTGTTCGAGGGCACGATCGCCGACAACATCCGCTACGGTCGGCTGGACGCCACCGATGAGGAAGTCATCGCGGCCGCCAAGGCGACGATGGTCGACAGGTTCGTGCGGCAGCTGCCCGACGGCTACGACACCGTCATCGATTCCGACGGCGGCAGCGTCTCGGCCGGCGAGCGGCAGCTGATCACCATCGCCCGAGCCTTCCTCGCCGACCCCTCGCTGCTCATCCTCGATGAGGCGACCTCCTCGGTCGACACCCGCACCGAGGTGCTCGTGCAGCAGGCGATGGCGGCTCTGCGGAGCGATCGGACGTCGTTCGTCATCGCCCACCGACTGTCGACGATCCGCGACGCCCACACCATCCTCGTGATGGAGGACGGAGCGATCGTCGAACACGGCAATCACGATGAGCTGCTCGCCGCCGAAGGCGCCTACCACCGGCTGTACATGTCGCAGTTCCGCGGGGAGGACGCCGAGGAGCAGTTCACCGCCGAAGTCCTCGCCGAGACCGAACCCGGTGGACCGGTCGACGAGGCGGCGACCTCCGGCGGTGGCGATGCGGACGGGATGAATGACGACGGTGGAAGCGCCGCGGTTCGGGCAGCGGAAGATCCCCCGCAAAAGGCCTGAACCTTCACCAGAGTCGCAGGGTCCCCGAACTCGGGGACCCTGCGACGCATCCACCGCGGAAATCAGGCAGCGGGCGAGAAACCGGCATAACGTTTTTCGTGCCCATAATGCCGAAGTCGACCCAAACGTGACCCTGTCCTGAACAACGGGCCGTGCGGATCGGCTGGCTGATTCGAGGCTGCTGTGCTGGTCAGCGCGCAGCCTCGGGCTAAATGGACTGGGTTGCCGGAATCGGGATGGGCGAACGATGTTGCGAAGTGATAAATATTCGGCAAAACCGCTCTATCACTTCTGTCATGACCTAAATGAACTAAAGTCGTGCGCGCTCGATTGCCTGCGTATGGTCCTTGACACAACTGAAAACGGCAACCGGCCAGAACTCTGGAAGGACCATCATGAAACGGTTGGCAATGGCGGCAACATTCGCTTTGGCTCTCTCCATCGGTGGAGTGAGCCCGGCGGCCGCGCAGGCAGACGACAGTTCACCCTCTGAATCGACAGACATCCGGGCCGCAGGAGACGCAGGCAACGCGAGCGGCGACACCCCGGGATCAGAGAATCCACCCACGGGCCCCGGCGAGGACGCCGCAGATCCCGGCGACGACGGAACACCCACCGAACCCGGTGACGGGGAGGACTCCGCTGATCCGGGAGGCGAGGAGAACGCCGCCGATCCGGACGAAGGCTCAGATGAGCCGACCGAGGAGTCGAGCCCGATCGACGCCTCGTTCTCCCTCGACCAGCCGACGATGCCGGTCGACGATGCGGCGGAAGCCATCCCCTACACGATCACCGGCCTCGAGGCAGGAGACACCGTCACCGCCGATCCCGGCGAGAACGGCTCCGTCACCGTCGACAGCGACGGAACGTTCAACGGAGAGCTCCGCGGCAACACCGAGCTCAAGGTCGGCGATGTCGTCGACGTCACTGTGACTGTCGCCCGCGACGGTCAGGAGTCGAAGACGTTCACCGGCAGCGTGGAGATCACCGAGAACCACGACGACTCGGATGCAGCCGTCAGCGTCGATCCGCAGAGTCAAGGCATCGATTCGTACCTCGACAACGGCGTCGACATCACCGTGAGCAGCTGCGAGGCGGGCGAAGAGGTGACCGTCACCATCGTCCGCAAGGGCGACGACACGAACATCTGGGAAGAGACGAAGACCGCCGGCGACGACGGTGCGGTATCCACGTCCTTCATGCCCGGCACAGGAGGCGATGGATGGATCGGTGACTTCGTGGTCAGCGCGAAGTGCGGTGACGAGAGCGCCGAGACGACATACTCGGTCACTGAGAACGACGACGGATCCGATGCTGATCTCAGCGTGACTCCACAGAGCCAGGAGTTGGCCGACTTCCTCGAGAACGGCGTCAACATCACTCTCGTCAACTGCCATGTCGACTCCGACGTGAAGTTCCAAGTGAGCTCCGCAAAAGACCCCGACACCGTGATCTGGGACGAGACCCAGGAAGCCGGTGAAGACGCAGCCGGATCCGCCCAGTTCGTCCCCGACGGCGACGGCGGCCAAGGGTGGGTCGGAGACTTCATCGTCCAGGCTTCCTGCGGCGACAAGAGCGCAGAGACCACGTTCACTGTCACCGATGACGGCAGCGTCGTCGACCCGAAGCTCTCGATCGACCCCGAGCGAATCTCCGGAGTCGACTTCATCGACAGGGACAAGGGCGTGCAGATGACAATCACCGACTGCGCAGCGGACGCCGAGGTCCATTTCGAGGTGTACTCCGGGGACAAGAGCGAGAAGCTCTACGAGCAGACCGCAACGGCTGATGAGGACGGCGCAGCCGGAATCCAGGTCTATGGCCTCGGTGACGATCCGGCATACTACGTCGGCAGCTATCAGGTCTTTGCCGACTGCATGGATGTCAGCAGATCAGGCGAGTTCGTCGTCACCGGCGGCGGGGACGAAGGGGAGTCCGGCGAAGCCGGCGGCTCCGGAGGGGGCTCATCGATGCCGCGCACCGGTGCCGAACTCACCGGGCTGACTGCAGGCGCTCTGCTCATCCTCGGCGGTGCAGCGGCCATCGGCTTGGCCCGCCGGAAGAACAAGGACTGACAGTGACCGGTGACCCGTCGGGTTGGTGACTCCACCCGGCCCGACGGCGAGAGGCGGTCCTGGCGGAAAGGGTCGGCCCCGGATCCTCGACTTCGAGTCGAAGAACCGGGGCCGATCTGTGCTGTGCTCGCGCGCATCGCCGAGCCAGTTCGCGTGCACCTCCATTGAGTCTCGTCGGAACCTTGATGGTGCAGGACCACCGGACCTAGCTTGGTCGTCATGGCGGCAAGGAAGCTTCCATGACATCAATGAAGAAGGAGCAGAATCATGGCCAATCCCGGACAGCCCACAATCAGACGCGGCGACACAGGCACCACAGTCCTGCGGGCTCAGCGAGCCCTGCGGAGAACCCCCGATCTCAGCGTCGATGTCGACGGTGATTTCGGTCCCGACACCGAAGCGGGGGTGAAGCGATTCCAGGAGGGTGCCGGACTGACGGTCGACGGAATCGTCGGAGACGAAACCTGGGAGGCCCTGCCGAACGGCGGGCCGATGCCCCTGCTGCAGACCGGGTCGAATGGCGATGTCGTCCGCGATCTCCAGGAGGTCCTCATCGCCGGAGCGGACAGTGGCGACTGGCCGTCGCCAGGCGAAGCCGACGGAGACTTCGGGACCGGCACCGAAGAGTCCGTGGAGGGCTTTCAGAACTGGGGCGGGGTCGACTCCGACGGCATCGTCGGAGACAAGACCTGGGCCGTATCGCTGCACGCGACGAACAGCACTTTAGAGTCTGCTGTCGGACTCGACTGGGCCGAGGACTGAGTCCGTCCAGGATGCTGCTGACGATTGCGGTCCCCTCTTCCGGAGTCGCGAGCAGGGGACCGCAACCTGGAATCTCCGAAATCGGCGATAACAATCCAGCCTGCCGAATTCTGCGAAGTGATGACGATGTGATCGGCAAGCTGATCAGGACTTGTGCGCGCTTATCAGCTCGCCGTTTCTGACAGGGTCCGGTCCGACTTGGCCACGCTGGGCCAGAGCGGATGACCAGGAACGACAGCGCCGCCTCGGCGAGGGGCCGTTGCGAGCGGAACTCGAATCTGAAAGTCGGCTCAGTGTTCGATTCGGCAGGTCACGTTGACGTCTCGAAACAGATCGAAATGCTGTTTCGAAGTTGTCATGACCACAATGATCAGAACTCCACAGAACCCTTTCGTCCTGCCTAAGGTCGCACCACAACCGAATACGGCAGAACATCCCGGCGACGTTTTCCGGACATCGCTGGCAAGGACGAAAGAAGGACGATCACAATGAAGAAGCTCGCACTCGCCGCGACCGTCGCCCTCGGCATCTCGGCTTTCGCCGCCGGACCGACGGCCGCTTCGAGTCTCGACGCCGCACCTTCGGGCTCTGTGCCAACCGACGGAAATCACTCGAGCGAATCTGCGGCAGCAGAGGAGGAAGGCTCGGAGGACGACCCCAAGTCTCACGATGAAGATCTGGCGCTGCGATACGCGACGATGACGCTGTACGAGGTCGCCCACGGCAAGGGCATCGAATACACCGTCGATGGGCTCAAAGCCGGGGACGTCGTCACCACGAACCTCAACGACAAGAAGTCCGTGGTGAAGAAGGACGGGCCCTTCGATGGTTCGGTTGTCGTGGACAAGGAACCGGATGTTCCGACAGACGTTCCGTTCACGGTCTATGTCGAACGCGACGGTGAGACAGTGAAGGAGATGTTCACCAGAGTCGACCTCATCGCGGAGGGCGATCGAGGTGAATACGACGATGGCACTCTGTTGGTGCATCCAGAGGAGGAAACGAACGACACGGTTCTCGGCACCGACGGAGTCAATCTCACAATGGTCAACTGCTCGGCCGAAGACGAGATCGTGTTCCGAGTGTTCAAGAAGAACACGGATGGTCAGACGAAGGTCTGGGAAAAGCGCCAACTCGCCGGTGAAGATGAGTCCGCATCAGTCAGATACGTGGCGGATTCCAGTAAGGAGCTGTGGGGCAAATACGTCATCACTGCAGAATGCGGCGACCTTGAGGACTCGGCGCCACTGAGGGTGTACATCGACGAATAGAGGCCCGTGATCACTCCACCCGTCAACAGGATGCAAACGACGCCAGGTCCTTAACTCAGAACACTGGTTCTGAGTTAAGGAACTGGCGTCGTTCGTCTGTCGGTGCCTCCGGGGCAGTCGGTCGGCTCAGCCCTTGGCGACGAGGGTGCGCACGGCCGAGGAGAAGACCCCCTGACCGTCGATTCCGCCGCCGGACTCGGGGCCGAAACCGGCCTCGACGGCGTGTTCGGGGTGCGGCATGAGGCCGACGACATTGCCTGCTTCGTTCGTGATTCCGGCGATGTCTCGCAGAGACCCGTTCGGGTTGAAGCCCTGGTAGCGGAAGACCACGCGTCCGGTGGATTCGAGTTCGTCGAGCACCTCGTCGGTGGCGACGAACCCGCCCTCACCGTTCTTCAGCGGAATGCGGATCGTCTGACCCTGCTCGTAGTCGCTTGTCCACGCGGTGTTCGCGTTCTCCACGACCAGGTCCTGGTCGCGGCAGATGAAATGCTGGTGATCGTTGCGGATGAGCGCACCGGGCAGCAGGCGGGATTCGCAGAGGATCTGGAAGCCGTTGCAGATGCCGAGCACCGGCATACCGGCATTCGCCGCGGCGACGACGGACTCCATGATCGGAGCGAAACCGGCGATCGCACCGCAGCGCAGGTAGTCGCCATAGGAGAAACCGCCGGGCAGGATGACGGCGTCGACTCCGGACAGGGTCGAATCCGCATGCCACAGGTTCACCGGTTTCGCTCCAGCCAGGCGCACGGCGCGGGCGGCGTCGCGGTCATCAAGTGTTCCGGGGAACGTGACGACTCCGACGGAGACCGCGGACTCGGCAGCCGCCTCGGCGGTGGGGTCAGCGGCGACAGCGGTCACGAGGCATCCTCGGCCACACGCACTGCCACAACGTTTTCGATCACGGGATTCGACAGAAGCTTCTCCGCGGCTTCGCGCGCCTGGGCGAGGACTTCCTCGGTGGCTTCGCCTTCGACCTCGAGTTCGAATCTCTTGCCCTGACGAACCTCACCGAACCCGGTGAAGCCCAGACGGGTCAGCCCGCCGGAGATCGCCTTGCCTTGGGGGTCAAGGATCTCGGGTTTGGGCATCACCTCAACGACGACACGTGCCATGCGTGTACTGCTCCTTTGTGAAAGTGTTCGGGAGTTCCTCCCGCGCTCACCCAGAGTCTACCAAGCATGCCAGGTGGCCCGGCCCGCGGTCCGGACGCCGAAACGGCGTCGGCAGGGGAGTTGGGCGCCGCGCAGGGGAGCGAGGAGAACGGCGCCGGCCGGAGTGTGCGACGGGCCCCGACGTGAGCTCAAGAATCGAAGCCCATGCCCACCGCATCGAGGACCTTGAGCAGAGGCCCACGTCGGCCCTCGTTCTCATCGGCCTTGACCAGCGCATTCGTCGTCATCTTGATGCCCAGCCAGGCCGCCGGCTCGGGCGGGAACGGCAGCGGCAGCTTGCGCACCATCTCGAGCTCGGTCAGCTCTGTGTCCTCACCGGAGAGCAGATCGAGCATGACTGTGCCGGCGAACCGGGAGGCGCCGACTCCGAGACCGGTGAACCCGGCGGCCATCGCAACCTTCCTCCCATAGGCGGAGGTGAAGAACGAGAAGAACCGTGAGCACGTGTCGATCGGCCCGCCCCATTTGTGGGTGAACTTCAATCCGATCAGCTGTGGGAAGGTGGCGAAGAAGTGCTCGGCGAGGGTCTCGAAGGTCTCGGGCCGCTGGTCGTATTTCGACGACACCTGGCGTCCGAAATGATAGACGGCGTCCCAGCCGCCGAAGAGGATCCGGTTGTCCGCGGTCAGCCGGTAGTAGTGGAAGCGATTCGCACAGTCGCCGATGCCCTGGCGACCCTCCCAGCCGATCGCAGCCATCTGCTCATCGCTGAGAGGCTCGGTCATCAGCGCGTAGTCGTAGACGGGGACCGTATGCAGGCTCACCCGCTTGAGCAGGGACGGGAAGACGTTCGTCGCCAGGGCCACGCGCTTCGCGGTGATCGTCGACGATGATCGCGACGAGGCGGCCGCCCCCGATTCGCCGTCCGTGCCCGATCCGCTGCTCGCCGTGCCTGCCTCGCCGGTGGGCTCGGTGGTGACCTCGACGGTGGTCTTCCGGTTGCGCACGTCCGTGACTTTCGTGCCTTCGAAGACCTCGACTCCGAGTTCGCGGATGACGCGCAGCAGCTCCCAGCACAGCTTCGCCGGGTGGACCATCGCGACCTCGCGAGAATCCCACAGCGCAGCCTTGTACGTAGGCGACTTCACCAACGTCGCCAGCTGCTCCTGGTCAAAGAAGATTAAACCGGAATCCGGATCGTGAGCCTCCCGCAGCTCGGCGACCTGGTAGTCCTCGGTGGCGACATCGAGCTCTCCCGTACGTTCGAACTCGACGTCCATCCCGTACTTCGCGACAGCGGCTTCGATGGCATCGAGGTTCTCCCGGCCCAGCTGCGCGAGCCGATCGTTCTCCTCCGGCAGGTGTGTCGCCCCGTTGTCATAGCCGTGCGTGAGGCTGGCCGCGCAGAATCCGCCATTGCGCCCCGAGGCGGCCCATCCGATCGTGTTCGCCTCGACAAGCACGACACGACGGTTCGGGTCCCGCTCCTTGGCCTGCAGAGCGGTCCACAGACCGGTGAACCCACCGCCGACGACGAGGAGGTCGGCCTCGCGGTTCTCCTGCAACGGCGGCAGCGGCTCCGGGCGGAGGTCGGTGTCGAGCCAGTACGGAATGGTCGAGGCGTCGGCCAATGTGGCATTGACGTCCATGTCACTTCACTTTCTTCACGGTGTGGTCGGTGTGCACTCTGCCGGTCAGCAGGTGCGGGTCGGGCGGAACGGAACACCACCTCGGCGAGGGGCCGGCGCAACGGTGGGCCGCCTCGGTGAGGGGATGCCTCAGGCAGCCATGGTCTTGATGATCTCCGTGGCGTTGCCGCCGGCCTTGCGCAGGACGAATCCGACGAAGCCCAGGGCCGCGAGGGTGAGCACGAACATCACCGTCGACATCGCCGCGACTTCGGGACGCAGGGCCACGCGGACGGCGGAGAAGATGTAGACCGGCCACGGGGTGTAGCCCGGCTGTTGGACGAAGCTCGAGAGGATCGTGTTGTCGAGGCTGACGGTGAACGACATCAGAGCACCGGCGAGGATGCCGGGGGCCGCGATCGGCAGGGTGATGTCCTTGAATCGGTTCCACGGTGTCGCGCCGAGGTCGGCGGCGGCATCCTCGAGCTGGGTGTCCATGCCCGCGAGCCGGGCTCTGACGATGAACGTCACGATCGCCATGGAGAACATCGCATGGGAGATGATGAGTCGGACGAGGCCGTTGTTGAGCGGGGTGATGCCCCAGTCGACGCCGACGGTGACGAACCACGGCAGGAACGAGATGCCGTCGACGATCTCGGGTGTGACCAGGGTCAGTCCGAGGATCGCGGTCAGGCCGAGCGCCCACCATGCGCCCTTCTTCGCCCTGGCCAGAGCGACTCCGCCGAGGGTGCCGAAGATCGTCGAGACGATGGCGGTGCCGACAGCGGCCTGCAGGCTCGTGACGATGGAGGAGACGATGATGTCGTTGTTGATGCCGCTGATGTAGGCGTGCAGACCGAAGCCGCGGAAGTTCGCGAGCACCTTGCCGTTGTTGAACGAATAGGCGATGATCACCGCGATCGGCACAAACAGGTAGACGAAGACGAGGATGCCCCAGACGTGCAGGGCGATATCGGTCGGTGTCCGACGTGCGAACGTGTTCTTCTTCGGCATCTCAGGCCCTCCCGTCATGCAGCGGAACACTGTTGAGTCTGGCCGTGATCGCCTGCCCGAGCTTGAGCAGGCCGAATCCGACCCCGACGACGACCAGGGTGGAGATGATGAGGATCATCGCCATGGCCGCTCCGACCGCCCAGTTCTGCGCGGTGTTGAACTGATTGGCGATGAGCTGACCGACCATGGAGCCGCTCGCTCCGCCGAGGACGGTCGCCGTGACGTAGTCGCCGTTGAGCGGGATGAACACGAGCAGGCAGCCGGAGACGACTCCGGGCATCGCCATCGGCAGCGTCACCCGCATGAACGTCTTCACCTTCCCGGCGCCGAGGTCGTAGCTGGCCTCGCGCAGCTTCTTGCCCGAGGCGTCGATGGCGACGAACAGCGGCAGGATCATCAGCGGCAGATAGTTGTAGACGACGCCGATCTGCACGGCCGTTCGGGTGTAGAGGATGTCGAGAGGGCCGTCGAGCAGCCCGAGGCTCTGCATCCAATTCGACAGGAACCCGTCGGGGGAGAGCATGATCTGCCAGCCGAGCGTGCGCACGAGGAAGTTCGTCCAGAACGGCACCATCACCAATGCCAGAGCCAGAGACCTGCGGGCGGGTGCGACCTTGATCGCCAGCCAGTACGCGAACGGCAGGGCGATGAGCAGGCACAGCAGGGTGCCGAGCAGCGAGATGCGCAGGGTCGCGAAGAAGGTCGAGACGAAGCTTGCGCTCATCGCCTCCGGGTATCGGTCGAAGGACAGGCGATCGGTGGCGATGGCCGTGAACTGGTCGGGTTTGTATCCGAAGCTGTAGAAGACGATCAGCGCCAGGGGAATGATGAAGAAGAAGAGTGCATAGGCCCACGTCGGAAATGACATGGCCGCTGGGCCGAAGAACTTCGTCGCTGGTCTGGTCGGTCGTGACTGCTTCGGTCGTGTCTGAGTGCTCATGCTCCGCTCCTGGCCTGGGCGTCGGTGAGGATCTTCGTCCGGATCTGATCGGCCGGAGTCTGCTTGCTCGGTTCGAGACGGTCGAGGACCTTCTGCGCAGGGAAGATGAGGTCCTGCTCGTCGAGATCAGCCTTCTTCGCCTGCTCAGCCAGCCCTTTCGTCCCGATCGGGTAGCCGATGTAGTCGAGCTGGTCGACCGCGGTGTCCGGGGAGATCATCTGGTTGATGAAGGCGTGCGCGGAATCCGGGTGCGGGGCGCCGGTGGCGATCGCCCAGCAGTCCATCCACAGATTCGCCGAGGGGGTGGGGAACACGAACTTCCAGTTCTCCGGATCCCTGACCTCGGTCAGGCCCTGGCGGGCGTCTCCGTTGTAGGCGTGCAGGAGGGTGAAGCTGCCTTGGATCATGCTGGTGGCCGCATTGCCGACATAGGCCTTCACGTTCGGGGCCAGATCATCGACGATGATGTTGCGGGCCTTGTCGAGCTCCCCCTCGTCCTCGGTGTTGAGGCTGAAGCCGAGGGCTCCCAGGGCGATCGCCGAGACCTCCCACGGATCCTCGAGCAACGCGGTCGTCCCGGCCGCTTCCTTCTGCGCGGCGTCGAGGAAATCCTGCCAACTCGTCAGCCCCCGGTCGATCTTCGTCGTGTTGTAGACGAACCCCGTGGTGCCCCACGCCTTGCAGATCGAGTACGTGTTGTCCGGGTCGAAGTACTGATGCGTGAAGTTCGGATCCATGTGCTCGAAGTTCGGGATCAGGCTGAGGTCGAGCTCCTGGAGCAGATCGTGTTCGAGCATCTGCGGAATGTTCGACCCCGTCGGCACGACCACGTCGTAGCCGGACGTCCCGCGCGAGGTCGAGAGCTTCGCCACGAGCTCCTCGTTCGACCCGTAGGCGTCGACCTGGACGAGGATGTCGTGCTGGGACTTGAAGGCGTCGAGAAGTTCGGGATTGTCGTAGTCGCCCCACGAGTAGAGGTTGAGCTTCGATTCGAGCTTCCCGTCGGTCGGCGGCGACGCCGCCATCTTCGTGGTCTTCCCACAGGCGCTCAGCGCTCCGAGGCCGACCACGCCGAAACCGGCCAGCAGCGCTCGCCGGCTCAGCCTCGCCGAGGCGGCCCGCGGAGCCAGGAATGTCACATCGGGTCTCTTGGGTGCCATCTCAGGCACCGCCTTCACGGTCGGAGCCGGCCGGTCCGGGTTCCCCGTCGTAGACGGCGACGGCGTCGGCATCCCAGCTCAGCTCCACCTCGGTGCCGGCGCCGATCGGCTCCCGCCCGGCGGCGGGGATACGGGCGAGGATCTCATCGTTGTCACCGACGACGATCATGTACTGGATGACATCGCCCAAGAACGAATACGAGATCACGGAACCGCGCGCCGTGTTCGCCTCCCCGGAACTCTCACCGGCCGGGGCGACGTGCATCCGTTCGGGACGGATGGCTGCACGCACCCGGTCGCCGACCTCGAGATCCCGGGGCTCACCGGCGGCAGTGGCCGGTTTGAGAGTGAGCGTCGGGGCCGTGAGCACGGCGTTGGCCGTGCGCAGGGTCGCGGTCGTCGAACCGGTGGACGCCACCTCGGCGGAGATGAAGTTCTGTTTGCCGATGAAGCCGGCGACGAAGCCGTTGTGCGGGTTCGCGTAGATGTCCTCACCGGAGCCGATCTGCTGGATGACCCCGTCGTACATGACGACGATGCGATCGCTCATCGCCAGCGCCTCATCCTGGTCGTGGGTGACGAAGACGAAGGTTGTGTCGAGCTTCGTGTGGAGTCGTTTGAGTTCGAGCTGCATCTCCTCACGCAGCTTCCTGTCGAGCGCCGACATCGGCTCGTCGAGGAGGAGGACCTGCGGGCGGTTGACGAGGGCACGGGCCAGGGCGATGCGCTGCTGCTGACCGCCGGAGAGCTGTTCGGGTTTGCGTCCGGCGAAGTCCTCCATCTGCACAAGTGCGAGGGCATCGCGGACGCGCTGCGCGATCTCCGGTTTCGGGACCTTCGCCTGCTTGAGTCCGTAGGCGATGTTGTCGGCGATGTTCATATGCGGGAACAGCAGGTAGGACTGGAACACCGTGTTGACCGGCCGGCGGTGCGGCGGCAGGGACACGATGTCCTTTCCGCCGAGCAGGATCGCACCGTCGGTGGGGGTCTCGAAACCGGCGATCATCCGCAGCAGAGTGGTCTTTCCGCAGCCGGAAGGGCCGAGCAGGGAGAGGAATTCGCCCTTGCGGACGTTCAGATCGAGGCGTTCGATGGCGGTGTTGTCGCCGAAGACCTTCTTCACACCCTGGATCTCGAGGTGGTCGAGTCCGGTGTCCGCAGAGGGCGCCGAGGTGGCTGTACTGGTCATGATGGCCTTTCGTCTTCAGCTGGCTGAGCCGGTGGTGGTCGGGGCGGACGGCGGGGTCGGTGCCGGTGGGTGAGGTGGCAGGGTGTTGTGGACGATGCGTCCGTCGCAGATCGTCAGGTCGTTCGTGATCCCCGCGATATCGGTCGGCGGCAGTGTGAAGGGGTTGGCGCTGGCCAATGCGAGGTTGGCCGGCTGACCGGGGCGGATGTGGCCGTTGTCGGCCGAGCGCAGCAGGTGTGCCGAACCTGCGGTGTAGGCACGCAGCGCGGTCGTCAGGTCGATCGCCTCGTCGGGCAGCAGCGGCGACTCATCCGCGGCGGTCGGGTGCGAGCGGTTGAGCGCGACATGGATCGCGTCCCACGGGTTCGCCGTCGATACCGGCCAGTCCGAGCCCATCGCCAGATGGGCGCCGGTGCGGTTGAGAGACCCGAAGGGGTAGAGCCAGCCGCTGCGCTCGGCACCGAGGAAGGGCAGGTTGAGGTCGATCATCTGCTCGTCGTAACAGGCCCACAGCGCCTGCAGGTTCGCAGTGACGCCGAGTTCGGCGAAGCGCGGGACATCGGCGGGATCGACGACCTGGACATGGGCGATATGGTGACGGCGTTCGCCGGTGTCAGCTGTGCTGGTCGTCCCGGT
This sequence comes from Brevibacterium sp. CFH 10365, assembly GCF_009299785.1. Taxonomy (NCBI): domain Bacteria; kingdom Bacillati; phylum Actinomycetota; class Actinomycetes; order Micrococcales; family Brevibacteriaceae; genus Brevibacterium; species Brevibacterium sp. CFH 10365. Next base: position 176,896 of record NZ_VIGO01000008.1, on the reverse strand, counting down.
GCCGGCCGTACCCTGGCTGCGGACGGCCTCGAAGGCGTCGAGGGCGGCCTTGACCGCGGCGTCGCCGATCGCATGGCAGTGAATGTCGAAACCGGCCCGATCGAGGGCCGCGAACGAGGCCTCGAGGTGGTCCTTCGTGAAATAGCTCGTTCCGAAGCCACCGCAGGTGCACGTATATTCGGTCGTCATCGCCGCGGTCCGGGACTCGACGATCCCGTCGAGCATGAACTTCACCGAGGTGGCGCGGAAGCGACCATCGGTGCGCACCAGTTCGGTCAGTCGGGCCACCTCGGCGTCGATGTCCTCGACTCCGCGCGGCCACCACAGGCTGCCGACGACCTCGGAGTGCAGCTCGCCCGATTCCGCGGCCCCGACATAGGTGGCATAGGGGTCGCGGTGGCCGCCGTAGTCGCCGACGATGGCGTCCATCCATGCGGTCACTCCGAGGGAGTTGAGGTAGCGCTGACCTTCGCGCAGACCGGCCAGGACCTCCTCCTCGGAGGCGGCGGGGACGTGGGCGGAGACGAGGTCGATGGCCGATTCGTGCAGGCACCCGGTGGGACGGCCGGAGGAATCGGTGACGATGACACCGCCATCGGGTGCCGTGGACGTCTCGTCGAGTCCGGCGGCTGTCATCGCCTGCGTGTTCACCCATGCCGAATGGTGATCGGCGCTGAGCAGGATCGCGGGCCGGTCGGGGCAGACCGCGTCGAGGATGTCGGCGGTCGGGTCGCCTCCGGGGAAGTCGGCCATCGACCAGCCGCCGCCGATGACCCAGTCGTTCGCGAGGTTGGTCGCTTCGGCGCCGACCGCCTCGGGGGCTGCGGCGCCCTCAGCGTTCGCGGCGGGTCCTGGGCTCGTCCCGGCGACGTACCCACGGATCAGATCGAGGGTTTCGGTGAGACCGCCGGCGCCGCTGACATCGCAGGCCAGGGCCTCCTGCCCGCCGAAGGTCGTGTGCACGTGGGCATCGACGAAGCCGGGGGTGAGGAGTCGTCCGGTGGCGGTGATGACCCGATCCGCCGGTGACTGTGCGGGCCCGGTGCCGATCTCGGTGATGATCCCGTCGCGGATGCTCACCCGGTTCTCGGGACGCAGGGCGTCACCGTCGAAGATCGCGACATCGAGGATGTCGAGGTCCATTGCTGCCTCCCGACTGCATTGTCGTCGCACGAGCGGTTTCGTTCGCGCTCCAGCTGTGTCCTGAATCACTGATCAGCAAGACTAGCGTAATCCACGTCACTAATCCACTGATTTCGTTGAGTGAGACAATATATGACGGTCAATTCTTCATCTCGCGAGCAGATGACCGCTGAATCAGTGAGTTCGATTGCGTATTCCGCAAGGAAAGTGGTGTTTTGCGAGTGTGGCCGAGGCGCGGGGAGCGCGCGCTGGTCGGCCGGGGCAGCCGGGGGTGAATGCGTTTGTGGTCACAGAGCCGAGGCGGATCCGCCGGATCCGGCGAATCTCCTCGGTGCTGTGACCACAAACGAACCGGCCCGCGGCTCATATGCGCAGCGCTCTTCGGCGCGCAGAGCCTCAGCCGGGGAAGGTCTGACCGGTGAGCTTCTCGAAGGCTTCGATATAGCGGGCGCGGGTCTTCTCGACGACCTCGGCGGGCAGTGCCGGGGGCGGCGTGTCAGAGGCCTTGTCCCACCCGGATTCCTCGGTCAGCCAGTCGCGGACGAACTGCTTGTCGAAGCTCGACTGAGCCTTGCCCGCCTCATAACCCTCGGCGTCCCAGAAGCGGGAGGAGTCCGGGGTGAGCACTTCGTCGCCGAGGACGATCGTGCCATCGGGCAGGGTCCCGAACTCGAACTTCGTGTCGGCGAGGATGATCCCGCGCTCACGGGCGATCTGCTCGGCGCGCTGGTAGATCTCCACGGTCAGGTCGCGCAGCCTCTCCGCGGTCTCGGTCCCGACGGTCTCGGCGACGGCCTCGAAGCTGACGTTCTCATCGTGCTCGCCGAGCTCGGCCTTCGTCGCCGGGGTGAAGATCGGGGGCTCGAGACGATCGGCCTCGACGAGTCCGGTCGGCAGCCGGATGCCGCACACCGATCCGGTGGCCCGGTAGTCCGACATTCCCGAGCCGGTGAGGTAGCCGCGGGCCACGCACTCGACGGGGAACATGGAGAGGTTCTGCACGATCAGCCCGCGACCGGCCACGGCCTCGGGCACATCCGAGCTGATGACATGGTTGCCGATGACATCGGCGAGCTGATCGAACCACCACAGGCTCAGCCCCGTGAGCACCTTGCCCTTGTCCGGGATCTCCGAATCGAGCACCCAGTCATAGGCGGAGATCCGGTCGGTCGCGACCATGAGCAGCCGGTCCGCCGAGGCGGTGTCGACGGTGTCGGCAGGAATGTAGAGGTCGCGGACCTTCCCCGAATACACGTGCTTCCAGCCCGGCAGCACCGGGGCCACCGGTGCGGGGGCCGCGTAGCCGGCGGCGAGGTCGATACCGCCGGCGGCGGCCGCATCGGCGATATCGGTGCGGTGCTGCTCACCGTCCCACTTGATCTCATCGACTGCGGCATAGGCCTTGGCCCGCGCGTCCTCGAGGTCATTGCCGAGGGAGACGACGGAGAGTACACGGCCACCGGCGGTGACGATGTCTCCGGTCTCGGCGATGTCCTTCGTGATTACGGCATCCTCGGGAGCGAACCCGCCGCTGGGGCCGGTCGCGAGCTTCGTGCCCGCGTGCAGGACGCTGACAGCGGGCAGGGCGGCGGCGGTGTCGAGCCCGCGGATGATGTCCCCGGTGCTCGGCGTGCCCGGGTAGTTCTCGGCGGCCATGACCACGGTCACCGAGGAGCGCGGATCCCATTCGAGGGGTGCGGTCTCGTTCAGGCGGCCTTCGGCGGCGGCGAGCAGCGTCTGGCCGAGGGGGCTGGTCAGCCGGGCGAGCACGGACTGGGTCTCCGGATCGCCGAAGCGGACGTTGAACTCGATGACGCGCAGTCCCTTCGAGGTCAGCGCGAGGCCGCAGTAGAGGAGTCCGGTGAACGGAGTGCCGCGGCGGGCCATCTCATCGACGACGGGCTGGGCGACGGTGTCGATGATCTCATCAACGGTGCCGGCAGGCAGCCATGGCAGCGGCGAATACGCGCCCATTCCGCCCGTGTTCGGGCCGGTGTCACCGTCTCCGATGCGTTTGAAGTCCTGCGCCGGGGCCAGGGGGACGGTGGTCTTTCCGTCGCAGAGGACGAACAGGGAGACCTCGGGGCCGTCAAGATAGTCCTCGATGACGACCCGGTCGGAGACCTCGAGGCAGGAGCTCGCATGCGTCATCGCGGCGTCGAAGTCATCGGTGACGACGACTCCCTTGCCGGCAGCCAGGCCGTCGGCCTTGACCACGTGCGGGGCGCCGAATTCACGCAGCGCGGCCGCCGCCTCGTCGGTCGAATAGGCGACGACGGTGCGTGCAGTCGGCACATCCGCGGACTCCATGACCTCCTTCGCGAACGCCTTCGAGCCTTCGAGGTGCGCGGCTTCCGCGCTGGGGCCGAAGACAGGGAATGAGGCTTCGCGCAGAGCATCCGCGACACCGGCGACCAGCGGGGCTTCGGGCCCGATGACGACGAGATCGACGTCGAGGGTCTCGGCCAGCGCGGTCACGGCGGCGGCATCCGAGGCGTCGACGGCCTCGGTGTGGGCGATCTGCGCGATCCCGGGATTGCCGGGAGCGGCGATGACGGCGTCGACCTGCGGGTCGCGCGAGAGAGCGAGGACGAGGGCGTGTTCACGGGCGCCCGAACCGATGACAAGAACCTTCACGCCACCAGCCTAAAGGGTCGTAGGCTTGAGTGCGTGACCTTCTCGACTTTCACCCCCGCGCAGGCGGCCGAGCTCGCCGTCGTCCGCCGCTGCGATTTCATCGAATCCCGGCACATCGGGTCCGCCGTCGTCCTCGGCCCGCAGGGATCTGCGCTGATCAGCCTGGGTGCCCCGGACGTTCCCGTGTTCACCCGGTCGAGCCTCAAGCCGCTGCAGGCGATCGCTGCGATGAGCCTCGGTGCGCAGCTCGACGGACCGGCGGCGGCTCTGGCGACGGCCTCGCACAAGTCCGAGGCCGGGCATGTGGCGGTCGTGTCCGCGATGCTCGAGGCCGCCGGGCTGAGCGTGTCCGACCTGCAGTGCCCGTCCGCTCATCCCGCCGACGGAGCCTTCCGCCGCGAACTGCAGGAGACGGCTAGGGCCCGGGGCGATGAGGACAGTGCCCCGCGCTCGCCCCTGTACTTCAACTGCTCCGGCAAGCACGCGGCGTTCCTCGCCGCTGCCCGAGCCATCGGCGCCGACACCGCGAACTACCTGTCACCGGAGCATCCCGTGCAGCAGAGGGTCGCCGAGGTGGTCGCCGCCTTCGCCTCCGAGGAGCCCGCCGCGGTCGGCATCGACGGCTGCGGCGCTCCCGTGTTCGCGCTCAGCCTCACCGGTCTGGCCCGCGCCATCGGGCGCGTCGTGCGGATGGGCGGCACGGATGGCGACGGCGCTGCCGCCGAGGCGGCCGAGGCGACCTCGGAGGCGTGGACGGCTTATGAGAGCGAAGCTCGCACTCTCACCGAGGCGGTCTTCGCCGATCCGTGGGCCATCGACGGCCACGGACGGCCGAACTCGACCGTCATCGATCAGCTCGGCGTCTTCGCCAAGGGCGGGGCCGAAGGCGTCATCGTCATGGCCACCAAATCCGGGTATTCGGTCGCCGTGAAATGCCTCGACGGGTCCTCCCGGGCCACGGGGCTGGTCGCTCTCACCCTGCTCCGGCGGGCGGGAGCGTTCGACGCTGCACAGGGGCCCGCCTCGGCGCCGGTCGACGACACAGTGGACGCAGTGATCGCAGCGATCACGGACCCGGTCACCGGGGGCACGGATTCCGAAGGGCGGACGAACGTTGTCGGACGCCTGGAGCTCGGGGAGGATATTGCCGATATCAGTGAGAGGAAGAGGGACTGATGGCGATTCGCAGAAGGATCGACCCCGATCAGGGTCGCAGCGCTGTGGAGATGTGGCTGGCCCAGGCGAGGCTCGACGCGGCACCGGCCGACCGGTCGACCATCGCCACCGCCGTGCGCTTCACTCTCGAAGAGCTCGCTTCCCGCGCCGAAGGCAACAGCGTCGAGGTTCGGGTCCCGCCGTTCGGGGTCACCCAGTGCGTCGCCGGCCCCCGGCATACCCGCGGCACCCCGCCGAACGTCGTCGAGACCTCCGCCGACGTGTGGCTGGGACTGGTCACGGGACGCACCGATTTCGCCGAGGCGCTCGCCGCCGGAGACATCGACGCCTCGGGGACCCGAGCCGACCTCGGCGATCTCCTGCCCCTGTTCACCGCTGCAGAACTCGAGGACTGAGAATGAGCGCACAGATCACGCAGACGACGTCGTTCATCGGCGGACGTCATGTTCCGTCCCTGCTCACCTACGCGAACATCGACCCGGCGACCGGCGGCCACCTCGGCGATATCGCCCGAGCCGGCGCCGACGAAGTCGACCGGGCCGTGCAGGTGGCGGCGAAGGCGCAGCAGGAGTGGAAACGCTCGAGTCCCGAACAGCGCTCCCGTCTGCTCATCGCCACCGCCGCCGTCATCACCGCCCACCGTGACGATCTCGCCCGCATCGAAACCGAGGACACGGGCAAACCGCTGACGCAGGCCTATGCCGACGTCGACGTGTGCGCCCGCTACTTCGAGTTCTACGGCCACACCATCGAGTCCTACTACGGCCACGCGATCCCGCTGGCCGACGATATGCACGTCTACACGCGCCGGGAGCCCTTCGGCGTCACCGGACATATCGTGGCTTGGAACTATCCGCTCCAGCTCATCGGCCGCGCCGCCGCCACCTCGCTGGCCACCGGCAACTGCGCCGTCGCCAAACCCGCCGATGAGACCCCACGGTCGACCGTGCGGCTGGCCGAGCTCATCCACTCCGTCGGATTCCCGGCCGGAGCCTTCAACGTCGTCACCGGCCTCGGTGCCGAGGCGGGAGCGGCACTGAGCGCTCACCCCGGAGTGGCGCACCTGGGCTTCGTCGGGTCGACGCAGACCGGTTCGGCCATCGCCCACGCCGCAGCAGAGAGGGTCGTGCCCACCGTGCTCGAACTCGGCGGGAAGTCCGCGAACATCGTCTTCCCCGACGCCGATGTCGATGCGGCCGTCCCGTCGCTGGTCCGCTCCATCATCCAGAACGCAGGGCAGACCTGCTCGGCCGGATCCCGGCTCATCGTCCACCGCGACATCCATGCCGAGGTCGTCGAGAAGATGACGGCCGCCATGTCGCAGGTGACCATCGGCTACGGCCTCGATGACCCGATGCTCGGGCCTCTGATCTCCGGCAGACAGCACGAGCGGGTGCGCGGGTTCCTCGGAGAGGTCGATTCCGGGCAGATCGTCACCGGCGGCACACGGCCCGAAGGTCTGGCCGACGACCTCGCCGAAGGGGCGTTCATCACCCCCACCATCGTCGACTCAGTGGACCCGCAGTCCCGGATCGCCCAGGAAGAGGTCTTCGGCCCCGTCGTCGTCACCCTGCCGTTCGCTGACGATGACGAAGCCGTGGCTCTGGCCAACGGCACTGAATACGGCCTGGTCACGGCCCTGTGGACGCAGAACATCTCCCGCGCCCACCGACTGGCCGCCGAGGTCGACGCCGGCCAGATCTTCGTCAACACCTACGGTGCCGGCGGGGGAGTCGAACTGCCCTTCGGCGGATTCAAGAAGTCCGGCTACGGTCGCGAGAAGTCCATCGAGGCCCTCGACGAATACACGCAGACGAAGACCGTCGCCATCAAGCTGTGACGGTGCGGGTGCCGATCGAGCGAGGTCGGGGCGCGAGCCCGGGTGAGTCGACGGTGCGCCGATGACCTTCCCGGTGCTCGGCCTCGTCCTCATCGCTTCGGTCGCCCACGCCCTGTGGAACCTCGCCGCGAAGTCCGTCACCGGCAAGGGCTATGCCTTCGTGCTCGCCTACCACGGGCTCTCGGCGCTCCTGCTCGTCCCGGTCGCCGTCGTCATCATCGCCACCGGAGCGCAGCCGCTGAACTGGGGACTCGTCGGCGCGGCGGCGCTGAGCGCGGTGTTCCACATCGGCTACTCGGTGGCCCTGCAGTCCGGCTACGACCACGCTCCCCTGGGCGTCGTCTACCCGACGGCGCGGGGCACCGGACCGGTTGTGACGATCATCATCGCCGTGGCCTTCCTCGGTGAGCGTCCCACCCTCGCCGAGGCGGCCGGAGCCTTCACCGTCATCGCCGGAATCGCTGTCGTCACGATCCGTCCCCGCGGCGGCGAGGGCGGCCCCAGCAGTGCCGGACTGCGGCGCGGACTCGCCTGGGGCGGGCTGATCGGGGCATTCATCGCCTCCTACACGCTCTGGGACGACTTCGCCGTCAACCATGTCAGTGACTCCCCGCTGCTCTACTTCGCCGTCTCCGAAGCCTGCGTCGGGCTGATCATGACCGCCGGGGCGTTCGCGCTGCCGGGGGCACGGGAGAAGCGCGCGGACTTCCGTGACATCCTCCGCTCACACAAGCGGGCGCTCGTGACCGTGGCGATCCTCTCACCCCTGGCGTATGTGCTCGTCCTCTATGCGATGCAGCAGGCGCCGGTGGCGCTCGTGGCCCCGGTGCGCGAAACCTCGATCATCGTCGGCACGCTGCTGGCCTGGTGGTTCTTCGGGGAGAAGAACGTGCTGCTCAAACTCGCCGGCGCCCTCGTCGTGGTCTTAGGTATAGGGCTCATCGCGCTGGGGTGAGGGCCGGCGCTCGCCTGACCGAATCCGCCGGCCCCGCGGCTCAGCGGCGGCGGCCGGGCTGACGGCGGTTGACCCGAACGACTCGCACCGGGCATACGGCGTGGGAGAGGACTCCCTGCGACGTCGATCCGAGGATGGTGGAGACGAACCCGCCGCGGCCACGGGAGCCGATGACCATGAGCTCGGCGGTGTACGTGGCGCTGACAAGCACCTCGGTGGCGGGGGCATCGAAGACCGAGTACCGCACCTCGAGTTCGGGGAAGTCGGCCTTCAGCGAGTCGGCAGCGGCGGCGAATGCCTTGGCCGCTTCGTCATACATCCTGATCAGATGCTCCTCGCTGGGCATCCACTCGGGCGAGAGGATATGCGTGGCGGTGACCCCGACGAGGCGCAGCGGAACACCGTAGATCGCGGCCTGAGCGGCGGCGGCACGCAGCACCGGAGTGTCGGTCTCGAAGGGATCGACGGCGGCGACGACCTCCCCGGTGAAGTCGGGGCGCGAACGTCCGGCCGCCTCGGCGGAGGGATCATCGGTCGTACGGACGGGATCATCGACGGGCAGGGGAGTCGTGGGCATGACCCGGGTCGGCCATGTGCTCGGGACGATGACGGTGGGGCACTGCGAATGCGCGGGCATCGCCAGGGCCACGGACCCGAGGAGGCGGCCGGCGAACCCACCGCGACCGCGTGCCCCGACGACGGCGAGGGCGGCGTTCTTCGAATGCTCGACCATCACTCCGGAGGCGTCACCGGGCGCGATCGTCGTCGACACGGGAACGGCGGCTGCGGTGACTGTGGCGGCGGCCGCCTCGGCGATGTCTTCGACGGTCTTCTTCACAGCGACGTCGAAGTCGGCGGGGTAGACGATGTCGGCCTGGCTCATATTGACGCCGGGGACGGTGTAGGCGGAGACGATGCGGATCTCGGCGGAGGTCTTCTGTGCGTGCGTGATCGCCCACTGCAGGGCGCAGTCGGCGTTGTCGGAACCGTCGATGCCGACGATGATCGTATGGGACATATCGGAACCTCTGTCTTCTGTGGCCGTCAACCTGGTTGCGTCCAGTTTCCATCTGGTTGTGTCCAGTTTATGGGAACTGGCATGAGGCTGCCTGGGAGGAACCTCAGGCTGACTCGACTAGACTGTTCGGGACCTGTTGTTCCGGGGTGTCCCCGGCGATCCATCGGCCCCCATCGGCCACGTGTCCAAGGAGATCATGAAGGACCAGATCGACGTCTCCGTCCGTCGCAGCCCCAAGTACTCGGTGTTCATGGGCATCGGCGCGGTGCTCGGCATCGTGGTCGCGGGAATCCTCGCGGTCTTCGTCGACCCGGCCGATATGCCGATGGGCTACACGGTGGCCAAGGGCCTGGGCCTGATGCTGCTCGTCCTCGGGATCGGCGGGCTGTTCCTCGGCGGACTCATCGCACTCATCCTCGACTGGAGGGGACGCAAGCGGTCGAAGGAGTACCGAGTCGATGCGCAGATCGATATGGTCGACGACCCGAAGGAGATCGCACGCCGCCGCATCGCCGAAGCCCGCGCGGAGGACCCGGATGCCGGCGATGCCGAGGGGGCAGCCGCCTCGGCGGACACGGATGCCGCGCCCGCGGTCGACGATGAGGACGATTCGGGAGCTGGCCGGGATTCGGCCACCGGTTCCACAGTCTGATCACCGGGTCAGAGCGTCTGCGCGGGTATGAGACAATTTCACTCGTGGCAAGAGGAGACGGGCAGCTGACGCACGAAATCGACCCCCAGGACCGCGGACCGCAGGACGAATGCGGTGTGTTCGGAGTCTGGGCCCCCGGCGAGGAAACCGCCAAACTCACCTACTTCGGGCTCTACGCCCTGCAGCATCGCGGACAGGAGTCCGCGGGAATCGCTGCCAGCAACGGCAAGCAGATCCTCATCTACCGCGATATGGGTCTGGTCTCCCAGGTGTTCCACGAACGCGACCTCGAGCTACTGCAGGGCCATATCGCCGTCGGGCACACCCGGTATTCGACGACCGGTTCGCCCTCGTTCGAGAACGCCCAGCCCACGCTGGGACCGACCCCGTTCGGCACCGTGGCGCTGGCCCACAACGGCAACCTGACGAACTTCGACGCGCTCGAAGCCATGGCCGATTCCCGTCGTGACCACGCGACGAAGGTCGTGGAGGCGGCCACGAGGAAGACGGCCCGCACCCGGCCCTTCCGGGATTCGTCGAACGACACCTCCCTGGTCACCGAACTCTTCGCGACCGAAGAGGGAGAGAACCTCACCGAGGCGGCGCTGAACCTGCTGCCGCATGTCGAGGGAGCGTTCTCGCTGGTCTACATGGACGAGCACACCCTCTACGCCGCCCGTGACCGGCACGGGGTCCGTCCCCTGTCGCTGGGACGGATGGAGAACGGCTGGGTCGTGGCCTCGGAGACTGCGGCGCTCGACATCGTCGGCGCGAAGTTCGTGCGCGACATCGAACCCGGCGAGCTCATCGCCATCGACGAAGACGGTCTGCGCTCGCACCGCTTCGCCGAACCGGACCAGGCCCGGTGCGTCTTCGAATACGTCTATCTCGCACGCCCCGACAGCATGCTCGCCGGCAAGAACGTCCACGCCGCACGCACCCAGATGGGCAGGCAGCTGGCCGAGGAGTACCCAGTCGACGCCGACCTCGTCATCGCCACACCCGAATCCGGAACGCCGGCGGCCGTCGGCTACGCCGAGGCCTCGGGCATCCCGTTCGGTCAGGGACTGATGAAGAACGCCTATGTCGGACGCACCTTCATCCAGCCCTCGCAGACCCTGCGGCAGCTGGGCATCCGCCTCAAACTCAACCCGATCCGGGAGAACATCGAAGGCCGCCGCCTCGTCGTCGTCGACGATTCGATCGTGCGCGGAAACACCCAGCGGGCCCTCGTGCGGATGCTGCGCGAGGCCGGGGCGGCGGAGGTCCATGTGCGCATCTCCTCCCCGCCGGTGAAGTGGCCGTGCTTCTACGGCATCGACTTCGCCACCCGAGCCGAGCTCATCGCCAACGGACTGACCACGAACGAGATCTGCGAGAACCTCGGCGCAGATTCTCTCGGCTACATCTCTCTGGACGGCATGATCGCCGCCACCCAGCAGGAGCGCAGCCAGCTGTGCACCGCCTGCTTCTCCGGCGACTACCCGATTCCCGTCAACAACACACCCGCCGACAAAGGATGCTGAGTTGAGTTCCGAAGCGAACCCGAAGTCCACCACCTATGCCGCCGCCGGCGTCGACGTCGAGGCAGGAGACCGCGCCGTCGAACTCATGAAGGCCGCCGTCTCGGCCACCCACAACTCGCACGTCGTCGGTGGGATGGGCGGATTCGCCGGACTCTTCGACGTCTCCGTGCTCAAGGACTTCGAGCGTCCGCTGCTCGCCTCGTCGACCGACGGAGTGGGCACGAAGGTCGCCATCGCGCAGGCCATGGACAAGCACGACACCATCGGCTACGACCTCGTGGGCATGGTCGTCGACGACATCATCGTCTGCGGCGCCCGACCCCTGTTCATGACCGACTACATCGCCTGCGGCAAGGTCGTGGCCGAACGCATCGCCGATATCGTGCGCGGAATCGCCGATGCCTGCGCATCGGCCGGTGTCGCGCTGGTCGGCGGGGAGACCGCTGAGCATCCGGGCCTGCTCGGGGTCGACGAGTACGATGTCGCCGGTGCGGCCACCGGCGTCGTCGAGGCCTCGAAGCTGCTCGGACCCGAGAAGGTCCGCGCCGGGGACGTGCTCATCGGTCTGCCGTCCTCGGGCATCCACTCCAATGGCTACTCCCTGGTCCGCCACATCATCGCCGAGGCGGGATGGGGCCTGGATCGGCAGGTCGAGGAATTCGGCCGCACCCTCGGTGAGGAGCTGCTCGTTCCCACCCATGTCTACACCGGTGAGCTCGCCGCTCTCTTCGACGCGCTGCCGGATGCCGTGCATTCGGTCTCGCACGTCACCGGCGGGGGACTGTCTGCCAATGTGGCCAGGGTGCTTCCGCAGGGTCTGGTCGCGACGATGTCGCGTGCCTCCTGGGAGATCCCGGCGGTGTTCTCCGTGCTTGGCGACCTCGGCGGAGTGCCGCAGGACGACCGGGAACGCACCTGGAACCTCGGCGTGGGCATGGTCCTCGTCGTCGACGCGGAGTCGGTCGACGGTGTGCTCGCCGCGAGCCCAGGGGCCTGGGTGCTCGGCGACGTCGCTGCCGATGACGGTTCTCTGAACTCCGATCCCTACTATGTGCAGGGTGCCAAGGGCGTCGACGGCGGCGCCGCGATCCTGCAGTAGGCGCCGCGCGGCGCCGCGCCGCGAAGCATCCCTCACCCGTACTCTCACACCCTCGTGCTCCTGCACGAGGGTGTGCTGCTTCTGATGAGTGATGGCCGCGGGGCTGGAGGGAATGCTGCCAACGGTGGGGGATGCACGGGAGGGCACGGCCGCCTCGGCGAGGAAATGTCCGGAGCGGGAGAACACGTGTGCCCACAATCAGATGCGCACACGACATCCGCACACGACAGAGGGCGGGGACCGAAGTCCCCGCCCTCTGCGATGTCAGATCAGCCGTGCGCGGCTGCACTCATCTGAGCTCAGTCATCGTCCTCGTCGTCATCGTCGACATTGTACTTGTCGGCGTAATCAGAGTAGTCGGGTTCATCGTCGTACGGATCGGACGGACCAGACTGGCGCGCGTCGGCGCCCAGCTCCTGCTGGAGTCTATTAAGGTCGGTATCCGGGCTGTAGTACTTCAGCTTCCGAGCTACCTTGATCTGCTTTGCCTTTGCGCGGCCGCGACCCACTGGCGTGACCCCCTCCGTCGTCAATGGGGCCGATTGCCCCGGACTAGATCTCTGCTATGCGCTTAAATCCTACCTGTTCATACTGCGAAGTTCCATTTTGTGAGTGGACCTTGGATAGGCTGAGCCCATGGCCTACCGTCGCGATTATGTCGTCACCCTGCGGATCTTCGAACCTCTTGTGGTGCATTCCGAATTGCAAGACAGGCAGGTGGAGGACAACCGGTCACGCGTCGAGGAGCAGATTTCCCACGACGCCGACAAGCGCTTGATCTCCCTGCCTCCGTCGCCCGTGGCCGACTCATTTCGGCGCACTCCGATCTTCCTTCCTGCGTCTCAGACCGCGGACGGGGTGGACCGTTTCTGCCCTGCTCAAGAGGACATCCGCGGGTGGGAGGCGCTCGAGTCGCTGACCGAGCACACCTCGAAGGCGACCTTGGACATCGTCGCTCCGAAGACCGCCCGCCGACGTGCCGCCAGCCGCCGTGCGGAATGGCTGCAGGACGCGAAGGACACGCGGATCTTCACCCGGGTCTCGGCGTGGGACGTGCCGCCGTCGTGGTGGCTGTTCTTCTCCCTGACCGAGGATCAGGTCATCACGGAGGAGACCGACGAGGGGCTGCGGGTGCTCATCCGCACGGACATTCTGGCCGCCTCGGCGCGCATGGAATGGGCTTCGGAGACGATCGCGGACAGCTCGAAGGTCGTCGACATGGTCGAGCAGACCTCGGTTCTGGCCGAGTGGATCGACACTTTCGATATGAACTCGATCCTCGAGCTCGACCTCGGCGGGATGTCCGATGTGCTGTGGCCGAGCGAGGCCGCGGAGCTCGTCGACTCGTGGGTCACCGCTCTGAGCAACGATGATTCGGAATCGGCCGTCGCCGCCTTCCAGAAGTATGCGGCCGGCTGGGAGCAGCTCAACCTCTACGCCCGCAGCTCCTGACCCCTATTACTACCCGACGGCGGCTGAGCAACCTCGCGCGAGGTTGCTCAGCCGCCGTCGGGTAGTTCTGGGCGGATAGGATTGTCAGCGAACGAGCCGCACCCGAGAGGACGAGTCCCGTAAGCGTATGGAAGAGAAGAAGCGCCGTCTCCTGACGAGCCAGGACCCCGCCGCCGCGGATCCCGCTGCCGCGTCCGCCGTGGACGGCACAGGCGAGTCCGCCCCACCCGGCTCCCGCAGCGCCAAAGGCCCGACCCGCGTGAAACCGCTGTCGAAGGTCTCCGTCGCCTGGCGCATCGTCGTTCCTGCCGTTGCGTTCGTCATCCTCACCTGCGGGCAGTTCCTCAACACGAATGACTTCTTCCCGCTCGGCTCGCTCACCCAGTACGCCACCGCCAAAGACCTCAACGGCACCGTGAACTCCACCTGCATCGAAGCCCAGTTCCCCGACGAGGAGGAACCGCGTCGCCTCGGTTTCAACGCCGCGACCGTCGGCATCGAACGCGGTGACGTCGAATCCCAGCTCGACCGGGTCATCGCCCACCCCGAGCTCATGCAGTCGATGGCCGATTCGTACGCCCGGCTGCACCCGAACGAACCGAAACCCGAAACGATGATCCTCTGCCGCACCACCACCCAGCTGCAGAACGGCCTTGCCATCGGCGAACCCGAACAGACGACGCTGGCAACCTGGGAGGTCCGATGAGCGGCACCCCGACATTGACGACCACCCCCGCCGAGGCGGCCGACCGGAATCCGTTCCTCCGCTGGTTCATGCCCGCCGTGCCACTGGCCCGGGTGGCCGTGTTCCGCGTCTTCATCTACGTCTTCATCATCATCGATGTGCACACGATCTCCGGTGACGTCATCGCCCACGGCTGGACACCCGAGTTCTACCAGCCGCTGTGGCTGGCGAGGTTCCTCCACATCCCCGCGGTCAGCGTCCTCGGCGCGCAGATCCTGCTCACCCTCATCATCGTCTTCTCCCTGCTCGCCGCCGCCGGAATCCTCCAGCGCCTCAGCGGCTGGGCGGTGGCGATCAGCTTCGGCGCGTGGATGTTCTACACCCAGGGATACGGGTACGTGGCGCATGATCATATGGCGCTCGTCATCGCCGCTTTCGTCCTGCCGACGATCGGCACCGCCCGATTCCGTGATGTCAGCACCGCCTCGGTGCGGGCCGGCTGGGCGCTGCGGATCGTGCAGATCTCGGTCGTGCTCACCTACTTCTACTCGGTGCTGATGAAGTGGATCGCTTCGGGCAACATCACCCACTGGGCCAACGGTGCGGTCATCATCTGGGCGCTCATGCGCCGCGGCGCCGAATGGTCGAAGCCGTTCCTCGAAATGCCCGGCCTCCTCATCGCCGCACAGTGGGCGACGCTGGTCTTCGAGTTCCTCTCACCGGTCGCCCTGTTCCTCAAGGGCAAGTGGCTCTACGCGGTCGTCGCGTTCTTCTGCCTCTTCCACCTCATGACGTACCTGGCATTGGGCATCCACTTCCTGCCGACCGTCGTCTGCTGGGCGGCGTTCCTGCCCCTGGAGAAACTCGTGCCGCGGCGCTTCGCGACTGGCTGAAGGTGCGGCGGACGCGCGGAGGAACTGCGCCTCCGAGCGTCGACGCGGTCGCGTAGTCTCGGTACCATGACCACGTACCCGACCGATCCGGACGGCCGGATCACCGCCGAGGATCTGCTGACGTCCCCGCGGGGACGCTCGCTCGTTTTCGGGCTGGCCCAGCGCGGACGGACCGACGAATTCGACGACGAAGCTGAGCCCCTCACCGAGGAAGCGCGTGCCTTGGATGAGTTCCGCAGCGCCGTCTTCGCCGCCGGCTCACGCGTCGATAGGGCGCAGGGAGTCGCGGTGACGATCTACGTCCGCGAAGACGGCACGGAGGCGGGATCCGAACCAGAACTCGAGACGGAACCAGAACTTGGTCCAGATCCGAAGGCCATGAGTTCAGCCGACGTCGCGGCGCGGCTACGACTCGTCACACCGGTGATCCCGACCCAAGATGACCTCGAGAACGAGATGGCCGAGGTCATCTCCGGCGCCATGTACTGGCAGCCTCCGCACGGCCACAACCAGATCGCTTCCGACCCCGTAGTGCGCGAAGCCCTGCGTCGCTTCGCCGAGATCCTCATTGACACCGGACTGCTCGACAGCTGGTCTTTGGCGCTCAATCCGAATGATCAATGGGCTCTGGCCTGGGATGATGAAGTGCATCGTGGTTCACTGCCGGCGGTCTTCGACCTTGAGCCGGGCCCCGCCGACTCGTCAGAGGAGCATCCGGAGATCACTCTGACCGATCTCCATCCGACCAGCACCGGGAGCGGAATCCACCCGCCTTGGGGGCTCGGCGAGTGGCTCGCCGACGTCCTCACCACGGAGACGGACTATCGCCACGATTTCGTGAAGAATCCCCTTGGCGAGGTCAGCGGCGAGTGGTGCTCGACACCGCCTGGCGGACTCTGGTCATCGACAGGGACCTGGCCGCACGGAACGCCGATCGGCGTGGAACTCGTCGAGGACGATTTCGGTCTCGAGCGCGCCCGGGCCTGCCGCCTGCGGTTGCGCTCGGACGCTCGCATCGCCGAGATCCGTGGACCTGCAGACTGGGCGGATCTGTGCCGTCGCTATCCGCTCGACGTCACCGCCCAACGCCGCCAGGTGTGGTTCGAGGCCACCGACCGCAAAGGGCGCTGGGTCATCCCGGACTGGTCACAGGTGTCCGAGGAATTCGACGGCGTCCACGTCGGTCTGGCCGGCTATCTGCGTACGGCAGGTGCGGTCATCGACGTAGCCGAGGCCCACCTCGGCGAGGCATCGGAGACCTTCCCCACGGTGGGGAACACCGACGATCGGACCGCGAGTCTGATGGCGGGTTGGCACCCGGATACGACGTTCTGGCTGAACGACGTCATCGACGCCGTCACCGAGGTGGTCGAATGGCATTACGACGACGATGCCGACCGGTGGGTGCGGGGCTGAGTCAGGCCCGCTCCACGGGCAGCCAGAGATCCGTCGTCGCGGTGCTGAAGTCCTCGGCGCGATCGAGAATCGACACGATCGAGGGCCCCGGACGCAGTCGCCACGGGTTCGACGGGAACCATTCGCCGGCCGTGGCCGCCCACGTGTCTTGAAGTGCCATCGGGTACGGGCCGCTTGCTGTGAAGACGGCCCACATCCCGGCCCGGACATCGATGATATCGAGGTCCTCCGGCGCCGAGGCGGCCGACGAGATCGCGACCCCATGAAGATAGGTGAGGTCGGTTCCTTCGCGGTAGTCGGGATCCACACCGTCCGTGACCTGGAGCAGCCCTTCTGGCGTCGTGTCCGAGAGCTCTTTGAGCCGTTCGTGCTCGGCGTGCGGGAGCGAAGCGACGAACTCGCGGATGTGCGGGTTCTCTCCTTCGTGGATGAGCGGCACACGCACAGCATGGCCGATGAGTGCGAATGCGGGGTGGTCGATGATTCTGGTGTCCATGGTCGAACTCCCTTCGATCGTCAGGCGGAACCTGAGTGACTGTTGGCTGCGAAGGGGACCGCCGTTGCGCCGTGCCTCGGACGGAGCCGTACCGTGGACGGACCGAAAGGCGCGCGTGAATGCCTCCGTCGATCCGTATCCGTACCGCACCGCCACACCCAGCAGATCCTCACCGTCGATGACGTCACCGGCGGCGACGGTCATTCTGCGCCTGCGGACATACTCCGAGAGCGGAATTCCCGCCAGCGATGAGAACATCCGCCGCAGGTGATACTCGGTCGTGCCGAGCCTGGCGGCCAGCGCACCGACCTCGACGGACTCCGCGGAATCGGCAGTCAGGTTCGACTCGATGACGTCGATGAGTGTATTGAGTTCAGCGATCACGATCTCTCCCTTCACTCATCCATACTTCCGGTGGCCCAGGGTGTCCCGCCCGACAATCTGTGCCCGATTCGATCACGTCTGAGATGGTGGTGCGTCCCCGTGGGGACGGACTCGATCAGTCAGTCGCCCGGTGCCAGGCTGGGCGCCTCGTCGATGCCGAAGCGGGTCTTCAGCGCTCGGCGGGCGGCGAACCAGCCGTTCATCCCGTGCACGCCCGGGGCCGGTGGGGTCGCCGCCGAGCAGAGGAAGGCCCCCGGCACGCCGAGGCTGTAGTTGTCCCAGCTGGTGCGCGGGCGAGCCATCATGCGGTAGAAGGACACAACACCGGTGGCGATGTCGCCGCCGATGTAGTTCTGGTTGTGGCTGGCCATCTCGGAGGCGGGGATCGCATTGTGAGCGACGATGCGGTCGCGGAAGCCGGGGGCGAAGCGTTCGATCTGCCGGGTGATGTACTCGGTCGGGTCGAGCGGGCAGTCGAATGGGACATGGCAGTACGTCCACAGCGGCCGCAGTCCGCCCACCTCGCGTGAGGGGTCGAAGACGGTGGGGTCTGAGACGAGGCAGACGGGGTCGGCCGGCATCCGTCCGGACATCACCTGTGCCTCGGCGGCGGCCATCTGGGCTCGGGTCCCCCCGACGTGAATGGTGCCGGCCCGGCCCACTTCGGGGTCGGACCAGGGGACCGGGCCGTCGAGGACGAAGTCGACCTTGGCGGCGGCGTTGCCGTGCTTGAACGAACGCAGGCTGTGGTCGACCTTGCCGGGAAGCAGTCCGGAGAAGATCTGGGCGGCGTTCAGCGCCGAGGTGTCGAGAAGATAGGCGCGGGCCGCTGGCAGATCGGAGATGTGGTCGATGCGCGCATTCGTGGTGACGGTTCCGCCGTGGGCTTCGAGATCGGCGACGAGGTAGTCGATGATCGCCTGCGAACCGCCGATGGGGGAGGGCCAGCCGTCGGCGTGGGCGACTGTGGAGAGCATCGTCGCGGTGGCCGCTGTGCCCATCGCCGGCAGTCCGCCGATCGCATGCGCGGCGACGCCGGTGAACAGGGCCTGGCTCGATTCGTGGGAGAGCGGAATGTTCCAGGCAGGACTGGCCTGGCTCAGCAGCCGCAGGCCGAACTTCACGACGTTCGCGATTCCGGGAATATCGCGCAGTGTCTCCGGCACGGAACGCTTGTCACCGAGGGAGAGCCAGATCGCGTCATCGACACGATCGAGCAGAGGGGCGAAGAAACGTCGCCATTCCGGTCCCGCCTCGCCGAGGCGGTCGACCGTTTCGTCGAGATCGTGGAACGCCAGCGCGGCGGGCTTGGCGTCGAGGGGTTGGGCGTAGGAGACCTCGGGGGTGGTCAGCTCCATGCCGCGGGCACGCAGGTCGAAGTCGACGAAGAAGGGGCTGGCAATGGCCAGCGGGTGCACGGCCGAGCAGATGTCATGAGTGACGCCCGGCGCCAAACCGAGGTCGAGGGTGCGGGCGCCGCCACCGATCGTCGACTGAGCTTCGAAGACCTCGACGGACAGCCCGGCGCGGGCCAGGGTGACCGCGGCGGCCATGCCGTTGGGGCCGGATCCGACGACGACTGCATCAACACCTGTGCTCATGAGGTCAGTCTAGGTCAGCGGGCTGGGCAGCTGCGGTGTGCAGTCCGGGGTGGCTCAGTTTTCGTACACGTTGTCGAAGAAGTCGCATTCGAGGGCGACGGCCTGGTGCCAGGTGCGACTCAGGGTCTCGGCGTCTGAGCCCTGGTCGTCGTCTGTCGGGAACACGCGTTCGAGTTCGTCGACGAGGAACTGCACCCAACCGTGGAAAGCGTCGCCTCGGTGGAGGTCGATCCATCTTCGGTGCACCTGGCGCGACGGTTTTGCCTCTTGGGATTCGGCCCAGTCGAGGTAGAGCCATTCGGCGACGACGAGGACGATCAGCAGCTGCGGATATGACGCCGAGGTGACGGACTCGTCCATGAGATCACGGAACCCCGCCGTGGGCGCCGTGAGCTCAGGGTCGAGATACCCATCGGGGAGCACTCCCAGCTCGGCGAAGGAGTCGACGAAGTACGTGTCCTCATCGGCGGCGAGCATCCCCAGCTGCCGGGCGAACCGCAGCTTCGCATCGAGCTCATCGGCATGGGCGACGCAGGCACCGAGCATGGACAGGAACGACTCGAAGAACTGATAGTCCTGCACGAGATAGTCACGCATGACCGCGTCGTCGACCGTGCCGGCGAAGAGTTCGCGGACGAATCGGTGGTCGACGGCCTCCGCCCATTGTCTGCTCGTCGACCTCATCAGTGCCGACACTGCTCCGTCGGCGGCCACGGTGATCGTCGTGTCGATGTCTGTGGTGGTCATTGCTCTTCCACTTCCTCCGCCGGTGCTCACCGGATCAGGTTCAAAGGGTCTGCGTGTGCACTCTCAGCGTCGGCTCCTTCGGCGCTCCCCTGTAGCCCCTCGACCCTACCACTCTGACAAGAACAGTTGTCAGATCGAACGAGTCAGGGCCGACCGGTCAAGGTCGGCCGGTCGAGGTCGCGGTTGTCGAGCACCCACGTCGCCTGCTCCCACGGGGTCGCCTCGGCGAAGTAGAGGCGCTGGCCGCCGACATATCGGTGGTTCGACTCATCCTCGGGGTCGGCATCGAAGCGTCCGGGAAACCGCTCATTGCCGCGAGGAACCGAGACCTCGAACGGCACATCGACCCACACGCTCGCATCCCAGAGATTGCGCAGCTCGGGACGGTGGAGGAAGATCCCTTCGACGAGGAGGACGCAGTCGCTGGGCAGGATCCGAGGTTCCGGCTCGATCGGCCGGTCCGCGTCGACGTCCCACACCGCAGCAACGATCGCTTCACCCCTGCGGAAGGGTTCGACGACCGACTCGACGAATGCGCTGTAGTCGTAGGAATCCCGGTAGAAGGTCTCCGGTCCCTTGCCGCGGGCGCAGCGAACCGCCCGCTCGTGGTGGAACCCGTCGATGCCAGCTGTGGCGACCGGACGAACCGACGCAGTGCCGGCACCGCCCGAACCCTTTTGCGCGAGACCGACGAGTTCCCGGGCGATCGTCGACTTCCCGGCCCCGTCGACCCCGTCGAGGGCCACAAGCGCACGACGCCCGGGCCCGACAGCGCGCAGCTCAGTCAGCAGATCCGTGAGTACCCGGATGCGGATGCTCACCGGGATGCGGACCCGGCGAGCGACGCGGACGGCGGGGCCACCTCGGCGAGGGTGTCGGCGATGAAATCGGCGATCCGGTCGGCGGCCGGCCGCCGACCGGCCAGCTGTTCGGCCGTTTCGACGGTCGGGTTGTAGTTCGTGTTCGTGTTGATGTCGTAGACGACCTGGCGGCCGTCGAGAGTTTCGATGAACTCGATGCCGGCGATCGCGACACCAAGATCGACCAGCAGCGTCTCGAGGTGAGCGATCAGCGGTGTCTCGGTGGTGATGTCGTCCCGGCGGGAGAACTGGCTGACCGGAGTGGCAGCGGAACTGTTCGAGGCCTCGGCTCTGGGGATCTCGCAGGCATCGGCTGGGCACAGTTCGAAGGACCCGCCGGAGACGTCGACGCGCACCGCATAGTGGAAACGGCCGCCGATGAATTCGGCACGGGTGATGAATGGCTGCGCCGGCTGCACATACTCCTGGATGAGGGTGATGCCGTCGATCGGTGCATTCGCTCCGCGGGGTGCGAAATCTGCAGCCGCGTCGGAAAGCTCCGAATGGGAGTCGAAGCGGCGGACACCGAGTCCCTTCCCGCCCTGATTGTGCTTCGTGATGAACGGGGGAGCGAAGGTCCCCGCGGCCTCGACGAGCGCCTGCGGTCCGAATGCGGCTGCGGTGCGCGGCACGTCGAAGCCGCGGCCGGCCAGCTCGCGATGCTGACGGATTTTGCTCACCTCGAGCTCGTAGACGTCGCGACCGTTGAGGACCCGGCGCCCAGCGGCGGCGAGCCAGTCGAGGACCGCGCGTCCGTACTCCTTCACATGCGGATCGGTTCGGGTGTGCGCCGACGCCGACAGCCGCGACCAGAACAGCCCCTGTGGAGGTTCGGCAGCAAGATCGATCGTGGTCTCGGGCAGCAGCCACTCGATATGAGGGACGTCGAGGCGATCGAGCGCCTCGGTGAGTGGGGCGATCCATTCCGGATTGTCGTGGATGATGTACACCGCCGGAGTGTCGCCGACAGGCAGAGTGTGAGAACTCATCGCGCACCTTCGCTTGGGGTGCCGGCGCGATCGCTCGCCCGGCGGATCTGCTCAACAATCTTACGCCACGTCATCGTTCCGCGAACAGGGTCCCTGGCGCGATTGCCGTTGCCTCTCGAGCAGATCGTCCACTGCTTGGACCCGGGGGCTGCCGGGGCCCTCGACATGTCCGTGCCGCGGCGTAGACTCGGGGCATGGCTATAGCAAAGCAGCCCGTTGTCGTGCTCGATGCTCCCGACGCCGCCGAGCTCGCGGAGTTCTACGGAAAACTCCTCGACTGGACGGTCGCGGTCGACGAGGACGGCACCTGGGCGGAAGTCACCTCCGATTCCTGGCCGCCGATCTGCATCCAGCAGGTCGAGGACTATCACGCGCCCAGCTGGCCCGGTCAGGCTCACCCGCAGCAGATGCACCTCGATGTCATCGTCGACGACCTCGATGTTGCGGAGAAGTCCGTGCTTGAGATCGGTGCGGGCAAAGCCCCCGAGCAACCGGGTGAGACGTTCCGCGTCTTCCTCGACCCGGCCGGTCACCCGTTCTGCCTGTGCAGGTCCTGACACCCGAGGAGCCCACCGGCGCCTGAAGCAGAATTCGTACCTCAGGTGGGTCCGGCTCTGCTGTTGAGCTCCTCGGCGAGATCCTCCGCCTCCTCCCGCGACGCCGCAGACGGGGTCGATCCCCACAGCGGGCGGCGGTTGCTCTCCGGCACGAAGTGGATGGCGACGAGTCCGATGACGCCGGCCGCCATGAGGTAGACCGCCGGCCACATGAGGAATCCGGTTGCGTTGATGAGTGAGGTCATCACCACCGAGGTCGTGCCGCCGAACAGCGAGATCGAAAGATTGAACGCGATCGCCAGGGCGCCGGCGCGCACCATCGTCGGGAACAGCGACGGCAGGGTCGAGGGCATCGTCGCACTGAAGCAGATGAGACTGAGTCCCATGATGAGCAGGCCGAGGAAGACGACGATGTCGCTGTGCCCGCGGACGAGCCAGAGAGACGGGAACGACAGGACGATGAGTGAGATGGCGCCGGATCGCACGACGGCCTTGCGACCGACTCTGTCCGAGACCTTGCCGATGACCGGAATGACGGCCAGGCAGCAGGCCATGACGATGATCTGCAGGATCTGCGAGGTCAGCTCGGAGACGCCGCCGCTGCCTTGGATGTCCTCAACCATCGGGAAATAGAGCGGGATGAACGACGTGAGCATGTAGTTCGTGACGTTCCAGGCCAACACGAGACCGCAGCAGGCCAGCAGATTCGGCCACAGCTTGAAGATCTCCTTGAACTCTCCTTTGACGTGGTTCTTCTGCTCCTCCTGTTCGGAGAGCCGCTCCATCTCCTTGTAGGCCGGGGTGTCCGCGAGCCTGGTCCGAAGGTAGACGCCGATGAAGCCGAGAGGCAGGGCGATGAAGAAGGGGATCCGCCAGCCCCACGACTCGAGGAATTCGGGAGTCGAGACGGTCTGGACGATCGTCGCGAACAAGGCCCCGAGGACATACCCGGTGAAGGTGCCGACCTCGAGCAGGCTGCCGAGGAACCCGCGCCGCCGATCCGGTGCGTATTCGGCGATGAAGGTCATCGCATTGCTGTACTCGCCGCCGGTGGAGAAGCCCTGGAGCAGTCGGCACGCCAGCAGCAGGAACGGCGCCCACAGACCCACGGTCGCATAGTCGGGGATGACCCCAATGAGGAAGGTGCCGGCGGCCATGAGGATCATCGTCATCGCGAGCACCTTGTTGCGGCCGATCCTGTCGGCCAGCGGCCCGAAGAAGAGCCCGCCGAGAGGTCTGACGAGGAAAGCGACGGCGAAGAGCCCGGCGACGATCACGTGTCCGATGGGGCCAGAGTCCTTCGGCAGGAAGATTCCTTCGATGACGACCGCCAGGTAGCCGTAGACTCCGAAGTCGTACCACTCGGTGATATTGCCGATGGCGGCGGCGGCGATGGCCCGCTTCGTGACATCGGGCTTGGTCACGGTGATCTCTTCCGGCCGCCACCGTCTGCGGACATTGTCCGGTCCGAACATGCCCCTCCCTCCGACCGACGGTGAGAGGCCTGTGGGCACGTGTGTTCGGCGTGCTGGCGAGACGAACGAAAAGCACCCGGAAACGATTCCGCCTGCCCTTCATCGACGCGTGCCCCTCATCGATATGAGTGCTGTTCATGCCCTGCGCCGAGGCGAGCCGACGCACTGCACCCCTCAAGGCTAGTCCTCTCCCGACGTTTGGCAAGATCCTCCGTGCGGGGGCCCGCACCTGTGCGTGTGGGCCCGGCTCCTGTGGATCCTGCACGTGTGGGTCAGGGAGCGGGCTGCTCGGTCTAGAGTGGGTCCCATGCGCGTGCTCACGAGCTTCGACGACCGGGCCCCGGTGCCATGGGCCAACGGCGCAGGAGAGACGACCGAACTCGTATCGATCACCGATTCCGAGGCGCTCACCCCGCATCTGAGACCCTGGAGACTGAGCATCGCCCGCCTCGAACGTCCCGGTCCGTTCTCCGCACTGCCGAGGATGGACCGCACCTTCCTGCCCACCTCCGAGGTGGTCCTCACCGTCGACGGGACCGCCCGCCGGGTGCCCGAACGCTGTCCGATGTGCTTCCGCGGTGAGCAGGCTGTCGTGCTCACCGACTTGGCCGAACCGTGCTTCGCCGTCAACCTCATGGTCGTCGAGGATGCCCGCGGTCCCGAGCCCGACGCGGACTCCCGTCGACGGCTGTCGATGATCGGACCCCGACAGCCGAGCCCGCCGCGTCTCGCAGGACAGCCCTGCTTCGTGCTCACCCTGGACGCGGCCCCGCACGCCCCGCGCTTCCAGCTGTTCGAACTCAGCGCTTCCGAGCTTCCGCGCGACCACCTCGGCTCGGTCATCCTGCACTGAGCGCACACGGCGCCCACGGCTGGAAAAATGGTGAGAGTCGGGTGTCCCGCAGGTCACACGGTTCTGCATCGTTCCACGTCAGAGGGTGCAAGCGCGACTCTCTGGGTCAGCGATCTCTCAGGCTCGGAGACCGCGTTTCAGCATGCCCGAACACTGACGCCGGATACTGGTGCGAAGCACGTGTTCTGGGAGGATCAGTGGCATCGAATACCGGCGAACCGGACCAGTCGGACAATCAGTACGCAGACGAAGCGGAGTCGACTCACACACCTCGGCACTCGCAGACCCTGCCGCTCATCACCGAGGAGATCGCGGCCGCTCGGCCCGGCGCCGCACCGATTCCGACCCAGCATGTGACGACCCCGGTGATTCCACCGAATCCGATCCGTCGCGATGACTCGACCATGCCCATCGGCACTCCGACAGGGACCATGATCGAATCGGGCTCTGATCCCGAAGCGCAGGACGCACCCGAGAACGAGAAGTCATCCGAGGGACGCATCTCCGCCACCCAGCTCATCGCCGGCGCCGGCGCGGCAGCGACCTCCTCGGTCATCGGGGGCCAGCTGGGAGTCGCGGGAACCGTCGTCGGAGCCGGCGTCGCCAGCATCGTCACCGCACTGGCCGTCACCCTGTACGGGCGCAGCCTCGACAAAGGCAAGGAGAAGATCCAGGAAGTCGGATCCAAGCTGGCCCCGGCTGTCAAGGCGAAGATCGCGAAGAGCCCGGATGCTGCGAAACCCGCCGCAGTCGACCCCTCGCTGGCCGAGGATTCGGCCTTCGCACCGCCGGAACCCACCGGTGACTACGCGCATTCGACAGCCGCCTCGGCGAAGGAGGACGAACCCGGCGAACACGCTGAGCAATCCGGATCCGGAACTGCCGCGCAACCGCGCACCTGGTGGCAGAAGCTGCGCCGCAAACGGGTCCTCTACCCGGTGACGATCGGCGTCGCCGCCTTCGGCATCGGACTCGGCGCTGTCGTCGTGGCCGAGAACTTCACCGACGCCGATATCTCGCCCGGCACCTCGCAGATCTCACGATCGGTGTCGGGACAGTCGACGACGGGTGAGGAGACGAACACCGGAACCTCAGACTCCGGGTCCTCCGGCGAGGGGTCGAGCAGCGGCTCCGGGTCGGGGGCGGATGGGCAGCAGAGCTCATCCGACAGCGGATCGGACGGTCAGACCGGACAGTCCACCTCGGCGGGAGAAACCGGCTCGCAGGGCACGGACTCCGGCCAGACCGACCAGGGAGCGGACACCACGACGGACACCGGAACCGATACCGGTTCGACGACCGCCGACGGCACCGATACAAGCAGCGGCACGACAGCCTCGGACAGTGCGGGAAGCACCGGGAGCGCAGCTGACACCAGCGGCGGAACGGACGGTTCGTCGGGCACCGGCGGCAGCGGATCCTCCGCGGACAGCGGCGGATCCTCGGGCTCGGGAACCGGCGGGTCAGACGGCGGCTCCGGCGGTGGATCGGCCGCCTCAGCGCAGGGGTGAGGAGATCGACACCGCTTACGGGAATGAAGACAGGCCGCCCTTGGTTGTGCTCAACAGAGAACCTCGCTAGGTTGAAACTGACTCCGACAGAGTTTTGCCGACGTCGGGAAATCGAGATCAGGTGAGGCGCGTGCACCCTCCGATCCACAGATCTGGTGGGAGACACGTCTCTCCGTCGGGCAACGGCGGAGAAACGCGCGAGGTCACCTGAAATCAAACGGTTGAAGGAGATGTGATGACGCAACATACAGATCATGAATACCCCGGACATGACAGCACCAAGCCCTCGACGACCGAGTCCGGTGCGCCCAGGGAATCCGACGCCCACTCGCTGAGCGTGGGGGCCGATGGTCCGCTCATGCTCCACGATGTGGCCCTGGTCGAGAAGCTGGCCCGGTTCGATCGTGAGCGTGTGCCCGAGCGCAGCCCCCACGCCAAGGGATCGGGTGCCTTCGGCGAACTCGAAGTCACCGAGGACGTCTCCGCCTACACGAAGGCCGACTTCCTGCAGCCGGGCAAGAAGACCCCGATGCTCGCCCGCTTCTCCACCGTCGCCGGTGAACTCGGTTCGCCCGATTCCTGGCGCGACGTGCGCGGATTCGCGCTGAAGTTCTACACCGAAGAGGGCAACTTCGACATGGTGGGCAACAACACCCCCGTCTTCTTCGTCCGCGATCCGATGAAGTTCCCCGACTTCATCCACTCGCAGAAGCGCACCCCCGATTCGGGTCTGCGCAGCAACAACATGCAGTGGGACTTCTGGTCTCTCTCGCCCGAATCCGCCCACCAGGTCTCCTACCTCATGGGACCGCGCGGTCTGCCCAAGACCTGGCGGAACATGAACGGCTACTCCTCGCACACCTACATGTGGATCAATGCCGAGGGCGAGAAGTTCTGGGTCCAGTATCACTTCCACACCGATCAGGGTGTCGAGAACATGTCGAACGAGGAGGCGGGCAAGCTCGCCGGCGAGGATGCGGACATCCACCGCCGCGATCTCTTCGACGCCATCGAGCGCGGCGACTACCCGTCCTGGACCTTCTACGTCCAGATCATGCCCTACGAAGAGGCGAAGACCTACCGGTTCAATCCCTTCGATCTGACGAAGACCTGGTCGAAGAAGGACTACCCGCTCATCAAGGTCGGCAAGTTCACGCTCAACGAGAACCCGTCGAACCACTTCGCACAGATCGAGCAGGCTGCCTTCAGCCCCTCGAACACCGTGCCGGGCACCGGGATCTCTCCGGACAAGATGCTGCTGGGCCGCGTGTTCTCCTACCCGGATGCCCAGCGCAACCGGATCGGCACGAACTTCAACCAGCTGCCGGTCAACGCCTCGGTGACGAAGACGAACTCGTACGACAAGGAAGGCCAGATGCAGTACCACCATTCGGGTAATGCACCGGTCTACGCCCCGAACTCGTACGGACGTTCCTACCAGGACACCCAGGGCACGATCGACAACAGCTGGGAGTCCGACGGCGAGCTCGTCCGCAGCGCCTACAGCCTGCACGCCGAGGACGACGACTTCGGCCAGGCACACACCCTGGTCCGCGAGGTCTACTCCGAGGAGGAGCGCCAGGGTCTCATCGAGACCGTCGCCGGCGGCCTCTCCGACGGGGTCGAGGAGCCGGTGCTGTCCAACGCGATCCAGTACTGGAAGAACATCGACGCCGAGGTCGGCGCGGCCATCGAGGCCAAGGTCAAGGGCTGAAGCCACCCGCTGGGGTAGTCCAGGTGCTCCGAGCGTTCGAGGCTGATCCAGCGGTCGGCTTCGTAGGCGCCCACGGGCGCTCGAAACGAGACGGCGGCCCGGATACCGAACACGGTATCCGGGCCGCCGTTTTCGTGCCCTCCCCGAACTACCTGACGGGGGCCCAGCAACCTGGCGCCAGGTTGCTGAGCCGCCGTCGGAGTAATTGGGGTCAGTTCTGTTGGGCGCGTTGGGCGATGCGACCGCCGGCGAGGACCATCTCGACCTGACGAGGCGAAAGGCCATGGCGGAATTCGAACTTCCGCCCGGCCGCCTCGGCGGTGATCGAATCTCCCTGAGCGAGCTCATCACGCAGGCCCCGGAACTCAAGCACATCACCCTGGGACATTGCCTCGTAGTCGGCCTCGTTCGTGAACTCGAGGGCAAGGACGCCGAAATTCGCGAGGTTCTGCCAGTGGATGCGTGCCAGCGACTTCGCCACCACCACCCGCAGTCCGAGATACCGAGGAGCGATGACCGCGTGCTCACGCGAGGACCCCTGCCCGTAGTTCTCACCGCCGACGATCGCGTGTCCGCCGTCGTGCTCGGCGGCCCGGGTGGCGTAGGTGTCGTCGACCTGAATGTAGACGAACTCGGCGATCTTCGGAATGTTCGATCGGTAGGGCAGGACTCGGGAGCCGGCGGGCATGATCTCATCCGTGGAGACGTTGTCGCCGACCTTGAGCAGGATCTCCAGATCGATGTCGTCGGGCAGGGGCTCGAAGTCGGGCAGAGTCGAGATGTTCGACCCCTTGACGAGCTCGACCTCCCGCGCCTTTTCGAGTTCGAGCGGCGGGACGAGCATCTTCGGATTCGCGGAGAACTTCTCCGGCAGCCGCACCTCGGGATAGTCCATGTCGAGGTCGCGAGGATCGGTGATCTTCCCGGTCAGCGCGGCGGCGGCCGCAGTCTCCGGCGAACACAGCCACACGGAGTCCTCGTCGGTGCCGGAGCGACCGGGGAAGTTCCGCGGCATGGTCCGCAGACTGTTGCGCCCGACTGCCGGCGCCTGGCCCATACCGATGCAGCCCATGCAGCCGGATTGGTGGATCCGTGCTCCGGATCCCACCAGCGAGGTCAGCCATCCGCCGGAGATCAGGTCGGCCAAGACCTCGCGGGAGGTGGGGTTGATGTCGAGGGAGACCTGCCGATGGATCTGCCTATCGGCCAGCGTCTCGGCGACGACCGCGAAATCCCGCAGCCCCGGGTTCGCCGAGGAGCCGACGACGACCTGGAAGACGTCGTCACCGGCGACCTCGCGCACCGGAGTGACATTGCCCGGTGACGAGGGTGCGGCGATGAGCGGTTCGAGCTGCGAGAGGTCGATGCTGTCGGTGAGATCGTATTCGGCACCCTCGTCCGCCTCGAGGCGGGTGAAGTCCTCACCGCGGTCAACGGCTTCGAGGTAGTCGCGGACGGCATCGTCGGCGGGGAAGACAGTGGCGGTGGCACCGAGTTCGGCACCCATGTTCGCGATCACGTGACGGTCCATGGCCGTGAGGTTCCTCAGCCCGTCCCCGTGGTACTCGATGATCTTGCCGACGCCGCCCTTGACCCCATGGCGGCGCAGCATCTCGAGGATGACGTCCTTGGCGGAGACCCAGTCCGGCAGTGTGCCGGTGAGTTCGACCCCCATGATCTGCGGGGCGCTGATGTAGAGGGACTCACCGGCCATGGCCATGGCGATCTCGAGACCGCCGACGCCGATGGCGAGCATCCCCAGTGCCCCGGCGGCACAGGTGTGGGAGTCCGAACCGATGAGGGTTGCGCCCGGTTTGCCGAACCGCGACTGGTGGACCGGGTGGGAGACGCCGTTGCCTGCGGGTGAGAACCACAGTCCGAACCGTTGGGCCGCCGAGCGGAGGAACTCATGGTCCTCCGGGTTCTTCTCATCGGTCTGCAGCAGGTTGTGATCGACGTACTGCACCGACAGGTCCGTGCGGATCCGGTCGAGGCCGAGCGCCTCGAGTTCGAGCATGACCAGGGTGCCCGTCGCATCCTGTGTGAGTGTCTGGTCGATCCGGATCCCGAGTTCGTTGCCGGGGGCGAGCTCCCCGGATTCCAGATGTGAGTTGATGAGCTTCTGAGCGACATTCTCTGCCATCGTCAACCTCCTTCAGCAGTGGTCGAAGCACATGGCGCGGCACGCCCATGCGTGATCTGTCCACGTTAGCCCTCGCGCACAGGACTCACAAGGGCAGTGGTTTCCGTCCCGACCAGGGCGCATACTGGGACTATGCCGGAATTGCCCGAGGTCGACGCACTGGTGAGCTTCCTGCGCGCGAAGGTCGTCGGCGACTTCGTCACCCGCACCGACATCGGGGAGCTGAGCATCCTCAAGACCGCCGATCCGCCGCTGGATGCGATCCGCGGACTCGAGATCACCGGGGTCTCCCGGGTCGGCAAAGTCCTCATCGTCGAGTTCGACGGCCTCGAACTGGTCTGTCGTTTCGCCCGTGCCGGCTGGCTGGTCTGGTACGAAGCTGTGCCCACCGGCCCGGTGAAGATGGGCAAGGGACCGCTCGGCCTGCGCATCCATCTGGCGTCCGGGGCCGGCTTCGATCTGAGTGAAGCGGGAACGAAGAAGAACGCCGCGGTCTCGCTCGTGTCCGACCGCTCCGAGGTGCCCGCCATCGACAGGGCCGGACCCGACGCCCTGTCCATCGAGGCAGACCAGTTCGCCTCGGCCCTGGCCGGTTCGAACTCTCGGATCAAGACCGTCCTGGAGGATCAGGAACTCATCGCCGGCATCGGCAACGCCTACTCGGACGAGATCCTCCATGCGGCCAGGCTCTCCCCGTTCGCTCCGGCCTCGGGCGTCGACGCACCGGCACTGCTCGAGACGGTGCGTGAGGTACTCGGTCGGGCCCGGGACGCGTTGATCGAGCTGCCGCCGGGGAAGATCAAGGCGGCGAAGAAGCGCCGGCTGCGGGTCCACGGCCGCACCGGGAAGACGTGCCCGGTGTGCGGGGCGACCATCGCGGAGGTCTCCTTCGCCGATAAGTCACTGCAGTACTGCCCGGGCTGCCAGACCGGAGGCAAGAAGCTCAGCGACCGCAGGATGGACCGACTCCTCAAGTAGTCCGCTCAAGCAGTCCGTGTCCCCGACAGATTCGCTGCTCGGCCGGTACCGCACCGAAGGCGACCTCGAGGGAGGCCGTCGCAGCGGTACGGTGCTCTGCCGGCCGTCCCGGAGCTCGCTGTCACCGCCGACGAATCCGTTCGCCTGGACGAGGCTGCGGCGACCTCGGCCCGAGCACGAGCGGGCGCATCGCCAGCAGACCGAGCACGGGGCCGGGCAGGAGCAGCCACACGGCGACGGCTCCGAAACTCACGATGAGGCTCTGGAGGACGACGATGCTGATGACGCTGACGGCGAAGCCGAGGGAGTTCATCACCGTCAGCCCCGTTCCCGTCAGCTCTGCGGGAGCATAACGGGCGGCCAGGTCCGAGAACTGAGGGGAGTCGGCGATGACGAGGAAGCCCCAGAGCGCTAAGGCCGCGACGAGGATCGGGCCCACGTCGGGCAGCAGCGGGTAGATCAGGCACATCAGTCCCGAGCCCGCGAGCGCCGCTGCGGCGACGGCGGCACCACCGGTCCGGCGAGCGATGATTCCGCCGAGCACACATCCGGCCACCCCGGCGGCGATGACGAGGAAGCTCGTCGTCGCCAGGCCGGTGGAGCCGCTCTTCTCGCCCACAGCAGCGATGACGAGTGTGGGAACCACGGCCCAGAAGGCATAGAGCTCCCACATGTGGCCCGCGTACCCGAAGACGGCGGCTCGGAACATCCGGTCCCGGAACAGTCTGCGCAGCGCCGGTTCACCAACGGCCCTCGGACTCGTCATCGCCGTGGATGCAGCGCTCGCCCGCGTCACTCCACGGCTTTGGCGCGGCGCCCCTCCCCATCCCCCGGAGATCATGGCGATGAGCACGGACCCGAGCACGGCCAGGGCGGACGAGCCCCACATGATCGACTGCCAGGGCAGGGAGGCCCCGACCGCCGACAGGAGTTGGGGCATCGCGGTGCCCAGGGTCAGCATCGCGACGAGCCAGGCGAGGGCCTGCCCGGACTTAGCCTGGGCCCGTTTGACGATCATCTTCATGCCCATCGGATAGATCCCCGCAAGGCTGACGCCGACGAAGAAGCGAGAGATCCACACGAGCGTGAGCTCCGAAGGGCCGAGCGTCCAGACGAAGTTCAGTCCGGCACCGATGAGACTCGAGACGATGAAGATCCGCTCGGGCGGAAAACGGTCCGCGATCCCGGTCGCCGCGCTCAGCAGCGTTCCGCAGATGAAGCCGATCTGGGTGGCGGCGATGAGCCATCCGAACTGCCCGGGTGTCGCCCCGAGCCAGGTCGAGAGCCCTTCGACGGCGCCGCTGGGGCTGAACCACAGCGAGGTCCCGAACCACTGCGCCAAGACGATGGACAGCACAGCGGCCCCCGTGACCCGTCTTGATCGCGATTGCGAAACAGCCATTGTCTCTCCTCATCGACACCCGAACAGGTGGCCGATCACAGGGCCATCGTGTCACGAACCGCGGTCGGGGACCACCCCATAGGCGCGCATGGCCACCTCGGCGATGTGAGTGAGGAAGGCCGTGGTCGACATACGCTCCGGCACGGGGGTATGCACGCGCTGGACCAGGGCTTCGGTGATTCCGCCGACGACGATGAGGCTGGTGAGATCGCCGCCGTCCGCCTCCGGCGAGAAACCGAGGTCGGGCAGGTCGTAGGCGGACTGCAGCCGCACGAACGCAGAATCGACGGCCGCGGCGAGCATGCGCATCGTCTCCCTCCGCCGGGCTTCGAGCGACTCGTTGACGCCGACGGCCTCGACCTCGAGCACGCGGGCCTTGCGCTCATCGCGCAGCATCGGCATGAGGGCAGCGGACACGACGTGGACGGTCGCGTCGCGCAGGCTCGCCGCGGCCGGAATCCTCAGCGTGGCCATGGCCTCGCCGATCTCCGCATTGAGGACGATGTAGAGCTGTTCGAGCAGCGACTCCTGGGCCGATAACGACTCCGGTGCTGTCCCGTCCTCCGCGGTCGGCCCCGCCTTCCGAGCGGGGAAGAGCTCATAGAAGGACCTGCTCGACACGCCGGATTCGTGGCACAGCGCCTGGATGGAGGTCGCCCGAAATCCGAGCGTTCCGTACAGCTCGAGCGCAGCTTCGAGGAGGCGCTCACGGCGTGCCCCGTCGCGGTCGGCCCGTGAGGTTCCGCGCCACATGCCCGCCGAGGAGGTGCCGGGGAAATTCTCGGAGGCTTGCACATTCATTCCTCCAGTGTAGTGAAAATTCTGATTTTCAATGGCAGTATTGTGACATGCCTTACAGCGTCAGACAGAGACATCGAGCCCCGAAGGTGACCGCGCCCATCCCACCGAACGACACCCTGCCTCGTGTGTGCATCATCGGGGCGGGATCCTCGGGGATCGCCGCCGCGAAGATCCTCTACACCTCGGCCATCCCGTTCGACTGCTTCGAGAAGGGCAGCGAAATCGGGGGCACGTGGCTCTTCGACAACCCCAACGGCACAAGCGCGTGCTACGAGACCCTGCAGATCAACACCTCGTGCCCGCGCATGGCCTTCTCGGACTTCCCCATGCCCGAGCACTACCCGCACTACGCCCGCCACGATCAGGTCTACGACTACTTCCGCGACTACGTCGAACACTTCGGATTCGGCCACACGATCACCTTCGACACCGAGGTCACCGATGTTCGCCGAGGCGGCGGCCGTGGCGGTTGGGACGTCGACATCACGTCCGCATCCGGTTCCGAGACCCGGCACTACGACGCCGTGATGGTCGCCAACGGGCACCACTGGGATGCCCGGTGGCCCGACCCCGAATACCCGGGGGACTTCGACGGCGAACAGATCCACGCCCACGACTATCGCAGCGGGGACCAGCTCGAGGGACGCGATGTGGTCGTCGTCGGTGCCGGCAACTCGGCCATGGACATCGCCGTCGAAGGCTCGCATCGGGCCCGCAGCGTCAACCTCTCGATCAGACGCGGCCAATGGGTGATGAAGAAGACGATCATGGGCATGGCGACAGATCAGGTCGTCCTGCCCGGATGGGCTCCGTGGTGGATGACCTCGTTGAGGCTGCGCCTCGGCGCACTGGCCTCAGGAGGACTGAAGAAGTACGGACTGCCGGTGCCCCCGCACGCCCCGGGCCAATCGCACCCCGTGCAATCGGACGCGATCCGGGACCGGCTCAAGGCGAAGGCTGTGACTCCGCGCCCCGGGATCGAGCGCCTCGAGCGGGATCGGGTCGTCTTCGCCGATGGGACCTCGGCACCGGCCGACCTCATCGTCTGGGCCACCGGATACCGGGTCTCGTTCCCGTTCCTGTCCGCCGACGTCGTCGACGTCGAGAACAACGACCTGCCCCTGTGGAAGCGGATGGTCCATCCGGATCGGCCGGGACTGTTCTTCATCGGACTGCTCCAACCGGTGGGGGCGGTCATGCCGCTGTCCGAGGTCCAGTCGAAGCTGGCGGCGAAGATCCTCACCGGCGCCTGCGAGCTGCCGAGCCGCCGGGACATGGTCAGGCAGATGGCCCGCGATGACGACCGCAACAAGAAGCAGTTCTACGATTCGCCGCGGCACACGATGGAGGTCGACTTCGACCACTACCTGTGGGAGATCGAACGGGAGATGACGAAGGGTGCGGTGGCCGCATGAGCAGATCGAGAGCAGTCACAGGCAAGGTCATCGCCATCACCGGAGGGGCCCGCGGGATCGGGCGTGCGATCGCCGAGCGCCTCACAACTGCCGGGGCTCGAGTGGCCATCGGCGATCGTGACCTCGAAGCGGCGCAGGAGACCGCCGCGGAGTTGGGCGTGCGCGCCTACTCCCTCGACGTTGCCGACAGGGACTCCTTCGACGACTTCCTCGGTGCCGTCCGCAGCGAACTCGGTCCCGTCGATGTGCTCATCAACAACGCCGGCATCATGTGGGTCGGATCCTTCGAGGAGGAGCCGGATTCTGCGGCCCGGGCCCAGCTCGAGGTCAACCTCCTCGGTGTCATCAACGGCGTCAAGGCCGCAGCGCCTGCCATGCGCGGGGCCGGGCGCGGTCACCTCATCGCGGTCGCCTCGGCGGCATCGATCCTGCCCGTCCCGGGGGAGGCGACGTACGCTGCGACCAAGGCCGGGGTGCTCGGGTACTTCCGCGCGGTGCGTGCGGAGCTGCGCGGGGAGGGAGTGGACACGAGCGTCATCATGCCCGCCGTCGTCGACACCGTCCTCGCAGCGGGCACCGGCACAGGGTCGGTCCGACTGCTGCGCCCCGACGATGTCGCGGCCGCCGTCGTCGACGCTGTGGCGCGGCCCCGGTTCGAGGTCACCGTTCCCGGTTTCATCGGATCGGCCACCCGGTGGGTGAGCCTGTTGCCGCAGCGGTTCAAGGACCGCGCATTCGCCGCCATGGTCCCCGACCAGGTGGAGCAGGTGCGGGAGGACGCCCGCGCCGGGTACGAAACGGCAGCGTTCATGACCTCCCGCGCGGGGCGGAAGGAAGGGTGAGTCGCCTCGGCGGAATAGTCCCCGACGCAATTCCGTTGTGCGGGAGTGCGGTCCACATATGGCCGAGCACCCTACTGAAGGAGGAGAATTTGACGTCACGGAAGCAGTTCCCCGGCACTGAGCTGTCGATCTTCCCGATCAACCTCGGCACGAACACCTTCGGCTGGACGGCCGATGAGGCCCAGTCGCATGCGGTCCTCGACGCTTTCGTCGCCGCGGGCGGCAATTTCCTCGACACCGCCGAGTCCTACCCCGCGTGGGTGCCCGGAAACACCGGTCGCGAATCCGAGACCATCATCGGCACCTGGCTGGCCGACCGCGGCAACCGCGATGACGTCGTCATCGCCACCAAGGTCGGTGACCACCCCGACCACAAGACGCAGAACCCCGATTACATCCGCACCGCCATCGACGCCTCCCTGGAGCGTCTGCAGACCGATCACGTCGACCTCTACTATGCCCACCGCGATGATGAGGTGACCCCCATCGCCGAGGTGGCCCGCGTCTTCGATGAGATCGTGCGTTCCGGCAAGGCCACGCACATCGGAGTGTCGAACTACTCCGCCGCGCGGCTGGCCGCCTGGTTCG
Organism: Brevibacterium sp. CFH 10365; assembly: GCF_009299785.1. Taxonomy (NCBI): domain Bacteria; kingdom Bacillati; phylum Actinomycetota; class Actinomycetes; order Micrococcales; family Brevibacteriaceae; genus Brevibacterium; species Brevibacterium sp. CFH 10365. The sequence goes on along the minus strand of NZ_VIGO01000008.1, from coordinate 141,048 downwards.
CCGCATGCGAGGACGAAGGCCTGATCAAACCTGTGGCCATCCAGCCGCAGTACAGCCTCGTCTACCGGCGGGAGTTCGAGACCGACCTGCGCCCGGTGGCCGAGCGACGGAACCTCGCGGTGTTCTCCTACTTCAGCCTCGCCGCGGGCTTCCTCACCGGCAAATACCGCACCGAGGCCGACCTCGAGGGTGCCGATCGAGGGGCCATGGTCAACGGGTACTTCAACGCCGAGGGGCTGCGAGCCGTCGACGACCTCGTGGCGATCGCGAACTCGCATGACGTGGCTCCGGCGACGGTCGCACTGGCCTGGCTGCTGGCCAAGGGAGTGACGGCGCCGATCGTCTCGGCCCGCACACCTGAGCAGCTCGAATCGCTCATGGCCGCTCCCGGGCTCGAACTCAGCGCCGACGAGGTCGAACGTCTCGACGCGGCCTCCGCGCCGTTCGCGCAAGAAGACCCCTCCTGACCCTCCTATTACTACTACTTGATGGCGCCCCAGCAACCTGGCGCCGGGTTGCTGGGGCGCCATCAAGTAGTATGGGAGGGCTCTTGCAGGGGAGGGCCTGGCCTCAGGCGACGATTTCGTCTTTGGGCTCGGCGGCATGGGCGATGGCGGAGCCGATGACGGTGCCGATGGCGATCGTGAAGAACGTCGCCCCTGCCGCAAGCAGACTGCCGGCGACTCCGGACCCGTCGCCAAACTCGATCTGTGAGGCATTGAGGAGTCCGAACGAGCCGGGCGCGACGACGAGGAATGCGGGCACGAAGCTGATCCGCCAGATCGGCCCTTTCGGCACACGCGAGAGCACGACGGCCACCAGGGAGGCGGTCAGGGCGCCGGCAAGACCGCCGACCGCGGCACCGAACTGAGCGCCGATTCCCAGTTGGGCCAGGGCTGCGGCGGCGATGGCGAGGACGATCGGGACCGTGTGTTCGAGCGGAGTGTGGAGGTAGAGGATGAGACCCAGAGTCGCGGAGGCGACTCCGAGGGCCGAGAGCCACCACGTGGAATCGGTCAGCTGGGAGTTCGCCAGCGCCTCGGCGCCGGTACCGGTGACCACGGCGGCACCGGCGACTCCGGCGATGAACATCGCCAGCTGCACTGTGGAGGAGACGAGCCGGGAGCTGCCGGCGGAGAGAGCACCGGCGGAGATCTCCGTGAGCCCGGTGACCACGGCGCTGCCGGGCAGCAGGAGGGCGAGGGTCGCGACGATCGTGCGCAGCGGACTCTCGAGCCACTCGAGTCGGTAGCCGGCGAGCATGAGGACGCCGACGACGAACGCCGAGGCCACCGGCAGCAGTGCACCGAGGCTGGAATGCTTGGCGTTGAGCGCCAGGACGCCGGCGACGATGAGGGAGCCGAAGGCGGCGAATGCGAGATTGACGAGTCCGGGTTCGAGCAGCAGGCACAGCCCGACGCCGATGGGCACCGCACCGAGGTAGGTCGGCCATCCTGGCCAGCGCGGGGGACTGGCAATGACTTCGGCTTCGATCTTCCGGCGGGCCGCCTCGATGCCGAGCCGGCGGGATCGAAGGGCGTCGACGATGTCGAGTAGCTTCGCGGTCTGGTCGAACCGCAGGTCAGGACCGATCCGTTCGAACCGGGTGGGGCTGCCGGGGCCGACGGTGAGGAACAGGCCCTTGGGCAGGGCGGCGACGTTGATGGACTTCAGACCGACGGCGGGGGCCAGACCGGTCAGAGCGTCTTCGACATCGACCGAGGAGATCCCGCCGGCGAGCAGCCCGGTCCCGATGTTGACCAGCAGCTCCTGAGCGGGAACGGTCGTCTCGCTTGCCTCGTGCACTCCCAGTCCCTCTCGTCTGCAGGTCGGCCGACGAAGTAGAAGATACCAGCCATTTGCCACCCGACGGCGGCCCAGCAACCTGGTGCCAGGTTGCTGGGCCGCCGTCAGATAGCAATTAGGGGAGGTCAGGAGTCGCAGCAGTGGCTGCCGGATTCCGGGGCCGGGACGTCGAGGGCGGGGGAGCGGTCGAAGAAGCCCTCGGGGCGCAGCTTGAAGCCGACGGCGTCGACGGGCATTATCGGCCAGTCCTCGACCCGCGGGAAGTGCGTGAGGCCGAAGCTGTGCCAGAGAACGATGTCCTCACCGTCGACGTTGCGGTCGGCAGCCGTCCACGTCGGCAGACCCGCATGTCCGGGGTGCTGATTCGGGAAATCCCCGGTCGGATAGCGTTCGTCCTCGTGATACTGCGTCACCCACAGCGACTTCGAGGCGAACGTGGCGCGGCGATGGATCGACGAATCCTCGGCCGCGAGCAGGGTGGGCAGGCCCGTCGGGTGCAGTTTGTAGCCGACCGGTTCGCCGAGGCGGTTGTTCGACTCCGGGTTCGTCACCACCCACGTCCGTGCCTTCGACTGGTCCGCGTCCCGCTGTGCGGCCTGCTCTGTGCCCAGGACCGTCCGGGATCGGCTGAAGGCGTTGCCGCGCGGATTGTCTTCCGAGACCGGGAGACGAACCACGTCCTCCTCTTCGACCCGGCACTTGCCTCCGTCGAGGGCGAAGTCGAGGCGAGCACCGAAGAGATGCTGATGGAACGGGGCGCCGAGTCCGGGCGCGATCTCGGAGGCGAAGTCCGTCGACCCGTTCGGCAGCGCCGAGGTGAAGACGACACCGGTGGCCTTGGCCTCGAACTCGATCGTGCCGTCGAGGTAGAGGTACCAGTAGAAGCCGTAGTCGTAGTTGCCGACCGTGGTGAAGAACGAGACGACGAAGCGGCGGTTGCGGCGGGTGTAGGCGACCCCTGACCACAGGTCCGAATGTTTGGCGAGGATCGAGGCGTCCTCTTCGTGCATGCAGATGCCGTTCTTGATCTGCCGCGGTTCGCCGAGGTTGTTGACCACCCACGGTGACAGATAGGTGATATCGCCGAGGCAGTCACACCCGAGTTCGAGCGAGTTCGCCCACTGCCCGACGAGATATTCCCCGGTGTCGAAGTAGTTCTGCCACGACCGCACGGGCGAAGGGTCGCCGTAGGGAACGACCATCTCGGCGATGGCGGCCCGGTCGAGGATCGTGCGGCGCCGGTCTCCGTCGTCGAAGGCGATGTTGTGCAGGACGAGTCCTTCGCGCATGTCGAAGCCGACATCGAAGGACCACTTCTCCCATTCGATGTGGTTGCCCTCGGTGACGGTGAAGCTCGGACCCTCCGGCTGCGTGATCGAGATCGGCTTCTGCGTAGTGCGCACAGGTCCGGTGAGCTCGGGATCCGTGTAGTTGCCGTGTTCGGCGGGCACCGGGACGTTCTCGAGGTCGAGGATCTGGTCGACGGTCTTGTTCGTGACGTCGACATAGGCGACGAGGCCGTCGATCGGGTGCGCCCACGCCGAGTCGGTCTCGTGCTGCTGGTGGAAGGCGAGCCCACGCAGAATCCGCCGACCCGACTCCTCCGGGTACTCGAAGACCCCGGCTGACAGCGGAGCGACCCGGACCTCGTCGACGGGCAGCCCGCGCTTCTCCAGGCTGGCCAGCCACGTCGGATCGGAGGCGAGGACCTCCTCGACGACCTCGAACTCCTCCTCCATGACGGGGAACTCGCCCATCTCGGTCGAGTCCAACTCGGTCACCGTGTCGACGGTCTCGCGGGTGGCTGAGACGATGATGTCACGGGCGGTGCCGGCGGTCTTGTCGAGGACGAAGGCACGGAAACGGCGGTCCACCTCGGCGGTGGTCCGATCCGTGCCGCGCACGGGATCGAGCAGGCCGACGTAGGCCATGCGCGCGGTCTCCGGAAAATGTCCGGCCGAGCGCAGCACCGAAGTGACGCTTGCGATCTCGGTTTCGGTCGGCAGAGTGAAGGGGGTGGCTGTGGTCGCCTCGGCGATGGCGGCGGAGGAATGGCAGGACATTGTGCACCTTTGCAATCTGGGCCTGTGGGCTGAGTCACGCTAAAATCTACACTCGTAGGAAATAAAGTCAAGACCCGATCATTACCGCTGGAGGAACCATGCCCAAGATCGTCGACCATGACCAGCGTCGCCGGGACCTCGTGCAGGCGACGCTGCGCCTGATCGTGAGGCAGGGGCTCGGCGGAGCGACGATGCGCGATATCGCGACCGAGGCCGGCTTCGCCAACGGCGTCGTCACAACGTATTTCGGGTCGAAGGCCGATCTCCTCGCGGCCACCTACCTGTACGTCTTCGAGGCCACGAACGCCAGGGTGGCGACCTCGACGGCGGGTCTGCGCGGGCTCGATGCTCTGCGGGCGTTCGCGCATGAGGTGCTCCCGGTGACGCCGGAACTGCACGATGAGGCCCGCGTCGTCTTGTCCTATCTCGCCGAGGTGGCCCAGAACCCCGAGCATGCGCGCGCGACCGCTGAGACCATGGAGCTCTGGCGAGCGTGGATCGTGTCCTGGCTCAGCGAGGCCGATGCCGATGGTCGGCTGCGTGCCGAGGCCGCCATCGAATCCGAGACCGAGGTGCTCCTGACCTATCTCCTCGGGGCACAGACCACCGCTATCATCGGCGGGCGCGGATTCGACTTCGACGGCTTCCGGGCCCAGCTCGACTACGTCATCGCCCGACTGGACCGGCGGAGCTGATGAGGCGGGGCCGGAGTGGGGCGAGCGGCGGGAGCCTTGCCGAAGGGCGGTGACCAAATGGTCGGTAATCGGTCTCAGGGTCGTGACTGGCGCGACGGTTGGGGATAGAGTGACCGGACAACGGGCCTTCGACGAAGCGGTCGGGGCCGAGCAATCTAAGGACGACGATGTTGCTTGAAGACACCGCGAACGACTTCGACGGCTGGCAGAGCCTGGTCTCGGACTCGTTCGTCCCGCTCGATACCGAACCCCAGCGCCGAGGCGGATTCCAGGGTCGCATCAGCGCTCGCGACTACGACTCCGTGGTGATGTCGCAGATCAACGCCAACCCCCACGCCGTTCTGCGCACCCCCGCCCTGATCGCCCGGTCCGGGTCAGAGGCGCACTGCTGCACGGTCGGGACGAACTACTTCAAGGTCTCGCTGCAGCTCGACGGGCACGGCCTGCTCATCCAGGACGGACGCGAGATGACCCTGGCACCCGGATCGCTGGCGATCTACGACACGTCCCGTCCCTATACGCTCAGCTTCGATTCGGACTTCTCGTCCTACGTCATGATGTTCCCGCAGTCACGGGTCAACCTGCCCGCCGGAACCGTCGGCCAGCTCACCGCCACCCCGATCGGAGCCGACCATCAGCTCGGCACGGTCGTCGCCCAGGTCATCTCCCAGGCCGGAGCCATGCTGCCGACCCTCAGCCGGGCGACCGGGGTGCGGCTGGCCGGCAATGTCGTCGATCTGCTCACCACGGTGATGGCCGACGAGCTCTCGGCCGCAGGCGGCGAGGTCGACGAGCGGCGGCGACTGTGGGCCGAGGTCACCGATTTCATCGACACCCACCTCTCCGATCCGCAGCTGACACCGTCGACCATCGCGGCCGCCCATTTCATCTCGGTGCGCACCCTGCACCAGATCTTCGAAGGCAGCGGGGAGACCGTGTCCGGGGAGATCCGGCGCCGCCGCATCGAGAAGTGCCGACTCGACCTCGTCGACCCCGGACAGCGTCAGACGCCGGTGGCGGCCATCGGCGCCCGATGGGGACTGAGCGACCCTGCACACTTCTCCCGCCTGTTCCGCAGCGCGGTCGGCCAGCCGCCCGCAGGATATCGCCGCAGCGCCCTGGCCGACTGACGAAACCGGTTCGGCTGGGTCGAGCCGGGGCAGCCGGCCGCGAATGCGCGAATCGTCAAGAACTCTGCCTGCAAAGCCAAGACGCAGCGGACAGGCAGCGGCCACACTGGCAGTAATCACTTACGACTGTTAGGTGGATCACATGAGCACTCTCAGCTCGGACCCGGCCGAAGGCGATCCGGGTTCCCCGATCGGCAGCGCTGCCGATCGACCGTCCACGGACGTCGGGCACGCACCTGCGGCCACGGCCTCACTCGATGCCCGCCGCATCGGAATCCCCGCGCTCGTCTTCATGATCATCGCCGCCTCGGCGCCGTTGACCGTCGTCGCCGGCGGAGTCCCCAGCAACTTCGCCGTCACCGGATTGATCGGGATTCCGCTGTCCTTCGTCGTCCTCGGGATCGTCCTCATCCTCTTCGCGATCGGGTATGCGGCGATGAGTCGCCACGTCCACAATGCCGGCGCCTTCTTCGCCTATATCTCGAAAGGACTGGGCAAACCCGCCGGGATGGGTGCGGCGATGACCGCGCTGGTGGCCTACAACGCCATGCAGATCGGCATCGCCGGGATGTTCGGCTTCGTCTTCTCCTCCTTCCTCGACACGCTCTTCGGCCTTTCCTGGTCCTGGTGGGTCTGCGCCCTCATCGCCTGGGTCATCGTCGGCATCATGGGGGTGCTGCGCGTGGACTTCTCCGCGAAGGTGCTCGGCATCATCGTCGGTGCGGAGTTCCTCATCGTCATCGTCTTCGACATCATCGGACTCGCCCACAGCCCCGAAGGCATCACCACCGACGGCTTCGCGCTCGACCAGCTCTTCGCCCCCGGAGTCGGTGCGGCCCTGGCGTTCTCGATCGCGGCCTTCATGGGCTTCGAGTCCGGAGCCATCTACAACGAGGAGGTCAAGGACCCCAAACGCACCGCAGGACGTGCCACTGTCATCGCCGTGTGCATCATCGCGGTGTTCTACGCGCTCTCGGCCTGGGCGATGGTCGTCGGAGAGGGGGCCTCGAAGGTCATCGGCCGGTCACAGCAGTTCGGCCCCGACCTCATGTTCGTCTTCCTCGGCGAGCATGCTCCGGTGTGGTTCGTCGACCTCGGCAACCTGCTGTTCCTCACCTCGCTGCTGGCCGCGCTCGTCGCCTTCCACAACATCGTCGCGCGCTACGTCTTCGCCCTCGGCCGCGATCAGGTCCTTCCGTCCGGCCTCGCCAGGACTTCGCGTCGCACCGGTGCCCCGGTGGCCGGTTCGCTCACCCAGTCGGGTCTCGCGCTCGTGATCATCCTCGTCTTCGCGGTGGTCGGCTCCGGCAGCGATGACCCGCTGTTCCCCGTCGTCACGCTCTTCACGTGGCTGACGAACATGGGCGCCTTCGGCCTCGTGCTGCTCATGGCGCTGACCGCGCTCGCCGTCGTCGGCTTCCTGCGCACGAAGGCGGGGGAGTACTCGCTGTGGACCCGGGTTTTCGCCCCCGGCCTCTCCGCGGTCGGGCTCTTCACCCTCTTCGTCGCCATCGTCATCAACTTCAACGTCCTCATCGGCGCAGAGGGCACCACGGTCCTGTCCTGGCTGCTGCCGGCCATCGTCCTCGTCCCCGGACTCATCGGCACCATCTGGGCCATCGTCCTCCGCTCGTCCTCGCCGGACCTCTATGCAGGAATCGGTTCCGGTGGAAGCCTGGGATGAGAGACCGAACCATGACCTCGACCACCAACCGACCTGCCCATCAGCAACTGCACAGTCCCCGACACAAGGAGCATCATGACCACCGAGACAGCCGTCACCGACCTCAGCACCACCTCTGCCATTCTGGCCGCGGTCGAAGACCCCGCCGGCCGCGAGATCCTTGATCCCGCCACCGGCGAGGTCGTCGGCCGCACCGCCGAGGGCACCCCCGCCGACATCGATGCCGCCGTCGCTGCCGCACGCAAGGCCCAGCCTGCCTGGGCGGAGCGCAGTTCGCAGGAGCGCAGCGACCTCCTCAACCAGGCAGCCGACGCGATCGAAGCCTCCGCCGAGGCGCTGGCCGAGCTGCTCTCCCGCGAGCAGGGCAAACCCCTGAACGGTCCCAACGCCCGCTTCGAGGTCGGCGCGTGCGCGGCCTGGCTGCGCGCGAACGCCGCCTTCGAACTCGAACCCGAAGTCCTCGTCGAGGACGGGGAGACCCATGCCGAACTCCACTACCGGCCGGTCGGCGTCGTCGGAGCGGTCGGGCCTTGGAACTGGCCGATGATGATCTCCGTCTGGCAGTTCGCCCCCTCGCTGAAGATGGGCAACACCGTCGTCCTCAAACCCTCGGAGTACACGCCCTTGTCCGTGCAGGCGCTCGTCGCGGTGGTCAACCAGGTGCTGCCGGCCGATGTGCTTGCCGTCGTGCCCGGCGACGGGGCGGTCGGTGCCGCTCTGACCAGCCATGCCGATGTCGACAAGATCATGTTCACCGGGTCGACGAAGACCGGGCAGGCGATCATGCGCACCGCCGCGGACAACCTCGCCCGCATCACCCTCGAACTCGGCGGCAACGATGCAGGCATCGTCCTCGACGACGCCGATCCGGCCCAGATCGCCGGGGACCTGTTCTGGGGAGCATTCATCAACACCGGGCAGACCTGTGCGGCGATGAAGCGCCTCTACGTTCCCGAATCGCTCTACGACCAGGTCTGCCAGGCCCTCGTCGAGGTGGCCGGACAGTCCCCGATGGGCGTGGGCCTGGAGGAGGAGAACGTGCTCGGTCCGCTGCAGAACAGACAGCAGTACGACATCGTCGCGAACCTCGTCCAAGCGGCGAAGGACGGAGGCGCGCGAGTGCTGATCGGTGGCGACCCCGCCGCCAATCAGCCCGGCTACTTCTACCCGACGACACTTGTCGCCGACATCGACAACGACAATCCGCTCGTCGCCGAGGAGCAGTTCGGGCCCGTGCTGCCGATAATCAGATACACCGACCTCGACCAGGCCATCGAATGGGCCAACGAGCTCGAAGTCGGCCTCGGATCCTCGGTGTGGGGCACCGATCTCGACGCCTGCCGGAGCGTCGCTGCCCGACTCGAGGCAGGCACCACGTGGATCAACAAACACGGTGCCGTCGACCCCCGAGTGCCCTTCGGCGGGGTGAAGAAGTCCGGCTTCGGCCTCGAGTTCGGTCTCGAGGGCCTCAAACACGTCAGCGTCCCCCAAGTCATCAGCTGGTAATTACTACCCGACGGCGGCCCAGCAACCTCGCGCGAGGTCGCTGGGCCGCCGTCACGTAGCAATAGGGGAGGGGAGGAGGCTGTGGACGATGGCGAGAGTCTTCGCCAGGGCCGTCGACGGGTTGTTCCGGCGCCAGCCGAGCGCGAGTGTGAAGGCATCCCCACCCTCGGCGAGGCGAACATACCGCACCCCGTCGATGCGGATGTGGTCCGAGGACTCGACGACGATGGCCACTCCCACCTGCGCGCCGACGAGTGCCAGCAGGCTGTAGGGATCCGGTGCCTCCTGGACGACATGCGGAAGGAATCCGGCCTCATCGGCCAACCGGACCATCACCTCCCTGACCTGCGAACCGTGCGAAGGGGCATAGGAGATGAACGGTTCGCCGGCGAGGTCGGACATCGAGACCTCCTCTTCATCGGCAAGCCGGTGCGTGATCGGAACGGCGACCATCACGGTCTCCTGTCGGATGACATGGAAATCGATCCCTGCGGGAGCCGGCGGACTGACGACGGCGAGATCCATCTCCCCGTCACGCAGAGCCTGCGCGGCCTCCCCGCAGTACATCTGCGGATTGAGGTCGAGGCAGATGCCCGGTTGCCTGGCCGCAACCTCACGGGCGATGAGTGAGAGGATCGAATAGCCGCTCGTCCCACCGAAGCCGATCCGCACCCGACCGACCGCCCCGTCCTGAGCCGCCCGTGCGATCCGCTTCGCCCCGTCGACCTGCGTGCCGATCGCATGCGCGGGTTCGAACATCGCCTCACCGGAAGCGGTCAATCGCACCCGCCGGGTCGTGCGGTCGAAGAGTCGGACCCCGAGCTCCTTCTCCAGCGAGCGGATCATCTGACTCAATGCCGGCTGGGCGATGTGAAGCTTCTGCGCGGCGCGGCCGAAATGCAGCTCCTCGGCGACGGCGACGAAGGCCTCGAAATGTCTCAACTCCATGCCTGTGCTCCTCGGGCTCAGCGGCTCGCTTACCTCGCCGACAGCGGTGCCGCGCCCACTGCGAACTGCCAATTGATATTCCAAACCAATCAATAGGGTCAATATTAAGTCTTGGACTTAAGGTAATGCGAATGGCACAGTGAACGGGAAGGGTCACGTCGACCGGCACCCCGCTCTCGACGTCCCGGCCCACAATCCGATCCATCACACGTTCGCACCAGGAGACATCCATGACCGCTGCCGCCGATCCCTCCGACCTGCTCGACCTCGCCGGTCTCCTCTCCGCCGAGGAGCTGGCGATCCGTGAGAAGGTCCGCACCTTCGTCGACGAGCGGATCCGCCCGAACATCGCCGATTGGTACGAAAGAGCGATCTTCCCGACCGAGATCATGCGTGAGATGGGCGAGCTCGGCCTCCTCGGCATGCATCTGCAGGGCTACGGCTGCCCCGGACGCTCCGCCGTCGAATACGGTCTCGCCGCCCTCGAGCTCGAAGCCGGGGACTCGGGACTGCGCACCTTCGTCTCCGTGCAGGGATCGCTGGCGATGTCGGCCATCCACAAATTCGGCTCCGAAGAGCAGAAGAACCGCTACCTGCCCGGCATGGCCAAAGGTGAGATCATCGGCTGCTTCGGACTGACGGAACCCACCGCCGGCTCCGATCCTGCCTCGATGGCCACCACGGCCACCCGCAATGAGGACGGAACCTGGAAGCTGACCGGAGCCAAACGCTGGATCGGTCTGGCCTCGATCGCGCAGATCGCCGTCATCTGGGCCACGACCGATGAAGGCATCCGCGGGTTCCTCGTCCCCACCGACACTCCGGGATTCACGGCCACACCGATCGAGCAGAAGCTCTCGATGCGGGCCTCCATCCAATGCGACATCGACCTTGAGGACGTGAAATTGCCCGCCGAGGCGGTCCTGCCCGGAGTCACGGGACTGAAGGGGCCGTTCTCCTGCCTCAATGAGGCCCGGTACGGAATCATGTGGGGCGCCATGGGGGCCGCCCGCGACTCCTTCGAGGTCGCCCTGGACTACGCACAGAACCGCCTTCAGTTCAACAAACCGCTCACTGCCTACCAGATCACGCAGGAGAAGCTGGTCAACATGGCCCTCGAGATTCAGAAGGGCACCCTCCTGGCTCTCCAGACGGGCCGGCTCAAAGATGCGGGAACGCTCGACCCGATCCAGATCTCCGTCGGCAAACTCAACAACTGCCGCGAGGCCATCGCCATCTGCCGCGAAGCGAGGACGATGCTCGGCGGCAACGGCATCACACTCGAGTACTCACCGCTGCGGCATGCGAACAACCTCGAATCCGTGCGCACCTACGAAGGCACCGACGAGGTCCATACCCTCATTCTAGGTCGTCACATCACCGGCGAGCAGGCCTTCCGGTAGTTGATCAGCCGCGCTGATCGGCTGTTCAAGAGCCCTCGCCATCTAGTTATCAGGCGAGGGCTCTCCCCGCCCGGCGTTGGCTTAATGTTCATATGTACGTACACTGTGTACGTACATATTTGATCATGTGCCTACAATCAGCTCACGCAAAGGGGATTCGTCATGGCTGCCGAATCACAGATCACCAGCAAGGTTCCGCTTTTCGATGGAATGAATCGGATACCGGGCGGAATCATGTTGATTCCGCTCATACTCGGTTCGATCGTCGGGACGTTCTTCCCCGGGTTCCTCGAGATGGGAAACTTCACGTCGGCGCTGTTCCGGGACAGCGCACTGCCTCTCATCGGCCTGCTCATCTTCGCCACAGGCATGCAGATCACCCTCAAAACCTCGGGCCCAGTGCTTGCGACGACAGGCACCATCCTGCTGACGAAATCGATCATCCCTGCTGGACTCGTGGTGCTGTTGGGGCAGTTTGTCGGGATCGAGGGAATCCTCGGTGTCTCCATCCTCGCGCTCATCGTCACGATGGATAACAGCAACGGGGGGCTTTGGCTGGCCTTCACCGGACGCTACGGTGATGCACGAGACCGGGGAGCCTATATGGCCTCGGCCGTCAACGACGGACCGTTCTTCTCCATGCTCTTCCTCGGAGCAGCTGGACTCGCGGACATCCCATACACTCTTCTTCTGGCAGCAGTGATCCCTCTTGTCCTCGGCGTCATCGTCGGCAACCTCGATGAGAAGTGGACGGAGATCATGCGTCCCATTCCCAACATCGTGATCCCTTTCTTCGCCTTCGCTCTCGGTACGGGCATCGACCTGGGCAATGTCGTCACCGGCGGTCTGTCCGGGCTGCTCGTCGGCGCGATTGCGACGGTCATTACTGGCACGCTGGCCTATTTCGGATACCGCTGGATCCTGCGCCGCGGTAAGCAATCCGGCATCGGAATCGCCTCGGCGACCACCGCTGGCAATGCCATAGCGACACCGGCGATCATCGCCGGTGCCGATCCCAGCTTCGAGCCATTCGTCGAGGTAGCCACCGCACAAGTCGCCTCGGCTGTTCTGGTGTCGGCTGTGCTCGCTCCGCTCTTGGCTGCGTGGGTGCTCAAGAAACAGGGCGGCATCACCAACGCCGAAAAGGACTCCGAGCCTCTGCGAGCGGACGGCCTGTGACGAACGCTCGGACGGGGAACGTCCAAGAGGCGCCAGTGGTGTCGGTCGTCGCCGATGATCTGACCGGTGCCATGGATTCGGCAGTGCAGTTCGCACACGCTGGATGGAATGCGCAGCTACTCCTCGATGATTGTGCGCTCGGCAGTCATAAGCACGGCAGCGTTAGCGCGTTCGTCACCGATGCACGGGCACTCGGCGATTCAGAAGCGAGAACTCGAACGCGTTCGGCTGCCTCAATCGGTGCCGAGAGGGCTACTCGCCTTTTCCTCAAGATCGATTCGACCCTGCGCGGATCTGTTGGAGCGCAGGTCGGCGGAGCCCTCGACGCGTGGCAGCGAACACGTCCGGATGCCTTTGCGCTGATCTGCCCGGCCTACCCTGCGATGGGACGTACCATTGCCGATGGCCTCCTTCTCGTCAACGGAACACCTGTGCACGAGACATCGATCGGTTCGGATCCCGTGACGCCCTTGACGACGAGCTCAGTCGCCGAACTCATCCCCGGCTCGTGCGTCGTGCCGGCTCCTAAGCGAGGTAGATGGTCGAAGGAGTCTTTGCTGGCAGCAATCAGGGTTGCTCGAACGACGTCTTCTGTTATCTCGGTTGATGCCGATGAACAAAACGACCTTGCTGTCCTCGCCGAGGTAGTCGCCGAGTTTGAAGACGACGTCGTGCCGGTCGGGTCGGCGGGTCTTGCCGCAGCGCTAGCGACGGTGTGGGGAGCGGGGCTCGAAGCTCAATCGCGAACACGACAAAATCCGCAGCGAATGATTATCGTGGCGAGTTCGCTCCATGACGTGACAAGATCTCAGGTGGCTGCTCTGTCTGCGCGGCGCTGCGAGCAGTCAATAACCTGGGCCCCGACGGTGCGCGAGATACTCGACGAGGGTGAGCGAGCTGCATGGCTGTCGGCAGTTCGCGCCACGGATCTGCGCCATCTCATCACTGTCATCGACGCTCCGAGGCAACGGGCTGAGCCAAGCGGCGCTGGTGAGTTCAAACCCACTGAACTGATAGTGCAGACTCTTGCCGAAGCCACTTCTTCTCTTATCGATGGCCGGACTTCGATTGCCCTGATGCTGCTGGGCGGAGAGGGAGCGAGGGCTGTTCTCAGCCGCCTCGGCGCCCAGCGTCTACACATTCACGCGACGGTTCGTGAGGGCATTCCGATTGGCTCGATCGAGGGCGGCATCGCCGCCGGTGCCACGGTCATCACAAAAGCAGGCGGTTTCGGCAGGCGCACAGATGTGGCCGATATCGCCGATGAACTTCTCAGCATCAACAATGAAGGAATCAGACAATGACACTACCCGTATTGGCGATTACTCTCGGCGATGTGGCAGGCATCGGGCCGGAGATCACAGCGAAGTCACTGCTCGGTCATGACAAGCTACGCGAGAAGTGCGTGCCGGTGGTCATCGGCGATCTCGCTTCGGTGAGACGCGGCGTGGAGTCCGTCGGCGGCGATCCCGTAGCCATATCTCAGATCAACGATCCGAGCGAGGCACAGAACGTCCCCGGCACCATCGAAGTGATCCAGGTCGGGCCGTCTCTTGAATCGGTCCCGGTCGGCGAGCTCAGCCCGGAAGCAGGCGACGGATCGTACCGGTTCGTCGTCGAGGCCTGCCGTCTGGCGAGGGAGAGGGCGATTGACGGAATTGTCACGGCTCCCCTCAACAAGGCGGCGATGCATGCCGGTGGCCATAGCTTCCCTGGGCACACCGAACTGCTCGCGCAAGAATTCGGAGTCGAAGACTATTCGCTCGTGCTCTCCGCCGGAGATCTCTACTTCTTCCACCTCACAACACACGTCTCGTTGCGTCAGGCGATCGAGAACATCACCTTCGATCGCACGTTCAGCGTGCTCAAGCTCGCAGGTGCCTTCGCCGAGTCGATGGGTAAGCCCAACGAGCTCATCGGGCTGGCGGGGCTCAACCCTCATGCCGGCGAGAACCGACTTTTCGGTGATGAAGATGCAGATGTGCTCGCTCCGGCAGTCGAAGCCGCGCGAAAGCAGGGACTTAACGTTTCCGGGCCACTGCCCGGCGACGCCCTGATTCCCTCAGCGGTACGAGGAAACGTCAACCTCGTCGTCGTCTGCTATCACGATCAGGGGCATGCGCCGTTCAAGGCCGTCTACGGCGACGACGGTGTCAACATCACTGTGGGCCTGCCTGTGGTCAGAGTGTCAGTCGACCATGGAACTGCCTTCGACATCGCCGGTCAAGGCATCGCCCGTGAAGCGAGTTTGGTGCTCTCACTCGAGCGAGCTGCTAGCCTCGCTCCGAAGTGGGATGTCGTCTGGAGAGCCGCGCAGGCGATGTGAGACGGTGGCGTTGCTACGATGAAGCGTCGGACAGTGAGGAGGCGACATGTGGATCGATGACCAGCCCTCGAAGGTACTTGATCCCGACGCAGCCTGCCCTCTCCACCGGCAATTAGGCGATGTGCTTCGGCAGGCGATCTCGCAAGGAGATTTGCCTCCGGGCGCGCAGCTTCCAACCGAAGCGGAATTTCAGCAACACTTCTGCATTTCCCGGTCGGTGGTTCGACAGGCGCTGTCATCGCTGACTCACGATGGGCTGATCCGACGTGGGAGGGGGCGGGGCAGCGTTGTCGCCCCCCGCCATGAGCATCATCGAGCCGTACAGAAGATGACGGGACTCTCGGCGCAGATTGCGACCGCGAATGAGGTCGTGACCACAGAAGTCCTGTCTCTCGGCCGGGAAACCGATTCGCGTGCAGAGAGGGCGCTGGGAACCAGCGATCTGATCGGAGTCAGGCGACGCCGCAGCGTCGATGGTGAACCGCTCGCCATCATCCACACCTGGTTGCCTCGAGATCTGGTTCCGGGTTTGGCCGCGGCCGACCTAGTCGATGCCTCGTTGCATGCGATGCTCGACACACGATTCGGGATTCCCGTGTCTGCAGGACGCAGGCAGGTTCGCGCGGTTGCTGCTTCTGACACATTAGCCGAAGCGTTGTCGCTGTCGGCAGGATCGCCGCTGCTAGTGCTCGAAGGCACGAGCCAAAGCAATGTTGGTGCGGCGGTCGAGTACTTTTGCACCTGGCATCGCTCCGACAGAGTTGTCTTTGATGTGGACGCCGGAGACAAGGGGCCCGGCGACTGGGGGCCTGCTCATCTGCTGTCCGACTCTATTACGGGCATCGCTGCGCAACCTGGCGTTGATTTGAAAGAGACCGCAAATTCGCTGGCCGAACAGCTGAAGGGATTTGCCGCGCGTCTGCCCACAAGCCCGGAATCGCACTAGGGCGAACCAAGCTTACGACCTGGAACGTTACATCACCGGGCAGCAGGCCTTCCGGTAGACGCGATCAGCGTGCGATCCGACGTCTGCCGACGACCACCTCGGCGGGGCTGGCCAGCACCGAGAGATCGGCGAGCGGATCGCCGTCAACGACGACGAGATCGGCCCGGGCACCCTCACAGACCCGACCCCGGTCGCTCAGACCGAACGTCTCCGCCGCCGTCGAGGTCGCCGCCCGAATCGCCTCGGCGGTGCTCATGCCGACCTGGACCAGATAGGCGAGTTCGGTGTGCAGCGAGGGACCGTGACGGACCGGGGCGAAGGGTGTCTCATTCGCGTCCGTGCCGGCGATGACGATGACTCCGGCTTCGTGCATGGCGCGGACATTGGCGATCGCCTGCTCCATGGCGGCATCGGCATGCTCGCCGAGGCGGGCGTCGGCGATTGCGCGCATCTTCACCAGAGTGGGGGAGACACGCGTGCCGGTCTCGACCATCCGCTCGATGATCGCCTCCGGCAGCGGGCGATCGAACGGCACATGAGTGAGGATGTCGACTCCGGCATCGAGTCCGCGAGCGAAGGCCGCGGCAGTCACCGCGTGGGCGACGGTGAGAAGCCCCCGCTGCCGGGCTCCCTCTGCGAGCGCGCGCAGGGTGGAGACGTCGAGAGCAGGCGTGTCGGTCGCGTCGGGATCTTCGATGATGATCTTGATGAGATCGACGCCGTTCCCGACGCGCCAGTCGAGGAACCGTTCGGCATCGCCGGGACCGATGACACCGGACTCGGCCGGGAAACCCATCACCTCGATCTGGGTGCTGCCCGGCGCCGAGGCGGCCGATCCTGCGCTGAGTATGTCCGACAGTTCGTCGTCGGCCCGAAATCCCGCGACGAGCGAATCCGGATGGGTGCCCAGATCGACGACCGTCGTCAGCCCCGACCGGAGCGCCTCGACCAGCCGCGAGCGCTCGCCGAGGTGGACGTGGGTGTCGATGAGACCGGGAAGCAGGGTGGCCGCCGAAGACGGATCCGGTTCCGCGGCCGGGCGGATCGCAGTGATCGTGTCAGCGAATTCGACGTCGACCGGTTCGCCGGCAGAGCTCGTGGAGTCGGGGTCGAGGATCCGAACATTGCGCAGTACAGTCATAGCGCCACGATACCGACCGTGGCGGCGAATGGTCGGTTCGTCAGGACAACGATTCAGGGAACCCGACCCCCGTCAGCTCCTCCGACGCCTCCCACAGTTCCCCGGCCACGTCCTCATCGAGCGCGCTCGGCGTGCGGCCGGTGAAGACGGTTTCGCCGCGAGTCTCGAAGGCACTGCCCGGACCCAGATAGGAATTGCCGGGGACATCGGCCAGGGCTGCGTTGAGCGTCGGCGCGGCACCGGCGGTGTCGCTCTGCGTGAACAGCCGGGTGATGGCCTTGCCGAGGACATCGCGCAGTCGTCGTCGGTCTCCGGAGTGGAAGAGGTTGGTTGCGGCCAGTCCCGGGTGGGCCGCGGTCGCGATCACTGCAGAATCGTGCGCCGTCAGTCGTCGTTCGAGTTCGGTGGTGAACAGCAGGTTCGCCAGTTTCGACTGCGCATAGGCGGCCATCGCCCGATACCGCCGGCGCCGCCAGTTGAGGTCGGTGAAGTCGATGACTCCCTGCCTGTGTGCCAGCGAGGAGACCGTGACGACCCGCGAGCGGATCTGCGACAGGAGAAGGTTCGTCAGCGCGAAGTGTCCGAGGTGGTTGGTGCCGAACTGGGACTCGAAGCCATCGGCGGTGAAGCCCAATGGCGGAGTCATGATGCCCGCGTTGTTGATGAGGACATCGATCGGGCCGTCGAAGCTCGCTGCGAACGAGCGCACGGAGGCAAGGTCGGCCAGATCGAGCTCGCGGACCTCGACCGATCCGGTCATCGCCGCCGCCGCCGCCTCACCCTTCTCGAGGTTGCGCACCGCGAGGATGACACGCGCCCCGTGGGCGGCGAGAGCGCCGACGCTGACCCGCCCGAGACCGCTGTTGGCTCCGGTGACGACGAAGGTCCGACCCTGGAGGTGGGGGATCCCGTGCTCGAGGTCGGCGGTGATGGGCAGCATAGTCGGCAGTGTAGTCCTCCGAATCAGCGGAGATGTTAGGGTAGCCTTCGTGCCGACCATACCCTCTTCAGGTTCGACCCTCCTGGCCAGAGCCGCCCGCCGGCGCCTCTCCCTCCTCATCCCCGGAGCCGTCACACTGTCGTTGTGGCAGGTCTGCGAAGCGCTCGTGCCCGTGGCCATCGGCATCGTCGTCGACCGGGCGATCATCCCGCTGTCGTGGACGATGCTCATCGTCTCCATCATCGGCATCGGGCTGCTGTTCACCGTGCTCAGCCTCGGATATCGCTTCGGCTCCCGCTTCTGCAATGCCGCCCGCGAACACGAGGCGCATGCCCTGCGCGTCGAGATCACCCACGCGGCCCTGACCTCGGCGAATCTGCCTGCCGACCGCGCTTCGGGCGAGGTCCTCTCGATCGCCTCGGCCGATGCCGACACCGCAGCCCTCTCCTTCGCCCAAGCCGGACGCGGCATCGCCTCGGTGCTGGGGATGCTCACCGCCGCCGTCTTCCTCCTCGTCGCCGACCCGGTGACCGGGCTCGTCGTCCTCATCGCCGTGCCCATCGGTCTGCTCATCGTCGCGCTGCCCGGACGGTCCGTCTCGGCCAAGGCCGGTGCCCAGCTCGAGGCCGTGGCCCGCGCCGGCCGCTCGGCCTCCGACCTCATGCACGGCCTGCGCGTGATCAAAGCCATGGGCGGCGAACCCTGGGCGGTGAGCCGCTACCGGACCACCTCCGACGAGGCGGCCACCGCCGGCATCGCCACCGGCGAGAGGACCGGGCGTCTTGCCGGTCTGGGCGCACTCGTGATGTCGATCGTGCTCGCGCTCGTCCTCATCGTCGCAGGGCTGCGCCTCATCGAAGGCCAGATCAGCGTCGGGGCGCTCATCGGCATCCTCGGAATGACAGCATTCCTCACCGAACCCATGCGCGCACTGGCCGAGATCGTCGGACAGTTCGCCCAGTCCCACGGTGCCGCGGAGAGGATCGCGACCCTGCTTCGCGATATCGACACAGCGGACGCCCCCGCGTCGGCGGAGCGCCCGACCCCACCGACCGTGGAACTCGACGACTCGGGAATCACCGTCGATGATTGGGACGTCGACGAGGGCCGCACCGTCGACTTCACCTGCGGATTCGGGACTCTGACCTGCATCGTGACCGAACAGTCCGAACCGGCAGCCGACCTCCTCGGCGCACTGGGAACCCACGCCCGCGGCACGGGACCGGACCGGATGATCGTGTCTCCCCACACCGTCGACCTGTTCGAAGGCACGATCCGCTCGAATATCACGATGATCGTCGGGACCACAGACCACCCGGTGACCGAGGACGTGCTCGCGGCCTCGGGCACCGACGAACTCCTCGGCCTCGTCGACGGCGGCCTCGATCACCGCATCCAGGAGCTCGGCGGCAATCTCTCCGGCGGGCAGCGCCAGCGCGTGGCACTGGCCAGAGCCCTCGACGCCGACCCGTCCGTCCTCGTCCTCCACGAACCGACCACCGCCGTCGACGCCGTCACCGAAGCCCGGATCGCCGAGGGAGTGACGCGGCTGCGACGGTCCGCCGAGGCGACCGCGACCATCATCCTCACCAGCTCACCGGCCTTCCTGGCCGCGGCCGACACCGTGGTCTTCGTGCCGACGACCGGCCCCGTCCTCAGCGGCGGCCACTCCGAACTGCTCGCCGCCGACGACGCCGAGGCCTACCGTCAGGCGGTGACCAGGTGAGCGCACACACCACCCTGACCATCGCCACCAGACGCCGTGCGTTCACCCGCCTGGCCCCGCTGCTGCGAGCCAGGGCGGGATGGATGGTCCTCCTCGTCATCGCCGGGCTGGCCAACGCCGGCGCCGGCCTGGTGGGCCCCTGGGCGATCGGCCGGCTCGTCGACGAACTGCCGGCAGGGGCGGGAGAAGACCTCGTGTGGGCCTGTGCGATCGCCGTGGCCGTCGCCGGTGTCGTCATGGCCTTGGGCACGTGGATCGGCGCCTGGGCCCTGGCCCACATCGCCATGCCCGTCGTCGCCGAACTGCGCACACAGGTCGTCGACTCGGCCATGTCACTCGACTCCCAGCGGATCGAGGCCACCGGCACCGGCGACCTCGTCTCCCGCGTCGCCGACGACTCACGCAAGATCAGCGAAGCCGCCGCCCAGGTGCTGCCTCTGGTCGTCGAATCCCTCCTCGTCGTCATCGTCTCCGCCGCGGGACTGGCCGCGATCGACTGGCGGCTGGGCATCGTCGGCCTCATCGCCCTGCCGATGTACTGGCTCACTCTGCGCTGGTACCTGCCGCGGTCCGAGCCCATCTACAAGGAGGAGCGCGCGGCCTTCGGCAGACGTGCCGGCCGTCTCCTCGGCGGGCTCACCGGAGCCCAGACCCTGCGTGCCTACCGCGCCGAAGGCGGGGAGATGACCCGCGTCGACTCGGCCTCCGGCGAGGCCCGTGACCTGTCGATCCACGTATTCCGCTTCCTCACCCGCGCCTTCGGCCGCAACAACCGCGCCGAGGCCGTCGTCCTCTCTCTGCTGCTCGTCGCCGGATTCGCACTCGTCCTCCTCGGCGAGACGACCGCCGGAGCCGTGACCACTGCCGCGCTGGTCTTCCACCGTCTGTTCAACCCGATCGGGGCACTGGTCGGCCTGTTCGATCAGATCCAGTCCGCCGGGGCGTCGCTGACCCGCATGGTCGGGGTCATCGACGAAGCCGAGACCTCGCCGAGGCGGTCGACCCACACCGTCTCAGGCGCCCCGTCGCTGGTGCTCGAGAACCTGTGGTTCAGCTACGACGAGGGCCCTGATTCCGACAATCACGTCCTGACAGGCGTGAGCGTGCGCATCGCCCCGGGCGAGGTCGTCGCCGTCGTCGGCACCACCGGCGCCGGCAAGTCGACCCTGGCCCGCATCGCCGCCGGACTCTCGGCACCTTCGCACGGACGTGCCGCACTCGTTGGCGACCCAGGCCCCGGCGCGGATCTGACCGGACTGGACGAAGCAGTTCTCCGCGACCACATCTCGATGGTCGCCCAAGAGGTCCACACCTTCAGCGGAACGCTGCGCGACAACGTCGCACTGCCGGTGCCGGCAGCCTCCGACGCGGCGATCCGCTCAGCGCTCGAGACGGTCGGCGACGACTGGGTGAGGACACTGCCCAAGGGTCTGGACACCGACATCGGCGACGGCGGAACCCGGCTCTCCGCAGTCCAGGAGCAGACGATCGCCCTGGCCAGACTCGTCCTCGCCGACCCGGACTTCGCGATCCTCGACGAAGCCACCGCCGAGGCGGGATCCGCCGGAGCCCATGTCCTCGAAGCCTCCGCGCAGGCGGCCCTGGACGGGCGGGGCGCTCTCGTCGTCGCCCACCGTCTCAGCCAGGCCGAGAAGGCCGACCGGATCCTCGTCATGGAGCACGGCCGGGTGATCGAGGAGGGACCCCATGCCGAACTCGTCGCCGCCGAGGGGGCCTACGCCCGTCTGTGGGAGGCGTGGTCGGGTTGACCGCCTCGGCCGATCGACCGAGCAGGCTCAGCGCAGCCCGAAAGGCTCATCTCAGCCCGAGCACCGTGGTCGCGATCGTGAAATAGAGGATGAGGCCGGTCGCGTCGCAGAACGTGGAGATGAACGGGTTGGAGAACACGGCCGGGTCCGCGCCGACCTTCTTCGCGATGATCGGCATCAGCCCGCCCACCGTCGCTGCCATCATGCACACCGACAGCAGGGTGAGCCCGATGACCAAGCCGATCGGCCACCCGTAGACGAGGCCCGCGACGATGAAGCCGAGAACGCCGAGGACCGCTCCCAGCAGCGCCCCGACACGCAGCTCCCGCCAGATCACCCGCCCGAGGTCCCGGATGCGAACCTCACCGACGGCCAGGGCGCGGGTGACGGTGGTCGCGGCCTGGTTGCCCGTGTTGCCGCCGGTGCCGGTGAGCAGCGGAATGAAGAGGGCGAGGACGACGACCTGGTCGAGACGGTCCTCATAGACCTCGAGGACCTGGACGGTGAGGATCGCGGAGACGGCGAGGACGAGCAGCCACACGATGCGGCTCCTGACCAGACGCAGGATCGTCGAGGACAGGTAGGAGCGGTCGAGCGGTTCCGTGCCCGAGCCGCGCGCGATGTCCTCGGCGTCCTCCTCGTCGATGATGTCGAGGACGTCGTCCATGGTGAGGATTCCGACGAGGCGGTCCTCCTGGTCGGTCACCGGCATCGCGATGAGCCGGTGGGACAGGAACTCGCGTGCCGCTTCCTCACGGTCGCTCAGCGCATGGGTGCTGATCGAATCGCGGACCATGTCCTCGATGACGGTGTCCCCGTCGACGGCGATGAGGTTGCGCAGAGACACGACTCCGCGCAGCACCCGGCCGGGTCCGACCACGGGCAGGAGGTAGACGGTCTCGGGACCGTCGATGCGGGCCCGCACCACTTCCATCGCCTCGGCAGCGGTCCAATCCTCGTGCAGGCCGAGCACCTCGGGTGACATGTAGCGGCCGATCGCGGACTTCGGGTAGCCGAGGACTGCGGACGTCATCGCCCGCTCGTCGGTGGTCAGTCCCTTCATCAGACGACTGGCCACACTCGCAGGCAGTTCGCCGAAGAGTTCGGCCCGGTCATCGGGGTCGAGGCCCTCGACGATGTCGGCGACCTCGGGCTCACGGAGATTGCCGATGAGTTCGGCCTGGTACGCCGGCGGCAGGTCCTCGAAGACGTCGAGCGCCTCCTCCTTGGTCAGCACCCGGAAGAGCATCGCCGACTGCAGAGGCGTCGATGTGTGGACGAGGCGTCCGATCTCGGCCCGCGGAACCTGCTGGGCCAGCGCCGAGATCTCGTCGAGGGTGGACGTATCGATCCGGCCGGTGAGCGCTGATTCGAGTCGGTCGGCCGCCTCGGTGCCCTCTGTCGTATCGGCCATGCATGCCCCCTCACCTCGAACGGAAACTCCCGCAGTCAAGCCTAGGCCATGCACGAGGCGGACCTCCGCGCCGCCTCGAAGCACAGAGCCGGGACGTTTCGGGCCGGGCCGAAACGACACGGTCCTACGATGGAGCCATGACGAGGAGATTCCCGGAGTCCGCGCCGAACATCGCCGCCCTGGCATCGGCCATCGCCGATCCCACCCGCGTGATGATCTGTGCCAGTGTCCTCGACGGTCGTGCGTGGACGCTCACCGAGCTCTGCCGCGCCCTGTCCGTTCCGATGTCCTCACTGTCCGAACATGCCAGCATCCTCATCGACCATGGTGTCCTCGCCGAGCGACGCGAAGGTCGGCACCGCTATGTCCAGATCGCCTCGACCGACATCGCCGACTGGTTGGAACACACGGGAGCTCTGGTCGGAGGGTCGATGGCCGCGGCACCGACCCTGGCGGCCAAGACCCGTGATCGCCGGCTGATCGACGCCCGCACCTGCTACAGGCACATCGCAGGCCGGTTCGGCACTCAGCTCTTCTCTGCCCTGACCCAGCGAGAGTGGATCGACGAGTCCCTGACCATCACCGACGCCGGGCGGGCCGGTCTCGCCGACGTATTCGGACTCGACGTCGGAGCACCGACCTCGTCGGCGCGTCCCTTCATCCGACGGTGCCTCGATTGGACGGAACGCCGCTCCCACCTGGGCGGAACCCTCGGCGACGACATCTGCCGCACGTTCTTCGATCGCGAATGGATCGTGCGACGTCCGAACTCTCGGGCGCTGAAGATCACCCCGGCCGGACGCGAACATCTCGACTGGGTGCTCACCGCTGACGACGACCATCTCTGAGACGACGATGGCACAGAACGGAGACCAGACATGACCGATGCCACCGACACCACGGCAGCCTTCCACAAGCTGCATGTCCCCGGCGACCCGTTCATCCTGCCGTGTGCCTGGGACGTGGCCGGTGGACAGCTCTTCGCCGAGGCGGGGCACCGAGCCGTCGGCACTACGAGTCTGGGCGTCGCCGCTGCCATCGGTGCCGCCGATGAGGACCGAGAAACCCTGACCGCAACCGCGAACCTCGCCGCCGCTCTTCGCAAAGTACTGCCCGAACAGCCGCTGACCTGCGACTTCGAGGACGGCTATGGAAACGTTCCCGAATCCGTCGTCGAGGCCGTGCGCGAGGCTTTCGCCGGCGACTCCGCCGGCGGGCTCATCGTCGACGGCATCAACATCCAGGACTCGAGACAGGGCCTGATGAGCGAACCGGCGGTTCTGGCGGCGAAGGCGGAGGCGATCAAGGAGGCGTTCCCTGGACTGTTCGTCAACGCTCGGATCGACACATTCTGGGTGGGGGAGCACAACCTCGGCGAGGTTCTCGAACGCGTCGACGCCTACACCGATGCCGGAGCTGATGGCATCTTCGTCCCCGGCGACCTCGACCTCAAGACGATCGAGACGATCACCGGTCGCAGCCGGGCTCCGGTGAATGTGCTGGTCAGTCCGCGGTATTCGCGGTCGACCCTCGCCGAGGCAGGGGTGGGCCGGATCAGCACCGGATCGCTGCCCTATCGTGCGGCGATGTCGGAGGCGCTGCGTGCCCTGCGGATCCTCGATGATGACCGCCCTGCAGAGACGGCGAATGTGCTGTCGTACGGGGCATTCACCGAACTGGGCCGAGTCAGCGTCCGGCCGCATCCCGGCGGACGGTGAGCACAGGCACGGGGGAGCGGAGGATGAGTCTCTGCGTGACCGAGCCGAGCAGAATCTTGCCCACCCGGGACCGATTGCGCACCCCGAGGACGAGCCGCTCCACCTCGGCGTGGTCGCCCAGCTCATCGAGGACGGCGGTGACGGGATCACGATCGCCGCGACCGGACCGGTTGATCAGGGTGACCTCGAGGTCGGGCGGGATCTCATCGTCGGTGAAGTCGTGGAGGGTGAGGTTGATGAGCAGGAGACCGGTATTCAGCTGCCTGGCCTCGGAGACTGCGGACTCGAGCGCGCGACGGCCCTCCGGACTGTCTGTGACGGCGACTGCGACGGACATGGTGACTCCTTACCTCCGGCCGTATTCGGCTTTGAACTCCCGCTCGAACTGTGCGAGATCCTTGCCCTTCGTCTCCGGCAGGAGCAGGGCGAGGAAGATGAAGGCGACGACGGCCAGACCTGCGAACATGCCGAAGGTCGCGGTCATGCCCATCGCCTCGATGAGCGGCGGGAAGAACTGGGCGACGACGGCGTTCATGATCCACAGCACGAACACGCAGATGCCCATCGCGAAGCTGCGGATCTTCATCGGGAAGATCTCGGAGAGCATCAGCCAGGTCAGCGGACCGACGGTGCCCTGCATCGAGAAGACGAAGAGGACGAGGAAGACGAGGACCGTCCACGCCTGTCCCGGGCCGGCCGGGACGATGACCGCGGTCAGGGCGATGAGGGCGTGGAAGAACGCGATGAGTCCGTATCCGGTGAGGAACATGACGCGGCGCGGCAGCCTGTTGAGCAGGAACATGCCCAGTGAGATGCCGGCCAGGGAGAACACGCCATTGGCGATATTGCCGATGATGGCGACTCCGGAGTCGAGGCCGGCGTTGGTCAGCAGCTGCGTGCCGTAGTACATCACCGAGTTGATGCCCGTCAGCTGCTGGAAGAAGCCGAGCCCGACGCCGATGATCACCAAGCGCAGCACCCAACGCGTCCCCAAGTCGGAGAGCCCGCCGGTCTGCTGCTGGGCGTCCTGTTGGGCCAGTTTGGTCACCTCGGCGACCTCCGCCTCGGCGCGTTCGGGGGAACGGACCTGCCGGAGGACGTCGAGAGCTTCGTCGGAGCGTCCCTTCGAGATCAGCCACCGGGGACTCTCCGGCTGGAAGACCATCCCCACGAGGAGGGCGATCGCCGGGCCCAGGGCCACGAGGAGCATCCAACGCCAGATGGAATCGACGTGACCCCAGAAGTTGAAGATCACGGCATTGATGACGAAGGCCGCGAGCTGGCCGGCGACGATCATCAGCTCATTGCGGGTGACGAAGGAGCCGCGCTTCTCCGAGGGGGCGATCTCACCGAGGTAGACGGGGACTGAGGCCGAGGCACCACCGACGGCGATGCCGAGGACGAAGCGGGCGCCGATGAGGAACTCCGCGCCCGGGGCGAGCACACAGGCCGAGGTGCCGAGAATGAAGATGACGGCGAGGCCGAGGATCGTCCGTCGACGACCATAGGCGTCGGCGACCCGACCGCCGAAGACCGCACCGAAGGCGGCACCGACCATGAGTGAAGCGACGACCATGCCCTCGGACAGCGGAGTCAGGCCGAAGTCCCTGCTCAGAGGCTCGAGGGCACCATTGACGACGCCGGTGTCATAGCCGAAGAGGAGACCGCCGAAGGTCGCGACTGTGGCGATGACACCGAGCCGGTGGAGCGGGCGACCCGACCCCATGTGAGGCAGGTCGAAATGCTGGCCTGACGTGCGGGCCGATGCTGACATGTGAGGACTCCTTCCACTCCCGGTCTAGCACCCTCACCGAGCAGATGCCACACCAGCCCTTGAGTTCCAGTGCATTCGGAGAGGAACCTCACTTCGGTCCACGCCGAGGGATCCTCCTACCCCGCGATCGGGGAGGGGTCAGTCCTCCTCATAGGAGTCGTCGATGACTTCGGGCATCCCGTCGATGACCGAGACCTCTTCGGTCCCGTCATCGGCCAGGGCATCGACGTTGAGATCGTCCCCGTCGAGCTCGGCGACCTCGAAGTCGTCATCGCCTTCGGAGACCATCTCGTCGCCGACGCGATTTCCCTGCTCCGCTGCCGGCGACTGATCGGTGTTGAACTCGTCCGAGAGGTCGGGTGCCTCGTTCTCGTCCTCCCAGCCCGCGTCGTCGACGAGCACATCGTCGGCGCCTTCGATGCCGGTTCCTTCGGGTCCCTCGGCACCGGGCTCGACGGGCGCCTCGGCGGGCTCTTCGTCGATGTCGGAGTCGGCGTCGACCAGGTCGGCCTCAGCCTCGGCGGCATTGAGTTCGGGATCATCCAACTCGTCGGCCGTCGGCTCGTCGAGTTCGGGGTCATCGAGGATGGGGTCGTCTTCCAGCCGGTCTGCTGCGTCCGCTTCGAACTCGCTCATGATCTCTCCTTCGCTCGCGATCAGGTTCGGGCCCTCATTCTTACACGTCGATCGGTCGCAGGTCATGGGGGTCAGGATCATTTCCGGTCGAAGCGGTCCTTCCACTCCTGCCAGTCCCAGTCGGCCAGAAACTTCTCTCCGGCCTTTCTGCCCGACGAGATGAGATCGAGCTTGTCGTCCGTCGTCAGAGCGAAGTCCGTGCTGCTGTGTCCGGTGGTGTCGACGAACACCGTCCGTTCGGTCACCGAGGGGTCATCGATGTGCCGACGGTCGTGGGCATTGAGCATCGTCGACAGCAGGGACTTCGCGTATTGGTACGTGGTCGCGTTGGGCCGCCATTCGGCGGCGGCCGTCTGGCGGGCAGAGAGCATGACGCCGAAGGTCGGCCATCGTGCCGGTTTCGCGTCCTTGCGGTCGAAGACGTCGACGGGAAAGTTCGAGAGCAGTCCGCCGTCGGCGCCGAGCACGGAGTCTCCGCCGGCCACGCTCGGCCGGGCGGACAGGCTGCGGGGGCGGAAGAAGAACGGGCTGGCGGCCGAGGCGCACACCGCCTCGGCGACGGACTGGCTGTCCGCATCGACGCCGAGGGCCTCCTCATAGTCCCAGGGCAGGCGCAGCATGCGCCCGCGGGAGACGTCGGAGACGATGACGACGAGGCGATACGACCGCTCCGCCGGGATCGCACTGCCCGGGTCGGCGAACTTGAGGTCACCCCAAGTGCGCACCCCTTGATCTGCCAGCAGCTCGGCGAGGAAGTCATGGAGCGCCTCGCCCACGTACATCCCCTTGTGCAGCAGCAGTCCCTGTACTCGTCCCAACCAGGGGGCGAGGCGGAACGCGGGGGAGAGGTCCTCGAATTCGCCGAAGTCCTGCTCGAGGACCTTCTGCCGCAGGGTCGGCGGTGAGATCCCCGCCGCGGTGAGCGAACCGACGATCGCTCCGGCCGAGGTTCCGGCGATGCGATGGAAGTCGTAGCCGCCGTCGGCAAGAGCCTCGACAGCCCCGACGAGGCCCGGCAGCTTCGTGCCACCGCCTTCGAGGACCAGATCCGTCGTCGCCATGTCGCGTCCTTCCCGATCGTCCCACTGACTCCATTGTGGACCTGCGCCGAGGCTGCGGCCGAGCACGACGCGCAACCGCGCGGACCGACGATGTGCCGGCTAGTGACGTGCGACGGCTACCGGAACGTCCCCGGACGGGGACCTGTGCAGCCGGTCCTTGCCGGTCCGACCGGTGAAGTGGTCCATCGTCTGGTTGACGCCGAGGAAGTCCATGACTCTGTCGAAGGCGCGGGTCGGCAGCAGCCGGACGCCCGGGACCCACCGGACGAGTGAGGGCATGACCAGCTGCTCACGACCGGACTCGACGGCATCGAGGACGCGCGTGGACACATCGTTCTCTTCGAGGATCGGGAGCAGGCGAGGGAATTTCGTCTGCACGCCTTTGAACATGCCGGTGTTGATGTAGAAGGGGCAGACGGCGAGTGTATTGACCCGGCTGCCATCAGCGCGCAGCTCTCCGCGCAGGGACTCGGTGAAGCCGACCGCCGCCCATTTGCTCGCCGAGTAGTCGGTCTGTCTGGCGACTCCGGTCAGGCCGGCGGCGCTGGCGATGGTGACCACCGAGCCGCGGTCGCGTTCGATCATTCCGGGCAGGAATGCTCTGGTCGTCCAGTACAGGGCGAAGGTGTTGACGTCATAGACCCGTCGCACCGCAGCCTCGTCGACTTCGAGGAGCTTCTTGCCGGTGACGATGCCGGCACAGTTGATGAGGACGTCGATCGGCCCGGTGAGTTCGGCCATGGCGGCGACCTGGTCGGCATCGCCGACGTTGAGGGCGAAGGTTCGAGCCGTGGTCCCCGCGGCCTCCACCTCGGCGCGCACCGCTTCTCCTCGTTCGTCCGAGAGATCCCAGATGATGATCTCGGCAGCGTCGCGGGCCGCCGCCTCCAGAGCCATGAGCCTGCCGATTCCACTTCCGGCTCCCGTGATCAGCACCTTGGCGCCGGCGATTTCGGTTCCACGTTTCATTCGTACGCATCCTTGCAGTCGAGTGTCTTTCGGCATTCGGGTGCGATCACCGACGGTGACCCACCAGATGTTACTCAAGAGTACATCAGTGTGTCGTGGGTCACCGCAAGGGGTGGCGGGCGGAATCTCTCGGAGCGGACGGTCAGCTCTCCGCGACGCCCTTCTGGATGAGATCCATCACCGAGGAGTCCGCGAGAGTCGTGACATCGCCGACCTCCCGGTTCTCGGCCACGTCCTTGAGCAGCCGACGCATGATCTTGCCCGACCGGGTCTTCGGCAGATCGGGCACAATCATGATCGAGCGCGGAGTCGCGATCGGCCCGATCGAGGACCGCACATGACCTCGCAGCTCGCTGACGACATCGTCCCCGCCCTCGTGCGCGCTCTCACGGAGGATGACGAAAGCCTCGATCGCCTGCCCCGTCATCTCGTCGCTCGCCCCGACCACGGCCGCCTCGGCGACCTTCGGATGAGCGACGAGGGCGGACTCGATCTCCGCGGTCGACATCCGGTGTCCGGAGACGTTGAGGACGTCGTCGACGCGGCCGAGGACCCAGAAGTCGCCGTCACGGTCGATCTTCGCCCCGTCCCCGGCGAAGTACACCTCCGGATACTGTGACCAGTAGGTCTTCTTGAACCGTTCCTCATCACCCCAGAGGGTGCGCAGCATCGACGGCCACGGTTCCTTGATGACGAGGTAGCCGCCGTTCCCGGGCTCGACCGAGTTGCCGTCGTCGTCGAAGACGTCCGCGACGATCCCCGGCAGCGGGCGCATCGCCGCTCCCGGCTTCGTCTCGGTCACACCCGGCAGGGGGCTGATGAGGATGCTGCCGTTTTCGGTCTGCCACCAGGTGTCGACGACGGGGCAGCGGTCCCCGCCGATGTGCTCGCGGTACCACATCCACGCTTCGGGGTTGATCGGTTCGCCGACGCTGCCGAGCAGGCGCAGACTGGACAGGTCGAACTTCGCGGGGATGTCGCGGCCCCATTTCATGAACGACCGGATGGCCGTGGGTGCGCAGTAGAGGATGGAGACCTGGTACTTCTGCACGATCTCCCACCACCGTCCCCGGTGCGGTGTGTCCGGGGTTCCCTCATAGAGCACCGAGGTGGCCCCATTGGCCAGCGGACCGTAGACGATATACGAATGGCCGGTCACCCAGCCGATGTCCGCGGCCGTCCAATAGACGTCCGTCTCGGGTTTGATGTCGAAGACCGCCCAATGAGTGAAAGAGGTCCCGACGAGGTAGCCGCCCGTGGTGTGCATGATGCCCTTGGGCTTGCCGGTCGTGCCCGAGGAATACATGACGTAGAGCGGATGCTCGGAATCGAAGGCCTCCGGAGTATGGGTCTCCGGCTGCCGATCGACGACCTCATGCCACCACAGATCGCGATCGTCGTACCAGGCCACGTCCTGGCCGGTGCGGCGGACGACGAGGACACTGCGCACCTCGGGGCAGTCCTCCATCGCCTCGTCGACGACGGATTTGAGGCCCGAGGGTCTGCCCTTGCGGTAGCCCCCGTCGGCGGTGATGACGAACTCGACCCCGCAGTCCTTGACGCGGTCGGCGATCGCCGAGGCGGAGAAGCCGCCGAAGATGACGGTGTGGGGAGCGCCGAGGCGGGCGCAGGCGAGCATGGCGAACACCGTCTCGGGGATCATCGGCATATAGATCGCGACCCGGTCGCCGGTCTTGACCCCGAGTTCAGTGAGCGCATTCGCGGCCTTCGAGACCTCACGCAGAAGATCGGAGTACGTGATGGTGCGGGTGTCGCCGGATTCGCCTTCGAAGTAGTAGGCGACGCGATCGCCGAGGCCGTTCTCGACATGGCGGTCGACACAGTTGTAGGCGGCATTGAGCTTGCCGCCGACGAACCACTTCGCGAAGGGCTTCTCCGACCAGTCGAGGACCGTGTCGAAGGGCGTCTCCCAGGAGATGCGCTGTGCCTGTTCCGCCCAATAGCCGATGCGGTCGGCCGCGGCTTTGTCGTACTCGTCGGCTTTCGCATTCGCATCGGCGGCGAAGTCCGCCGGGGGTGGGAAAGCTCTGTCCTCGTGGCTGAGTTCCTGAATCGTCGGATTGTTCGTCATCGTGCTCTCCTTTCACCCGGCACCACCACGACGTGGGCGGGTCATCGAACTCATCTTCAACCTACTCCAGTCGGTGCGGATTTCAAGAGGCGGCGGTGGAGACGCGAGAAAGCCCCACCTCCCAGTTCTCACTGGGGAAGCGGGGCTTCCGTGTTGTGGCTCCGACCGGCGTCGATCCGGTGACCTTTCGAGTAAGAGTTCCGAGCTGCCAGGAGTATCTGCGGGATAGCAGCAACTTTGGTCGTCCCAGGTGAGGGGTTCACTTGCCTGTCGGGAGCTGGCGCGCATCCTGCAAGTAGTCGGGTCGGCGAAGGTGTTACTCATCGGGCCTGAAATCCCTGTCGGGCGATCCGCTATTGCGAGGCCCCGGCCGTTCAAGATGGTTTCGCCGCTGTCGGGTCGAAGAGAGATGCGTACGGTTGTCAGACTGCACTCACCGGTCACCACAGGCTCTGCGCCGACCTCGATTAGGACAGCATATGAGTATAGAAATACCTTGTTGAACCTATCTTCAATTGAGTGTGAAGTAGTTGAGACATACTGTAGCCAAGTGATGTTCACATCGGTTGCACTGACTCAGAACTTGGATCTGTGGAAGTGAGAGCGATCCGCTGTCACTGGTTGCAACTCGTGAAAAGCAGCGATCTCAATGAGGAGTTCTATCAGTATGCTGAACCAGAAGTCAGCTGACATCAGCCACCTTTACAACGGCACTTCCTGGGACAAGGAGCTCTGCGTCTACGATTACGTGCCAGTCGTCGGCGTGATCGAAGTTCGGGATCTTCCCCGAATCGGCAATGAGCTCTCCGACTTCGTCCTCGCGACCGCCGACGGCGAGACCGTCACCGAAGCATCCTCGTGATTGTTGACGATCTACGCGAACAATCCTGGAAACGCTTCCCAAACGTACGAATTGCACACTGGAGTGGATCTGAAATGTCGACTTACCCATTCAACCTTGGAACCTATTCACGCCCGATCAAAACGAAATCGCCTGAGGCACAGACGTGGTTTGACCGCGGATTGAACTGGATGTACGGCTACAACTGGGAAGAGGCAGAAGACTGCTTTGTTCGCGCGCTGAACCACGATCCGTTTTGTGCGATGGCGCATTGGGGGATCGCCTATTCTCTCGGTCCGAACTACAACAAGCCCTGGCCCCGGTTCCGCCCCGATGAGCGCAGCACGCACCTTGCCCGCGCGCAGGCGTCCTTAAGGAAGGCGCTCAAGCTCGTGGATGGGACCAGCGAGGTCGAATATGACCTCATCGATGCTTTGACCTTGCGTTACCAGACCAGCGATCCAGCAGATATCGGCCCAAAATGGAACGACGATTACGCCAACGCGATGCGTCTGGTCCATATGCGTCATCCCGACGACGTCGATGTCACCGCGCTTTTCGTCGAAGCGATGATGAATCGAACGCCCTGGCGCATGTGGGACCACAAGGCCGACGAACCAGTCGCTGGGGCCGACACTGTCGAGTGCAGGAATGTCCTTGAGGCTGGAATCAGCAAGAATCGAACCGCGGGACTGCCTCCCCACCCTGGCCTATGGCACCTCTACGTTCATCTGATGGAGATGTCGCCGACCCCTGAGCTTGCACTGTCAGTTGCTGACGAGCTGAGAACCCTTGTGCCGGACGCAGGGCATCTCGCTCACATGCCGACCCACATCTACGTGCAGTGCGGCGACTACCGAGCCGTTGTGGACTGGAACAACGCCGCGATCGCCCAGGACGAGCGGTACTGGGAATACGCCGGGGCGCGAAACACCTACTCGCGCACGCGTGCTCACGACTACCACACCAAGCTCTTCGGAGCCATGCTCCTCGGCGACTTCGGTGCCGCAATGGGCGCTGTTGAGGGGCTTGAGAGGACAATACCGGCGGCGTTGGTCACTGACGGAACTTTCCAAGCCGACTGGCTCGAGCCTTACATGTCGGTGAGAACGCACGCACTGGTGCGCTTCGGAAAATGGCGGGAACTCATTGACGAGCCCGTCCCCGACAACCCCGAACAGTTCACGATGACCACTGCGATGAACTATTACGGCAAAGGCATCGCCTACGCCGCGTTGAAACATCCGGACGAGGCACGTTGGGCCCAAGAACAATTCGAATACTGGGCAGAGCGCGTGCCAGAGGGTAGCTTCTTGCATGCGGTACCGTGCCGTGAAGTCCTCAAAGTTGGTCGACTGATGCTGGCGGGAGAACTTGCCTACCATCGCGGTGAGTACGACGACGCCTTCGGTCATCTCCGAGCGGCAGCCGAGGTTGAGGACGAGCTCCCGTTCGACGAGCCGTGGGCGTGGATGATGCCGAGCCGACACGCCCTCGGAGCACTACTGCTCGAACAGGGTCGAATCGAGGAAGCAGCACAAGTATACGAGGCAGATCTCGGGCTCACTGATGACGTCATCCGCGCAAACCAGCACCCGAACAACGTTTGGGCCCTCCTCGGTTTACACACGTGTTACGAAAGACTGGGAAAACTCGAGCAGGCCCGGCTGATCAAGGGGGAACGTGACCGCGCTCTGGCTCGGGCCGATGTCAGCCTCGGCTCCTCATGTTTCTGCAGCCAACCAATCACTGACGAGCAAGAGCAGACTCCGCCTTCAAGCTGCTGCAGCCAATCCGACATTGCTGAACTCCGAGGCTCAGAAAGACGGCCCGCCTGCCACTGACCACGGTCAAGGCAGGGGTCGAACCCCTGACGAAGTGCACTCGAAATCGGCCTCCGAGGCCAATGTTCGTACCGCGGGTGCGCTCAAGCTCCTGCGCGCAGTTCGCGATTTCAACCAGTTGTGGGTCGAACTCGATCTGTACAACCCCGAAGCACTACCGTACTTCCAAGCTCAGGCGATCGATGTCGGGATCGTCGATGTGGTGTGGAACGGCATCGCTCAGAGTATGAAAATTGCCCATGCCGCGGAAGCGTTCGACGTGAACGTCGCGCCGCATAACTTCTACAGCCACATGGCCACAGTCATGAGTGCTCACTTCGCTATGGCCACACCGAACCTGCGAACTTGGAACTCGACGTCGATCGCCTCGACTGCGACGACGATCTCTTCACGACCAAGCCCACGCTTCACGGTGATCAATTGTCTGCGCCGACCGGCACCGGCTGGGGGGTTGAACCCAACGAAGAAGAGATCTGGAGCCGACCTCCAGTTGACAGGAGAGCGTCGCTGTACACCAGAGCGTGATCTCGCCGATCTCGCCCACATCTTTTGACCTGATCGACTGTAGGCGGCACCAATGAACAGCATCCGCGCACCAGTAACGCGCAAAGTTCACAGCAGCACGAACTGATCCATCCAGCACTGTGCAAGCGATTGTTCATGCACAGTCTTGGAAAGCAAAGACCCAAACATCACAATGACTACGAAGGATAGAACGCACATGTCGAACCATTACCACGATCCTGACGACCGCAAGTTCATGCGTAAACTGCGGGCAAACGCTCCAGACGCTTTCGCCGGCTTCCTCTCCCTCGACGAGGGAGCATTGCGGGCGGAGTCCAAGGCGGTACCCGCGAAGTACACCGAACTCATCGCCCTCGGCGTGGCACTGACGACCCAATGCGCCTACTGCATCGAATCCCATGTCAAGGCCGCGAAGAAGGCCGGAGCCGACGAACAAGAAGTCGCTGAAACCGTCTTCACAGCCGCAGCACTGCGGGCCGGCGGTGCAGTCACCCATGGCTTCCTGGCGATGAAATTCTTCGAAGAGGAAAACTGACCGACACTGTGACGCCGCGGTAGTCACAGTTTGACTACGGCGTCAGGTCGTGGTTGAGCTGAGAAATCGGCGTCAAGGGCGGTTTCGCGTCCCGGGTTGGCGGACGCGGAGCCGCCCTTAACACAGCACCAGGCGTCACCGCCGAGACGCATGAGTCTCGGCATGCTCCCAAAAGGCCCGAGCTGCCGGCGAAAGTCGTGAGCTGTCCAGACACGCGAGCCCCATATGACGGTGAAACCTCGGCGTGAGATTCAGATAGGTCACACCGGGATGCTCGTCGGGCAATGACAGCGCGCCCACCACGGAGACGCCTTGTCCCGCAGCAACGAATTCCAGAATCGACAGCAACTGCTGCATCTCATGTGTGACCTTTGGCACAAGACCAGCGTCATCGAACATCGTCCTCACCTGATGTTGCGAACCTGCCCGCGTCATGATGAACGGATACTCTACGAGCTCACGAAGGTCGACCGGGTCATGTTCGCACAAAGAATGACCGTTAGGAACCACCGCCACCAACGTATCCGTCGTGAAATGAAGAGTGTCGAACTGTTCTCTGGGCAGCGTCACCATCCCGACCTCGAGCCGCCGTTCGACGAGCTCCTGCTCGATCTGTGGATCGGCCTGCTCAGTGACCGAGACTTCGATCCCGGGATAACGGTGACGAAAGTCGTCAACGATCGGTGGAAGCAAAGTCATCGATGCGCTGTGCCCAAACGAACCGATCCGTAGCTGACCCGAACGCAGCTCGGCGCTGGCTGCGGCATTCGCCTCGACCAACTCGAGTGACGCGAAAACGTCTCGAGCATGCGGCAGAATCTGTTGTCCGATAGCCGACAACGTCAGATGAGAGGCGTTTCGATCAACCACCGCACCGCCGAGAGCCGTTTCCAAAGCCCGGAGGGTGTGACTCGTGCCCGATGGTGTCATCCCCAGCTTCGCACCGGCCGTAGAGATCGACTCCGAGTTCGACAACGCGATGAGCAACTCAAGCTGCTTAAGAGTCGGCTTCTTAGAAGACTTTGCCCGCATTGAACTCCACCTCAATTGCTAATGAAATAGTTGATTTCTAACGTTAAAGCATGATCGCAACGCACACAAAGACCACACAGATATCGCGCGCTGAAAGGAGTCGCCCACGATGAGCCGACCGCACAACGTCACCGTGCCGTCCATGCCCACATTGATCGAGTCTGTGGTGCCATCATGACCGAGGAAGCGCAACATGCTCTTGCGGGAGTGAAGGTCTTGGACCTCTCGCGGATACTGGCCGGGCCCACTGCGTCCCAGCTGCTCGGCGACCTCGGAGCAGACGTCGTGAAAGTCGAGCGACCCGGGGCGGGAGACGACACACGACGGTGGGGACCACCGTTCGTGGCCGATACCGAGGGAAACCCAACCTCTGAGAGTGCCTACTACCTCAGCGCGAATCGGAACAAGCGGTCAATTGCCATTGACCTCTCGTCCGAAGAAGGCCAAGAGCTCATTGGCCGGCTGCTCGCTCAAGCCGACGTTCTCATTGAGAACTACAAGCTCGGCACGCTTGACCGCTACGGCCTCGGCTTCGACGAACTCCATGAACGCTTCCCCGGATTGGTCTATTGCTCGATCACCGGTTTCGGTCATACCGGCCCTTACGCGCATCGTCCGGGTTACGACTTCCTCATCCAGGGGATGGGCGGGATCATGAGTCTCAGCGGTGAGCCAGAGGGCCAGCCGATGAAGACCGGAGTGGGCATCGCCGATGTCATGACCGGCATGTACGCGACAACGGGGATCCTTGCAGCATTGCGCCACCGCGACCGGACCGGCAAGGGTCAGCATATTGACCTATCACTGTTCGACTCACAAATTGCTTGGCTGGTCAACGCAGGCACCAGCTACCTGCAGTCGCGCCAAGTACCTCAACGCTTGGGCAACGGGCACCCACAGATCGTTCCGTACCAGGTGTTCACGGCAGCTGACGGGCCCATGATTCTTGCTGTCGGCAACGATGCTCAGTTCGAACGGTTCTGCAAGGTCGCTGACCTCGACCATCTTCCCTCTGACGAACGATTTGCAACCAACCCCGCTCGAATCGAGCACCGTGAACTTCTTTGCACGACGATCGACGAGCGGATCGCCGAGCGCTCGAGACAAGACTGGCTCAGTGCCCTCGAAGAAGCCGGGGTTCCCTGTGGCCCGGTGAACAACCTCGAAGACGTCTTCGCCGATCCTCACGTTCAATCGCGTGGTGCCGAAGTTCGAATTCCCTGTGATTGGAGCGAGTCGGGAGACTTGTCGCTGCTGGCGAATCCGCTCCACATGAGTCTGACACCGCCAGACTACAAGCGGGTCCCGCCCCGTCTTGACGAACATCACGAAGAAATCCTCGCCGACTGGCTGGGCGAGAAATGACGAAAGCTCCCCTCACGGGAGCTGAGCACAAGGAGAAAAGATGTACGAATTGAACGACGACCAGCTGAAACTGCAAGCCCAGGCCCGTGAACTCGCCCAGAAGGAGTTCGCGCCCACTGCCGCTGAGACCGATCGCACGGAAGAATACCCATGGGAGAACGTCGCGAAACTCCGCGATGCTGGGTTCATGGGAATGACGATTCCAGAAAGCTATGGAGGTCGCGGTCTGAGCTGGCTCGACACCACCATCGTCATCGAAGAGATCGCGAAGGCCTGCGCGACTATGGGACGGATCGCGGTCGATTCGAATCTTGGTGCACTCGGAGCCATCATGGCCTACGGTTCGGACGAACAGAAGAAGCTCGCAGCCAGGATCGTGCTCGACGGAGATAAACCAGCTATCTGCATCACCGAGCCCGAGGCCGGCAGTGCTGCTACTGAGATGACCACTCAGGCTGAGCAAGATGGCGATGACTACGTGATCAACGGTGTCAAGCACTGGATCACGGGAGGCGGAGTCTCACGTCTGCACCTGATCTTCGCTCGGGTGATCTCCGACGGAGAAGATCAGGGGATCGGCGGCTTCATCGCCGTGCGTGACTCGGAGAACTCGCCGAAGGGTCTAGTCATCGGAGAACGAAGCTACGCAATGGGAGTTCGTGGCATTCCCGAGACCCGCATCGAATTCAACGACCTTCGAGTACACAAGTCGATGATGGTCGTCCCACCGGAGGGCATCCGTCGAGGATTCGCCGGACTGATGCGAGCCTATAACTCGCAGCGAGTCGGAGCCGGCACCGTCGCCCTCGGCATCGCCCAGGGAGCTTTTGAGGAGGCCATTGAACGGGTCAAAACCCGCGAACAATTTGGGCGGCCCATCGCGGAGTTCCAAGGACTCCAGTGGATGCTCGCCGACATGTCGACCAAGCTCGAAGCCGCACGACACCTGTTGCGCGCGGCCGCGTCGACCGACACCAAGGGATTCCCCGACATCGCGCAGGCAGCGGCGGCAAAGGTCTTCACGGCCGAATCGGCCAACAGCATCACCAACGACGCCCTGCAGCTCTTCGGCTCTGTCGGCTATGGACGCTCTCTGCCCATGGAGCGGCATGTCAGGGACGCACGCATGTTCACGATCGCGGGTGGCACAGCGCAGATCCTGCGCACCCAGGTCGCCTCGTCAGTGCTCGGAATGAAACTGCCGCAAACCCGCAATGGGTACGACCGCTGAGTTGATCACCGCCAAGAACTTATAGGCATCAGGGAGGCGGGACGTACTGTACGCCTCCCTGATGATGCTTCAGTGCGGGAACGCCCCCAGAAACTGTTGCCGAAAACCATGAACCGATCTGATACCAGGAGCACCACATGCTGGGAGCAAATACACCAGTCCACGAACGTCGAGCGAACTTCAGAGACCTGCTCTCTGGGAACGAGATTCTTCAGTTCCCCGGAGCGATCAACCCGTTGAGCGCATTGCTCATCGAACAAGCTGGTTTTGAAGGTGTCTACGTCTCAGGT
Organism: Brevibacterium sp. CFH 10365; assembly: GCF_009299785.1. NCBI lineage: Bacteria > Bacillati > Actinomycetota > Actinomycetes > Micrococcales > Brevibacteriaceae > Brevibacterium > Brevibacterium sp. CFH 10365. The sequence goes on along the minus strand of NZ_VIGO01000008.1, from coordinate 102,459 downwards.
GGATCGTTCTCGGCGGCCCAGGGTCTGCCTGACATCGGACTGACGACCATGACCGAAGTCGTCGCTCATGGTCGTGCCATTTCCCGGGTGACGAATTTGCCGACTTTCATGGACGCCGACACCGGGTGGGGCGAAGCAATGAACGTGGCACGCACAGTCCAAGAGTTCGAAGACGCAGGACTGTCGGGTTTGCATATCGAGGACCAGATCAATCCGAAGCGATGCGGTCATCTCGATGGCAAGGATGTTGTCAGCACTTCGGAAATGGTCAAGAGGATCTCGGCAGCGGAGAAGGGCCGTCGAGATGACAACTTTGTCATCTGCGCTCGGACCGATTCCCGAGCGACCGAGGGTCTCGATGCCGCGATCGACCGGGCAAAGGCCTACGTCGACGCAGGCGCTGACGTTATCTTTCCTGAAGCCATGCGCGACCTCGGAGAGTTCGAAACGATGGCCCGCGCCCTCGATGTGCCGATTCTTGCCAACATGACCGAATACGGCAAGAGCGATCTGTTCACCGCAACGCAACTTGCCGACGCAGGTGTGCGACTCATCATCTACCCCGTTACCGCGCTCAGGCTCGCTATGGGGGCGATCAAGAACGGTTTGCATGTCATCAAGACCGAAGGAACTCAGGTGTCTGTGCTTGAACTCATGCAGTCGCGAGCCGACCTCTACGAATCAGTCGATTACGAGTCGTACAGCTCCTTCGACTCTGACATCTTCAACTTCTCGCAAATTGGTCACAGTTGAGCGGAACGTGCTGAGGCGAGTATTAACCTGCTTCAGCCCGCTCGCCACCTCACATGCCGGACGGATATCCATCGTGAGCCACTATGCGATTTTGCTTAAGTAGAAAGGCCAGACGTGATCGCCTTCCCCTGGGACATCGTGCTGACAGTTGCATTTGCTTACACCGGCGTTGCTTGCGCCTATGGTTTAGCCACGGGAGCGCCGATCGAGGGGGCCGCTGACTCCAGTCGAGCTGGTTCCCGATTCTTGGACGGGGAATCCTACCGGACGAAGACGCGGCGTGACCTCAGCGCAGGGGCATTGTTTTGGTGGTTGTACGAGTTTGCTGTCACGGAGATACACCGCTGGCATGTCACTTGTCACGTTCTGATGGCTGCGGGGATGGCTACCATGCTTGTCGTGATGACGTGAGTGGACTTTCGCACAAATCGGGCAGTTACTTCCACACTGGGCAAAGTCACGTAGTTGTATCTCTTGACCGGATGGTCGGAACTGCTAGCCTCGTCCTTCATCGGCGGGGTTAGCAACGTCCGTCCATCCCTCTGAATCGCTCCGGGGACAATAGAGGCAGGAAGATTAGAGGAAGGAGATTCTCTCTTGCCAGTGAAATACACCGGCGAACTCAAGGCTCGTGCCGTCGAACTCGTCATCTATGCCCAGGCCGATCCCGAGACTGCGAACGGCGCCATCACCCGTGTGGCAAAAAACTCGGCTTAAGCAAAGAGACCCATGCGAGTCTGGGTGCGCAAACACAAAGACTCTGGCAAAGGCCACATCGACCCAGCCAGTCGGTCTCGAGGCTGACTTCAGGATCTGGTCGGCCCGGCGCAGTTCCCGATTCTCCTTCTCAAGGTCCTTGATTCGCTGAGCATCGGCGAAGATCGGCGAAAAACGCTGCGGCGGGCACCAGGGCCGACTTCGAGAGCGTCGAGGTCCATGCGTACTGCTCGTTCGCGCAGATCGAGGGAGTATTTACGTTGGAGCATGATAGCGAAGACCTTTCCGTGGCTTCACTGACTCCACAATCCCTGGGGCGAATCATGGAAGTCATGGACTCGTTCGATGTCGTCAATCTCGCCGGTGATGCCCTTGACGAGGCACGTCGCCGTGTTCAGGAGGTGATCACAGGCCACCGCGGACGAGCGAATGACCCGTTGTATCGGTCGAGAAAGACTCTGCGCACCGGCGTTGATCTGCTCGCGGTCAAGCAACAGGAGAGGAATGCGAGCCTGTTCGCCAATCCGAACTCTACCGAGGTCGAAATCACCTGGTCAGTCTACAAAGACATCGTGAGCTCCGACCGAACTGCGGACCGCAACGAGGGCAAGAAGTTCCTTCGACCGGCAGCTACGACCCGACAACGAATCTGCCGACAGAGCTGATTGAACTCAAGTTGTAGGGAAGGACTGTGAAGCGTCGAGCCGCTGATATCCTCGCGTTCTTCACTCGGTCGGGAACTTCGAACGGGTCAGCTGAAGCGACCAACGGCGGGATTGAGCATCTCCGCAGATCTGCTCTGGAGATCCGTAACCTCACCCACAACATCGCCAGAAGTCTGCACGAATCCGGCGGATTCAGGCCGATACTACACTCTCGTTTACGATGAGCCACTAACCACCGGCTCAACTGGTTCCGACCAGACTGCGTCAGTTGGCGATGGTGGATTCAGACGCTGGCCCTTGGCTCCAGGACATCGGCGATCCTTTCCAAGGCCTCGATCATGATCGGTCGTGGCATGGCGAAGACGAACCGTACGTGGCCCGCGCCGACATCTCCGCATCGGAGGCCCGGTGTGCACATGACTCCTGCATCCTGAAGCAGCCTTTTGTGGACCGACTCATCCTCTCCGTAGGCGGATAGATCAATCCAAGCGATATATGTAGCCTCCGGATCCGAAACTCTGGCACGCGGAAGACGCTCTGCGATGAACTTGACCAACTCCCTCCGGTTGCCATCCAAGTACTCTAGAATGTCGTCTAGCCACCCCTCCGACTCGGCGAACGCCGCGACCGTCGCTACTGCTCCCAAGTTGCCTGTAGCGTGCATTGGCAAGAAGCCGACTTCATCCCATTTCGCTTGATCCCCGACGTTGGAGAGGATGAGTTGAGCACACTTGAGCCCGGGAAGGTTGAACCCCTTGGAGGCAGCGGTAGCCGTCACAGTGTGTGCAGCAGCTCTTTCGCCAATGGACGCATAGGGAATGTGGCGATGTGGTTTGAAGACAAGAGGCATCCATATTTCGTCCGAGAACACTCTTCCTCCCTTGTGATCAACCAGATCTTCGATCTCCTTGAGTTCAGCTTGAGTGAAGGATCTTCCCGTGGGGTTGTGGGGGTTGCACAAGACAAGTAGGTCACCGCCGAGGTCATACGCCTTTTCGAGCCCATGGAGGTCGAATACGAAATGTCCGGTGTCGCGATCTTCGATCATTGGCACTTGCAGAACCTCTCGTCCCTCGTGAGGCGGAGCATAGAGAAACGGCATATATGCGGGGGTCGGTACGATGATCTTGCTTCCTGGACGACTGAAGTTCCTGATCACTGTTTGGTACGCGGAGATGACATCAGGGATTTCATGTATCTGTTCGGGAGGAACTCTCCAATCGCACCGTCTGGCGAGATACTCGGATACGGCAATTTTCATCGCCTGCCTGTATTTGCTGGGAAGATACCCGAACAGTCCTTCATCGACGGCAGAGTGGAGCGCCCGTTTGATCGGTGGAGCGATCCCGAAGTCCATTTCGGCTATAAAGGCGCCGATCGCACCATCGTCTCGGGTCCACTTCGTAGCTCCGGTCGTTCGCAGCTGCGACATCATGATTTCGTTGAGTTCTTCAGTTGAGGGCATGTACAGCCTCCTGGCTATTAAGTGAGTTAAAAGACGAAACGAACTCGGCGAGATTCGCGGACGGAACCGTAGCCCTGAGCGTATGCGGTGCCGCTTCAGGCCCCCGGCTCAAGACGTCGGGGCCCTCCGCAGTTCGTCTCAGTGCGGGCGTGTGCAGATCACATGCTCGTCGGTCGAAAGAGATTCGCTCGGGCGTATAGCGCAGGGACTCCGCCGGAGTGTACAAAGATGGCATTCCCTGTAGCATCGAGCCTCTCCTTTTCGATAAGGTCGATCAGTCCGGCTGCCGCCTTGCCGGTGTATACCGGGTCGAGAAGAATGCCTTCGGTTTTCGCCATCGTTCGCACCGCGTCGACCATGCCAGGAGTGGGAAGTCCGTATCCCGGGCCGACATACTCATCAATACAAAAGACTGATTCACGGGGAACTGATTCTGTCGATCCCACGCGGTCGAGGACGGACTCGACGAGTTTCAGCACCTTCTTCTCCTGCTCAGAGCTGCCCCGGCTGACATTCACGCCGATCACGGGGATGGTGCGTTGCCTCGCTATCAGACCGGCCACCAGTCCAGCCTGCATTCCACCGCTTCCGCTAGCGCAGACGACCGCGCTGGCCTCCACATTTGATTCGTCGAGTTGGCACAAGATCTCATCAACACAACGCATATAACCGGTGGCGCCGATCTCGTTGCTCCCGCCAACTGGGATCACGTAGGGAATGTGCCCGTCATCTCGCAGCTCGTCGGCAATACGGTTCATCTCTTCTGCAAGGTTTGCACCATTGTCCACACGTGTGATCGTATTGGCGCCCAACAGATGGTCGAGGAAGTAGTTGCCACTGAAGTCTGTTTCATCGGACACCACTGGACCGTCTTCGAGCACGAGTGCACAGCGCATTCCCTCTCTACTTGCGGCGGACATGGTCAGTCGGCAGTGGTTTGACTGCACCCCGCCGGCGGTGACCAGCGTGTCTGCCCCCTGCGCCTGTGCGTCGGCAACAAGGAACTCGAGCTTCCGCGTCTTGTTTCCACCCTCGGTCAAGCCCAACTGATCGTCTCGTTTCATATAGACTGTGGGGCCGCCGACTACGGAAGAAAAGCGCTCCAATCTCTCTAAAGGGGTGGGCGAGAGTGTGTATCTACGCCGGGGGAAGCTATCCAGTTTCATATGGTTTCCTGTCCATTCGTTCGAGCATGTAGATGCTGTACGTGAAAACTGTGGCGAAGGCCGACGATCTGTCCGTGGCGGCGCTCTGCAACAAGTCTTCTTTTCCTACTGCCGGAACACCTATCTGCAGCGGATTGCAAAGGAGCCATCACAGAGTCTCGCTCGGTCGCTCGGCTCCGGGTGGGATCTCAGCCGCGACAGGCGGTGTCTCGTCCCCGTCGTACTTCGTGATCGTGAATCCGGTCAGACCGTAGATGAGCGAGATGATAGGCGTGATGATCGACAGGAAGGCGAAAGGGATGTACACGAGCGGTGACACGCCGAGTGCTCCGGCGATGAACACCGCAGAGGTGTTCCAGGGAATGATCGGCGCACCCAAAGTGCCACAGTCCTCGATCACTCTGGACAGATTCTCCGGTTTGATTCTGAATTCTTGATACTTCTTCCGCATCATTGTGCCGGTCATCACCGCAGCGAAACTCATCGTCGCGCCGATCATGTTGGTGATATATGAGACGGCCATCGTAGTGACGATCACTCCCCGTTCCGTCTTGATTATTCGCGAAACCGGTTGCAACAAGCTTTCCATAACTCCCGCGCCCTGAAGGACACCGCCTAGCCCAAGCGCGAACAGCATCAGCGCGGCGATCTCGTACATGCTGACGACGCCGCCGCGGTTCAGCAGTTCGTTAATGAATTCATTGTCCGAACTGAAGGTGTTCCCGTTGTACATCGCGCTCAGAGCCTCGGCGACCGAGTGCTCCTCATTGAGGACTGCGACCGCTCCTCCGACGAGCGCCCCCGTTACGATCGACAGAAGGGCAGGCATCTTCATCAGCAACATAGCGATGACCACGATCGCAGGGACAATCGACATAAATCCGATGTTGAACATAGCGGACAGAGCCGCAGACGTCGATTCAATGACAGCCGTGTCTCCTCCCTCCCCGTGTTGCGTGAACCCGAGGACGGTGAAGATCCCCAAAGTCAGAATCAACGCCGGCACGGTGGTCCAGACCATATGTTTGATATGAGGAATCAACTTTGCCCCGCAAACGGCGGGAGCCAGGTTCGTGCTATCCGAGAGTGGAGACATCTTGTCACCGAAGAATGCGCCGCTGACAATTGCTCCTACGGTCATTCCCGTACTGATTCCCAGAACCTCTCCGATTGCGACGAGTGCAATTCCAGCCGTGCCGATGGTGCCCCAGGAAGTGCCTGTCGCGAGTGAGACGATCGCGCACATGATCACTGCCGACGGTAAGAAGAGTGAGGGAGTCACGATCTGCAGTCCGGCATAGATCATTGCCGAGACCGTGCCGGAAAGTATCCAGGTTCCGATCAGTGCGCCTACGGCAAGAATGATCATCACTGGTTGGAGTGCACTCTTGATCATCCCGTAGGCGTATCCTTCGACTTCAGCGTAGGAACTGCCCAGCCTCATGGCGAAGAGAAAAGCGACGATCATTGCAAGTAGCAACATCAGCTGCAACGATGCGTCGAAGATCAGCATTCCGCCGGCGATTATTAGTACGATCGTTGCAAATGCAACGAGTGAGTATGTCAGGCCAGGCAGTCGTGACTGTGTTTCTGTAACCATCTCGTGTCCCATCTATTCAACGCTGAATAACATGTTCGAATGTCTATTGCAGATCTAACGAGCTCGGTGATAGAGCCCGTCCCGCACCAGCGGGTCGTCGGAGATCAGTTTTGGATCCAGGGCCAACCAGGCGAGTGCCTCGTCGGATCTCGGCGGATGACGTTACTGGCGATCCGTGTATTCGATACTTCAGAGAAGTCTGATTTGTCATCGCGGATGTTGCAGGCGCGTCGTTAATCCAATCTGTGTGTGCGGCAACTCACAAACTGACGATATGCTTCAACGGTTTCATCTTCAATTGAAGACCGGTTCAAGGCGTATTGCGGTCTTGCGGAGAGCAGGCATTCGCATGCGGCGCTATCTTCATCGATTCCGATCTCCACCTTGCTGGGGGTGTCGAAGACGTTAAGCGTATGGACTGCATAATCAGCGAAGTTTCTTCTGATCGCAGATCTTTCAAGTTGGACCACCGGTGTTCCGTCGCTCTCGTTAGAGCTGAAGGCCTTCACCGACTCTGCAGCGAGAGCTAAGTCGCAAAGTGCCGCATTTGGAAGCGCAACACTCAGTGTCGCCGGGAATGGTCGGGAGGCGCGAAGCGGTGATGGGGGACCTGTAGGCGCTAGTCCACCGCCAGGGGGCTTTCTGGGGCGGCGCTGTCAATGAAGTCGACGCGTGATAGCAGGCGGGTCTAGAGGGCCAGCGCACTCGTCTGGCTCTTCCGATCGCAGTTTCCTCATCGGACCCCGCAAGGTAGCGCCGTGCACGGACTTTCAGCGCCCACCTACGGACTCAACGTCGCCGCCCATAGCTGTGACCACTGGGCCTGCGCGGCCATGATCTCGGGAGATGAACGATCAGTCTCTGCCCCGTCCTCGCCAATTGTGCCGGGCCAGCAATGATCTTCCTCAGCCGGGTCTGCCAGTGCTCGAACTCAATGCCCGCCGCCCGGGCGGCGGGCCTGGCAGGATTGAACGCAATGACGGTGAAGCTGAGCCGGGCTTCGTTGGCCACGAACTTCTCAGGTGGCACGTGCTCCAAAGGGCCCTGTTTGAGTTCGGCGATGACTTGCTCGGCGGTCGGGTGTTCGCGACGCCGGCGACCAGCCTCCACCGTGGTCAAGGCACTATCGGTGATGAATGCGTGATACCGCCGCGTGCCAAACAGCGCTTCCTGCGAGTCGGGTTTGACCTTGAGCCTGCGCATCACCAACCGACACTTGTTCGGCTTTCGGTCGCGACGCGAACGTGGTGAATGGGCGCACTTCGGCGAATTCGGCATCAGAGATCCACTGACCGGACTCAGTGTGATAGATGGCCTGCGGGGCTCGAACCTAGGTCCGCCAGTTCGCTTGATGCCTACGCCGCGGCTCTTGGAAGCTATGTACCCAAGGAGGCGTGAGAACTATGTCTAAGAACGCGAAAACCCCCGCCGTGGCAGGGGTTTTGCTTGGTGGCTCCGACCGGCGTCGATCCGGTGACCTTTCGATTTTCAGTCGAACGCTCTACCAACTGAGCTACAGAGCCGAGCCGCCGACATACTCGTTAAGTATGCCGAGAGAAACAAAGGCTCTTCCGAAGAAGAGCCTTATGCTCCGCGACCCTGACGGGACTCGAACCCGCGACCTCCGCCGTGACAGGGCGGCGCGCTAACCAACTGCGCCACAGGGCCTTGCTGTTGTGATGGAAGACCTTACGATCCTACACCGTACCCCCAACGGGATTCGAACCCGTGTCGCCGCCGTGAAAGGGCGGTGTCCTAGGCCTCTAGACGATGGGGGCCCAGGTTGTCCTCGGATTCCCCGTGGGCAACGACGTTAAGCTTATCCCACCCGATTCGCGGAATGCAAAACGAAATGGAGTGTCCTCCGTCACAGGCCGGATACGGCGGTTTCCGACGCTTCGCCGGGCCGCCTCGGCGAGGGGATCGGGGTCGCTAGAGTGGGAGACATGGAGGCCCTGAGCGATGACGAGTTCGATGCGATCCTCGGTGAAGCCCTGGATCTGCTGCCCGAAGGGGTGACCGAACAGCTGGACAATGTCGCACTGTTCGTCGAGGACCGACCGGAGGACGGTGACCGGCACCTGCTCGGCCTCTATGAGGGCACGCCGATCGGGGAGAGGGGGATCGCCGGGTTCGAGATGCCCGACAACATCTTCATCTTTCGTGACAACCTCATCGACTTCGCCGAGGACAGAGATCATCTGCGCGAGGAGATCGTCATCACCATCGTCCACGAGATCGCGCATTTCTACGGGCTCGACGATGACCGACTCCACGAACTCGGCTGGGGCTGAACGCGCTCGGCTGAAAGGGTCGGTGAATTTACCGACGGGTCACTTGGGGTCATGAGAATTGGCGCCCGCCAGCCCACTTCGCCTATTGTGGGCGGGTACCTATCAGCACCGATACAACGTTCCGTCCGTATCGACGCGGGGACACGGAGTCGTGAACACTGCGCCTCCTGGCCCCGTCGACCTGCGGGCAGGAGGCACTACCCCCTTATGACAGTTGCATCCAAGACATCCAGTGCGGCGACCCCGGCCGTGCGAGTGCTCAACCTGGCAGGCATCGACTACAGCCTGCGCAGCTTCGACCACGATCCAGCCACTCGCCGCTACGGTTCGGAGGCCGCCGACAAGCTCGGTGTCAGCTCCGACCAGGTGTTCAAGACCCTGATGATCCAGGTCGACGGGACACCCGTGACCGCACTCGTCCCGGTCTCCGGTCAGCTCGACCTCAAGGCTCTGGCTTCGGCGCGCGGAGCGAAGAGGGCCCAGCTCTCCGGCGTCGCCGAGACCGAACGTCGCACCGGCTACCCCGTCGGAGGAGTCTCTCCGTTCGGGCAGCGCCATGCCGTTCCGGTCGTCGTCGACCGCACCGCGCTCGACCATTCCGCCGTGTTCGTCTCGGCCGGCCGTCGCGGTCTCGAGATCGAGATCCGTCCCGAGGATCTGGTCATGCTCACGAACGCGCAGGTCGCGAAGATCGCCGCGCTCGACTGATTCGAACTCGACTGTGCCGAGCACGGAACTCGGGTCTCACACCCACTCGACCTCACCGACCTCGGGCTCTGCCTGACCGGCCGTGAGGTCGGCGTACATCGCCACGGCGTCGGCCACCTCGGCGACGGGGACGAGGACGTCGAGTCCCACCTCACCGCCGTAGTCGGCCCGCGTCGCCCATCCCCGGTTCCCGGCTGCCCGCTCCAGGGCGTTGGCCCGGGCGTAGTCGACGTTCGCGGACACGGGGACGCGCTCACGACGGGTGATGATCCGTGCCTCATCCACCGCCGCCGAGGTGGCCTGACCGTAAGCGCGCACGAGCCCGCCCGCACCGAGCAGGGTGCCGCCGAAATACCGGGTGACGACGGCGACGACGAAGGTCAGATCATGGCCGGTGACGACATCGAGGATCGGGGCGCCCGCGGTCCCGGCCGGTTCCCCGTCATCGCTGAAGCGCTGAGTGCGTGAATCCACATCGAGGACGAAGGCCGAACAGTGGTGGCGGGCCTTCGGATGCTCGGCCCTCGCGGCGGCGATGACGGCTCGGGCTTCGGCCTCATCTGCGGCAGGGGAGAGACGAGTGAGGAACCGGGACTTCTTGATCTCGATCTCGGCCTCGACGGGGCTGACGATGGTCCGGTAAGACATGCTCGTCACTGTAGTCGAATGTGTTCTACCATGAGCCCACGGGCGCGGATTCCGCGCTCATCTCCGGTACTTCAGTGAAAGGGTGACAATGGTGCACCAGCCAGGCGACGCCGACCTCGCAGCGCTCAGGGACGAATCCGCCCGAGCCCGTGAACTCGACCGTGCGCACGTCTTCCATTCGTGGTCGGCACAGCGACTCATCGACCCACCGACCGTCGCCCGCGCTCACGGGTCGACGGTCATCGACGGTGAGGGGCGGGAGTTCCTCGACTTCTCCTCGCAGCTGGTGAACACGAACATCGGCCACCAGCATCCGGCCGTCGTGCAGGCGATCAAGGACCAGGCCGATGTGCTGTGCACGATCAGCCCCGCCACCGTCAACGCGGCGCGCTCCGAGGCGGCACGCCTCATCACCGACCGAACCCCGGAGGGCCTGGACAGGGTGTTCTTCACCAACGGCGGCGCGGATGCGAACGAGCACGCCATCCGCATGGCGCGTCTGCACACCGGGCGGACGAAGGTGCTCTCGCGCTACCGGTCCTACCACGGCGGAACCCAGACGGCCGTCAACGTCACCGGCGACCCGCGTCGGTGGGAGAACGAACACGGAGCGGCCGGCGTCGTGCACTTCTTCGGGCCCTTCCTCTACCGCTCGGAGTTCCACGCCGCCACCGAGGCCGAAGAAACCGAACGGGCGCTGCAGCACCTGCGTCGGACCATCGAGCTCGAGGGGCCGGCGACGATCGCTGCAATCGTCCTCGAATCCATTCCCGGCACAGCCGGAATCATGATCCCCAGCCCCGAATACATGCAGGGGGTGCGGGCGCTGTGCGATGAGCACGGGATCGTGCTCATCGCCGATGAGGTGATGGCCGGATTCGGACGATCGGGCAAGTGGTTCGCCTTCGAACACTTCGACATCGTCCCCGATCTCATCACCTTCGCCAAGGGCGTGAACTCCGGGTACGTGCCTCTGGGCGGAGTCGTCATCAGCGACGCGATCTTCGAGTCCTTCGCCGAGCGTGTCTACCCTGGCGGGCTGACCTACTCCGGTCACCCGCTGGCGTGCGCGGCCGCGGTCGCGACGATCAACGCAATGGCCGACGAGGGCATGATCGAACACGCAGCCCATATCGGAGAGACGATCATCGGCCCCCGCCTGCGGCAGATCGCGGAGAACTCGAAGCACGTCGGCGAGGTCCGCGGCACCGGAGCGTTCTGGGCGATCGAACTCGTCTGGGACAAGGAATCCAAGGAACCGCTGGCCCCCTACGGCGGAGGCTCACCCGAGGTCGCCTCGGTGGTCGCGGCGCTGAAGGAACACGGCGTCATCCCGTTCAACAACTATCACCGCCTGCACGTGGTCCCGCCGATCAACATCAGCGAAGAGGACCTCGAACGCGGCCTCGGAGTCTTCGAGAAGGTCCTCACCGACCTCGACTTCCCCCGCTAGCACTACCTGACGGCGGCCCAGCAACCTCGCGAGGTTGCTGGGCCGCCGTCAGGTAGTAATTAGGGGGTTTGGTGGGTGTAGTTGCCGCCCAAGATCGTGGCCTTGACCGGGATCTGTGCGATCTCGTCCGCTGCGACGTCGCCCGGGTGAGTCTCCAAGGCGACGAAGTCGGCGAGTTTGCCGCGGGACAGCGTGCCCTTGTCCGCGGCCTGCCCCGAGGCCTTCGCCGCCTCGACCGTGTAGGCGGCGATCGCCTCGTCGACGCTTAAGGCTTCGGCCGCCGAACCCATGACATCCCCGTCACGGGTCCTGCGGGTGACGTAGGCTTCGATTCCGCGCAGCACATTGCCGTCGGCACAGGGTCGGTCCGAGCTGCCGGCCATCGGCACACCCGCATCGACGAACGATTTCGCCCGGTAGATCAGGTGCCGGCGGTCCGGCCCGAGCGAGGCGTTCATCCCGTCCCCGATGCCATCGGCGAACGCCGCCTGCGGGGTGACGACGATTCCGTGCTCGGCCAGAGTCGCCAGGTGCTCGTCATGGACCAATGCGGCATGCTCGATCCGGTTCGGCACCGACCGGCGGCCATAGCGCTTCTGTGCTTCGACGATGTTGGCGATCGCAGCATCCACAGCAGCATCACCGATGGCATGCACGGCTAACGACCAGCCGGAGGCATAGGTGTCAAGGATCTGCTGACGCAGCACCTCGGCGTCATCCTGCAAGTAGCCCGGATGGTCCTTGCCCGCATAGTTCTCCCGCAGCGCCGCGGTCTCGCCGGACAGAGCTCCGTCCATGAAGAACTTCACGGGCCCGATCGAGATGAGATCATCGCCGAGGCCGGTGCGCAGTCCCGCATCGAGACCGATGCCGAACCCGTCGGCGGAGTTCGCCGCGATCGGGTGCAGCCCGTCGGCCTGGGGCATGAGCTGAGCCCGAGCCCGCAGCTTGCCCTCTTCCCGAGCCCGCAGGTAGGCGCTGATCTCGATGGGGGAGTGGCCGATCCAGCCGTAGGCGATTCCGCATTCGCCGAAGGACGTGATGCCTTCCTTCGCGTAATAGGCCGTCGCCAGATCGAGGGCGTCGACGACGGTGTCCAGCGAATACGGGCGGATGAGATCCTGCACCAGGGTCTGTGCCGTCTCTTCGATCAGCCCCGTGGGATGACCGGCGGCGTCGCGCACGACCTTGCCGCCGACGGGCTCCTCGAAACCGGGGTCCAGAATCCCGGCCCGGCGCATCGCCTCGGTATTGACGATCGCGGCATGACCGGACGTCTGCCGCATGAACAGGGGATGGTCCCCGGTGATCTCGTCGAGACGGACCAGGTCCGGATACTGCCCGTCATAGTCACGGTGGGCATACCCCGTGGCTTCGATCCATTCCCCGGACGGAGTCGTCGCCGCGGCCTTCTTAAGCGCCGCATACACATCGGGCAGACCGCCGGGCAGCGCCGTGACATCGACCGAGGCCAGGGTGAGACCGAACCACGTCGTGTGGCAGTGGACGTCGTTGAATCCCGGCAGCACCGTCGCTCCGCCCAAGGACTCGACCCGGTCGGCGTCGATGCCGTCGAGCTCCTCGTCGAAGCCGATGATCCGGTTGCCCCAGACCCCGATCTTCTGCGCCCGCGGGCGCGTCGGGTCGAGAGTGTGTGCGTCGAGGTCGGTGAAGATCGCGTCGATTCTCATACGGTCACCTTAGTCAGATTCGAAAGACGTCCGCTCCGGCGTTCGCAGCCGATCGTTCACGGCAACCTGGCCCCGCGAACGGTCGGATCCGTGATGCAGTGGACGAGCGAGAGTCCCTTGTATGCCAGCGCCCGTTCGAACGCGTCACGGAAGTCCTCGGTGGCCTCGACGCGGATGCCGAGCCCTCCGAACGCCGTGGCCATGGCCGCGAAGTCCGGGTTCTGCAGTGCGGTGGCCGTGGCCCGGCCCGGGTATTCGCGGTCCTGATGGCCGCGGATCGTGCCGTAGACCGAATTGTCGTTGAGCACGACGGTGATGTCGGCGCCGTATTGGACGGCCGTGGCGATCTCCTGCCCGTTCATGAGGAAATCTCCATCGCCGGCGATGCAGAACACCGACCGTTCCGGGTGGACGAGCGCGGCGGCGACCGCGGCGGGCAGCCCGAATCCCATGGATCCGTTGCGCGGGCCCAGTGCCGAGGGGAACCCGTGCGTGGGCAGGAAGCGCGTGGCCCAGCCGGAGAAATTCCCCGCTCCGTAGGTGATGATCGCGTCCTTGGCCAGCAGCTCCTTCACGTGGACGAATGCTTCGTCCATGTCGACATACCCCGCCGAGGCGGCCGACCCCGACGCTGCCACGTGCGGTTTCCGCCACGCCTCGAGCTCGGATCTGGCCTCGGCCACCCAGTCCGGCAGCGGCACGGCGTCCCCGGCCGCTTCGGACAGGGCATCGCCGAGCGGCGGTTCGTCGATCGACCCGTCGGAGGACACCGAATAGGTGCGGGTGCCCTCCTCGGTGAACAGGGATTGGGCGAACCGGCTGACCGAGGTGACGATGTGCTGGTCGAGGCGACCGAAGTGGCCGTGCGCATCGGCATCGGGGCCGATGACGACGGTGCGCTGGTCGACGCCGTTGCTGAACCCGTCGGTGGCCACATCGGTGCGGACACAGCCGAGATAGATGTGCAGGTCCGCCTCGGCGAGGGTGCGCTTGGCCACGGGGGCGGCGCCAAAGCCTAAGATGCCGAGGAAGTTCGGGCTGTCGTGGTCGATGCCGTCGTAGGCACGGAAGGTCCCGAGCACCCCGAGGCCGCGGTCGCGCGACCATTGGGCGATGCGCCGCGACGTCGACGGCGACCAGTCCTCCCCGCCGATGATGAGCACGGGACGGTCGGCGGCGGCGATGCGGGCCCGCAGCTCCGTGACGTCACCGGCATACGGCGATGCCGAACCATGCACCCGCGGGGGAAGGACCGTCCCCGAACTGCGCTGGACGAGGACCTCTTCGGGCAGGCCGACGATGACGGGACCGGGCCGACCGGTCACGGCGGTGTGCATGGCGTCGACGACCACCTCGGCGGCCTTGTCGGGATCATCGAGGGTGAGCACCTTCTTCGCGGTCGAGGAGAACCAGCCCTCGAGATCGAATTCCTGGAAGGATTCGCGGCCGCGATGATCGGTGGGGATGAGCCCGACGAAGACGACGAGCGGCGTCGCGTCCTGGTAGGCGGTGTGGACGCCGACCTTGACGTTCGCCGCCCCCGGGCCACGCGTGACCATGGCGATTCCGGGCACCCCGGTCATCCGCCCCTCGGCCACGGCCATATACGCGGCACCGCCCTCCTGGCGGCACACGATCGGGGTGATCGCCGAATCGCGGAGACCGTCGATGACATCGAGATACGACTCGCCGGGCACCAGATAGGTGCGAGCGACTCCGTGTGCTTCGAGTTCCTCGACGATGAGATGACCTGCAGAAAGAGACGCGGAGGTGTCCATACCCCATCCTTATCATCATTTTGCCTTCCGTGGTTGTCTCACGGGCCCACCACCGTGCCCATTCGCAACCGTGAGGTCGTATGATCGTGCAACAACGGAATCAGTACGGTCCGCCGGCTGAGCCCGTGAGCAGGAAATCCTCACCGAAGCGGGGTGAGGACTGAGACTGACAGCCAGGAGGCTCTCGCATGACCGGAATCGACTCCGACCAGGCAACGGCGCAGGAGTTTGAGCCCACCGACCTCGGCGGCGGCCGCAGGCACGGTCGAGCCGGGGCCCCGTCGACACCGCGCAGGGCGCAGCTCGAACGGGACCCGGGAATGCCGGCGAGCACCTGGCGGCTGCGCTCGGATGCGTGGGAGTACCTGAAGTTCGCGATCAAGCGGCTGGCCGTCAGCGGTGGGGACTTCTCGATGATCGCCGAAGACGGCGAGGTGTGGCGCTCGCTGCGCTCGCTGAAGACGATCGAACTCTATTGGGCCGGTTTCGGTCAGCGCTATGTCGAGGAGATCACCGACCTGCTCTCGAACGGCGAATTCGACCGGGCACATGACATGATCACCCGTGCGGTCAACCGGCTGCGCGGCACCACCGTGCCCGACACCGGTGAAGACGAGCTCACCGAGGATGAGCGCGCCGAACTCAAGGACCGACAGGACACCCGTCCCCGCTTCGAGGTCCTCATCGTCGATGAGACCACCGAAGGCGGCCGTGATGAGCTGCACACGGACCTGCTCAAACTCCGCAATGCCTCCGACCAGTTCATCTACGACTACGTGATCGTGCCCACCGCCGACGATGCGGTGGCGGCGGCACTGACGAACCCGAACCTGCTCGCCTGCGTCATCCGCCCCGGGTTCACCGACAACACCCGCGAGGTGCTCAGCCGCGACCTGCGCGATTCCATCGAGTTCGCGCACACCTCGACGAAGGAATCGCCGACGGCTCCGATGAGTCCGCTCAATTCGGTGCGCCGGGTGCTGCGGCTGGCCGACACTCTGGCGAATCTGCGTCCGGAGCTCGACCTCTACCTCATGGCCGGTGCGCATATCGAAAGCCTCGCCGGTGCCCTGACGCACCGGTTCCGTCGTGTGTTTCGCCGTGAGGACCAGTTCGAACTCCACCTGTCGCTGCTGCGCCGCATCCAGCACCTCTACGACACTCCGTTCTTCGACGCGATCCGTGAGCATGCCCGCCGCCCGGCCGGTGTCTTCCACGCCCTGCCCGTCTCCCGCGGCGGCTCCGTCGTCGGTTCGAAGTGGATCGGCGACTTCGTCGACTTCTACGGACTCAATCTGCTGTTGGCCGAATCCAGTGCCACCTCCGGTGAGCTCGATTCCCTGCTCGCTCCGGTGCATACGCTGAAGAAGGCGCAGGCGCTGGCCGCGCGCGCCTATGGTGCCAAACGCACGTACTTCGTCACGAACGGCACGTCGACGGCGAACAAGATCGTCCACCAGGCCGTCGTCTCACCCGACGAGGTCGTCATGGTCGACCGCAACTGCCACAAGTCCCACCACCATGCGCTCATGCTCACCGGTGCTCGCACCGCGTACCTCGAGGCGTACCCGCTCAACGATGTCGCCTTCTACGGGGCGGTGCCGCTGTCCAGGATCAAGCAGCTGCTGCTCGACTACCGGGCCGCCGGCCGCCTCGACGAGGTGCGGATGATCACCCTGACCAACTGCACCTTCGACGGAATCGTCTACGACCCCTACACGGTCATGTCCGAGTGCCTGGCGATCAAACCCGACCTCGTCTTCCTCTGGGACGAAGCCTGGTTCGCCTTCGCCCGGTTCCACCCGGTCACCCGCAAGCGCACCGCCATGGTCGCTGCAGAGACCCTGGAGGAGAACCTGTCCACCAACGCCCACGCCGCGGCGTACCGGGAGCAGCAGAAGCGCCTGTTCGATCCCGAGACAGGTGCCCCCGCTCCCGATTCGGTGTGGCTGGAGGAGGATCTGCTGCCGCCGCCGGATGCGACGATCCGCGTGTACGCGACTCAGTCGACGCACAAGACGCTGACCGCGCTGCGCCAGGGTTCGATGATCCACGTCTACGATCAGGAGTTCTCCTCCGGTGCCGAGGAGGCCTTCCACGAGGCGTATATGACCCACACGTCGACTTCGCCGAACTACCAGATCCTCGCGTCCCTCGATCTCGGTCGCAGGCAGGTGGAGATGGAGGGCTTCGCGCTCGTGCAGAAGCAGCTCGATCTGGCGATGAGCCTGTCCTCGGCGATCGCCAGGCACCCGCTGCTGAAGAAGACGTTCAAGGTGCTCACCGCTGCCGACCTCATTCCGGAGGAATACCGCGTCACCGAACGGACGATGCCGCTGCGCGATGGCCTGTCGACGATGTGGGACGCCTGGGTCCGCGACGAGTTCGTCGTCGATCCCAGCCGCATCACCGTCGAAATCTCGGGCACGGGAGTCGACGGGGACACGTTCAAGCACGAACATCTCATGGACCGCTACGGCATCCAGGTGAATAAGACGAGCCGGAACACGGTGCTGTTCATGACGAACATCGGCACCTCACGCTCGGCCGTCGCCTACCTCATCGAGGTGCTGGTCAAACTGGCGGGGATGTTCAATGATCCGCATGAGCTGCATGAACAGGATGCGCTGACCGAACCGGCCGCGGTGATGCCTCCTCTGCCGGACTTCAGTGCCTTCGCCCCCGACTATGCCGCAGAGGTTCCTGCTGAGGATCCGTCGAAGCAGCTGCCCGACGGCGACCTGCGCACGGCCTACTATGCGGGTCTGCGCCGGCAGAACATCGAGCATGTGCTCCCGCATGAGCTGCGACGCCGCGTCGAGAACGGGGAACAGCCGGTCTCGGCCGGATTCGTCACCCCGTACCCGCCCGGGTTCCCGGTGCTCGTGCCCGGACAGGTCATCACCGCCGAGGTGCTCGACTTCATGTCGGCGCTGGACACCCGTGAGATCCACGGCTTCGACTCCCGCCAGGGCTACCGCGTCATCCTCAAGGACGTCCTGGAGAACTGAGCGAGAAAGGCGAGGCGAGCGACAATGCGCACCAACCGTCTCATCCAGACCGTCGAAGCCCACACCGAGGGGCTGCCCGTCCGTGTCGTCACCGGGGGAGTGGGATCATTCCCCGGTGAGTCCATGGCCGAACGCCGTGAATGGTTCATCGAGAACTCCGACGACCTGCGGACCTTCCTCATGTGCGAACCGCGCGGCCACGGGTGGCTCTCGGGTGCGATCCTGCAGCCGCCGACCCGTGCCGACGCGGACTGGGGAGTGCTCTTCATCGAGGTGACCGGGGTGCTGCCGATGTGCGGAGCCGGCACGATCGCGGTGGCGACCGTCCTCGTCGAGACGGGAATGGTGCCGGTCGTCGAACCCGTCACGACCGTGCGCCTCGATGCCCCGATCGGGCTCATCACCGCCGAGGTGGCCGTCCGGGACGGTCACGCCGAGGCGGTCACGATCATCAACGTTCCCTCCTATGCGCACGCGCTCGACCAGGTTGTCGAGGTGCCCGGGCGGGGGAGGATCGCCTGCGACATCGGCTTCGGCGGGAACTTCTACGCCTTCGTCTCCGCCGAGGAGGTCGGCATCCCGTTCGAGCGCGATCGCGGCGACGACTTCATCGCGGCCGGTCGCGAGATCATGGCCGCAGTCAACGAGCAGCTTGACCCGGTGCATCCGGAGACCGGCTACAGCGGCTGCGAGCACGTCGTGTTCCTGACACCGCCGACGGAACCCGGGCCGAGCGACGACGTACCGGATGCCCGCCACGTCCTCATCAATCATCCCGGGTGGCTGGATCGTTCGCCCGGAGGCACCGGCACGAGCGCGCTCATGGCCGTCCGGCACGCCCGCGGGCAGTTGGGACTGAATACGGATTTCGTCAATGAGTGCTTCATCGGCACCACTTTCACCGGCCGCCTCATCAAGGAGACGACCGTGGGCGAACACGTGGCCGTGGTACCGACGATCACCGGCAGCGCCTGGCTGACCGCGACCTCGCAGTTCATGCTCGACCCGAGTGATCCCTTCCCCGCCGGCTTCACTCTCTGAGCCCGCGGTCGACCGGCTGTCCGCTATCCCAGCTGTCCGGGATTGAGCACGCGGGAGAGGAAGTCCTTCGTCCGCTGCTCCTGGGGATTGCCGATGACGTCCTTCGCCGGTCCTGCTTCGACGACGACTCCGCCATCCATGAAGACCACGCGATCGGCGACCTGGCGGGCGAACTCCATCTCGTGAGTGACCACGACCATCGTCATCCCCGCCTCGGCGAGGTTGCGCATGACCTGGAGGACGTCACCGACGGTCTCCGGGTCGAGCGCCGAGGTGGGCTCGTCGAAGAGCATGACATCGGGGTCCATGCTCAGCGCCCGGGCGATCGCCACCCTCTGCTGCTGACCGCCGGACAGTGATCCCGGCTTGGCCTCCATCTTCTCGGAGAGCCCGACCTTCGCGAGGTTCGTCTCGGCGACCTTGTTCGCTTCGGCCTTCGAACGACGCAGCACCTTGGTCTGGGCGATCGTGAGGTTCTCCCGCACCGTGAGGTGGCCGAAGAGGTTGAAGGACTGGAAGACCATGCCGATGCGGGTGCGGGCGGCGTCGATGTCGAGGTCCAGATCGGTCATGTCCATGCCGTCGACGACGATCGAGCCGCCGCTAGGAGTCTCGAGCGTATTGATGCAGCGCAGCATCGTCGACTTGCCCGAGCCCGAGGGTCCGATGACGCAGACGACCTCGCCCTTGTCGACGTCGAGGCTGATATCGGTGAGGACCTTGTTCGCCCCGAAGCTCTTCTGCAGGTTCCGAATCGCGATGATCGGGGTCTTCGTCGACGAATACGAGGTGGTGGCAGTCATCATTTCACTCCTGAATCGGCGGAACCGTACTTCTTCTCCAACACCCGCGAGAGATACGACAGTGGGACCGTGATGATGAGATAGCACAGTGCGATGACGATGAACGGGGTGAGATTCGCGCTGTTGACGATCTCTGCTCGGCCGAGGGCGGCGAGCTCACGGCCGTCGACCGAGGAACCGAGGATGTAGGCCAGGGAGGAGTCCTTGGTCAGCAGGATGAGCTCGTTCGTCAGCGGCGGCAGAATGATGCGCATGGCCTGCGGCAGGACGATCGTGAACATTGCGCGCGACGAGGACATGCCCAAAGACCGGGCGGCTTCGATCTGCCCTTTCGGCACTGCCTGGATGCCGGCGCGGATCGTCTCGGCCATATACGCCGAGGACACGAGGCCGAGGGCGATCATGATGATGACGAGCTGCGGGAGGATGAACCCGGGGAACGCGACGGGCAATCCGAAACCCATGACGAGGAAGACGACGAGGGCCGGCAGACCGCGGAAGAACTCGATGTAGATCGTCGCCAGCCAGCGGTAGACGCCGACCGAGGACAATCGCATCAGCGCGACGACGAGAGCGATCGCCAGGCCGAGGGCGAAGCCGAGGACGGTGAAGACGACTGTGTTCTTCAGCGCTCCCGTGATGACGTCGGGGAACATGCCGACGGCGATGTCGAATCGTCCGAACGTGTCGATGAGGGTCGGCCAATCGGCGACCAGCGCGATGATGATCGCGATGACGACGAGAACGGCGTATTGGATGCCGCGGGAGAGCTTCGCCTTCTGGCGTTTGCTCATCTTGGCTTTCGGGGTGGCGGTTGCGACGGGAACGGCGGGGCCGGTCGGGCGGCCGTCCTCTCTCGCAGGGGGAACTGACATGGGTGTTGTCCTTCGAAAACGGTAGCGGGGATGCCCGCCGGGATGCGTGCCGTAAGCGGCAGTTGGGCTCAGGCGAGGCGGTCGGGCTCAGCCGAACGGGCGGTCTGCTGCAACGATGTCGTCGCAGCAGACCGCCCATCCAGGCGCGATCACTTCGGTGCGTCGCCGAACCACTTCTTGTAGATCTTGTCGTACTCGCCGTTGTCCTTGATCTCCTTGATCGTGTCGTCCACGGCCTTCTTCATCTCCGTGTTGCCCTTCTTCATCGAGATGCCGTAGTGCTCATCGGTCTTGATGTCGAAGCCGATCGCAAAGCCTTTGTTCTCTGTGTTGTAGTTGTAGAGGACTCCGTTGTCGTTGATGACGGCATCGACCTGACCGGTCTTGAGCGCTTCGAGTGAGAGCGGCAGGTCCTCGTAGGTGATGACCTCGGAATCCTTGAAGTGCTCGGTCGCGTAGTCCAGGCCGGTGGTGCCCGCTTGGGCGGCGATCTTGAAGCTCTTGAGAGCTTTCTCGTCCTTTGCGGTCTTGTCTGCCTTCGTCAGGATCGCCTGGTTGGCATCGAAGTACGGGTCTGAGAAGTCTGCTGCCTCTTCGCGCTTCGGCTGGATCGTCGTTGCCGCGGCCGCGACATCGCACTTCTTCTGGTTGAACTCCGCACCCGAGGTGATCGTCTCGAACGAGGTGTTGATGATCTCCTGCTCGACGCCGAGCTTCTTCGCCACGGCATCGACGATGTCGACGTCGAAGCCGACGACCTCGCCGTCCTTCTCGAACTGGAAGGGCTGGTAGGACAGATGGGTGCAGGTCGTCAGCTTGCCCTCCTTGACCAGGGGGACTCCGCCCTCGGCGGTCGCTGCAGGTTCGGAATCGCCTCCGCCGCCGCAGGCGGAGAGGGCGAGCATGGCGCCGACGGCCACAATGGCCAGGCTCGAGCGTCGTTTCATGGTTCCTCCAGGAGATCGGTGACGGCCTCGTCACGCAAACGGATTGCCCAGACATCCGTGTCTGGGCAATGTCTGAGAGGAATCCTACCGTGAACTGGATCACACCCACGGCACTTCGATGATCGCCGAGGCGGTTGTGACGAAATCGTAGTGTTGACGTGGCGTTCGACACGAGGCCCCGGCCCACCACGCAGACGTTCTGTGGTCACAACACCGAGGCCCGACCGCCGGAAACGGCGATCGGGCCTCGGTTGAGTGACCACATTCGGGAGAGAGCCTCAGCTCAGCTGGTCCTCCATGTCGAGGTCGGAGGTGTCCTTGGCCAGCCACAGGGCGATGATGGTGACGATCGCCGCGGCGATGATGTAGAGACCGCAGTAGAAGATCGACCCTCCTTCAGCCTGCCACAGCGCGACCATGGCGAACGGTGCGGGTCCGGCCCCGATGACGCTGGACATGTTGTAGGAGATCGCCGAGCCGGTATAGCGGACATTGGCGGGGAAGAGCTCCGGCAGGTACGCGGCCATCGGTCCGAAGGTCAGTCCCATGAGGATGAAGCCGACGATGAGGCCGACGATGACTCCCGCGGTGCCGGCGTTGAACAGGGCATTGACGACGAGCCCGTATGCGGCGATGAGCACGGTCACGCCCAGCAGCATCTTCCGGCGTCCCAGCTTCTCGGCCAACGGTCCGGAGACGACGGTGAAGATGCCGAAGAACACGACCCCGATGATGAGGTAGGTGAGGAACTCGTTCTTCGTGTACCCCAGCCCGGCGACGAAGCCCGCAGGATCGAAGGTCTTCCCTGCCGCCTCGGCGGCGGTCTGCGCCTGCTCGGGGGTGGCAGGTGACGTTCCGTAGGTGAGGGTGAACGCGGTCATGAAATAGAAGATCACGTAGGTCGCGAGCATGATCAGCGTGCCGAGGATGAGCGGCTTCCAGCTCGTGGCGAACACGCGTCCGAGCGGGGCCTTCGAGATCTGCTGCTTCTGCGCGACGAGCTGGAATGCCGGGGTCTCCATGAGCGACATGCGGACGTAGAGACCGACGGCCACGAGCAGTGCCGAGAGCAGGAACGGGATCCTCCAGCCCCAGGCGAGGAACGCCTCAGGGGAGGTCCAGGTGCCGAGGGCGACGAAGAGCAGGTTCGCGATGATGAAGCCGACGGGGGCACCGAGCTGCGGGAAGGTGCCCCAGATGGCGCGCTTGCCCTTCGGAGCGTTCTCGGTGGCCAGGAGCGCCGCACCCGACCATTCGCCGCCGAGGCCGACGCCCTGGCAGAAGCGCAGCAGGACGAGGAACAGCGGGGCGAGAACGACCCAGCCCGGGGTGCTTGCGGTGGGGAGGAGGCCGATGAGGAAGGTGCCGATGCCCATGATGAGCAGGGAGGCGATGAGCGTCTTCTTCCGGCCGATGCGGTCACCGAAGTGACCGAAGATGATCGAGCCCAGGGGCCGGGCGACGAAGGCGACGCCGAAGATCGCGAACGAACTCAGCAGCTGAGTCGTCGATGTCTGGTTGGGGAAGAAGAGGGCCGGGAAGACCAGCGAGGAGGCCGTGGCGTAGGCGTAGAAATCGAAGAATTCGATGGTGGTGCCGACCATTGAGGCGGTCAGGACCTTGCCGCGTGTGTTGTTCTTACGAGTCGCTGCGATTGCGTCGTCGTCGACCCCGGGTGCCGAGGAGGGATTCTCCGGCTGTGTTTCGGTGGACATGGTGGTGCTCCGCTGTTTCGTGAGTGCAGGCACGGGCGGGTGGTCCGTGCCAATGGAAAAGGCCGTCGGCGCTGTGCCAGGCACAGCGTCGACGGCGACGAATCGACATTACGCTCGTCTCATAAAACGTGATTTCCAGGTCTCAGGTTCTGAGATCCATAGGAGGTCCGAGTGTTGTGGGCAACTCAGACTTGAGGTCACTCGGCGGAGGTGACCTCGGTGATCGTCACCTTCTCCTTGGGTGCGCCGTCGCCGGCGCCGGAGTCCGTTCCCTTGGCTGCGAGATCGGCGACGGTCTTCGTGCTCGCCTCGTCGAGCTGCCCGAACACGGTGTAGTCGGGCGGCAGGGAGCTGTCGTCGTAGACGACGAAGAACTGAGAGCCGTTTGTGTCGGGACCGGAGTTGGCCATGGCCAGAGTGCCGGCCGGGTAGGTTTCGGAGCCGTCGAGCTCATCGGCGAACGAGTATCCGGGGCCGCCGGAACCGGTGCCGGTGGGGTCGCCGCACTGGAGGACGAAGATGCCCTCGGTGGTCAGGCGGTGGCAATCGGTGTCGTCGAAGTACTTCTGCGCGGCCAGCGACAGGAAGCTGTTGACGGTGCAGGGGGCGCCGTCGGAATCAAGAGTCACCGCGAGGTCCCCGGCGCTGGTCGCCACGGTGGCGTCGACGGTGCCCTTCGCCTCCGGTTCCTCTGCCGGTGCTTTGACGTCCTTCGCCGCGGACTGCGAATCGGCGGGGTACGAGCAGGTTCCCGCGGCGGCCGAGGAGTCCGATTCTCCGGACGATTCGGCGGAATCGCCCCCGGAATCAGACGATCCGCATCCGCTCAGCAGCAGAAGGGCGAGGACGACCAGCGCCGCGAGGGTCAGGAGTACGGCCGATTCAGGGCGGAGGGTCAGGTCGTCAGAGTGGCGGGTCAGGGCACGAGAGCGACCGGGCGCAGGATGATCCATGGCTTCATCGTATCGGCATGCAGCTGCGGGTCACCTTCGGACACTTTCCGGCCCGAGCGTTCCGCCCAAACATAGATCACAAACGGACATTTCTGAGCATGGAAAGTATCCGATAGTGCCCCATAGTTCCAGTGACTCGGCGGAGGGTTCTGCTGAATACCGGCTCAGGTTTCCACGGAAGTGCGGGTGCTCGGATCGGGGGAGCCGCCTCGGCGAAGGAAGATCGCGATGGAGATGACGATGAGCCCGGACAGGCACAGTCCCACACCCACCCAGGCGGGTGCTCGGTAGCCGAGGCCCGCGGTGATGACGATGCCGCCGAGCCACGCGCCGAGCGCATTGGCGAGATTGAAGGCGGCATGGTTCATGGCCGCGGACAGGCTCGGGGCGTCGTGGGATTCGCGGAACAGACGCATCTGCAGCGCCGTGGTGATCATCGACCCGGAGATGCCGATGAGGAAGAGGGCGATGATCGCGATCGCCGCGATGTGGGTGAAGGCGCCGAAGGCCGCCAGCACGAGGGCGGAGAGGATCATGCCGCCCGTGGCCGAGCGTTCGATGGACTTGTCGACGAGCGGCCCCGCGATGAGCGAGCCGGCGGTCATGCCCAGCCCGTAGACGGCGAGGACCCAGGGGATCGCGATCTCTGGAACGCCGGCGACGTCGGTCATCGTCGGTGTGATGTAGGTGTAGACGGCGAACATGCCGCCGAAGCCCACGGAGCCGGCCACGAGGGTGAGGATGATCTGGACGCGGCCGAGGGCCTTGATCTCACCACGGGCCGAGGGCACGGCGCCGAGCTTCACGCGCGGGACGCCGATGGCGACCATGATGACGGTCAGCACTCCGAGGCCGGCGACGAGAGCATAGGCGCTGCGCCAGCCGAACATATTGCCCAGGGCGGCGGCGAAGGGCACGCCGAAGATGTTCGCGATCGTCAGGCCGAGCATCACTCGTGACATGGCCCGGCCGCGGCGATTGGCCGGGACGAGGGAGGCGGCGACGACGGCTCCGATGCCCAGGTAGGCGCCGTGCGGGAGGCCGGAGACGAAGCGTGCGATGTTGAACAGCCCGGCCGTCGGAGCGAGCATCGAGGCGAGGTTGCCCAGGGCGAAGAGGCCCATCATGCACAGGAGGAGCAGCTTGCGGTCCATGTGGGCTGCGATGGTCGTGATCAGGGGTGCGCCGACGACGACGCCGATCGCGTAGAAGGACACCGCATGTCCGGCCTGCGGTACGGTGATGCCCAGTTCCTCGGCGATCATGGGCAGCAGACCCATGGTCGCGAATTCGGTCACTCCGATGGCGAAGGCGCCGATCGCCAAAGCGAAGACCGCGAATTTGTAGACTCCGCGGGAGACCGGTGCTTCGCTCATGGAACTCCTTCGGAGGCTGCTGGTTCGGGCGACGACCGCACCAGCCTATTGCCCATCACCGCTGCTCGGTAGCCCTGAGGACGCAATGTGACGATTCGAACAGCCTCAGTTCGCGTTCGTTTCCTCCGCCTCGTATTCGGCCAGAGCTTGGGAGGCGACGGAGAAGGCGGTGTTCGCGCTCGGCACGGAGCAGTAGATCGCCGATTGGAGGAGGACCTCCTTGATCTCGTCGCGGGAGAGTCCGTTGCGGAGTGCGGCCTTGACGTGCATGGCGAGTTCGGCTTCGTGGCCTCCGGCGATCATTGCCGTGAGCGTGATCGCCGAACGCATGCGACGTTCGAGCCCGGGCCGGGTCCAGATCTCGCCCCAGGCGTAGCGGGTGATGAGGTCTTGGAAGTCGCTCGTGAAGTCGTCGACCTTCGCGTTCGCCCGATCGACGTGGGCATCGGAGAGCACCTGACGGCGCACGGTCATTCCGGCCTCACGGACTTCGTCACGGCTGGCCTCCCTCGGCCCGGACGCGGTGGGCAGGTCGACTTCCGAATCGTCTGCGGCGGTCGCGCCCGCACCGCCGGTGCCGCCGACCCCTGCACCGAGTCCCTTTCCGTGCAGGAAGTCAGCGAGCAGACCCGCGGTCACGACCGGAGCCTCGGCGGGGACGAGGTGAGCGGCGCCGTCGATGACTTCGAGGAGTGCGCCGGGAACCCCATTGGCGATCTCGGCGAGCTTCGTCGCCGGAGTCGGCTGGTCCTGGGAGCCGGCGACGGCCAGCAGCGGCCGCGAGATCTCGGGCAGGCGCGCGCGGACATCGAAATCGGCGAGGGCATAGCAGAGAGCGGCATAGGAGAACCGGTCGGCGTCCTGCAGCGAGTGCAGGAGAGCGGCCGAGGCCTCCGGCTCCCGGTCCATGAACCCTTCCCCGAACCAGCGCTGTGCCGAACCGATGACCTGAGTCGGGGTGCCCGAGGTCGCCACGGTCTGCGCGCGTTCCTCCCACGCTGTTGCTTCACCGATCTTCGCGCCCGTGCAGAACACGACGATGCGGCCGAAGCGGTCTCCGTGGTCGAGCGCCAGCTGCACGGCGGTGGCGCCGCCGATCGAATCGCCGGCGAGGTCGACGGGGGCGTCGGAGGCGGCCACATCGGGAAGGACCCGATCCAGGGTGGCAAGGACCGCCTCGGCGAGGTCGGTCATCGTCAGCCGCGGAGCCACCTCGGTGCCGGCGGGCACCTCGATCGGAGCCGAACGACCGTGACCGGGCAGGTCGATGCCGATGACCGTCGTCTCCGGACTGAGCGCGGAGAGCTCGGTGGCGGCCTGCTGCCACAGAGCGGCCGCGGAGGTGCCCAGCGAGGGCAGGACGACGAGCACCCGGGCGTCGGTCGCAGGGGCGGCGGGGGCGGCAAGAACGGATGCGGTGAGGTCCATGGATGTCACTTTCTTCGGTCGGGTCTTAAGTCGAAATGCGGTTCTCAGTCGAAGGACGGCAGGTCGATCTCCTGCGGTCCGGAGTTGTCGATGGTCGCCAGGATGGTGCGGCGGATGTCCTCGGCCTCTCCGAGGTAGGACTCGGGGGTGAAGAATTCCTCGATGCCGTCTTCGTCGCCGATCGCAGCAGCCAGTGCGGCGACGGGGTCGGAGCCGGGGGCGACGATGGCTGCGCGGGTGTCCTTGCCCAGGCGGTCACCGAAGACGATGCCGAGCTTCTCCCCGTAGATCCCGGGGGAGGCGGCATCGAGGTTGGTGCGCATGGCATCGGCGTTGACCTGCAGTCCCGCGATCATCTCGTCGAGGATGATCAGCGATGAGATCGCCAAGGTCATGAGCTCGGACAGGGCCGGCCATTCGGCGTGCCAGGCGCCGTCGGAACGTTCTTCGACGGCTTCGACAGCGGCCGTGGTCAGCGTGGACAGGGCGCCGGGGACGCGCATTCCGTTGCGGTGGAGGAGCACCGCCGAGGTGGGGTTCGATTTGTGCGGCATCGTCGAGGATCCGCCGGTGGAGGCCAGGGACAGTTCGCCGATCTCGGGACGCACACCGATGAGGACGTCGCGGGCGATGGATGCCCCGACCGTGACGCATTGGGCGAGATGGGAGCCCCAGGACAGGATGCGGACGCGATCGGTGTGCCACGGGACGGGGATCTGGGTCAGCGCGGCGTCGGGACCGATCATCTGCACGTGGAATTCGCGCAGAAGGGATTCGGTGGAGTCTCCGGCGAACCAGCGGATCGCGGCACGGGTGCCGGCGGCCCCGCCGACCTGCACATAGTCGACGTAGGGCGCCTGGCCCTGGACCTCGTTGACCTCGGCGGCCCAGGCGGCGGCCTTGAGCCCGAAAGTCGTCGGCAGCGCCGGCTGAGTGAGGGTGCGGGCCAGGCACAGTGTCTGCGCGTGAGCGTCGGAGAGTTCGACGAGGGAGGCGCCGATGACTTCGAGGCGCGCCTGCAACTGCCGCACGACGCGGGAGACGAGCAGTCCGATCGCCGTATCGACGACGTCTTGGCTGGTCAGTCCCCGGTGCAGGCAGCGGGAGGCTTCAGGGGAGAGCCTGGAGCGGACGAGGGCGAGGAATGGGATGAGCGGGTTGCCGCCGGCTTCGGCATCCTCGCCGAGCGTCTGCAAGTGATTGTGATCGTCCGTGAGTGTGCGGATCGTGGCATCGATGGCGGCGGCCACCTCGGCGCGGATCTCCGCGGACACCAACCCCACCCGTCCCTGCGCGACGATCCACGCGGTCTCGACCTGGCCGATCGCGGTGATGAACGCGACGTCGTCGATGGCTTCGGATCCGCGCAGATCGCCGGGGGCGAAGAGGAACCGGGTGTGGGCGGTGTCGGTCATGTCGCTTCAGTCCTCGTGGCTGGGGAATCGGAGGAACGGAGTTTCCCCCTCACCCTGCAACCGTATGTCGAAGTGCAGCGATCCGTCAGCCCCTCGCGTGGCGATGAGGCGAGTGCGCTCATCTTCGTCGAGCGAGGACAGGAGCGGGTCGGCAGTCAGCGCCGCGGTGTCCTCGGGCAGGTAGATGCGGGTGAAGAGCCGGTTGAGCAGCCCGCGGGCGAAGATGACGACGCTGATGAATGGTGCCTTGCCGGCCTCCGTGGGCCCTGGGGTGACCGTCGAGAAGCTGAACTCGCCTTCGGGGTCGACGGCCGCGCGGCCGAAGCCGGTGAAGGTGAAGCCGTTGCGGCGCAGCGAACCGGTCTCACGGGGGATGTCGCCGTTCTCGTCCGGCTGCCAGATCTCGAGGATGGCGTCGGGCACCGGGTCGCCTGCCCCGTCGTAGACGGTTCCGGTCAGCTGCACGGCGCGTGCCGATCCGGGTGGGACGAGCTCATTGTCGTGGTCGAAGGGCAGCGCATAGCCGTAGAACGGCCCGACGGTCTGGCCCGGGGTCGGAGTCAGATCCGGGGTTGCGGTGAGATCAGTCATCGTCGTCTTCTTCCATCCAGGTCCGGTTGGCTCCGGTGAGCACGATGTCCCAGTTGTATCCCATGAGGAATTCGTGCTCGGTGATGTTGTGGTCATAGGCCGCCACCAGGCGCTCGCGTGACTTCTGGTCGGTGATCGACTGGTAGATCGGGTCGAGGGCGAAGAGCGGGTCCCCGGGGAAGTACATCTGGGTGATCATCCGCTGTGTGAACTCGGAACCGAAGAGCGAGAAGTGGATGTGTGCCGGTCGCCATGCGTTGTGGTGGTTCTTCCACGGGTAGGGGCCCGGTTTGATCGTCGTGAACGAATAGGTGCCGTCGTCGCCGGTCAGGGTGCGTCCGACGCCGGTGAAGTTCGGGTCGATCGGGGCCGGGTGCTGATCGCGTTTGTGGATATAGCGTCCGGCCGAATTCGCCTGCCAGATCTCGACGAGCTGATTGCGCACGGGGCGACCTTCGCCGTCGAGGACCCGGCCGGTCACGCGGATGCGCTCGCCGATGGGTTCCCCGTCGGCCTGGATGGTCAGATCCGATTCGAGGGTGCCGATGTCCCGATGTCCGAACGCGGGGGAGAAGAGCTCGATCGTCTCCGGATCGGTGTGGCGGGGATCCTTCGTCGGGTGCCGCAGGATCGAGGACCGGTAGGGCCGGTAGTCCAGGCGCGGCTGGGTCTCGGGCTTCTTCCCGCCGGCGACGTCCTGCTTGTACTGTGCTTCGATGCCGTCGATCTCGGCCGAGAGTGTGGCCTGGGATTCTGCTGCGTCGTCGGGGCCCTTCACGGGCTGGTCGATGACGGTGGGCGAGTCGAACGCCTCGGTGGTTTCATCGGCGTCCGAGTTCGGTTGTGGACTCATCGTCGAACCTTTCTGCTGCGGTTGGGGTCGTAGTGGGGGTCGTAGTGGGGGTCGGAGGGGGAGCGGATCAGCCGTGGGGCCAGCCGGTGTAGCACTCGGCCAGGTAGCGGCGACCGTGGTCGGATTCGAGGATGGATCGCAGTTCGCCGAGGCTGCGCTTCGTTTCGAAGGCATCCTGAGTCGGGTCGGTGTGGAGCATCCGTGTCATCTGGTACGAGAAGTTCTGGGCCTTCCATACGCGTTTGGTCGCGGTCTGCGAGTAGCCTGCCAGCGCCTCGGTGTCGGAGTCCTTGAGCGCGCTGATGAGAGCCGGGGCGAGCACGGCGACGTCGGCGAAGGCGAGATTGAGGCCCTTCGCCCCGGTCGGAGGGACGGTATGGGCGCTGTCACCGGCGAGGAACATCGAACCGTGCTGCATCGGTTCGGTCACCGCCGAACGGAAGGGAAGCACAGTCTTGTCGAAGATCGGTCCGGTCTTGAGTTCGAAGCCGTCGGGGCCGTCGACGCGGGCTTGGAGCTCGGTCCAGATCCGGTCATCGGACCAGTCGGCGACATCGGTGTCCGGGGAGGCCTGGAAGTACATGCGCTGGACGTTCGCGCTGCGCTGGGAGATGAGTGCGAATCCGCGTTCGGAGCGGGAGTAGATGAGGACTTCGTGGCTGGGCGGGGCTTCGCAGAGGATGCCGAACCAGGCGAAGGGGTACTCGTGGAAGAAGCGCTGCCGGGTGCCGTCGGGGATCATCGAGCGGCACGGTCCGCGGGAGCCGTCGGCCCCGACGACGTAGCGGGCGCCGATGCTCAGCTCTTCACCGTCGGAGGCGGTGGCGGTGACCCACGGGCGTTCGGTCTCGACATCGCCGAGGGTGGTGTCCGTGACCGAGTAGTAGGTGGGGCGGCCGGTGCGTTCGCGGGCGGCGGCGAGGTCGACGAAGATCTCGTTCTGGGGGTAGAGCCAGACGGATTCGCCGACGAGTTCGGGGAAGTCGAAATGGTTCGAGGTGCCGTTGACTCGGATATCGATGCCGTCGTGGCGGTGCCCGTCGGTGTGGACGCGGGATTCGACGCCGGAAGCTTCGAGCATGCGCACCGATCCGGCTTCGAGGATCCCGGCGCGGTGCGTGTGGGCGATGTCGTCGCGGCTGCGATTGTCGATGACGACGGATTCGATGCCTGCATTGTGCAGCAGGTGCGCGAGCATGAGTCCCGCGGGTCCTGCCCCGACGATCGCAACGTCTGTCTGAAGTTGTGCCACCTTGGCCTCCTTGCCTGTCTCGTCTAAACAGTGTGCGCCCAGTCACTGACACGAGGCGACGACGTTCTCAATGAATGAGAGGGCGAGGCGGGGGAGGTGTGGGGCGACTGATGCGGATACTGAGACGGGCTTTCCTCAAGGTCACTTTTCCATAACAGATTACAGAAGTGTTAGAAAAAAGCCGTCTTGAAAGTAATTCATGAGTCATCATGAAGTCATTCCCCGCATTATTTCATCGTGACAAGGCGCTGGAGCGCCCGACAATGAGGAGTCCCCTTGACCACTGAGACCACGCGTTCGCGCAAGTTCAAAGCCATCCTTGCCGGCGGCATCGTCCTCGGCGTCGGTGCAGCCGTCACCCTTGCGGCATGGACCGACGACGAATGGGCCGAAGGTGTCTTCGGTGCCGGTTCGTTCAATGTCCAAGGCAGCACCGACGGCACCGAGTTCACCGATCACGAGAGCTCCGACGGCGCCGCAGCCCTGGACTTCCAGGTCGGCGCGGACAACCTCTCTCCCGGAGACACGGCCGCCGCGCCGTTCGTGCTGCGCTTGGACGGGCCCACCAGCTACGACGCGAACGTGGAACTCGCCTCGGCGGTCGGATCAGGAGCCAACGCCGATGCGCTGAGTTATGAGATCGTCCAGGTCGACGCGGCCGGCGACTGCTCAGCGACCGCAACCGGCACTTCTGTCGTTCCCGCAGGCACCGCACTCGATTCGACTGCCGGAGCAACGGACTTCACTCTCACCGCCGGGGCCGACGACGGGGTGGGGACGCCGGTGGCGCTGTGCTTCAAGGTCACCGCCGACGACACCCTCACGCAGGGCGATCCCGCCACCGCCCAGTGGCAGTTCACCGCCACCTCGGCCGAATGACGACGCTGAACTGACCTATGCCTTTGATTCTGTCATCACTGCGTGATCTTCTCTCACCCGGGCGGGCATCTCTTGGCGCCCGCCAGGGCGGGCGACGGCAGATGCGGCAGCGGCGCGCGCGGCTGCGCCGACGGAGGATCAAGGCAATCCTGGCCGGTGGACTCGTCTTCGGCATCGGCGCCGTCGGAACGGTGGCTGCATGGACGGACACGGAGACCGCGGACGGTTCGTTCACGGCCGGAACGTTCACCATCGAACTGTCGACGAACGGCACCGACTGGGAGAATGCCCGAGAGATGACATTCGCCTCATCGCCGATGTTCCCCGGATCGACGGTCTTCGCGCCGGTGTTCGTGAAGACGAGCCCGGACACGTCCATCGGCGGTGAGCTGACGGTGACCGGCAACGGCGTCGACGGGACTCCGAACCCGATGGAAGGCGCCCTGCATTACCGAGCCGTCGGCCAGTCGATCTCTGCCGATGACCTCGACGACTACAGGTGCGATGAAAATAGTTTCAAAGGATCACCGGAATTCGTCTTCGGCGGTGCTACGAGCACCGTCGAACTGAGCGCACCGGCAACTGCCGAGTCAACGCAGAACCTCGAGTCCGTCGGCGGGTCGATCGAGGCGTACTGCTTCGAAGTGTCCCTGCCGAGCGACGCTCCGACCGAAGCCCAGGACCAGCCGGCCGAACACACGTGGACCTTCGACGCCGAGTCCGTCGATCCACAGGGCTGACCATGGCGCGGAATTCGAAGGTGGGCGCCTGGATCGGCGGAGCCGTGCTCAACATCCTCGCCGTCCTCGGCGCGGTCTGCATCGTCCTCGTCATCGCCGGCCTCGTCTTCAACGTCTCGATCATCATGTTCAAGACCGGGTCGATGAGCCCGACGATTCCCGCCGGTTCGGCGGCCCTCGTCCGGGAGATCCCGGCACAGGACATGGAGGTCGGCGATGTCGTCACCGTCGACCGCGGTGAGAAGGTCCTGCCCGTGACCCACCGAGTGATCGACATCCACTCCGTCGACGAATCGACGGGCGCGGTGACGTTCGAGATGAAGGGCGACGCGAACGAGGAGAAAGACCCTGATCCCTATACCGCCGAGGTGGTACGGACGGTGATGTTCTCCGTTCCCGGCATCGCTCCGGTCCTCCAGCAGTGGCGCAATCCTTATCTGCTCGGCGGCATCACGATCGCGGCAAGTCTCCTCGTCGTCTGGGCGTTCTGGCCGCGGCGAAGTGACGATGCTGTTGACGAGGAGTCGCTGGAGCACTCGCGTTCTCGCGCTGAGTCGCTGCGCACTCCTGCACGAACACCCAAACATGCCATAGTGACCCCTGTCGTGGCTGCGCTGATCCTCGGAGGCGGGACCTTCGGTGCGGACCAGCCGAATTCCCTCAAAGCTGCGGCGACGCAGGTTGAGGCGTCGGGTAGTGAGAGAGCATCTTCCGAAGCGCACGGTGATGTGCTGCGGATGAGGGCGTTCGGCGATGAAGAGTCGATGCGCAGCCTCAGCCCCGGGGAGTCGGCGAAGTGGTCCGTCGATGTGTGGGCCGATACTCCGGATCCGGGAGAAGTCGAGCTCGAGATCGGCTCAGTGACCTCGGCGCCGCTCCCGACGACGATCGGGAACTGTTCGAGATGTCGAGTGATGAGTCGGCGCGGGTCGAAGTGACGGTCACCTTGGAGGCTTCTGCCGATTCCGCGGCAGTGGCCGGACTGACGAGCAGTGTGCGGGTGACGGCGATCGGCCACGGCGAGGAGGTTTCCCTCGGTCCCGGCGACCCTGGTGATCCAGGTCCGGGCGGCGACCTTCCTCGGACGGGAATCGATGGATGGCAGTGGATTCTTGTGGCTGCGTTCGTCCTCATCGTCGTGGGCTCAGCAGTCGTCGCGCACTCGAGGAGGGCCGGAACACCATGACTCAGACTCGACGCAGAAGGTTTGCGTGGGGGAAGGTGCGGATCCTGCTCGCTGCCTTTGCCCTCCTTGCGCTCGTCCTCGGCCCCGCCGTTGCCGACGGGACGCTCGCGGGTTGGAACGATTTGAAGACAAGTCGGGCATCGTTCACTTCGGGCGAGATCGGAGCGGTTCAGGACCTCACCTGTCAAGATTCCGGGTTGTTGGGAGGCCTGCTCAATCGGGAGGTCCAGCTCGACTGGAATGCTCCTCACGGTGTGGATTCCAGTCAAGTCGAATACGAGGTGTCATGGAAAGAGTCGGGGCTCCTGACCGGCGAGGACAGTTTCACCACGCAAACGCCAGAATTTGTCTATCGCGCTGACCGGCTGAGTCTGCTGCAGGCTCTCAACGTTGAGTTCACCATTCAACCAAGGCTGAAGTCTGGAATATGGACGGGCGAGGTGACCTCGAAAAAGGCCTCCAGCCTGGGTCTGCTCGGCATCAGTCTCCTGCTCAGCTGTCAGTGATCGATGTCCAAAGGCACCGACGGAGTCCGCCGGTGCCTTCGTCCTTCTCGTTGTCGATCAGTCCGACTCAGCTGAGGCGGACTCACGGAGCCGGGTTGATCACCCGTCCCCAGGTGGACTTGTTGCCCCAGATGTTCTGGCGCAGACCCTCGAGCTGGAGGATCTGCGAGTGGTCGACGAACAGGTTGCATTCGTTGCCGTAGTTCTTGACGTACCACTCGAAGACCGGCCCATCGGCGGCTTCGAACATGACGTTCTCAAGGCCCAGACCGTTGATGATCGAGGCAGCTGCAGCGGTGTTCCACTCGTCGACATTCTCCGTGATGCCCTCTGACTCGATCATGATGATCGAGGCCCCGGCATCCAGCGCCCGCTTGCCGCGGTCGACGAGGTCGCCGATGTCCTTCGCGGACTCGGCGGCGAGTTCGGCCTCACCGGAGTCTCCGCCCGAACCGATCTGGATGCCCAGTTCGGGCTTGGCCTTGAGTCCGGCCCTGACGACCTTCTCGACGAGTCGCTCCAAGCCTGAGGTCGGGAGCATGATGAACCCGGTCGAGATCTCGATGACGTCGAAGCCGACCTCCTTGGCCACCTTGAGGTACTGATCGACCGCGTCATCGCCGTAGCGCAGGACGGTCTCGATCCATCCGCCGGAGGACACATACGCCCCGTTCTCATGGGCGATGTCGCTGAAGGCCTTCACCTGCTCAGCAGGGACGAGCGAGAACGATCCGCCCGCCCACTTGATGCCGTCGACCCACTGCCCGGCGACGTCGAAGACGTCCTGCAGATGCCGGGTGCCGAAGGTCGAGTAGTACGGGGCGCGGATCTCGGTCATCCCGATGGTGCGGGGCTTGGCCGGGCGGTAGGCGCGGGGGACGAAGTTCATGGACACATCGAAATCGATGGCGTTCGACATGGTCTTTCCTTTCTTCGGATGTCGGCGGCTGCCGACACGGTGTCGGCGTTCTGCCGACGGGGTGCCGGGGTCTCCGGCGGGTGACGCAGCTTCAGCTGCGGGTCTGGGGGACGTGTGCGAGGACCGCGGTCAGCTCCCTGATCGGGTGATTCTCGAGGTCATGAACGAGGTCGGCGATCTCGTCACGCAGCTCCGCCTCGGCGAAGGGGGACGTCAGGGCGTCGAACTTCTTCCGGGCACCTGCCCAGTCGAGGGGATGAGTGGTGAAGCCCTCGTAGTCGTCGGTGCTCGCTCGGAACTTCGTCCCATCGCCGAGAGTGACGACGAGGTCCGCGCACATATGCTCGGGGAACCGGTCGCTGAACTCCTGCGAAGGAGTGATCGTGACCTTGTGCATGAGGTCCTGGACATCGTCGGCGACGATCCGCTCCGGCTCGTACTGGGCCGGATTGAGCTCACCGTCGAGGAGGACGACCGCGAGCATCCACGGCAGCGAATGATCGGCCTCCTCCTTCGTGCGGATCGCGCGCTTGTCGCCTTCCTCTCCGCCGCCGATGATCGAGTACGCGACGTCGAAGGTCGTCAGTTCCACGCCGGCGATGGCATCAGCGCGGAAGCCCTCCTGAGACCGGATGTCCTGCGCGGCGTCGAGCGCCGACTGCGAATGGATCTCCGCATTGTGCTTCTTGATGATCGTGTCCGTGACCTTCTCGAGGTCCTCGGCCGACCAGTCGAGGTCGTAATCCCCGGCCAGGGCCTTGAAGCCCTTGTTGCCTTCGAAGACCTCGGCCGGTCCGGTGATTCCGCGTGAGGCCAGGAGCGCGTCGAAGACGCCCTCCTTCGACACGTGCGGATATGCCAGCCCCTTCCAGTGGCTGAGATCTCCCGTGCGCGTGACCCGCAGGGCTACGTTTGCGGTGCCGGCCATGGCCGCAGCGTTCGCGATCTGTTCGGCGCCCAGACCCAATGCCTTCGCCGAGGCGGCCGCCGCAGCGAACGCGCCCTGCGTCGTATGGTCGAACCCCAGGTCCCTCACCGGTGCGACGTCCGAGAGGCGGGCGTGGATCTGATAGGCCACGGCGAAGGCCGTGAGGAAGTCCGCGCCCGAGGCATCGGCGTGTTCCGCGGCCGCGAGGACCGCGCCCATATTGTCGGAGGGGTGATTGGTCTCACCCTTGGCCAGGTAAGCGTCCATGAAGTCGAGATACCGACTCAGGGCGGAATTGTAGAACGCGGCGTGATCGGGGCTGGCGCGCCCGCCGCCGATGAGTGTGGCACCGCGTCCGTCCCCGAGGTCCTCGATGAGGTGCCGGATGTCCTTCAGGGGCGGGGCGTCGAGGGCGCCGATGGCGACGCCGATGGTGTCGAGGACGCGGATCCTGAGCTGTTCCAGGGCGGTGTCGCTGAGCATATCCAGCGATGCGTCGGCGACGAACTGTGCGAGTGACTGCACCTCTGTGGGTGCGTTGTTCTGGTCCATGGTGACCTTCATTGCGACCCCTCCTTATTAGGTAAGGCGTACCTAAATCATGTCCCCAAAGTATCTTGACGTCAAGATACTTGTGATGAGATCTGGGTCACATTGAGTCAGGCGAGGGGTGCGGTGGGTGACCGTGGTTGACTCACGCCATATTGTTGAGCAAAATAGAGCACTGTTGTGTTCGTCAGCGAACCTGCCGTGAACAGAAAGCAGCTCAATGATCATCACCGGACTCATCGTCGGCCTCGTCCTCGGCTTCGTCTTCCAGCGCGGCCGTTTCTGCGTGACCGGCGCCTTCCGCGACCTCACCCTGACAGGGAACACGCGGTGGTTCTCCGCTCTCATCGTGCTCATCGCCGTGCACTCCGTCGGTCTCTTCCTGCTCAACAGCTTCGGAGTCATCGCGCTCGAAGCCGAGCCGTTTCCGTGGCTGGCCTCGATCGTCGGGGGCCTGATCTTCGGCTTCTCCATGGTCTTCGCCGGCGGCTGCGCGACCGGCACCTACTACCGTGCGGGTGAGGGGCTCGTCGGCAGCTGGTTCGCCCTCATCTTCTACGCGCTGTTCTCCGCCGTCATGAAGCTCGGCCCCGCGGCAGGCTTCACCGAAGGCATCCGCAGCATCACGCTCAACAACGGCAGCCTGCAGGCGAGCACGGGACTGAGCCCGTGGGTCTTTGTCGTCGTCATCTCGGCGATCGCCGTGTGGTTGGCCGTCCATCACGCCCGCAAGCTCAAGACCCCGATGGCGACCCTGCCTCCGCGCAAGACCGGATTGGCCCACCTGTTCACCGAGAAGCGCTGGAATCCCTTTGCCACCGCCGTGGTCATCGGCATCATCGCCACGATCGCCTGGCCGCTCTCCGCCGCCACGGGCCGCAACTCCGGGCTGGGCATTACGACCCCCTCGGCGAACCTCGTCGGATACCTCTCCACAGGCGACACGCAGCTCATCGACTGGGGAGTCATGCTCGTCATCGGCATCCTCGTCGGGTCGTTCATCGCCGCCAAAGCCTCCGGTGAATTCCGCCTCCGCGTGCCCGACCAGGCCACGATCATCAAGTCGATCATCGGCGGCATCGGCATGGGCGTCGGCGCAGCCATCGCCGGCGGCTGCACCGTCGGCAACGCCATGGTCTCGACCGCACAGTTCGAATACCAGGGCTGGGTGTCCGTGGTCTTCATGATCGTCGGCGCCGGAATCGCGGCCAAAGCCACCATCAAACCGAAGAAGTCGCCGGCGGCAGCGCCCGCGGCAGAAAGCAGGACAGTATGAAACAGGTACTCGAAACCGACGGTCAGGTCTGCCCCTTCCCGCTCGTCGAAGCCAAAGAGGCGATGACCGGACTCACCGCAGGCGATGAACTCGTCATCAACTTCGACTGCACTCAGGCCACCGAGGCGATCCCGCAGTGGGCTGCCGAAAACAGCTACCCCGTCACCCACTTCGACCGGGTCACGGACGCCAGCTGGACCATCACCGTCCAGAAATCCTGAGATCAGAGAGCCTGGTCGGCTGAGCCCGGCCGGGGTTTCCACGGCTACAGCCTGACGATCGTCTCCGCACCGTCGGCGACGGTCAGCCGCATGATCGTGTTCTGCTCGATGAGATTCCATCCTTTGTGTTCGAGTCCCGAGGAGGACACGATCATTGCGTTCTCGGGCGACCGATGCCAGCTCATCCGGTAGTAGTGGTCGTGATGATCCGGCGGCAGGGGCCCCTGCAGATAGGGCACCTGGGTTCCGGCCGTGGCGTGGACGACGATCATCTCCTCCGTGGTCAGGAACAGCAGATTGATGCCGGGATGGTCGAAGCCCGCCCGCAGCATCCGCACCGTTCCGGTCACTGCATCGAGCAGTGATTCGCCGAGGCGCAGATCCCGGAGGACGAGGGCGAAGATGATCGCCGAATCGGTGGTGCCGCCGATCTCCTCGACTTCGGCGACGGACACATATTCGCGCAGCCGCTCGATCGGATGCACCGAACCATTGTGCGCCATCGCCACACCGTCGGCCAGGAACGGATGCGTGTTCTCTTCGAGGTCCTTGAGCCCTGTCGTCGCCATCCGCAGATGACAGATCCGACCCTCGCTCGCATCCGCATCCAAAGCCCGGGTCAACCGGGGATCATCGGCGCCCTCGGTGGGAGTGCGGAACCGCGCGACCGCCTCGGTGTCGGTGTCGATCCATGCCGTACCCCACCCGTCGTCATGGACTGTTCCCATCGACTGCCACTGCCGGCACTCATCAGCACCGATGAGGTCAGCGGCCGTGGTGGAGGTAGGCGAGATGAAACCGATCAGCCTGCACATGAGTCGCTCCTTTCAGGTGTTCCCAGGCTACGCCGATGGGTAGGCAGTGTCAGTGCCGGTGTCTAGACTCGAGGCATGAAGATCACGGTTCTCGAAGGCGATATCACCGAGGCGGCCGTCGACGCGATCGTCAATGCCGCCAATTCGAGTCTGCTCGGTGGCGGCGGGGTCGACGGAGCCATCCACCGCGCGGCCGGTCCCGCGCTGCTCGAGGCCTGCCGCGAAGTTCGGCAGACCACCCATGTGCGCGGTCTGCCGCCGGGACAGGCCGTGGCCACGTCTGCGGGGGATCTGCCTGCCCGCTGGGTCATCCACACGGTCGGGCCGAACCGGAACGCGGGCGAGGCCGACCCGGAAGTCCTCGAATCCTGTTTCGAAACGAGCCTCAATCTCGCCGAGGAGGTCGGAGTCACCTCGATCGCGTTCCCCGCGATCGGCGGCGGGGTGTTCGGGTGGTCGGCCAGGGACGTCGCCGAGGCGGCTCACAGCGTCATCGTCGACGGGCGGTCCCGCGGGCGCTGGGAATCGATCGCCGAGATCCAGTTCGTCCTCTTCAGCGATCAGATGACGAGCGTGTTCTGCCAGGTGTTCGACCACGATCAGTGGTGAGGTCATGAAGGTCAACAGGGTCATTCCGGACATCGCAGTCGACGACCTGGACGCCGCGCGGGAGTTCTACTCCGGCTTCCTCGGGCTGAGTTGCGAGGAGTTCGATCTCGGGTGGGTCGCACGATTCACCTCTCCCGACACCGGAGCGAGCGTGCAGGTGCTCACCGACGATGCGACCGGGTACACGAATCCCGTGGCCTCGGTGCTCGTCGACGACGTCGACGCCGCGTTTGCCGAAGCTCAGGAGCAGGGCATCGAGATCGTCCACCCGCTCACCCGCGAGGAATGGGGCGTGCGGCGCTTCTTCGTCCGCGCGCCCGACGGGAATGTGTTCAATATCGTCGCGCACGCGGAGTGACTGCGCACCCGGAATGACCAGGTGAGTTTCGGCCCTGCGGTGGTTCACGCTCTCGTGTGCCGCACCCGGTGCACGATCGACACCGTCAGGGCAGCGATGGCGCAGCCGGCGGCGATGAGCAGCGGGATCCCGGAGATGACGGCCTCGATGACGTACTCGGGGCCGGTCTGCAGGATGGGGCCGACGACCTTGACGAAGAGGAAACCGAGGACGCCGATGAAGAGGAACAGCGCCGCTCTCTTGCCGAGGACCACCGGAAGGGGCTTCGGATGCTGATTGATCTGTGTTGTGCTCATGGTCGATCACCTTATGTTTTCGTCCACGGTCCAAACCATTTGGGCTGTGCTCTCAGGCTACTCGTGAAAGCAGGGCATGCTCTGGGTGATCGGAGGACGTTCGATGGGAGTCGCGGTCGATCAGCGCTGAGTCGGAGACCACCCGCGTGACGTTCCGCCGGGTCGGACCAAACCCGTCTCATAGGCGAGGATGATGAGCGCGGCCCGGTCCCTGGCATCGAGTCGGGTGAGCAGACGGCTGACATAGGTGCGGGCCGTGGCGGGGCTGAGGAAGAGTTCGGCGGCGATCTCATCATTGGTCAGCCCCCGCCCGATTCCGCTGAGGACTTCGACCTCCCGATCGGTCAGCTCATCGAGGCCGTGACCGTCGGGGTCGGGGGAATGCCCCTCGGCGATGGCCTGCATGACCGCGGCGGTGACCGATGGAGACAACAGGGCATCACCGGCGGCGACGGTGCGGATCGCCGAACGCAGATCGTCGGGAGAGACGTCCTTGAGCAGATACCCGGCGGCACCCGCCCGGATGGCTGCGAAGACGTTCTCATCCTCGTCGAATGTGGTGAGCATGAGCACCCTCACTCCGTTCAACGCCTCGTCGGCGACGATCGCCCCCGTCGCTTCGATCCCGTCCATGGCCGGCATGCGGATGTCCATGAGCACGACATCGGGACGCAGCTCGCGCACGAATGACAGGCCCGCCCGACCGTCGGCCGCCTCGGCGATGACCGTGATGTCCCCATCGCGTTCGGCCAAAGGCCGCAGACCGACGCAAGTGCTGAGGAGCGGCCCTTGAGTCTCGAAGGTGCGCATGATCTACTGAGACTGATTGCATTTCGCAATCACCTAGGCTCAAGGGGGAGCGATGGGAAAAGTGGCATGGGGCTTCACCGCCTCGATCGACGGGTTCATCGCCGGGCCAGGCCATGACATGTCCTGGCTCGCGGCCTCCGAGCCGAATGCGGAGGGAACCACGGAGAACATGGCCTCGAAGGTCGCCGTGATCATCTCCGGCCGCCGCGGCTACGACGCGGCCAAGGCGCAGGCCGATGAACGCGATGAGCTGACGTCCGAGGCCTACGGGGGAGCCTGGTCGGGGACGGAGTTCATCCTCACCCACCGGCCCGAGGAATTGGCCGCGGACGCCTCGGTGACCGCGATGAACTGCACCATCACCGAGGCGGTCGAGAAGGCACAGCGGATCGCCGGGGACCGCGACATCCAGATCATCAGCGCCGATATCGCCCGGCAGGCGCTCGAGGTCGACCTCATCGACGAACTCCAGGTCTACGTCGCCCCGGTCTTCCTCGGCGACGGCACCCGGATCTTCGACGTGCCTGGCGGGCGGCGGGTCGACTGGGAACTTGATGAGATCGACACGGCGAATCCGCGCAGCTTCGGCCGCACCTACCGGCCCAAGAGGTCTAGCCCTCCTGTCGGCTGAGGTCCCAGAGGATCCGCAGCGCCTCCTCGTCGAAGTCCTCCCCGGAATCGATGTCGGGAGCGCCCTCGTGGACCTCGGAGTGGAGCTGCTCCATCCTTCGGTCGAGCTGATCGGAGGCATCGGCCGCCTCGGTGAGTTCGTCGATGAGGTGATCGGGGACGTCGCCGTCGAACTTGTAGTGGATCTTGTGCTCGAGACTCGCCCAGAAGTCCATCGCGATCGTGCGGATCTGCACCTCGCAGATGACCGGAACCGGTCCGCCGTGGAGGAACACGGGCACCTCGAGGATCGCGTGCAGGCTGCGGTACCCGTTGGCCTTCGGATGGGCGATGTAGTCCTTGATCTCGACGACCCGGATGTCGTCCTGTGCGGTCAGCAGTTCGAGCACATGATAGGTGTCGGCGATGAAGCTGCAGGTGATGCGGATGCCGGCGATGTCCGTGATCTTCTCGCGGATGACGTCGATGTCGAGCGGCAGGCCCCGACGATGCACCTTCTGCAACAAACTGCGCGGTGACTTCACCCGCGACGAGATGTGCTCGATCGGGTTGTAGCTGTGTGCGTAGACCGACTCCTCACGGAGGATCGAGAGCTTCGTGAGCACCTCGTCGACGACGAATCGGTGGTGCATGAGCATCCTCGAGAAATCCAGCCGCAGAGTGCGGATGCTCTCGATCTGCTGCGGCGACAGCGCCGTGTCCTCTGACTTCATCTCTCTCCCGGTCTCCATCGTCCGGTCAGTCTATCGAGCGGACGCACAGTTCGATGTCCGGGCTCTGTTCAGTGTCAGTGCCGAGGGGTACCGTTTTGACATGTGCAGAAACATCAGGACGCTCCATAACTTCGAGCCCCCAGCTACCTCCGACGAAGTCCACGCCGCCGCCCTGCAGTACGTGCGCAAGATCGCCGGCACGACGAAGCCCTCACAGGTCAATGCCGAAGCCTTCGACGCAGCGGTCGAGGAGATCGCGCACACCACTCAGCACCTCCTCGATGCGCTGGTGACCAATGCGCCGCCGAAGAATCGGGAGGAGGAAGCGGAGAAGCGACGAGCCAGATTCGCGGCCCGGACCGGCTGACTCAGCCGGCGAAGCGATGATCGGCCGCGAGGTCCTGCGTGATCCTCGCCGAGGCGGTCCGCAGGATCCTCATGATCGCGGGCACTCCCTTCCGGTGCTCCGAATCGATGACGACGCCGAGGCCGGCGATGGCCGCCCCGCCCGCGTCGAAGACCGGAACCGTGATGCCCGTCGTGCCCTCATCGATATGGCCGGACAGCTCCGCGAAATGGTGAGACCGGATCGAGGCGAACAACCGGCGCAGTGCGGCGGGATCCGTCGTCGTCTTCTCCGTGATCGCGGTCAGCGGGCCGCGCAGATACGCTTCGCGCACGTGCTTGGGCGCATACGCCAACAGCACGAGCCCGCACGAGGAGGCGTGAGCCGGCAGGCGGCCGGCAGTCTTCGACCGGTGGATGACCGCATTCGGTGCCGACATGCGCTCGATGATGAGCACCTCGCGCTCCCGCAGGATGCCCAGCTGAGTGTTCTCGCCGACGAACTCATGAACCCCCATCATGTGAGGTCTGGCCACAGAGGCCAGATCGACGGCATCGGAGGCACGATTCGACAGCTCCCACATTCCGACCC
Source organism: Brevibacterium sp. CFH 10365 (assembly GCF_009299785.1). Lineage (NCBI taxonomy): Bacteria > Bacillati > Actinomycetota > Actinomycetes > Micrococcales > Brevibacteriaceae > Brevibacterium > Brevibacterium sp. CFH 10365. The sequence goes on along the minus strand of NZ_VIGO01000008.1, from coordinate 58,889 downwards.
CGATCCGGATGCGGCCATTGGGGTCGCGCTGCAGCAGGTCATGGCGCATCATCTCACCGATGAGCCGATAGGCCGTCGACTTCGGCAGCTGTGCACGCTCAGCGATCTCGTCGGTGCCCAGGCTCTGATGATCCGGGTCGAAGGACGCGAGCACACGCACGAGCCGATCGATCATCGAGTCGCCGGAAGGAGAGTTCGCCATGCCTCGGATTCTAGCGGTTCCCATGCTGAATTCTCAATGAATGGGACAATTGTGGCTTCGGGTGGTCCGGATCACTACTCTGACGAGAGGTGCACCACAGTCCTTCGTCGATTGTGCCCGCAGATCGGTTCGTTGCACGGAGCCACAGACATGACCCGCCCCGAAGAAGAAGTGAGGACAGACAATGACTGATTTCCTGGGAACCGACTGGCACGAGAAGATCTTCACCGGCACCTGGACCGCAGGTGCCGGAGAGACCTACGACGTCATCGAACCGGCCACGGGGGAGACTCTCGGCCGCCTCGGCGCCGCCAGCGCCGAGGACGTCAACACCGCCGCCACGCGTGCCGCCGCAGCACAGAAGGAATGGGCGAAGACCGCACCGGCCGAACGAGCCGCAGTGCTCCGCCGCGCCGGCGCCCTGTGGGCCGAACACGCCGATGAGCTCGCCGGATGGATCATCCGCGAAGCCGGCTCCATCCCGGCCAAGGCTGCGCTCGAGATCTCCTCCGCCGAAGCAATCTGCTTTGAAGCCTCCGCCCTGCCCAGCCACCCCAAGGGTCAGGTACTGACCTCGAACGAACCTCGCTGGTCCTTCGCCCGCCGGGTGCCCGCCGGAGTCGTCTCCGTCATCGCCCCGTTCAACTTCCCGCTCATCCTCGCCATGCGCTCCGTCGCCCCGGCCCTGGCGCTGGGCAACGCCGTCCTGCTCAAGCCGGACCCGCGCACCGCCGTGTGCGCCGGAGTGGCGATCGCGAAGGTCTTCGCCGAGGCCGGACTGCCCGAAGGGCTGCTGCAGGTCCTGCCCGGCGGCCTCGACGCCGGTGAAGCCGTCGTCGCCGCCCCCGAGGTCTCCGTCATCTCCTTCACCGGCTCCACCGGGGCCGGACGCAAGGTCGGCGAAGCCGCCGGTCGCCTCCTCAAGCGCTGCCACCTCGAACTCGGCGGCAACAATGCGCTCGTCGTCCTGCCCGGTGCCGAAGTCGGTCCGGCCACCTCGGCGGGTGCCTTCGGGTCGTGGATGCACCAAGGCCAGATCTGCATGACCACTGGCCGCCACCTCGTCCACGAATCCATCTATGACGACTACGTCGAGCAGCTGGCCGAACGCGCCCGCAGCCTGCCGGTGGGCAATCCCGCCACCGAGGAGGTCGCGATCGGACCGATCATCGACGAGAAACAGCGCACTCACGTCCGCGACATCCTCGACAAAGCCACCGCCGACGGTGCCACGCTCGTCGCCGGAGGACCGGGCGAGGGCGCCTTCGTCCCACCCACGGTGCTCACTGACCTCAGCCCCTCGAACCCCGCCTGGGCGCAGGAGATCTTCGGACCCGTCGCCCCGGTGGCTCGCTTCTCCACCCTCGAAGAAGCCGCCGAGATGGTCAACGCCAGCGAATACGGTCTCTCTTTGGGCATCCTCGGTGATGTGGGCATGGCCATGGACCTGGCCGACCTCGTCGACACCGGCAAGATCCACATCAACGAACAGACCGTTTCCGACGAGGCCAACGTCCCCTTCGGCGGGATGAAGGACTCCGGCAACGGATCTCGGTTCGGTGGAGCCGAAGCCAATATCGAAGCCTTCACCGAAACCCAATGGGTGACGATGCGCTCGTCCATCGCGCCCTACCCGTTCTGACCCGCACCACAACACTCCGGAGACACCGATGTCCGCACCCACCCCATCCGCATCCACGACCCGCGTCACCCCGGCGGGACGCTGGCCAGCCGTCCTGTGCTGGCTGGCCGTCGCCCTGGAGGGCTTCGACCTCGTCGTCCTCGGCGCGGTCATCCCCGAGCTGCTGGCCACCGAAGCCCTCGGATTCACCCCCGAGGCGGCTACCCTGGTGGCCACGCTCAGCCTCGTCGGCGTCGGCCTGGGTGCGGTGTCCGTCGGACCCGTCGTCGACCGGATCGGGCGACGGTGGGCGATCATCGGCTGCGTCATCGGCTTCAGCGTCTTCACCCTGCTCGTCGCCTTCGCCCCGAACGTCGCACTGTTCACCACCTACCGATTCATCGCCGGGCTGTTCCTCGGCGCCGTGATGCCCAGCGCGCTCGCCTACATCAGCGAATACAACAAATCGGGCAAGACCGCGAAGGCCACGACCCTGACGATGACCGGCTACCACGCCGGTGCCGTCGCGATCTCCCTGCTCGCCGTCGCCTACTCCCATAACTGGCACCTGCTCTTCTTCGCCGGCGGACTCGCGGGCCTGGCCATGGTTCCGCTCCTGATCTGGAAGCTGCCCGAATCCGAAGCGTTCCTCATCGCGCAGGAGATCAAGAGGAACCCGGCGGCCGCCTCGGCGAAGGAGGGCGAGACCGTCGATCCGACCGGTGGCGTCGACACGCAGGTGAAGACGGGAATGGCCGGACTCTTCGCAGGCAAGCTGGCGCTGGTGACCATCGGCGTGTGGGCGGCGAGCTTCATGGGGCTCCTGCTGGTCTACGGACTCAACACCTGGCTGCCGAAGATCATGGCCGACGCCGGCTACGAGGTCTCGGACTCCCTCGTCATGCTCTTCGTCATGAACATCGGCGCCGTCGTCGGACTCGTCCTGGCCGGCTGGCTGGCCGACAGCTACGGAACAAAGAAGATCGTGCTCATGTGGTTCGTCCTGGCCGCGATCTTCCTCGCCGCACTGTCGATTCCGATGACCAGCCAGGTCCTGCTCAATATCGCCGTGTTCATCACCGGGGTCTTCGTCTTCTCCGCCCAGGTGCTCGTCTACGCCTTCGTCTCGGCCGTCTACCCGGCTCAGGCCAGAGGAACGGCTCTGGGTATGGCCTCGGGAATCGGGCGGATCGGCGCCATCGTCGGGCCGTTCATCACCGGTGCCCTGGTCACCGCGGGCATCGCCTACCCGTGGGGCTTCTACCTCTTCGCCCTCGTCGCGGTCCTCGGGTTCGCGGCCATGGCGATCGTCCCGAAGTCCGTAAAGTGATGTCAGTGGGGTTGACTACGATGAGACCATGACTCAGTGGATCGACGCCACGTTCGTTCGCGGCGGCACAAGCAAGGGCCTGTTCTTCCGCGAGGATGCGCTGCCGGTGCTTGGGGAGGACGGCGACACATCTGAGCGGGATGCGCTGTTCTGCTCGGCGCTGGGCTCACCCGATTCGTTCGGTCGGCAGCTCGATGGGATGGGCGGCGGCATCTCCTCCCTGTCGAAGGTGATGGTCGTATCCGCTTCGACGCAGGAGGGCGTCGACCTCGATTACACCTTCGGGCAGGTCTCCGTCACCGAGGCGGCCGTCGACTACTCCGGCAACTGCGGAAATCTGTCGTCCGGGGTCGTTCCCTTCGCCTTGTCGGCCGGGCTGATCGAGGCCGCCGACGGATGGCACGTCTTCCGCCTGTTCAACACGAACACCTCGAAACTCGTCGACGTCGGACTGGGCGTCCTCGACGGGCAGGCCGAGGTCTCCGGCGACCTCATGGTGCCCGGGGTCAGCGGGACGAGTGCCCCGATCGAACTCATCTACCCCGACCCTGCCGGCAGCCGGACTGGTTCGCTGCTGCCGACCGGAGTGAGTCGCGAAGAATTCGAGGTCGGCGGAGCGAGATTCGAGGCCACGCTCGTCGACGCGACTCTGCCGCTTGTCGTCGTACCGTCAACGCTGGTTTCGCTTGACGGCACGGAGAGGCCGGAGACCATCGACGCCAGCGCTCCGACGATGCGCCTCATCGACGAACTGCGGCGGAAGGCGGCCGTGCGCATGGGGCTGTGTCAGACACCGGAGACAGCACCCGAGGTCGTGCCGAAGGTCGCGATCGTCAGCAATCCGCAGTCGACGACACTCCTTGACGGCACCGAGCTTCCGGCTGCCGACGTCGATATCCTCGTCCGCGTCATCTCGATGGAACAGGCGCACAGGGCCGTCCCGGGGACCGCCGCGATGTGCCTGGCGGCGGCCGCGCTGCTGCCCGATCGCGATTCGTTCGTCCGGTGTATCATCGAGCGCAACAATCCCGACTGGACCGGCCCCGAAGTGCGACTGGGCACACCATCGGGGGTAGTGACCGCTTCGGCAGTCTGGGACGACGAAGCGCAGACGGTGACGGCGACCTCTCTGTTTCGCACCGCACGGGTGCTCATGCGCGGGCAGGTCGCCGTCAGCGACTGAGCGCCGCCGGGATCTCAGCTCAGGCGGCGTCGGCGGACGATGATGACGACGCTCGCGCCGATGGCCATGAGTCCCGCCGCGATCGCCATCATCATCGTCGGATCGATACCCGTACGGGGCAGATTGCCTCCCGCTTCGCTGCCCGAGCCGCCCTCGCCCGAGGCTGACGAGCTGGCGTTGCTCGCACTGTCGCTGTCGGCACTGTCGCTGTCGGAGCCGACGTTCGTGCCGTCGGCGTCGTCGCCCGCGGAGTCGTCGCCGCCAATGCTTCCGGCTTCGTCCGAACCGTCTGCGTCCTCTGAACCCTCGTCGGCCGCATCATCCATACCCCCGTCGTCCGAGTCCTCGTCGAAGAGCCCGATGAGAACGGGGTCGTGGTCGGAGGCGCGGAACTGATCCGGCGCGAAGAGATCCGCCGCGTTGTAGTTGAAGCGACTGTATTCGAGGGCCAGCGCCTCGACTGAGTTGATGTTCCAGACATCGGCCCCGGTGATCGCGTCGAATCCGCTGGAAGGCAGTGCCGCCTCGGTGCCGGTGCTCTGTGCGTTCGCGGCGCTATCCGCGCCCGCCGCGGTGTCGAGGGCGAGCACGTGATCGAGGCTGCCGGTGCGCGAACCGTAGACGTAGGTCGACTCAACCGTCTTCTCCGCCGCGACGTCCTTGTAGCCGGCCTCGTAGAAGACCTGCATCGGATCCTCCTGCGTGTACGAGTTGAAGTCGCCGAGGAGGTAGACGTAGTCGCTGCCCGCGGCATTCTGCCGGTCTCCGGCGAAGTCGACGAGCGCTTCGGCCTGCTTCACACGGTCGGCGTTCGACGCGCCCTGACCATCACCGCTGTCCTCGTTGCCCGGACCTTCGCCCGAACCCTTGGACTTGAAGTGGTTGGAGATCGTCACGAAGGTCTTGTCCTTCTCGACCTCACCGGTGCCGTCCTTCGGGGCGAACGCCTGGGACAGGGGTTCGCGGGCGTTGGAGAACGCATCCTGATCATCAAGGATTGTGGATTCGTTCTGTGGGGCCACCTCGGCGGGTTGGTAGATCAGCGCCGTGCGGATGACGTCCTCGTCGGCTGGGACCGCGGCAGGGGAGTCGACGAAGTCCCACTTCTGGGTTCCGGCCGCCTCGTTGAGGCGCTGCACCAAGGCCTTCAATGCGGAATCGCGGTCCTTGCCGAAGGCGGCGGAGTTCTCGATCTCCATGAGCGAGACCACCGAGGCGTCGAGCTTGTCGATCGCGGTGACGATCTTCGTCTCCTGCCGTCTGAGGCTCTCCGCGTTCGCGGCACCGCGAGCATCGCAGCCTCCGCGGACGGTGATGTGGTTGCCGTCGCGGTCGTCGTAGTACTGGCAGCCGTCCAGCTGGTCACCGGTGGTTGTGAAGTAATTGAGCACGTTGAAGCTGGCGAGGCTGACCTGCCCGCCGACGGCCTCAGGGGCCTCGGTGCGGGTGTCGGTGAAGCTGGTCGGCTGCACCGCCTCGGCGTTGTCCCCGGTCAGGCGGGTTGTCGGCTGGAACCGCCACTTCTCATGATCGAAGCCGAGCACCACCGGAGAGGTGAAGTTCGCTTGAGCACCGACGCGGACGGGGTCCTCCTGGCCGAGGTAGGGCAGGGGGACGTCCTTGTCGGTCTTGAGGAAGTTCACGGTGGCGCCGTCGTCGAGGACGACTTCACGGTCGAGGTTCTCCGCTTCCAGAGCCTTCGCCTCGGGGGTGCCGGGGCGGTGGACGTCGGTGGGTTGGTCGAGGGTGCCCTCACCGGTGGCGAGGACAACCTCACCGTAGGTGTTCGTGTTGTAGTTGTCCGCCACGGTCAGCGGTTCGCTCGGCTGCAGGAGCATGCCTTCGAGGGATTCGCGCTGCTCGTCTCCTGTGGGGAAGGCGTCCTCGACGGGTTTGACTGCCTCGGCGGGTTCGTCGACGGCCTTGAGCCCGCTGGCGGATACGGTGATCTGGGTCTGCCCGTAGTGTTCGGAGACGGTGCCGGTGACCTCGACATGGTCGTCGATGCTGATATCGGCGACGGTGTCGGGGGAGTAGACGAAGATGCCGTCGGACGCGGCGTCCTTCGCGGCATCGGCTCCACCGGTGCCCGGGGTCTGGATGTAGTAGCCGTTCAACCCGCCCTCGGGGTAGGCCGCGGTGATGACACCGCGGGTGGTCACGGTCTTGCCCTGGAGCGGGCTGGAGTCGCCGGTGCCCTGGATGTCGGCGATCGGGGTGAGGCCCTCGGGTTTCTCGCCGTCGTCGCCTCCTCCATTGCCGTCGTCGCCGTCGGGCAGGGCGTTCGGGGTCGGGGCTGCCGACTTCCATATGTCGCCGGCGAGCTGGATCGACTGGCCGCCCGCGGCAGTCGCGCCGGTCGGTTCGGCTTCCTGCCCGATGACCGGTGCGGGGGTGAAGACGTTCTTCGTGCCGGTGACGCCCTTGCCGTCGACGACGCCCCCGATCTGCTGGAAGTCGATCAGTTCGCCGTCGTCGGCGATGACGAAGGCACTCGAACCGTACTCTCCGTCGGCGGCCGAGCCGGCCTTGACGGAATTCGTGATCGGCACGTCGATGGCCACGGCGCCGGAGTCGCCGACCGTCGTGTTCTCGGGCGCGGTGACGGTGTTCTCCTGTGCCTGGACGCTGCCGCCGCGCGTCACCGATCCGAAGGTCCAACCGGAGATGTCGGTGCCGGGGTCGGCGGCGATCTCGATGAAGTCGGTCTCGAGGGTGTAGGCGATCTCGGAGATGCGAGGATCAGCGGTTGCGACCGGGGCCGCGATGGCCGCAGCCGACGGGAGGGACAGGCCGACGAGGAGGCTGAGTACCGCGCAGGATGACGCCGTTTTGGAGACGTTCATAGGAGCCTTTCATGAGGACAGATTACAGCGCACGGATCGGGGCGCAATCTCTTGCACGATATCCGGATACACGTCGACATCGGTGTCGATCATGTGAATACGATGTGAACTGACTGTACTACGGCTTCCGACGCTGTGGCGTCATTGTGGGCGATCGCGGCCGCTGCGCCGCTCCCACGGGAACCGATCAGCCGCGGAATGCGAACCGCGTCTCAACGAGCTGGTGGTCGGAGGGGAAGCGGTTCTGCCGCTGGTTCGGGATGAGCTCACAGCGGCCGCCCACATCGACGAACCCGTCTTCTTCCAGGCCCTCGGCACTGCAGCCGCGCATCACGCTGTCGATGATGTCGAGGCCGCGGGAGAAGATGAAATCGATGCGATCACGAGGTTCGGCACCGTCGGTGCGGCCCGGTTCGGGCTTCTCCTCATGGCCGGCATGGGTGAGCGGTTCGATCGGAGACCAGGTATCGGCCGGAGAGGCGACGGCGTCGGGGTGGACCGCGCGGAAGGTATCGGTGAATCCGGCTGACAGCAGTGCGTCGGGGGAGCGCCAGGCGATATCGGGACGGTCCGTGCGCGCCGCCCAGTCCCCGGTGGACGGGGTGTTGAAATCACCGCAGATGACCACCGGCAGGTCGGCCTCACCGACCTCATCGCAGATGCGGGCAGTCTCGGAGAGGATGTCTTCGATCTGCTGCAGTCGAGGAGCCTCCTCGGCATCCGCGACCTCTTGTCCCTCACCCTGCAGCGCCCGATAGACCGCATAGGGGTACGGTGCGAGGTGGACGGACCAGACGAGGACCCGCGGCGAGTCCGGCAGCGGTTGCACGAGTGCAGCCTGGGCGTAGGGCAGCGTGCTGGTGTCCACTGCGGTCAGCTGCCCGGTGCTGAGCACGGCTGTGTCCCATGCGCGCTGCGCAAGGTCTGCCTGGAGCTTCGGGGCCAAGTTCTCTGCGGCGCTGCCCCAGCACTCCTGCAGTGCCAGGATGTCAGCCGGGAACTGCGCAGCGATTGCGTACTGCTTCTCCTGGCCGAAGTCGACTTCTCGACCGCCGTACCAGACGTTCCATGTCTGCAGGGTGAATGTGGTCTCAACGGGCATAGGATCTTCTCCAATGATCGGCATCGGTGGGTGGTCAGAGGTCGGAGTCGACGAAGAGCGTGCGGGTTCGGGGGTCGAAGTGCAGCTGGGCGAAGTGCCGCAGCCGCACCTCGCCAGCCAGTTCGATGCTGGGATCGTCGTTGACTCCGATCACCGTGCATCCGGCAGTGTGAGCTGCGCGGGAACCCACCGGTGAGTCCTCGAAGGCGACCACCGCCGAGGCGGCCAACCCGAGTCGCTGCGCGGCCAGAAGATAGGGGTCCGGCGCGGGCTTGCCCTCGTCGACGTCGTCGATCGTGATGATCGCGTCGAAGTAGTCGAGCATGCCCGCGCGTTCGAGGAGGCCGCACACGTCTCCGCTGCGGCCGTTGCTGGCCACAGCGATCGGGATGTTGCCTGACAGAGCCGCCACGAGCTCGGGAGCCCCGGGCATAGGAGCGGCGACGTGTTCCAAAGCAGCGCTGTAGGCACGATCGACCTCCTCTGGCGTCGGCGGCCGGACGTGGCTGGGGGAGCCGAGGCTCTCATACACCTGCTGCAGTCGGGCCACGGCTTCGGCTGCTGTGAGACCGCGAAGATCCTCGGCTGCGATGCCATCTGCGGCCATCGACTCCAGGTGGTCTCCCATCAGCTCGATCCAGGGGGCTTCGGAGTCGACGAGGATTCCGTCGCAGTCGAAGACGGCACCGGAGAAGCCGGTGATGGAGTCGCTCATGCGGGGATTCCTTCGGCGTCGCTGCGGTCCAGGCGCAGCGCGGGCTCGGCGGTGACGGAAGCGTCGATGCGCAGTCCCGGGCACATGGCATCGGCCTCGGCAGAGGCCAGAGACGCCGACCACTGCGCACTGTGGTTTCCGGGCAGTCCGAGGTGGACCATTGTGCGCTCGCCGGTGTAGGTGCTGTGCTTGACCTCGAGGAAGCCATCCGGGGCAGCGGTGATCGAGAGGTTCTCGGGCCGGACGAAGACGGTGTCATCGGGCGCGGGTTCGACTGGCAGGCGGTCCCTGATCGTCCAATCGCGGCCGACGGCGAACTCATTGATCGACCCGACGAATCGAGCGACGAAGGCCGTGGCCGGGGAGGCGTACACCTCGTGAGGGGCGGAGTACTGCTCGATCCTGCCGCCGTTCATCACGGCCACACGGTCGGCGATCGCCAGTGCCTCTCCCTGATCGTGGGTGATGAATACCGTCGTGGTGCCCAGCGCCTGCTGCACCCGTCGGATCTCATCACGCAGGGAGGAGCGGACCGAGGCGTCGAGTGCCGACAGCGGCTCGTCGAGCAGAAGGACCTTCGGCTGGGTGGCCAATGCACGGGCCAGCGCCACTCGCTGCTGCTGTCCTCCCGAGAGCTGGTGCGGGAAGCGGGCACCCATCCCGGACAGTCCGCAGATCTCGAGGAGCTCCTCGGTGCGTCGACGCCGTGCTCCCGCATCGACCTTGCGGATCCGCAGACCGTATTCGATGTTGTCGCTGACGCTGAGGTTGGGGAACAGGCTGTAGCTTTGGAAGACCATGCCCATGTCACGGCTGTTCGGCGGCAGCTTGAGTACGGATTCGCCGCCGACGAGCACATCGCCGCCGTTGACCGGTTCGAAACCCGCGAGGATGCGCAGGGTCGTCGTCTTGCCGCAGCCTGAGGGCCCGAGGAAGCTGACCATGCTGCCGGCCTCGATGTCGATGCTGAAGTCTTTGAGCACCTCTGTGCTGTCATAGGACTTGTCCACGTGCTCGAAGCGCACGGCCTCGGGCTCGTTCGACTGCTCGAGGCCCGAGGGCGATGGTCGAATGCTTTCAGAAGCGATCATGAGATCACAGCGTCCTTTCTTGAGGCGGCGGCCGGGTCGTCGGCCTCGGTCTCGTCGTCTTCGTTCACAGCGTTCGGTCGGTGACCGAAGCGTGAGGCGCTCACGGTCGCAGCGGCCAAGAGCAGCCACGTGGTGAGGTTGAGCAGCACGGACAGCGTGATCGAACCGCGGAAATTCGTGCTCGAGAGCGTGTTGAGGAAGACCGGCAGGGTGTTGATCGACAGGGTTGCTGCCACCGTGTACTCCGCAATGGACAGAGCGAAGGTGAAGAAGACGGAGAACATCACCGGTCCGCGGATATTGGGGATGATGACTCGGCGCAAGGTGGTACCGAGTCCGGCGCCGAGGATTGACGAGGACTCGAAGAGGGTGCGCAGCGGCAGAGTGGACAGTCCGGCATCGATCGACCGGAAGGTGAAGGGCAGGCACAGGATGACGTAGGTGCCCACGAGCACGAGCGGCAGATCCTGGGACTGCAGCATTGTGTTCAGCTGCATGCCGAGGCTGCCGCGCCCCTGGGATGCGAGAGTGCGCAGAACCGCCGAGAGCCCAGCGACGATCGCGATCGCGGGGACGACCAGCGGAAGGGTGCACAGGATGCTGAGCACCGAACGCAGCCGAGGCGCCCAGAGATGAACCGCGACGACAGCGGGGACCAGCGTGACGACGAGAATGACGGCAGCAAGCACGGACACGATGATGCTGCGCATGAGCGGAGCCACGATCTTGCCGGAGTCGGCCAGGCCGGTGAGCCCGGATGTGGTGAAGCTGCCGTCGGCGCGGAAGAACGAGTACGTCAGCGAGCTCAGCAGGGGTGTGAGGATGAAGACCGCCAGAGCCGCGAGCGGCAGCCATGCCAGGAACCTCCTCATCCGCGGGGAGCTGTTCAGGTGTCGAGCCACTTGGCGCTCCTCTTCGTCAGCGCGTTGAAGGCGATGAGGACGATGACGGCGATCGCTCCCGTCGTCACACCCAGGGCCATGGCCACCCCTTCTCCTCCGGTGGCGGCAGAGCCTGCGAGCTGGCCGGCGATCTCGAGCGGGATGAGGGGGAAGCCGCCGGTGCCGATGAGCACCGCCGCCGAGGCGTGGGTGCCGAAGGCAGATCCGAACATCAGCAGCCAGGCGCCCAGCAGGGCGGGGGTGACCACCGGCAGACCGACTCGGCGCCAAAAGGTCAGGCCGGTGCCGCCCAAGGAGGTGTTGGCCTCACGCCACTGCTGTCTGAGAGCGACGAAGCTGGGCAGCGTGAGCAGGATCATCGTGGGGATGAGGAAGTACTGGTACATGAGGATCAGGCCCTTGACGCTGTAGAGCGTGAACGTCGAATCGACCGCTGTGATCAGCGCGGTGAAGTATCCGGTGTTGCCGACTGCGACGATGAAGGAGAACGCCAGAGGGACGCCTCCGTCGTTGGCCAGCACGCTGGAGATCACGGCGGTGATGGAGTCGACGATCGTCGACTTCACGGTTGAGATCGCCCAGGCGCAGATGCCGCCGAAGACCGCGGCCACAGTGGCGGCGGTGAATGACAGCAGCACGCTGTTGCCCAGGGCCATCGAGCGCGAACCCGAGCCCAGTGCGGTGTAATTGTCGAAGCCGAAGGTCTTCGTGCCCGGTTCGCCGCCGGGAACGAGGAACGATGTCGCCACCATTCCGCCGATCGGGATCACGAAGAACAGCACGATGATGACGGTGATCGGCGCCAGTGCCGTCCACGCCGGTGAGGGAGTTCGCCTGCGCCGTGGGCCAGCCGGAGGGGAACTTTCTCCGGCCGACCCGCCGGTGTGCGACGGTGACGCTGCGGTCATCCGATGGCTTTCGCCCAGTTGTCGGCCAAGACCTTATGCAGCGAATCCTGCTGTTTCTGAGTCGGTTGTGGCGCAGGATTTTCGACAGCGTCATCGATGAGCTTCGACAGCGCATCGTCATCGACTGTGCCGGCGTCGACCATGGCGTCGAGCCGGCCGGGCTTCACATAGCCTTTGAGCAGCAGGTTCTGTCCTTCGTCGCTGAAGACGAATTCCTGCCAGAGGCGTGCGACGGCAGGGTGCGGTGCATCATCATTGACCGAGGCCGCGTAGTAGGAGGCGACAGTGCCATCCGTCGGGATGGAGATCGACATGTCGACTCCGGAGTCATCGAGGTCGTCCGCCCACTGCAGGAGCAGGTAGTCCCAATTGATGGCGATCGGCGTCTCGCCGGTCTCGAACGTTCCGGCCTCGACCTCGGTGGGAACGAGATTGCCCTTGTCCGAGAGCTCCGCGAAGTAGTCGATGCCCGGCTGTATGTCATCGAGCGAGCCGCCGTTGGCCAGCGATGCCGCGACGACGGCCATGAAGCCGGCCTCTCCCGTCGTCGGATTTCCACGCATGGCGACTTTGCCCTTGTAGGCCGAGTCGAGCAGCTCTTCGAAGCTCGTGGGGCACTTCTCCACTGCTTCAGCGTCGCAGCCGATGGCCATGGTACCGCCGAGGTGGTTGTACCAGGTGCCGTCCGATGACTTCATCTTCTCGGGGAGGTCATCGGCGGTCTCAGGATAGTACTCGGCGAGCAGGCCCTCTTCGGCGGCGTCGACGGCGAAGGATTCGCCGGTGTCGAGATAGTCGAGGGAGCTCTCCTGCCCCTGCCTGTTCTTGACGGCGTTGATGAGGTCCTGGCTCGCGCCGGTCGACGTGTCGTTATTGATCTCGATGTCGTACTTCTCAGCGAACGCGTCGAGCAGCCCGCCGTAGTTGGCCCAATCGGGGTAGAGGCCCATGACGTTGAGCGATCCCTCTGCCTGAGCCGCCTCGATGAGGGCATCCATGCCCCCGCCGTCTTCGACCGACGTCGCAGATCGCCAATTGGCGGATTCCTCGGATTCCCCGCTGTCTCCGCAGCCGGACAGGGCCGCCAGAGCGCCCAGTGCGAGGGCAGCGGTGGCCTTTCGTGTGTGTTTGAGCATCGTCGTACTCGCCTTTCGGACTTGTGCGCAAGCGCATGTTGTTCTCATTCGAGGTGCTTCGATCCTCATCCACGATAGGGAACTGTTCGCAGATAAACAACCCAGATCACTAGTGAGGATTACAAATGAACTACATCCTCACCAGTGAAGTGTGAATGGAAAGTGACCTGTACGGGTCGTGCGGGTGAAGATGTGTCGCGTGGGGTAGCGTAGATGCACAGCATCGTATGCGGTGCTGTGCATGTCGGCGGGACTGGAAGGAGACTGAGGGTGTGACCGAGTCGCAGCGGCAGCCGCCCGGAGCAGGCGGGGCGCGGTACGAGCAGATCGCGGAGCAGATTCGCGAATCGATTCGCAGCGGGACGCGACAAGTGGGCCAGAGCCTCGAGTCCGAAGCAGCCTTGGCCGCCGAGTATGAAGTCGCACCGGGAACGGTGCGCGAAGCTCTGCGTCTGCTCGTCAGCGAGGGCACATTGGGCGGTCGCAGGGGTGCTCGCAAGACAGTGCTGCGCAGGCCTCGTCCGGCGGCGGTGGCTGAGGAGTTCCGCAGCTTCGCGCAATGGGCGAGCGCACACGGTCGCACTCCCGGTGGCCGGGTGATCGAACAGAGCTGGCGGATTGCGGGGGAGGAGACGGCTGCGGCACTCAAAGTCGACCCCCGCGCACGTGTGCTGCGTGTGCTGCGCATACGGCTGCTCGACGGCGAGAAGGTCATGGTCGAGCGGACCAGCTACCCCGAACACCTCGGCGAGCTGGTCGAGAAGATCCCTGATGATGCGGCCTCAGTCAGCCGGAGCCTCGCCGACCAGCACGGAATAGTGTTCGCCGGTGCCGATCATGTCTTCTCGGCCACAGTCTGCGGCCAGCAGGACGCAGCTCTCCTGGGCGTCGGCCGCGGGCGCCCGCTGCTGCGTCACCTGCGCCGCAGCCGCGACAGCGCGGGCCGACCGCTGGAGATCTCCGAAGACCGATATCTCGCCAATATTCTGTCCGTAGCCATGTCGAACGGCCGCAACGTCAATCCGATCAGCTGGCTGACTGCCGACGAACAGAACTGGTTCTGAGGTCGACGCGGGCTGCGTGAAGCCCCAGAACTACCTGACGGCCCAGCAACCTCGCGCGAGGTTGCTGGGCCGCCGTCAGGTAGTAATTCAGGAGGTGAGGGCGGCGGCGAGCTCGTGGAAGTCACGGCTCGGATTGCCGAAGCGGTGCAGCGTCATCGACACCGCCTGCTCCTGCACGTAGTACCGCAGCTCCACCCGTCCCGACGTGGTCACCGGCTCATCGATGATCGCGACCTCCGGACGTGGTGCGGCCGCAGCCAGCAGCTCGTCCTCGAACCGTCCGAGGACGCGGACGCGCGCCCCCACGGTGTCGTCGTAGCGACCTTGTCCGACCATCTCAGCGAACTCGGCAGCCGTCTCGGTGCGAGCAGGCACACCGGCATTCGTCACTGCGATCTTCACCTCGGCAGGCACATCCTCTGCGACGGACAGCTGCACCGGTGAGTCCACTGTGCGAGCGGCGTGCAGGGACCGTTCGAGATCGAACAGGCTCGCCTCGGCGGTCACGCGCAGAGTCACCGGGCGAGGCCGGTAGCGGAAGATGTTCGCCTCCGCGCGCAGTCCCGTGTGGTCCTTCGCCGCACCGAATTCGCGGTCGAACCAGCGCCGGTCGTCGGCCTTCGCCGCCTCGAGGTCCTGATCGCCGGAATCGGCGAAGTGTCCGAAGAGCATGAGGTAGTTCGGACCGCCGGCCTTCGACCCCAGCCCCACCGAGGACTGCTTCCACCCGCCGAAGGACTGACGGCGCACGATCGCACCGGTGATTCCGCGGTTGACGTAGGCGTTGCCGACCTCGACCCGATCGAGCCAGGTGGCGACCTCCTCGGGGTCGAGGGAGTGGATGCCGCCGGTGAGGCCGAAGTCCACGGCGTTCTGGAACTCGATGGCCTCATCGAGGTCCTTCGCATGCATGAGCCCGAGCACCGGACCGAAGACCTCGGTGAGGTGGAAGAACGATCCGGGCTTGACCCCGTCCTTGATCCCGGGGCTCCACAGGCGCCCCGTATCATCGAGCTGCTTGGGCTCGAGGAGCCAGGATTCACCGGGCTCGAGCGTCGTCAGCGCCCGCCGCAGCTTGTCCGAGGGATCCTCGGTGAGCGGGCCCATGGTCGACGAGAGGTTCGACGGCCAATCGACGACCATCGACGAGGCGGCATCGATGAGTTGGCGACGGTAGCGTTCGGAATCGTAGGTCGATCCGACCATGATCCCCAACGAGGCGGCCGAGCACTTCTGCCCGGCATGTCCGAAGGCCGAATACATGAGATCGGCCATGGCGAGGTCCCGGTCCGCCGCCGGGGTGACGACCAGGGCGTTCTTACCCGAGGTCTCCGCATTGACGTGGAGTTCGGGGCGGAAGGACTTGAACATCGCCGCGGTCTCCGAGGCGCCGGTGAGGATGACTCGGTCGACATCGGGATGCGAGACGAGGTGCTGGCCGAGCTCCCGCTCGATCGGGGCGCACAGCTGCAGCACGTCCTTGGGCACTCCGGCCTGCCACAGGCAGTCGACGATGAGCGCCGAGCAGTGCGGGGTCGGCCCCGAGGGCTTGTGGATGACCGCGGACCCGGCCGCCAGCGCCGCAACGGTGCCGCCGGTGGGGATCGCCACGGGGAAGTTCCACGGGGGAGTGATGACGACCATCTCATCCGGGGTGAAGGTCGCCCCCTCGAGGTCCTCGAGTTCCAGCGAATTCAGCGCGTAGTAGCGGATGAAGTCGATGGCCTCGGACACCTCGGGGTCGGACTGGGAGGGCATCTTGCCGACCTCAGCAGCCTCGACGGCGATGAATTCGCCGCGCCGGGCGGCGAAGATGTCGGCGGCTCGGTGAAGGATCTCGGCCCGTCCGGCGGCACCGAGGGCCCGCCAGTCTGCAGCGGCGGCGCGACCGCGGGCGATCATCTCATCGAGCTCGGCCGTGGATTCGATCTTGGGCGCCTTCGGACGGTCGTCGAGGTAGCCGGGGGCGGTTGCCTCGGCGATGATCCTGCGTACCCACTCCTGGTTGGCCGGAAGGGCCGGGTCGGTGTCGGGCTCATTGACGAACTCGGTCGGAACCACCGTGTCACCGAGCGTTTCGGTCGACCGATTCTGGTGGCGGTTCGGCGCCGGGGCAGACTCACCATCGGCGTCGAGGATCGATTCGAGCTGCGCGACCGACGCGGTGAACCGGTCGGCCTCGCGCTTGAACACATCGTTGCCGTTGGCGAGGTCGAAGATGCCGGACATGAAGTTCTCGGACGCCGAGTTCTCCTCGAGGCGACGCACGAGGTAGGAGATCGCGACGTCGAACTCCTTCGGGTGCACGGCCGGAACGTAGAGGAGGAGGTCCCCGACGTCTTCGGTCACGGCCGCGGCCTGCTCGCTGGCCATGCCCTGGAGCATCTCGAATTCGACGCGCTCGGTCACCGAGCGTTCGACGGAGAGGTGGTGGGCGAAGGCGATGTCGAAGAGGTTGTGTCCGGCCACGCCGATGCGCAGCCCCTTCATCCGCTCAGGGGTGAACAGCCAGTGCAGGACCCGCTTGTAGTTCGCATCCGTGGACTGCTTCGAATCACACGTCGTCGCAGGCCAGCCGGCGATCTCGGCATGCACGGTCTCCATCGCCAGGTTCGCGCCCTTGACGAGGCGGACCTTGACCCCGACTCCGCCGTTCTCGACGCGGCGGGAGGCGAATTCGCTCAGCCGCTGCACCGCGCCGAGCGCATCGGGCTGGTAGGCCTGGATGACGATTCCGGCCTCGAGATCCTTGAACTCCGGTTCGGAGAGCAGGCGCGTGAACACCGCGATCGTCAGCTCGAGGTCCTGGTACTCCTCCATATCGAGGTTGACGAACTTCGCGCCGGTCGGAGCTTTCGCCGCTTGGCTGTAGAGCGGCCGGAGTCGTTCGACGACATAGTCGACGGTCTCGTCGAAGGCCCACATCGAGATCTGCGACGCCACGGACGAGACCTTCACCGACACATAGTCGACGTCGTCGCGGGCGAGCAGCCGGTGGGTCTGTTCCAGGTGGTTGTCGGCTTCGCCGTCACCGAGCACGGCCTCGCCGAGGAGGTTGATATTGAGCCGGTGGCCATCGGCGGTGAGCGCGGCCACGGTCTTGCCGAACTGCTTGTCCCGGGCGTCGACGACCATATGACCGACCATCTGGCGCAGGCGGGTGCGGGCGGCGGGCACGACGACCTGCGGGGCGATCTTGGCCAGTGCGGCACCGGCCTTGATCTGGGCGCGGTCGAGGTACGACATCGTCTCGGGAGCGAGCTTGCCGACCTCGGTCAGCGCATCGGCGGCGGCATGGACATC
Organism: Brevibacterium sp. CFH 10365; assembly: GCF_009299785.1. NCBI lineage: Bacteria > Bacillati > Actinomycetota > Actinomycetes > Micrococcales > Brevibacteriaceae > Brevibacterium > Brevibacterium sp. CFH 10365. The sequence continues at coordinate 41,486 of NZ_VIGO01000008.1, read as the reverse complement.
ATCGGTGCGCACGACCCGATCGACGAATCCGACGGTGAAGTCGAGGCCGTTGTCGTCGGAGAGGACAGCTGAGAGGCGCTCGGCCGCGGGGTTCTTCGCCGTCGTCATCGACGTGGACACCCGCAGCCACCGGCGGACGGTGTCGATCGACTGGGCAGTGAGCTTGTCGAGGTCGGTTTCGGTGTGCAGCAACTGTGCTCCTTCGGTGCTTGCAATCGGTGCTCTCACGCGTCGGCGCTGACCGTGGAGCTTGGGTGTGAGTTCAGTATGCGCCGCCGATATCCGGGGGTGAAGAGGTGGAAACGAACGCCGTGAATGTTTGAGTCAGAAGTCCTAGAATAGAGAGATGTATTCCGCTGAGTTCCGTCGTGACGCCGTGGCGCTTCTGACGACGTCGACCCTCGCCGAGGCGGCTGCGCGCACGGGTGCATCACCGTCGACCCTGCGTCGGTGGGCGAGCCGATCCGACCTCGAGGACCGACCCCGCAGCGGCCGCCCGCCGATCCAGGACACTGCCGATCAGGTCGTTGAGGCCCTCGTTGGCACAGCGGGAGCTCGGATCTCCGGGAGGGACTATTCGACCCGCGCCCTGGCTGAGGCCACGGGGCTGAGCCAGAGCATCGTCGCCCGGTCCGTGCGTGCTCTCACCCTTCCCGTCGCCGAGGTGGCCGGTGGCAGGGAGCTCGTCCTCGCCGCCAGCGGATTTCCGCTTGTCCTCCTCGGGTTCCGCCGCGTCGTTGCTGGTGGGGATGGAAGCGGGCGAGCGGAGGTGCCGCCACGGCGGATCCAACGGCGCATCGCCGGAATCACCGCGGCCCTGCGCACCGCGGGAGTCCAGCGGTGGGCGCAGCGCTTCGACAGCGAACATCGGCAGGTGCCCACCGCCGAACTGCTGGCACTGCTCGACGGAGACGGAGACTTCCTCATCTTCGACCCCCTCGGCGAGGTCCCGTACCCGCTGCCTGACGACGCGGGAGCGCAGGTGCGGGTGTGCCAGGATTTCGACGAATTCGCAGCCGTTCTCAGGGGCCGCCTCGGTGAGTGTGAGGACATTCCCGGGTCCCTGCTCGATCTGCTCGCCGCACGTGTCCGGCATGGACTCGAAGGAGTGCTGTGGCGGGAATCCGTTCCGTACGAGCCTCAGAGAAGTTCCATCACTTCTGACTCAATGGAGATCTCTTCGTGGCTGCCGAAGGAGACCCGATCGGTCACCGAACACCTCGCGATCGCGCTGCGCGAGGAGATCATCGACTCCGGATACGAACCCGGGGATCGGATCAATCCGCGTCTGCTCTCTCGCCGCATGCAGGTGCCCCGGGCCTCGGTCGATGCGGCGCTGCGGCGGATGGTCGACGACAAACTGCTCGACGGATCCCGCGGAGGGGCGCGGATCCCCTTGATCACGACCGTCGACGTGCTCGACCTCTATGCCGCGCGCATGGCCATCGGGGAGGTCGTGCTCAGGTCCTTGGCCCTGCGTCCGCAGCGCTACCTCGTGCCCGTGCAGCTGGCCCTGCGGCAGGTCGAGGCCTCCGCGCCGACGCGCAGCGGAATCGATGTCGAGGACGCCGACCTGCATTTCCAGCAGGAGCTGGCACGCGCTTCGGGGCTGCGGGAATCGGCGCGTGCTTTTGAGGCTCTGACTCTGCGGCTGCGGCTGTTCATCTCCATCCTCCAACTCGACTATTCTCCGGCCAGCGATCGCATCGTCAGCGATGATCGGGCCATGTTCCGGGCGCTCAGCCGGGCGGATGCGAAGACGGCGATCGAGGTCTGGCGCGGCAAGGTCGACAATGCGGTGAGGCATATGGCCGGTCTGCTGGGCCGGCGGCGCTTCGACCAGGAGCTGTGGACTCAGCTGACCCGCAGCCTCGGGTGAGCATGGAAGCCGGGAGCCGCCTCGGCGGGGGTCGTGGTCTATATTTGTCCCGTGGAGATTTTGGTTGTGGGCGTGGCCGGCGGAACCGGCAGCGGAAAGACGACGCTGACTCAGGCGCTGTTGGACAAGTGCGAGGGCCCACCCTCCGTGCTCTACCACGACAACTACTACCGGCGGCGCGACGAGCTCACCTATGAGGAGCGCGAGAAGGTCAACTACGACGATCTCGACGCCTTCGACAACGACCTCTTCGTCGACCACCTCACAGCGCTGCGGAACTCGGAGGCGGTCGAGAGTCCGGTCTACGACTTCTCAATCCACAACCGCAGCGACGAGACGACGCTGGTCGAACCCGCACCGGTGATCATCGTCGAGGGCATCCTCATCTTCGCCGAACCGCGCATCTGCCAGCTGCTCGACATCAAGCTCTTCGTCGACACCGACGCCGATGTGCGTCTGCTGCGCCGGATCAAACGCGATGTCGTCGACCGCGGACGGACCCTGCAGTCGGTGGAGGACCAGTACCTGGGTACGGTCAAGCCGATGCACGAACTCTACGTCGAGCCGTCGAAGCGCAATGCCGACCTCATAATCCCCGACGGCGGCCACAACATCGTCGCCATGGACATGATCCTCAACCGCATCCAGCGCGGAGTCAGCTGAACCGGGAGCGGGTCGAGGCCCCTCTTCCTGTGCGAGCTGGAACGGTGTGTGACCTGGAATAACGGCTTATGCCGGATGCGTTCCCGATGTCGTGTCAGTGCCGACGGGTACCGTCTTCATATGGACGTCGACCCCGCACGGGAACCAGCGCCGGTTCCGGATCCGCTGACCGAGATCACTCGGTTCGGTGAGTTCCTGCGCGGGCTCGGCCAGGGCGGCACCGAGGCGGAGACCTTGGCCCGAATCACGGCACTCGAAGAACTCAGATCCGCTGTCGTCGCCGCACAGTCCAAGGAAGCCGTGGCCTTTGAGGCGCTGCGCATCGAACGGGACCGGCTCAACCGGGTGCCCGCGATCGACTGCGGGAAGCGCGCCGGCGACGAGGTCGGGCTGGCGAAGAAGGTCTCTCCCGGATCGGGCAGGAAGTTTCTCGGCACTGCCCGCACGATCGTCATCGGGATGCCCAATACCTTCAAAGCCCTGGCCAAGGGGGAGATCTCCGAAGACAAAGCGCGCATCATGGTCGACGAGACCGCGGTTCTCGCCGATGCCGATCGGCGCAAGGTCGATACGCGGATGAAGCGCAGTCTGGAACCGACCGGGCTGCGCAGCCTGCGCGCCGAAGTGCGTGCGCTCAGCGCGGAGATGGACGCCGAGGCGGCCGCGAAGCGGGCAGCGAAAGCAGCGACCAATCGACGCGTGAACCTGACCGTGATCGACGACGGGATGGCCAGGATCTCCGCGATCCTGCCGCTTCCACAGGCCGTTGCCGCCTATGAGAGCCTCCGGGCGGGCGCCGAAACGATCACTGTCGCCGGTGACGCAGGTGGGCGGAACCGCCAGCAGGTGCTCGCCGACACCTTCGTCGAACGGCTGAGCGGCCAGCCGAGCGCAACGGCGGTGCCCGCGGAGATCCATCTGCTCGTCGAGGCCGAATCCCTGCTCTCTGACGGACTCGTACCGGCCTGGCTGCCCGGGTTCGGGCCGCTGCCGGCGAAGACGACACGGGAATTCGTCGCCGCGAACGAGGCGAAGATGCTCATCAGCAGGATCTTCACCCGCCCCGACGACGGTCAGCTGGTGGGAATGGACGCGAAGAGCCGGGAGTTCACCGGCCGACTGCGGCAGATGATCACCTTCCGCGACGATGTGTGCCGGACCCCGTGGTGCGATGCCCCGATCCGGCACGCCGACCACGCCCTACCGGTCGCATCAGGTGGGACGACCACCTGGGAGAACGGTTCAGGACTGTGTGCATCCTGCAACTACGCGAAAGTACACCCCGGATGGAAGCACGAAGCCACAGCGGAAGGCCTGCGGGTCACCACACCGAGCGGGCGCACCTACGACGTGGCCACGCCCGCGGTGGTTCGCCGCATGCGATTTCCGCGCCCCGAAGCGGTGTCCGAACCCGGAGATTCGCCGCCAGGGCCTGATTGGCGCCAAGCCCTCTCTCGATTCCTCGAACCGCAGCGGGAAGAAGAACCGCATCAGGACATCGTCGAACCACAGCGAGATCTCGTCGAACCACAGCGGAACGAGCCTGCGCGCACGGTCGAGGATTCTCCGGTCGAATTCCAGTCGATCGTCCCGACCTTCGTACTGCCCGAGCAGCTGCCGCCGCGGTATTGCACCCGTGCCGAGAAGATCGCCGACTGGCGCAGACGCAATGCGCACCGACGGCCGGCATCGACGGACTGCCAAGGCAGCCCGGTCGAGAAGGAACTGGTGCAGGCAGTCTTCGGACCGGACTGAGTCGAGGCCGCGCGCCTGGGCTGAGGCTGCGTGTCGGATCTGGAACATCGTGGGAACACCTGTCACACGAATTCTGCAGACAATCGTGGGTATGGACACGGCGGGTAAAAACGGCAGCACACGATGGACGACTGCGCGGGGGCGAAGTCTCAACCTCGCAGCGCGTGTGCTCCCGTTGGGATCGGTGGCGTGCTGGGTGATCACGATCTTCGTGCCTGTCCTCGACAGCGGCGGGACCGGATCGATGCGGATCCGCGTGACGTCTCTCGGGTTCTCCCCGATCGACATGAATGATCTCAATCCGGGTTACCTCGCGCTCTGGATCATCATCCTCACCGGCGCGTTCACCGCCTGGCTGCTGTCCGCATCGAAATGGTGGTCGATTGCGGCGATCGTCCTCGGCACGGTGCTGGGGCTGCACATGCTGCAGATGGTCGCCGATCCGCCGATCCTGATGTGGGACGGACAGACCGCGAACGGGATGCCCACCGGGGGCATGGAAGTCGCCTACCCTGCGGCAGGCTTCGGTTTCTGGGCCGTCGGGAGCCTCCTCTTCTTCGCCGCGGGAATCTGTGGTCTGGTCGCCGCTGCTCAACAGGACCACCACCGTCGTGAACGGATCAAACGCTGCATGTCGAAGCGTCATGACCCCGCCGCGTGAGACTCGGCCCGGACCGCTGAGAGTCCAACAGATTGCAGCCGGTCGATTGCTTCTGCGCTTCGCCCAAGTACTGTCTCTGTCTGCGCTCTGCATATGGATCGTCATGCTGTGGGTGCCGGTGGTTGCCAGCCCTGAGGACACATCCGAAGCGCCGCACCCGCCGCGCATCATCGTCACTGCTCTCGGCGGACCGCCGTTCGATCTCGAGGAGGCCCGCGGCTCGATGGTATTGGTCGCCGTCGGCGTTCTTGTGTGTGCGGCTGCTTCATTCCTGCTCACCGTTCGGTCTCGGCTCGATTCGCACCCGTGGCCGGACGTCGTCGGGCGCCTATGGTCGGCCGGAACTCTCTTTCTGAGCGTCTGCGTCTTCGTCGTATTGGCGAACACGTTGGCGAATCTGCCGACGATCATGTGGGACGCCGTCGACGATCGGGGACGCCCTGTCTTCGGGATGGTCGTCGCCAAACCGGCGATGGGTGCAGGGTTCTGGGCCATCGGCTGTGCCTGCCTGCTGGTCGCGGGAGTCTGCGGCCTGCTCGGCGATCACCGCCGAAGACGAGCCGACCACAGTGAACAGTCAACGTCGGTACCTCACGCGGAGTCCCGGGTCACCGTGTGGCCACGCGGGAACCGAACGCATCGCCTCGCGCAGCGGCTGCCGTGGGTGACGGTCGCCGCCTGGGTGCTGATGATCTGGATCCCGATCTTCGACAGCGGCGATCACGGCGACGAGCGATTTCTCGTCACCTCCCTCGGGCAGATCTCGTTCGGGCCGGTACCCGTCGGAGAGCTGTCGCTCGGCAACCTCGAGTCCGTGCCGACACTGCTGCTGGCGTGGGAGGTCGTGCTCATCTGTGCGGCAACGGCCACAATGTTCAACCCGTTCTCTCACTGGTCCTTCGTCGCTGGTCTCAGCGGCGTCGGGCTCCTCGTCATCGAGATCGTCCTCCTCGCACACCCACCCCGAGAGCGCATCTGGGCCACAGATTCCGCCGGCGAGGACCGCTCGGCCCTCATCGTCGCTGATCCGGCAGCAGGCATCATACTCTGGACACTCGGCGGCTCCGCACTCATCGCAGCAGGCGTGTATGGGGTCATCAGCGACCGCCGCCGGATCGAACGAACCACTCAGCTGGGGACACCGATGGATACAGCAAAGCGGACGCTCCGACTGCAGCGCCTGACACGGTTCCTTCCTCTCTCCGCACTGACCGCTTGGGTCATCACCCTCTTCGTGCCGGTCATCGACAGCTTCAATAAGAGCGGAATCTGCGGGCTTCTCACGCAGACCGAACGCCCCCGGCCAGCGGTCGAGACACCACCAGTCGAGGGCGCTTGAGCACAGAATCGTTCCGGCATCACTTCACGGGTTCGAAGACTCCCGCGAAGTAGTCGCCGATCTCGGAGTGTGCATCCAACGGGAAGATCCCCGAGACGTACTGGTCGGGTCGGACCACGACGACGGCACCGTCGCGACTGATCTCACGGGCTTCGAAGATGTCCTCCTCGGGCAGGGTCGCGTAGATCTTCTCCACGTACTCGAGATCGAACGCACCCACGTGCGGACGGAAGACAGTCGGGACGTCGGGGAACGCGAACTCCTTATGCTCCTGCTGATAGATGACATTGAGTTCGACGAGGGCATCGAGATCCTCACCGTCCCGGCGGTAGGCGACCAGGGGAGAGGCGGGATCCGATTCGAGCCACTCAGCCAGCGCCGCCACTTTCGATTCGCCATCCGCGGAACCGGCGACGACCGGCGCAGCACGATCGGCGAAGACATAGACACGCCAGCGACCGTCGGCGCGGGCCTCGTGCCCGAGGTGAATGAGGTTCGCATCGCAGCTGCGCTTGACGCGAGCGGACTTGAATCGTTTGCCGATCGGGAAACCGGCCGCGAGCTCCTGATGCGTCGGCGGCGTCGTGATCATCGACTCCGTGTACTCGGTCATGAACCCGGCCGGGAACTCCGCAGTCTTGACGTAGAAGTCCTCGAGGTAGGTCTTGTCCGGCAGCGCTTCCTGCGGAGTCGCCATGAGCGTCGACCATTCCTTGTCGAACTCGATGAGGTTCTTCGCCGCCACCTGACGTTCGGTCGAGTAGGTGCGCAGCAGCTCCGTCGACGACCGACCGGAGATGACCTGACCGAGCTTCCACGCGATATTGAAGCCGTCCTGCATCGACACGTTCATTCCCTGACCGGCCTTCGCCGAGTGCGTATGGCAGGCATCGCCGGTGATGAACACGCGCGGACACTGCGAAGCCGGATCGGTCTCATCGGTGTCGTCGAAGGCATCCGTGAGCCGGTGTCCGACCTCGTAGACCGAATGCCAGGCCACTTCCTTCACATCCACGCTGTAGGGCGCGATGATCGCGTTGGCCCGAGCGATGATCTCGTCGATGCTCGTCGACCGCACCTTCCGTGCATCATCCTCGGGCACTTCGCCGAGGTCGACGTACATCCGGAACAGGTGTCCGCCCTCGCGGGGGATATAGAGGATATTGCCGTGCTTCGACGAGATCGCGCACTTGGTGCGGATATCGGGGAAATCGGAGTTCGCAAGCACATCCATCACGCCCCAGGCATGATTGGCCTGATCGCCGGTCATCGTTCGGCCGATCGACGACCGCACCTTCGAACGTGCTCCATCGCAGCCGACGACGTAGCCTGCGCGAATGGTCCGCTCCTCACCGGTGCTCTCGCCCGCGGTGTACCGGATGGTCACGGACACCGGATGGTCCTTCGCCGAGGCCGTGGCGTCCCCGTCGACGGTGAGGTCGACGAACTCGACTCCGTAGTCGGGCGTGATCTTGCCGGGTGACTGGGCGGCGAACTGGGCGAAGTAGTCGAGCACGCGCGCCTGGTTGACGATGAGGTGCGGGAATTCGCTGATCCCGTGCTCGTCATCCTTGGGCCGACCGGTGCGGATGATGTTCTCGGGGTGCTCCGGATCCGGATTCCAGAACGCCATCTCCGTGATGTGATAGCCCTCGCGCATGATCTCCTCGGCGAAGCCGAACGCCTGGAAGGTCTCGACGGAACGGGCCTGGATGCCGTCGGCCTGACCGATGACCAGGCGCGAATCGCGCTTCTCGATCATCCGCGTCTTCACGTGCGCGTACTGCGAGAGCTGAGCCGCCGCGATCATCCCCGCAGGACCGCTGCCGACGATGAGGACATCGACCTCATCGGGCAGATCCTGACTGCGCTCGATCCCGTAGCCCGCGGCCTCTTCGATCCGCGGGTCCGCGGACACGTAGCCGTTCTGATGGAAATGCATGTCAACCTCCGGTTCTTGACACGTCGTCGTGATACTCGAATGCTATCAGTTCATATACGATCTGGCGTCGGCGGGGTGGCGTGGGCCACTGTCGTCGCAGATCAGTCGTGCAGAGCCGCCTCGGTGCTGGATTCCATCGTCCGCCGGTGCGAACCGACTCCGACGATCGGGCTGACCGACTGCTCGTCCTCGTGATCGGGTCCCAGCGGGATGCCGGTGCGGTCACGCAGCAGCAGGGTCGCCGCGAGTGCGAGCACGGCGACGACGCCGAGGTACACCGCCACCGAGGCGGTCGTTCCCGTCGACGACACGAGACCCTTCGCGATCGTCGGGGCGAAGGCGCCGCCGAGGATCGACCCGATCGCATAGGAGACCGAGACCCCGGAGAAGCGGACGCTCGAGGGGAACAGCTCGGCGTACATAGCCGGCTGCTGACCGTAGGTGAAGCCCAGGCCCACCGTGAGGACGACGAGCCCGAGCAGGAGCATGCCCACCGAACCGGTGTTGACCAGCGGGAACAGGCTGACGATGCCGATGAGCAGGAGCACCCAGCCGAGGATGTAGGTGTTCCGGCGGCCGATCCTGTCCGAGACGGCGCCCGCGATGATGGTGAAGATCAGCCAGGACACCGCCGAGGCGGCGACGGCCCAGAGCACGGGGCCGCGCTCGAGGCCGATGGGCCCGGCCGGGTCCGTGGCGTAGTTCTGGATGTATCCGCCGGTGGTCATGTAGCCGGCGGCGTTGTTGCCCATGAAGACGAGCGAGGCGAGGACGACGAGCAGCCAGTGGCCCTTGATCAGGCGACCCAGAGGGTTCGACACCTGCTCCTTGCGCTCTGCGATCTCATGGAAGACGGGGGATTCCTCGACTCCGCGGCGGATCCAGTAGCCGATGAAGACGAGGACGATGGAGAGGAAGAACGGCACTCGCCAGCCCCATTCGAGGAACGCGTCACCTGGGGCGATCGAGGTCATCAGAGCGAGTACGCCCGAGGACAGCAGGAGTCCGATGGACACCCCGATCTGCGGGAAGGACCCGCGCAGTCCGCGTGTCTTCTCATCGGCGTGCTCGACGGCGAGCAGAACGGCTCCGCCCCATTCGCCGCCGGCCGAGACGCCTTGGACGATGCGCAGTGCGATGAGCAGGACCGGGGCCAGGACACCCGCGGATTCGAAGGTCGGCAGGAAGCCGATGAGCGCGGTCGCGGCGCCCATGGCGATGAGAGTGATGATGAGGACCACCCGGCGGCCGAGCTTGTCGCCGACGTGTCCGGCGAGGAATGCGCCCAAGGGGCGGAAGAGGAAGCTGATCCCGACCGTCGCGAAGGCGACCATGGTTGAGAGCGTCGATCCGAGCGGGCCGAAGAAGAGCTCGTTGAAGACCAGCCCCGAGGCCGCCGCGTAGAGGAAATAGTCGTACCACTCGATGCTCGTGCCGACGATCGTCGCGAACGCCACCCGGGTCTGAGTGTGCTTCTGTGCTGCCATGACTCCTGTGTCCTGTCGTGCGTCTGCAGTGCATCCCGGCCACATTCGCTGTGGTCTGGATTACTTGTCCTCGGGAACCGTATCATATACGATCTGTGGTGAAGCCAACCGAAATGAGGTGTGAGATCGATGTCGACTCCAGCAGGTGTTCCCGCCCGTCCGGGCAAGATCATTGCCGTTCATGTGGCCTATGAGTCCCGTGCGGCACAGCGAGGAAAACGCCCCGCCCAGCCGTCCTACTTCCTCAAGGCGGCCAGCTCCGTCGCCGCCTCCGGCCAGACCATCGAACGCCCCGCCGGAACCTCTCTGCTCGCCTTCGAAGGTGAGATCGCCATCGTCATCGGCACCCCCGCCCGCAGCGTCACCGAGGCCGACGCCTGGTCGTTTGTGGCCGGAGTGACCGCATCGAACGATTTCGGCCTCTACGACTTGAAGACCCCGGACAAGGGATCGAACGTGCGCTCGAAGAGCCGTGACGGCTATACCCCGCTGGGCCCCGAACTCATCCCCGCCGCCGAGGCGGCCCCCGACTCCCTGCGCCTGCGCACCCGGGTCAACGGCGAGGTCGTCCAGGACGACGGCACGCGCGCCGATCAGCTCATCTTCACCCTCCCGCGCATCGTCGCCGATCTCAGCCAGCATCTGACCCTCGAGGCCGGAGACGTCATCCTCACCGGCACTCCCGCCGGTTCCTCCGTCGTCGCCCCCGGTGACACGATCGAGGTCGAGGTCACGGCCGCCTCGGCGAACGGCGAGGAACTGAGCTCCGGACGGCTGACCACCACCGTTGTCGAAGGCCCCGGCGACTTCGACGAGAACCTCGGCAGCACTCCCGCAGTGAACGAAGCACTGACCGTCGACGCCTGGGGCTCACGCGAGGCCGCCGGACTCGCGCCGGAGGGCGCCGCCGACGCGGCGACCGAACTCGACGCCGGCCTCGTTGCGAAGCTCACCGAAGCCCCGACCGCGGGCCTGTCGGCTCAGCTGCGGGCGCGCGGACTCAACAACGTCGTCATCGAAGGCGTGGCCCCGCTGAAGGCGGGCGCGAAGATCGTCGGCACCGCGAAGACCCTGCGCTTCGTGCCCAACCGCGAAGACCTGTTCAAATCGCACGGCGGCGGATTCAACGCGCAGAAACAGGCATTCGACTCGATCCGCCCCGGTGAGGTCATCGTCATCGAAGCCCGCGGCGAATCCGGCTCGGGCACCCTCGGCGACATCCTCGCCCTGCGCGCGAAGTCCCTCGGCGCAGCAGGAGTCGTCACGGACGGGGGAGTCCGCGACTCCGCCGAGGTGGCCGACATCCTGCCCGTGTTCGCCACCGCGAAGCACCCCGCCGTGCTCGGCCGCCGTCATGTTCCATGGGAGTCGGACGTGGCAGTGGCCTGCGGCAACGCCACCGTCCTGCCCGGCGATGTCATCGTCGCCGATGACGACGGAGCCATCGTCATCCCTCGCGACGTGGCCGAAGAAGTCGTCGACGCGGCACTGGCCAAGGAGATCGAGGACGGCTGGGTGGCCGAACAGGTCGCCGCCGGCAATCCGATCGAAGGACTCTTCCCACCGAAGGGCGAATGGAAGGCGAAGTTCGACGAGTGGAAGGCCTCCCGGTGAGGACCGAACCAGCAGCCGCTGCCGGGGCCGGCCCGCCGACACTGAGCAAGGCCGAAACCGCCTACCGGTGGATCCGCGAACGCGTCGCCGATCAGACCTATCAGCCCGGGCACAAACTGGTGCTTGCGCAGATCGCGCTCGAACTCGACACCTCCGTGGTGCCTGTGCGCGAGGCCATCCGCCGGCTGGAGGCCGACGGGCTCGTGACCTTCGAACGCAATGTCGGGGCCCGCGTGGCCATGGTCGATCAGGGCTCCTACACCCAGTCGATGGAGACGGTCGCGATCCTCGAAGCAGCGGCCGTCGCCCAAGCGCGGGTCCACCTCGGCGCCGGTGATCTCGATGCGGCGGAGCACATCAATGATCGGATGCGTGCACTGCTCGACGAATTCGAACCTGCCGAATTCACCCGGCTCAACCACGAGTTCCACGAAACGCTCTACCGGCGCTGCCCGAACGAGCGGCTGTGCACCCTCGTCGAACTCGAATGGGACCGGCTCAATCACCTGCGGGATTCGACGTTCTCCTTCGTCCCCGAACGGGCACTTGAGTCGGTGGAGGAGCACTCGCGCATCGTCGCCCTCATCCGGGCCCGCGCCTCGGCGCAGGAGATCGAACGGGCCGTGCGCGAACACCGCTCGGCCACACTGCACAGCTTCCAGAACTCCCAGACGACCACCGCAGCATCAACCACAGATGTGAAAGATTCGTAGAAAGGACAAGTCATGACACAGTCCACAACCCCGCCGGCAGATATGCCGGAGAAGATCCGCCACTACATCGGCGGAGAGTTCGTCGACTCCATCGACGGAGACGAATTCGACGTGCTCAACCCGGTGACGAACGAGGCCTACATCAAGGCCGCCTCGGGTAAGAAGGCCGATATCGAAGCCGCTGTCGCTGCGGCGAAGACGGCCTTCGACGAGGGCCCGTGGCCGACGATGCTGCCGCGTGAGCGTGCCCGCATTCTCAATAAGATCGCCGATATCGTCGAATCCCGCAAGGACGAACTCGCGGCCATGGAGTCCTTCGACTCCGGACTGCCGATCACCCAGGCCAAGGGGCAGGCGGCACGCGCAGCGGAGAACTTCCGCTTCTTCGCCGACCTCATCGTCGCCCAGGTCGACGACGCGTTCAAGGTCCCCGGCCGTCAGGCGAACTACGTCAACCGCAAACCGATCGGCGTGGCCGGGCTCATCACCCCATGGAACACCCCGTTCATGCTCGAGTCCTGGAAGCTGGGACCGGCGATCGCGACCGGCAACACCGTCGTGCTCAAGCCTGCCGAGTTCACCCCGCTCTCGGCCTCCCTGTGGCCGGGCATCTTCGAAGAGGCCGGACTGCCGACCGGTGTGTTCAACATGGTCAACGGCTTCGGTGAGGAGGGCTTCGCCGGCGATTCGCTCGTCAAGCACCCCGACGTTCCGCTCATCTCCTTCACCGGTGAGTCGAAGACCGGACAGACGATCTTCGCCAACGCCGCCCCCTGGCTCAAGGGTCTGTCGATGGAGCTCGGCGGCAAGTCCCCGGCCGTGGTCTTCGCCGACGCGGACCTCGACGCCGCCGTCAATGCCACGATCTTCGGCGTCTTCTCCCTCAACGGGGAGCGCTGCACGGCCGGTTCGCGCATCCTCGTCGAGGAGTCGATCTACGACGAATTCGTCGAGCGCTACGCCGCCCAGGCCGAGCGCGTGAAGGTCGGTCTGCCGTCGGATCCCAGCACCGAGGTGGCCGCACTCGTCCACCCCGAGCACTTTGAGAAGGTCATGTCCTACGTCGAGATCGGCAAGACCGAGGCCCGCCTCGTCGCCGGCGGCGGACGCCCCGACGGGTTCGAGACCGGCAACTTCGTCCAACCGACCGTCTTCGCCGATGTTGCTCCCGACGCTCGGATCTTCCAGGAGGAGATCTTCGGACCCGTCGTCGCGATCACCCCCTTCTCCTCCGACGAGGAGGCCCTGGAGCTGGCGAACAACACGAAGTACGGTCTGGCCGCCTATATCTGGACCTCGGATCTCAAGCGCGCCCACAACTTCTCCCAGGCCGTGGAGTCGGGAATGGTATGGCTGAACTCGAACAACGTCCGCGACCTGCGCACCCCCTTCGGCGGTGTCAAGGCGTCGGGCCTCGGCCACGAGGGCGGCTACCGGTCGATCGACTTCTACACGGAACAGCAGTCCGTGCACATCAACCTCGGCGAGGTCCACAACCCGGTCTTCGGAAAGCAGTGAAGCAGCCATGACGAAACGCACTGAAATGACTCGGACCTCGGCCGGCTACTTCGTCAGCCAGGAGACTGGCATCGCCACCGACAACCCCATCGCCACACCGCAGGCGAGCCCGCCCGACATCCTCCGCTGCGCCTATATGGAACTCGTCGTCACCGACCTCGCCGCCTCCCGGGAGTTCTACGTCGACGTGCTCGGACTCTATGTCACCGAGGAAGATGAGAACACTCTCTACCTGCGCTCGACGGAGGAGTTCATCCACCACAATCTCGTCCTGCGCAAGGGCGAGGTCGCTGCCGTGGCCGCGTTCTCCTACCGAGTCCGCAGCCCGGAAGAGCTCGACAAGGCGGTGGCCTTCTACACCGAACTCGGCTGCGATGTCCGCCGCAGCCCCGATGGCTTCGTCAAGGGCGTGGGCGACTCCGTGCGTGTGGTCGACCCGCTCGGCTTCCCGTACGAGTTCTTCTACCGATCCGACCACGTCGAGCGCATGTCATGGCGCTATGACCTGCACATCCCCGGCGAACTCGTCCGCCTCGACCACTTCAATCAGGTCACCCCGGATGTGCCGCGGGCGGTGAAGTACATGCAGGACCTCGGTTTCCGCGTCACGGAGGACATCCAGGACGAGGAGGGCACGGTCTACGCAGCGTGGATGCGCCGCAAATCCACCGTCCACGACACGGCGATGACCGGCGGCGACGGACCGCGCATGCACCATGTGTGCTTCGCAACGCATGAGAAGCACAACATCCTCGCCATCTGCGACAAGCTCGGTGCCTTGCGTCGGTCCGATTCGATCGAACGCGGCCCCGGCCGCCACGGAGTCTCGAACGCGTTCTACCTCTATCTGCGCGACCCCGACGGCCACCGCGTCGAGGTGTACACGCAGGACTACTACACAGGCGACCCGGACAACCCGGTCATCACCTGGGACGTCCACGACAATCAGCGCCGCGACTGGTGGGGCAATCCCGTCGTGCCGTCCTGGTACACAGACGCCTCCCTCGTCCTCGACCTCGACGGCAACCCGCAGCCCGTGCATGCGCGCACGGACGATTCGGAGATGGCCGTGACGATCGGCGCCGACGGGTTCTCCTACACCCGGGCGGATGAGAATGAGGGCAAGCTGGGCAACCAGCTCTGAAAGGAATCCATATGCTCGATGAGGAAACGATCGCGGCCATCGCCGACGATCTCGCCGAGGCGGAGCGGACACGCTCGAAGATCGGTCTGCTCACCGCGAAGTATCCGGACATGACGGTCGAGGACTCCTATGCGGTGCAGAACGAATGGCGCCGTCGAGGGGAAGCCGCCGGCCGTCGGCTCTTCGGCCACAAGATCGGCCTGACCTCGAAGCCGATGCAGCAGGCGACGGGAATCACCGAACCCGACTACGGGGCGATCTTCGCCGACCAGGTCTATGACACCGGGTCCGTGATCGACCATGCGCAGTATTCGGGAGTGCGCATCGAGGTCGAGCTCGCCTTCGTGCTGCGTGACGAACTGCGCGGGCCCGATGTCAGTCTCTTCGACGTCCTCCGCGCCACCGAGTACGTCGTCCCCGCTCTCGAGGTCCTGTCCTCGCGCATCGAGATGGAGGGCCGCACGATCGTCGACACCATCTCGGACAATGCGGCACTGGGCGCGATGGTCCTCGGCGGACGTCCCGTCGCCGTCGATGCCGTGGACCTGCGCCGGGTGAACGCCCTGCTCTACCGCAACGAGACGATCGAGGACTCCGGAGTCGCCGCCGCCGTGCTCGACCATCCGGCCCGCGGAATCGTGTGGTTGGCGAACAAACTCGCCGAACACGGTGATGTGCTGCAGGCGGGCGAGACCGTGCTCGCCGGATCATTCACCCGCCCCATGTGGGTTCATCCCGGCGACACAGTCCACGCCGACTACGGAGAGCTGGGAGCCATCACATGCCGTTTCGAGTAGAACTTCCGCAGACCTTCTCAGGCCGTGTGGCCGGCCTCGGCGACGGCGAATATCTGGCCGGGATGTGGGTGTGCTCGGGTTCGCCCGTGGCCGCCGAGATCGCCGCCACCTCGGGAATGCAGTGGGTCCTCATCGACGCCGAGCATTCCCCGATCGGACTTGAGACCACGACGAGTCTGCTGCGCGCGATGAACGGCTACCCGGCCACCCCTGTCGTGCGGGTGCCGGTGAATGATCGGGTGCTCATCAAGGGGTACCTCGACCTCGGGGCGCAGAATCTGCTCGTGCCGATGGTCGATACGAAATCCGACGCCGAGGCGGCTGTGGCGGCCGTCCATTATCCGCCGAGAGGTGTGCGAGGGGTCGGTTCGGCCCTGGCGAGGGCCTCCCGGTGGAATGCCGTGGACGGGTACCTGAAGCGGGCCGAGGAGTTCGTGTCCCTGACCGTGCAGATCGAGTCGGCGACCGCAGTGGACAATGCCGCAGAGATCGCCGCGGTCGACGGAATCGACCAGATCTTCGTCGGTCCCTCCGACCTGGCCGCGTCGATGGGTCTGCTCGGCCAGCAGACTCACCCCGACGTCACCGATGCGGTGGCGCGGACCTTCGACGCGGTGAAGGCTGCCGGCAAACCCGTCGGCGTCAATGCCTTCGACCCCGACCAGGCACGGAGGTATCTGGAGGCCGGAGCGTCCTTCGTCCTCGTCGGCGCCGATGTCGGCCTGATGATGAACGGGGCCCGTGCCTGGGCCGACACCTGGGTTCAGGACTGAGCACACATCGCCCCCGACCGCTGATCTGCGGTCGGGGGCGACGTGCATTCACTCTCTCCTATTCTCTGTCGCGGCGGCTGCCGGAGATCAGCAGGATCGTTGTGCCGAGACCGACGAGGACGATTCCCAAGCCGATGAGCATGCCGTTGCCGGTCGTGCCGGTGCGAGGCAGTTCGGGGGTCGGGGCCGCGGGAGTCTCGGCGACCGGTTCGACCGGTGGGGTCGCGGACTTTTCCGGGGCCTCCGGCTGTTCCGGTTGTTCGGGCGGCGAGCTCGGCTGCTCCGGCGGCGAGTTCGGCTGCTCGGGCGGGGCGCTCGGTGTCTCCGGCGGTGCCGGGGGAGTGGACGGCGTCTCCTCGGCCGGCCGGTGCACGGTTTCGGCGGGGACGCCCCAGTCACTCGTCCACTCAGCATTGACATCGCTGCCCTCGATCGTCGTCACATAGGTGACCCAGCCGACGGGCATCTCGATCGGCTCCGTGCTGATCTCGGCGTGACCTTCCTCGTCGGCGTTGACGGTGAAGTCCTGCACGGACAGCTCCGTGCCGTCGGGCTCCTCCGACTGCTCGGGTTCGGTCTCCACATGGTAGGCGGTGACGGTGAGCACGGCTTCGGAACCCGGTCGCAGACCGGTCACAGCCACCTCGTCGTGGGTCGATGTTCCCTGAAGCACCGCCTCGGTGTCGGCGGTCGGGGTCCACGGGACGAATCCGGTCTCTCGAGGTTGGCCGTGGATGCCCTTCCATTCCTTCGTCGCCTTGTCTCCGGCGATCGTCTCGGTGAAGTACAGCCAGCCGCGGAAGTCCTCGGGCACGGTGACCTCACCGGACGTATGGGTGCCGTTGCCGACGTCCTTCGAAGTCACGGACCCGATTGCGCGAGCGTCATCGTTCTTCGTGCCCTGCTTCGGGGCCGTCGCGGTCTGCCACAGGGTGTGTTCGACGGTGACGGTGTGGTCGCCGATGAGGCCGGAGACGGTGAATTCGTCGGTGACAGTCTCACCCGGTGTCGGAGTCTGGTCGGAGATCTCGGTGGTCACCTTCGGTTGGGAACTCAGCTCCAGCGATGCCTTGTCCGTGACGGAATCGGGAGTGTCCGGGGTGATGACTCGCTGCACCCGCGTGCCGGACGTCGGTTCGACGATGCGCACGGACTGCGGGGCGACCTTCGCCGAGGCGGTTACGGACAGAGTGCCGGGCGCGCTCGCCTGCAGCGTCGTGGTCACGGGGTCCTTGCCCGTGGTCAGGGTCGTCGGAGCCTTCGTCGCACCGGAAGTCTTCAGCGTGACGGCAACGTCGGGGACCTGCACCCCGGAGGCGCTGAGCAGGGAGACCGTCAGTGTCGCCTCATCGGTGGGAGTGCCGAGGAGCTTCGGACTGTCGTCGTCAGACTTGCCGTCGTCGGTGGCGGAACCGGAGGCCCAGGAGTCAGGAGAAGCGGCGGACTCCGGGGTGGCATGGGGTTCGAGCACGGGCATGCGCAGCACCGGTTCGAGGCTGATGTCGAGGGTGTACGGTCCTGCGAACTTCTTGGCCTCGGCGAGGATCGTCAAGTGCTTCTTCGCGGCCGCAGTGAACTTCTTGTCCAGGTCAGCCGGCTTCTGGGGCGGCACCTTGTGATCATGGGGGACTGCTTTGTCGAGGCGGGCCATCGCGCTCAGTGCCGCCTGCACATCCTTCGACTTCGAGCCTGCGTATTCGTGCAGGGCCCACGCTGTGCGGGGCGAGGTGACTTTGTCGGCCTTCGAATCCTTGAAGTACTTCGGCAGGGGAGACTTCTTCCCCGCGTCGATGCAGTAGGCGGAAGTGTCGGGGAAGGTCCGGTAGGAGCCGTACCAGGTCTTGCCCTGTTTCGCGTGGTGCCAGATGCCCGGTCCGTAGGCGTCGGGAGCGGTGAGCACAGGCACCTCGCCGAGGCTGGCAGGCGGTCCCGCGGCCATGGCCGGTCCCAGCCCGATGAGCGAAGCGACAGTGAGGACGGTGAGGAGCAGCGCGGTGCGCAGCGATGCGAGTCTGAAAGTAGTCATGGACCGATTCGACATGGGCAGCTGCCTGGCGAGCTAGGGCTGATTGAGGGGCTGTGGATACTGCTTTGAGCGTCCACAGGATGTGACGTGGAAGTGGGGGACCTGCCGATCTCCGGAGGGAGGGGAGTGGTCCGGAGAGGCATTGTGGGGGATTTCGGCCGTTGGACGACGAGCGCGGGCATAGAGCAGCTGCGTCTGCGGCCTGCCACATGGCCGGCGCAGGGTCGAACATTTCGCGACCATCCACAGCCGAAAATGGTTGAGTGGAGCTCGGGGCGTCGTCCGAAGAACGTGGCAGTCGGCTGAAGTGTTGCTGGACGGATACACTACGAGGCCACCTGCGCAGGGCTGGGACTCTAGACTGAGGTGAGCGGAATTTCCCCCATTGCAGAAGGACGATCTATGTCGGCACAGAACGGTCCCGGTTCGCAGAGACCGCAGCCGCCCCAGGTGCAGGGCCCACCGAACCCGAACGTTCCCCCTGCCCAGGGCCAGGTGCCTCAGCAGGACCAGGTGCCGTCGCAGAATCAGCAACAGCAGAATCATGATCGGTTCCGGCCGCGGCCACAGGGGTCGCAGCATCCGAATCCGCAGCAGGCCGGCCAGCAGCCAGGCGGGCCGCGGCCGCAACAGCCGCCCATGCAGGGCCAGAGCCGGACCCAGGCGCCTGGCCGCCCCATGCCGCCGCAGGGCCAGCCGGTGATGCAGGGTCAGCCGGTGATGCAGCCGGCTCTCGGCCAGCCGATGCCGCCGCAGCCACAGCCCGTGTCTGGCCAGCCCATGCCCGGCCACCCGATGTCGCCTCAGGGCCAGCCGGTGATGTATGCGCCACCGCCGGCCCAGGCTCGCGTCTATGCGCAGCCGCGGTTCGCGCCGACGGTGACTCAGGAGATGCGGGTCCGTGCAGGAATGCAGGCACCCCAACAGGTCGTCACCGACACTCCCTGGACCGGCGCCGTGCGCCAGTCCCAGCCGGAGACCGAACCTGATTCGACCGGAAACATCGTCCGCCTCGTCGCCGCGGTCCTCGTTCTCGTCGTTCTCGTCGGTGGGCTCGGCCTTCTCGCTCTGCTCGGCGGACTGAGCTTCGGCGTCCGCCTCTTCGGTCTCATCGGACTCGCGGCGATCCCGCTTCTGGCCATCATCGCGTATGTGCTCTGGCTCGACCGGTGGAAACCGCAGCCGAAGCTCCTCTTGGGCATCTGTCTTCTCTGGGGAGCCGTCGCCTCGGTCATCCTCACCCTCGGCTTCTCACTCGTCGGTGAGGTCGCGCTCTATATGGTCGGCATCAATGGGGTGCCCGACGTCATCGGTGCAGTCATTCAGGCCCCGATCCTCGAGGAATCGACGAAGACCGTCCTCCTGCTCGTCATCGTCCTCGCCGCCCGGCGCCACTTCGAAGGGCCCCTCGACGGGCTCGTCTACGGTTCACTCATCGGTGCAGGCTTCGCCTTCACAGAGAACATCCTCTACCTCGGACAGTCGTGGAACGCCGGCGAACTCCCGGGACTGGCAGTGACATTCGCCATGCGCTGCCTCGGCTCACCGCTGCTGCACACTGCGTTTTCGACCTGTGCCGGTGTGTCCATCGGCTTCGCCGCACGCAAATGGCCCTGGTGGTCGCTCATTCTCATGTGGCTTCCCGGCCTCCTGCTCGGCATGGTCCTGCACGGTTTCTGGAACGCGTCGATGACGTTCCTCGGTGTGCTCGGCCAACTGACCCGTGACGTCATGGGCGGAATGCTCCCGCAGCTGATCGGCCTCATCGTCCTCAGCGCCATCCTCTCCGCGGCTTGGGTCACTCTCGGGATCATTCTGCGCCGCAGCGAACGGCTGCACACACAGAACATGCTCGGAGACTATGCGAACTCCGGCTGGCTCACCCACGCCGAGGTCGACATGCTCGGAACGTGGAAGGGCCGGCAGAACGGCCGCGACTGGGCGAAATCGTTCCCGGGCGGCAAGGAGGAGATGAAGACCATGATCCGCACCTCCGGCAAGCTGTCGACGACGCGGATGCGCGTGCTCGCCGGAATCGGCGGTGAGCAGGAACGCAAGATCGAACGGGCCGAACTCAAGCAGTTCGCCGACGCCCGTGAACGTCTGCTCGCGGCCTCCAAACAGATGGGGCGGTAAGTTCCAGCGGTGACAGCATTCGACATCGTCCTCATCGTCCTCGGCATCGGGGCGCTCTTCGCCGGGTTCCGCCAGGGCATCATCACCGGCCTCGGAACCGCGGCCGGTTTCATCGTCGGCTGGATCCTCGGACGCCTGCTCTCCCCGCTCGTCGAATCGCTGAGTACCGGCACCGACGTCATGGGCAACCCCGGCGTGCTCATGCTGCTGGCCTCGATGCCGCTGGTCCTCGCCGTCCTCTTCGCCTTCGCCGGCAGCGGCATCGGCGCATGGATCAAACGCTCCATGGACTCCGATCTCGGCCAGGGCATCGACGCCGTCGGCGGCACCGTCACGGCCGGGATCGTCTACATCCTCGTCGTCTGGCTCGCCGCCGGCTTCATCCGCACCACCCCGCTGGTCGAACCCAACCGGTGGGTCGCCGACTCCACCGTCATCGCCGCCATCGACCGCACCATTCCCTATTCCTCCCAGAACGCCCTCGGCGGACTGGCAAAGGGACTGAGCGCGTCGGGATTCCCACAGGTGTTCTCCGGCCAACCCGAACAGATCCGCGGAGTCGGAGAACCCGACGACGGGATGGTCGACGTCGGTCGCAGCGTCGAAGACTCGGTCGTCAAGATCACGACCACCGCCACCAGCTGCGCCACCGGTTCGGAAGGCTCCGGCTTCGTCTACGAGGACGGACTCGTCGCCACCAACGCCCACGTCGTGGCCGGATCCACGGAACTCGCCGTGCAGGTCGGCGGCAAGGGCAGGCCCTATCGCGCCGAGGTGGTCGAATTCGACGCCGAAGCCGACGTGGCCGTGCTCCGAGTTCCAGAACTCGACGCTCCCGCACTCGACTTCGGCGATGGGCTCGGATCAGGAGACGACTCCGTCGTCGTCGGATTCCCCGCCAACGGTCCCTATACGATCTCACCGACCCGGGTGCGGGAGAAGATCAACGCCCGCGGACTCGACATCTATGACTCGAAATCCGTGGTTCGCGAGGTCTATTCGCTGCGTGGAATCGTCCGCGAAGGCAATTCGGGAGGCCCGCTCATCGACGCTCAGGGAGATGTCGTCGGCATGGTCTTCGCCCGTTCGGCCACCGATGACGAAACCGGGTACGCACTCACACGAGCCGAGATCGCCGACGAACTCGAAGCCGGAACGAGCAGCCGCACGCCCCAGCCGGCCGGGCAGTGCACGAACTGAAACGCGTGCACGAACTGAATCCGACTACTTGAGGTCGAGCCCGGCGAGGACGGCACGGTGGTCACTCGATCCGCGTTCGAGCACCTCGTCGGAGCTGGCGTCGAAACCGCGGTAGAGGACATGGTCGAGCCGGGTGACGGGGAACCGGGCGGGCCAGGTGAAGCCGAACCCGCCTCGAGCCTCTTCCCGGGAATCCTCCAACGGCGGAACCAGGGTCTCCATATTGTTGTCCGTCGCCGCCGTGTTGAAGTCACCGGCGACGATCACATGTTCGGCGCCATCGGTCTCCACGGTCGTGGCCAACCGGCGCAGAGCGGCGTTGCGCATCGATTCGTGCCCCGGACGCACCGAGGGCATATGCACGGCATAGAAGCGGACGTCACCATGGTCGGTCGAGATCGTGGTCGCGAACGCGCGCGGCCACTGCAGACCCAGGTCGACCTCCTCGGGTGCCGACATCGGCCATTTCGACCACACGCCGATGGTGTCGACGACCTGTGAATGGTCGAACGAGGAGTCGAGTTCCTTGTGGATGATCTTGCCCGACAGGGACTCGAGCTCCTGGATCGTGACGATGTCCGGATCACGGTCGACGATGTTCTGTGCGGCCGCCGTGGGCTGCGGCATCCTCGCCCCCACATTGTGGGTGGCCACCGTCAGATCCGGATCACCGGAACCCTGATTCGGCAGCAGAGCGGGTCCGAACATCCCCGCCCACACCAGCGCGGGCACGAGGAATCCGATGGCAGAGAGCCAGGAGAAGCGGATGAGGAACATGAGCAGCACCAGCGCGAGGACGATCCCCGTCCACGGGAGCACCGATTCGAGGATGAGCGCGATGCCCATCCGCGTCGGCAGCAGATTGTGGAGCAGCAGGAACGCCGCATAGAGGATCCCGAAGATCAATGCGGTGACGCCCTTCGCGGGGCTGTGCCTTCTGCGCGGTGAGGAATATGCCTGGTTCATCGATCAACGATCTTAACCGGGAAGTCTGGCCCCACGCTGGAAGCCCCTTGCGACACGGCTCACAGCCGCACCGCATCAGCGACGCGCAGTCGCGCTCCACACAGTCACATCGGGGTGGGTGTCGTAGCGATAGCCCGAACCCCTCATCGTGCGCACCACGGAAGCGTATTCGCCGAGGCGGCGCCGCAGCCGGCGGATGTGCACGTCCACGGTGCGTTCGTCGGGAACCTCACCGCCGGACCACACTGCGGTGATGAGATCCTCACGGGGAAGAGTCTCATCGGCATGGGAGACGAGGGTGGCGAGCAGATCGAATTCCTTCGTCGTGACGTCGACGAGCTCACCGTCGATGCGGACCTCGCGGCGCGGAATGTCGATGCGCAGACGTTCGCCGCTCGCCTGTGTGTAGGCGTCGCCGGCCCGTCCGCCGAAACCGCGGGGTGCGGGGGCCGCCGGAGCGGAGTCCTCGCGCAGAGCCGGCGGGTGGATGCGGTTGGGAATGCGCGAACGCACCGGCCCATGAGTCGCCGCCGGAGCACCGGTCGCGGCGGGGGAGCCGTTGGCCACGGCGCGGACGGCGTCGATATCGCTGCCGCGGCCCTCCGGCGCCAGTGCGATGACGGCCTGCGTCTCGGCCTGGCTGGCCAGTTCCTTCGCGTAGGCCTGCAGCTCAGCGGCGATCGCTGAGAGGTTCGTGCCGTCGGCTGCGGCCTTGGACTCATCGAGTCCGATGTAGACGATGATTCCGCGAGCGGCCTTCGGTGAGGGGACGACACCGGCGGGGCCGAAGGTGTGCGGTGCGTTCTGTGGGTCGACTGCGCTCAACCTGGCTCCTGCACGTCGAGTGGCCGCGGCGCTGCGCGGGTGGACGTAGGCGGGTTCTGGATTCGGCATAGCTGTCCTTTGCTCCGACCATCGGGTCGATATGACTGGAGGAGTCCGCTGCTTGAGTGAACTCGTTCGAGGCCGGACAGCGGGAGTACGATCACCGACCACGAACGCAGGGCATACACATGTCTGCCGCAGGCATTCGCATCTGGTCGATCGCTGAAGTCATGACTTCATTATTTGTCACAAAGCGAAGACACTGCAATGAAAGAGCCGAAAATGAGACGAGTGTGACGAATTATGACGAACCGATCAGTCGACGATTCCGTACATCCGATCCCCGGCGTCACCGAGCCCGGGCACGATGTAGCCCTTCTCATTGAGCCTCTCGTCGAGCGCCGCCGTGTACACCTTCACCTCGGCGGAGTCGCTGAAGTCGCGTTCGATGCGCTGGACGCCCTCGGGGGCGGAGACCAGGCATACGGCGGTGACGTCGCGAGCGCCGCGGGCGAGCAGGAAGTCGATGGCCATGGCCAGGGTCCCGCCGGTGGCGAGCATCGGATCGACGACGAAGATCTGCCGACCGGTGAGGTCATCGGGCAGACGGTCGGCGTAGGCGCTGGGCTCGAACGTCGTCTCGTCGCGGACCATTCCGAGGAAACCCACCTCGGCGGTGGGAAGGATGCGCAGCATTCCGTCGAGCATGCCGAGCCCGGCGCGCAGGATCGGAACCACGACGGGGCGTGGTTCGGCGATGCGGGTGCCGGTGGTGGTCGTCACCGGGGTCGAGATCTCCTTGTCCTCGACCGACACCGATCGGGTCGCCTCGTAGGCCAGCAGCATGACGAGCTCTTCGGTGAGCTGTCGGAAACGCGCGGAATCCGTGTTCTCATCGCGCAGGGCGGTGAGCTTGTGGGCGATGAGCGGGTGATCGGCTACGTGAAGATGCATACCCAAATGGTAAGGGAGAACTCGACGCCTCCGGCAGTGGTCAACGCGGGGCGAAGCGTTCACAATGGAGGCATGTCGTACTTCACTGAGATCCTGGCCGATTCCGGCGATGGCTTCCGCGCCCTCGATGTCGACGTCCGTGACGCGAACGACCTCGACGACCTCGTCGATATGATGCGCTCGGCCGCCGGCGATGACGGAGAGGCCGTGGCCGTCATCGAACACGAAGACGAATGGTTCGGCCTCGTGCGCCTGTGCGCGGACAATGAGGTCAAGGTCTTCCTCTCCGATCTCGCCGCGGTCGAGGCGAGCCCGTTCGCA
Source organism: Brevibacterium sp. CFH 10365 (assembly GCF_009299785.1). Classification (NCBI taxonomy): domain Bacteria; kingdom Bacillati; phylum Actinomycetota; class Actinomycetes; order Micrococcales; family Brevibacteriaceae; genus Brevibacterium; species Brevibacterium sp. CFH 10365. The sequence goes on along the minus strand of NZ_VIGO01000008.1, from coordinate 16,773 downwards.
GAGATCTTCGCCGACTTCCTCGACTCCCGCCCCGATGCCTACGAGGCCGAACCCGAAGAGGACTTCGGCGCCGAGGAGGACGAAGCCGAAGCCGATGAAGATGAGGACGACGACGAGGTCGAGATGCTCGAATTCGACGCCGATGCCGAATGGGCCGGAGACGCCGATATCTACACCGACCGCGGGGTTCCCGCCGCCACCCTGATCGACCAGGTCGAAAGCTACCGATCCGACCCGGCCCGCGTCGTCGCCCACGTCGGTGAGACCGTCGGCTTCGCCGACCAGCTCGAGGCCGCACGCTGAACGCTCAGTTCGCCGAATGGATGGGGCATGCCCTCGCCGAGGCGGCGCTGGCACCGGCTCATGACGACGTTCCCGTCGGGGCTGTGGTCATCGATGAGGTCGGGGAGGTCATCGGGCGCGGTCACAATCGGCGCGAAGTCGATGCCGATCCGCTCGGCCACGCGGAGCTCATGGCGATCTCCGCCGCCGCCTCGGTCAGAGGTCAGTGGCGCTTGGACGGCTGCACCCTCGTCGTCACCTTGGAGCCGTGCGCGATGTGCGCCGGGGCCCTCGTCGGCTCCCGGGCCGAGCGCGTGGTCTTCGGCGCCTTCGACGACAAGGCCGGAGCCGTCGGGTCGGTGTGGGATCTGCTGCGCGATCGCGCAGCACTCCATCATCCGGAGGTGACCTCGGGCGTCCGGGCAGGGGAGAGTCGAGCTCTGCTGAGGAAGTTCTTCGCGGCCAGGCGCTGACGTGTCCCACCTCACGGTGAACCGATTTGGACGCGGAAAGTCCACCGCTGTACAGTTGTCGGCGGTGGCGTGTCCGAGCGGCCGAAGGTGCAACACTCGAAATGTTGTGTAGGGCAACCCCCTACCGTGGGTTCAAATCCCACCGCCACCGCCACGGGAAACCCCTGATCAGACGATTCTGATCAGGGGTTTCGTCTGTCCCGCCGATGGATGGCATCGGTGCGGGCAGAGGTGTGATGATTGACACACCAGGGTCGAGCGGCGAGACTTGCTCGATGAAACAGAAATAGTTTTCCAGGATGTGGAAATCCTGGTTCGGCTTCGGACCGATGACTTGCCTGTTTCATTGCGCACGTTCAAGGCGCAGGGCCGACGACGATGATGTCGGCGGCTGACCAAATCGAACAACCTGAGGTGGTCCATGAAAATGGCTGACAACGACCAAGCGGTGCAGACCGCATCTACGAGACCGGGGCTTCTCGACAGATTCTTCGAAATCACTGGGCGCGGGTCGTCGATCAAGCAGGAGATCCGCGGAGGCATCGTCGCCTTCGTCGCGATGGCCTATATCGTCGTCCTCAACCCGCTCATCCTCGGCGGCTCCCAGGACGTCGCCGGTGACAGCCTTGACTTCGCCCAGCTGACCGCGGTCACCGGGCTCGTCGCCGGCGTCATCACGATCCTCTTCGGCGTCGTCGCCCGACTGCCCTTCGGCCTCGCCGCCGGGCTGGGGATGAACAGCTTCCTCGCCGTCTCCGTCGTCCAGGAGGTCACCTGGGCCGATGCGATGGGGCTGGTGGTCATCAACGGCGTCATCATCGTCGTCCTCGGCGCGACGGGCATCCGCACCGCGATCTTCAACGCCGTCCCGCACGCGCTGAAGATCGCCATCACGGTGGGCATCGGACTCTTCATCGCCTTCATCGGCTTCGTCAACGCCGGGTTCGTCACCCGCACCCCGGAGGGCCCGCCCGTCCAGCTGGGCCAGGACGGATCGATCGGCTCCCTGCCGACGCTGGTCTTCGTCTTCGCCCTCGTCCTCATCGGCATCCTCGTCGCGAGGCGGATCCCCGGCGGGATCCTCATCGGCATCATCGTGGCCACGATCGCCGCGATCATCATCCAGGCGTTCGCGAAGCTCGGCACCGTCGGGGATCCGGTCGACCCGGATCCGCTGGGCTGGAACCTCGCCGCTCCGGAATTCCCGCAGCAGGTCGTCGCCGTTCCCGACTTCGGTCTCATCGGCGCCTTCGACCTCTTCGGCGGATTCCAGCACATCGGCGTCCTCGCGGCCACGATGCTCGTCTTCACCCTCGTGTTCACGAACTTCTTCGACGCCATGGGATCGATGACGGGACTCGCCCGCAGCGCCGGACTCCAGACCGACGACGGAATGTTCCCGCGCATCCGCGGAGCCTTCGTCGTCGAAGGTCTCGGTGCGGTCTTCGGCGGCGGTGCATCAGCGTCGTCGAACACGGTCTTCGTCGACTCCGCCGCAGGAATCGCCGAGGGCGCGCGGACCGGTCTCGCCGCCTGCATCACCGGAGTGCTGTTCCTGCTGTCGATGTTCTTCTCACCGCTCATCGCCGTCATCCCGATGGAGGCCGGAGCCGCAGCGCTCGTCGTCGTCGGCGCCATGATGGTCACACAGATCCGTGAGATCGACATGACCGACTTCCGCACCTCGCTGCCGGTCTTCCTCACCATGGTGACGATGCCGCTGACCTATTCGATCGCCAACGGAATCGGCGTCGGATTCATCTCCTGGGCGCTCATCCACGCCATGAGCAACCGCGCCCGTCAGGTCCACTGGCTGCTGTGGGTCGTCTCGGCCGGTTTCGTCCTGTACTTCGTTCGCGGCCCGATATCGGCTATCTTGGGGGCATGAGAACAATGGTTGGACACTCAGCTTGGGGAAGAGGCCAGATCGCCCACGGGGCCTGACCCGCGGGGACGCATGGTCCCCGATTCCGCGTTCTTCTGCGCTGTTCGCATGGATAACCAGAAGCTCGAAGAACGAAGCAAATTGTTCCAACCATGCACTGTGCGTCTCAGTGAAGAGACGCGGGAGGTGTGAAGTGCGATGTCCACTGCGACAACGGACCAGTCAACTGCCGAAGTGACCATCAACGGGACCGTCCGCGAATTCGACGGCCCACCCCATACGAATGCGCTGGACTTCCTGCGCGGTCAAGGTCTGACCGGAGCGAAGGAAGGCTGCGCCGAAGGCGAATGCGGGGCCTGCGCGATCATGGTCGCCCGCCCCGACGAATCCGGCGGAACCCGCTGGACCTCGGTCAACTCCTGCCTGCTGCCGGCGGCAGCGCTCGACGGGGGAGAGGTCGTGACCGCCGAAGGTCTGGCCGACGGAGAATCCGTCCACCCCGTCCAGGAAGAGATGGCCGTGCGCGGCGGATCCCAGTGCGGATACTGCACCCCCGGCTTCATCTCCTCGATGGCCGCCGAATACTACCGCCCCGACCGCTGCGAGGACGGCTTCGACCTCCACTCCCTGTCCGGCAACCTGTGCCGCTGCACCGGCTACCGCCCCATCCGCGATGCCGCGAACGCCCTCGGGCAGCCTGCCGCCGACGATGCCCTCGCCGTCCGCCGTGACCGCCCGGCCCCGTCGGCTCGAGCCACCGATTATCTGCGGGCCGATACTGCGACCGGTGAGATCGGGCGCTACCGCCGACCCGCCACCCTCGCCGAGGCGGTCGAGATCCTCTCCGCCGATCCCGAGGTCACCCTCGTGGCCGGAGCCACCGACTGGGGTGTCGAGGTCAACATCAAGGGGGCCCGCGCCAAGAACATCCTCGCCGTCGACCGGCTCGAGGAGATGCGCGGAATCCGCCGCACCGCAGACGCCATCGAACTCGGTGCCTCCCACACCCTGTCCGAACTCGAACGCGAACTCGCAGGCGAGATCCCGCTGCTGGGCAGGATGTTCCCCCAGTTCGCCTCCCGCCTCATCCGCAACGGGGCGACGATCGGCGGCAACCTCGGCACCGGTTCGCCCATCGGCGACACTCCGCCGGCTCTGCTCGCCCTCGAGGCCGAACTCGTGCTCACCTCGGTGCGCGGGTCCCGGACCGTGGCGCTGGCCGACTACTTCACCGGGTACCGGCAGACGGTGCGCGCAGCCGATGAGCTCATCACCGCCATCCGCATCCCGCTGCCGCTCTCGCCGCTGACATCGTTCCAGAAGATCGCCAAACGCCGCTTCGACGACATCTCCTCGGTGGCGATCGGCTACGCCGTCGACATCCGCGACGGGATGATCGTCAAGGCTCGGATCGGGCTCGGCGGAGTCGCGGCCACCCCGCTGCGTGCCACCGCCACCGAGGCCCTGCTCGAGGGGCAGTCGTGGAACCTGGAGACCGTGCACGCGGCCGCCGAGACCCTCGCCGCCGAAGGCACCCCGATGGATGACCACCGGGCGAGTGCGAAATACCGGACCGCGATGCTGCGGTGCTCCCTCGAACGCTTCTACGCCGAGCACCTCGGCCACCCGGCCGTGACCAGCAAGGAGGTCAAGTGATGAGCCAGCTCTCCCAGCGCCCCGCCGACCCGGTCGTCGGCGAACGCCACCACCACGAAAGCGCCTTCGGCCATGTCACCGGAACCGCGCTCTACACCGATGACCTCGTCGGACGTCTCACCGGCGTCCTCCACGCCTTCCCCGTGCAGTCGACGACCGCGCACGGCCGCCTCGGCGCGATCGACGTCGAACCCGCCTATGCGGTGCCCGGCGTCGTCAGGGTCATCACCGCCGCCGACATCCCCGGCGTCAACGACCAGGGCGTCAAGCACGATGAGCCGATGCTGCCGGTCGATGAGATCATGTTCTTCGGCCAGCCCCTGGCCTGGGTCCTCGCCGAGGACCTCGAAGCCGCGAAGGAAGGTGCGGCAGCCGTGACCGCCGAGGTCGAGGAGCTGCCGTCGCTGGTGACCGTGCGCGATGCGATCGCCGCCGACAGCTACCACGGCAAGCCCCTGTCCATCGACAAGGGCGAAGTCGACTCCGCCTTCGCCGATGCCGCTCATGTCTTCGAGGGCGAATTCGAATTCGCCGGCCAGGAGCACTTCTATCTCGAGACGCAGGCCTGCCTGGCCCATGTGGATGAGAACGAACAGGTCTTCATCCAGTCCTCGACCCAGCATCCCACCGAGACCCAGGACATCGTCTCCCACGTCCTCGGAGTCCCCGCCCACGCGGTGACCGTGCAGTGCCTGCGCATGGGCGGAGGCTTCGGCGGCAAGGAGATGCAGCCGCACGGCTACGCAGCGCTGGCCGCGCTCGGTGCGAAGCTGACGGGCAGGCCGGTGCGCCTGCGACTCGACCGCACCCGCGATATCACCATGACGGGCAAACGCCACGGCTTCCACTCCGCGTGGAAGGTCGGGTTCACCGAGGACGGGAAGATCCTCGCCCTCGATGCGACGCTGACCGCCGACGGAGGGTGGAGCCTCGACCTGTCCGAACCGGTGCTCACCCGCGCGATGTGCCATATCGACAACGCCTATTGGGTGCCCAACATCCGCGTCACCGGTCGCATCGCCAAATGCAACAAGACCTCGCAGACGGCCTTCCGCGGCTTCGGCGGCCCCCAGGGCATGCTGGTGATGGAGGACATCATCGGCCGAGTCGCCCCCAAACTGGGGCTCAGCGCCCGTGAGCTGCGACGTCGGAACTTCTACGCCGATGGCCAGGACACTCCCTACTACCAGCCGGTGCGCCACCCGGAACGGATCGAGGCCTGCTGGGATCAGCTCATCTCCCAATCCGACCTCGAGGCCCGCGAACTCGAAATCGAAGCGTTCAACGCAGGCCACGAGCACATCAAACGCGGATTGGCGATCACCCCGGTGAAGTTCGGGATCTCGTTCAACCTCACCGCCTTCAACCAGGGCGGGGCACTCGTGCTCATTTACAAGGACGGTTCCGTCCTCGTCACCCACGGCGGCACCGAGATGGGGCAGGGACTGCACCAGAAGATGCTGCAGGTCGCGGCCACCACCCTCGGCGTGCCTCTGTCGACGGTGCGGCTCGCGCCGACTCGCACGGACAAGGTGCCCAACACCTCCGCGACGGCGGCGAGCTCCGGATCCGACCTCAACGGCGGAGCGGTGAAGAACGCCTGCGACCAGATCCTCGAGCGGCTGCGCCAGGTCGCCGCGGGCATCCTCGGGGCACCCGCCCACGAGGTCAGCATCTCCCGCGGAATCGTCTCCGCACTGTCCTCGACGAAGACGGTGACCTGGGAAGAGCTGATCAACACCGCGTACTTCCAGCGCATCCAGCTCTCGGCCTCCGGGTTCTACCGCACCGAGGGACTGCACTGGAACCTGTCGCAGATGCGGGGCGAGCCATTCAAGTACTTCGCCTACGGGGCGGCCGTGTCCGAGGTCGAAGTCAACCGCTTCGACGGCTCCTACACACTGCGCCGCGTCGACATCGTCCACGATGTCGGAGACTCCCTGTCTCCGCTGCTCGACCTCGGGCAGATCGAAGGCGGATTCATCCAGGGCGCCGGCTGGCTGACGCTCGAAGACCTGCGCTGGGACGAATCCGACAAGCCGAGTCGAGGACGCCTGGCCACTCAGGCGGCGAGCACATACAAGATCCCGAGCTTCTCCGAAGTCCCCGAGATCTTCAACGTCACCTTCCTCGACAAAGCGCATGAAGAAGGCGCCGTGTACGGGTCGAAAGCCGTGGGCGAACCCCCGCTCATGCTCGCCTTCTCCGTCCGCGAAGCCCTGCGCGAAGCCGTGGGCGCCTTCGCACGCCCCGGCCACAGCGTCGAACTCGCATCACCGGCCACACCCGAAGCGGTGTTCTGGGCGATCGAAGAAGCGCGTGGGCAGGACTCGGAGGCGGCCGCCTCGGCGAGGGAAGGACAGCGAGTCCCGTCATGACCTGGATGGACACCGCGGCCGAGCTTCGCGCAGCTCGGGTGCCGGCTGTCCTCATCACTCTCGCCGCGGTGCGCGGGCACGCCCCACGCGAGGCGGGAGCGAAGATGATCGCCACCGCCGATGACCTGTTCGGGACCATCGGCGGGGGCAATCTCGAGATGACGGCCCTCACCCGAGCCCGTGAACTGCTCGCCGAGCGGCAGCAGGTCCCGGAGATGCTCACCCTGCGGCTCAACGACAAGGCCCCGGCCAAGTACGGTCGCCAATGCTGCGGCGGAGAGGTCACGATGCTGTTCGAACCCCTGCCCGTGCCCGCCTCGGTGGCGATCTTCGGCATCGGCAACATCGGACTCGAGCTCACTCGGATCCTGGCCCGCCACGATATCGACCTCACGGTCAGCGATTCGCGGCCCGAGCAGCTCGAGGCGATCGACGCGCTGGAGACCCCGGTCGCGCGCATCCGCTCCGAATTCGCCGTCGTCGGCGAAGAGGTGCTCACGGCGCTGCCGTCCGGTGCGCACGTGGTCATCATGACCCACGACCATGCCGAGGACCTGCACCTGTGTGCCGCGGCACTGACCCGCGGCGACCTCGGTTCGGTCGGGCTCATCGGGTCGAACGCGAAATGGCAGCGCTTCCGCAGGAACCTCGCCGCCGAAGGCTTCGAACCCGAGGCCGTCGACACCATCCGGTGCCCGATCGGACTGTCCGAACTGCCGGGCAAAGCACCCGCGACGATCGCCGTGAGCGTCGCCGCCGACCTGCTCGGGCGCATGGCCTGAGCGCAGGCCGCCGCTGACTGACTTTCTGCTCTGACTCATGTCACTGAACCAAGGAGAACCACTGTGGTCATCTACCGCGTTCGCGTCTTCGACACGCCGGACAACCCATTCACCGGGGGCCGGCTGCGCTCGGCCTCCGATGTCGCCCTCGTCGTCGACGACGGACTCATCACCTCCCGCACCGATTTCGACACCGCCCGGTCCGCGCACCCCGCCGCCGAGGTCGTCGACCTCCGCGACGGTGTGCTCATCCCCGGGCTCGTCGACACCCACGTCCACCTGCCGCAGGTGCGGGCCATCGGCCATCTCGGACGACCGCTGCTCGACTGGCTCGACCAGTGCGCCCTGCCCGAAGAGGCGAAACTCGCAGACCCCGCCTACGCGGAGGCGGTGGCCGGCGAATTCCTCACGGGACTGATCTCGGCGGGGACCACCTCGGCGATGGTCTTCGGTTCGCACTTCGCAGCTGCCATGGACATCTTCTTCGCCGCCGCCGAGAAGTCGGGGCTGCGGATCACCTCCGGTCTGGTCACGAGCGATCGGAACCTGCCCGATGCGCTGCTCACCGACGTGGAGCGGTCGCTCGAGGAGAGCCAGGGGCTCATCGACCGGTGGCACGGGAAGGGCCGGCTGCGGTATGCGGTGACTCCACGGTTCTCGTTCTCCGCGGGACCGGAGATGCTGGCCGCGGGCGGTCGCCTCGTGGCGGAGAATCCGGGCATCTGGGTGACGTCGCACCTGAACGAGAACCGCGATGAGATCTCCGGGGTCGCGCGGATCCACCCGGAGGCCGTCGACTACCTCGACACCTATGACAGGGCGGGGCTCGTGGGACGGCGGACGGTGCTCGCGCACAACGTCCACCCACAGGATCGGGAGCTTGAGCGCATGGCCGAAGCGGGGTCGGTGGCCGCGCACTGCCCGACCTCGAACTCGGCTCTGGCCAGCGGTTTCTTCCCGCTGCGCCGGCATGTGGAGGCAGGCGTCCGGGTGGCTTTGGGCTCGGACGTCGGGGCGGGGACCGGGTTCAACCTGTTCAAGGAGGGCGTGCAGTCGTACTTCATGCAGCAGCTCGACCCGACCGGGGGGCTGCCGCTGAGCTCCGCGCATCTGCTCCACCTCGCGACCTCCGCCGGTGCCGAGGCGCTCGAGCTCGATGAGGTCGGCGTGCTGAGTGAGGGCAAGCGCTTCGACGCCGTGCTCATCCGGCCGGCCGAGGGCCAGCCGCTCGACGTCGGCATCCGCCACGCCGCCGACGACGCCGACGCCTTGGCGACGATCTTCGCCATGGGCACCCCTGCCGACATCGCCGGAGTCTGGATCGACGGCGCCCCCCTCCACCCCTGATTGCTACCTGACGGCGGCCCAGCAACCTCGCGCGGGGTTGCTGGGCCGCCGTCACGTTGTTTTGGGAGGGAACGTCTTGACGAGGACTCCGCAGGCGATCTATGCTGATTTCACGGAATGGAAACACACTTCCACAATACGGAAAACGTTGGCAACTCAAAGGAGAGCACCATGTCCCAGGCCTTCACCTCACCCACCAGCTACATCCTCAACTGCTCGACCCTGCTCACCGAGCTGCCCGTCCTCGAACGCGCCCAGGCCGCGAAGGATGCCGGCTTCGACGAAGTCGAATTCTGGTGGCCCTTCGACGGGAACCCGACCCCCACCTCGGCGGAGGTCGATGAGTTCATCGACTCCCTCGACTCCGCCGGGGTCGCCCTCAAGGGCCTGAACCTCTGGGCCGGGAACATGGCCGCGGGCGATCGCGGAATGGTCTCGATCATCGGCGCCGAGGAGGACTTCGCCGCAAACGTCGCCATCGTCGTCGAGATCGGCCGCCGCACCGGCTGCCGCGCCTTCAACGCCCTCTACGGACTGCGCACCGACGGCCAGGACGCGGCCGGGCAGGACGCCACGGCCGCAGCCAACCTCGCGCTCGCCGCCGGAAAGGTCGCCGAGATCGGCGGAACCGTCCTCGTCGAGCCCGTCTCCGGAGCCGAGGCCTACCCGCTCAAGCGGTACGCCGACGCCGCCGAGGTGGTCGGACGAGTCCGTGCCGACGGACCCGAGAACATCGCCGTGCTCGCCGACTTCTATCACATGCACGTCAACGGCGACGACGTCCCCGCCGTCATCGAAGCCGACGCCGCGAACTTCGGCCACATCCAGATCGCCGACGCCGAGGGCCGCGGGGCGCCCGGCACCGGATCGCTGCCGCTGCGCGACTGGATCGACCGCGCGTACTCGCTCGGCTACACCGGGTCCGTGGCGCTGGAATACAAACAGGACCGCGCCACTGCCTTCGACTGGCTCGACCGAGCCGCCCAGACCGCCTGAAACTCCGCACCGACACGAAGGAAACCCCACCATGTCCAAGACAATCGCTTTCATCGGACTCGGCATCATGGGCCTGCCGATGGCCAAAAACCTCGTCACTGCCGGATTCGACGTCCGCGGCTTCAACCGCACACCGGGCAAGGCCGACACCCTCGCCGAGGCGGGTGGCAGTGCCGTCGCCACCATCGCCGAGGCGGTGGCCGGGGCCGATGTCATCATCACCATGGTTCCCGACTCACCCGACGTCGAAGCCGTGCTGACCGGCGACGACGGAATCCTCGCCCACGCCTCAGCCGGGACCACCTGGATCGACTTCTCCACCATCCGTCCCGATGTGGCCACCGAACTGGCCGATCAGGCCAAGACTGCCGGACTCAAACCCCTCGACGCTCCCGTCTCCGGGGGTGAGCCCGGCGCCATCGACGGGGTCCTGTCCATCATGGTCGGCGGTGACCAAGCCGACTTCGACGCGATGAGCGACGTCTTCGACGCCGTCGGCAAGACCATCGTCCTCGTCGGCCCCTCGGGAGCCGGCCAGACCGTCAAGGCAGCGAATCAGCTCATGGTCGCCGGCAATATCGGACTGCTCGCCGAGGCCGTCGTCTTCCTCGAAGCCTACGGAGTCGAGACCGGTGCGGCGCTGCAGGTCCTTGGCGGAGGACTAGCCGGATCCAAGGTGCTCGATCAGAAGGGGCAGAAGATGCTCGATCGCTCCTTCGACCCCGGATTCCGGCTCGAGCTGCACCACAAGGACATGGGCATCGTCACCGCCGCCGCCCGCGAAGCAGGAGTGGCCATCCCGCTCGGGGCCACCGTCGCCCAGCTCGTCGCCGCCACCGTCCAACAGGGCAACGGCGGACTCGACCACTCCGGTCTCTTCACCGTCGTCGAGCAGCTCTCGGCCAAGAACGAGGACTGAACGACCGCCTCGGGAATCCCACCATGAACCGAGCCGGCGACAGCGTCGTCGCCGGCTCACGAACAAAGGACGAACAATGACACGCATGCGCGCAGTCGACGCCGCGGTGCTCATCCTCGAAAAGGAAGGCGCCACCGAGACATTCGGGCTGCCGGGAGCAGCCATCAACCCGCTCTACTCGGCCATGAAGGCCCACGGCGGAATCCGTCACACACTGGCCCGCCACGTCGAAGGGGCCTCGCACATGGCCGACGGGTACACCCGCGCCGCCCCAGGCAATATCGGAGTCTGCCTGGGCACCTCGGGGCCGGCCGGCACCGATATGATCACCGGCCTCTACGCCGCGGCCGCCGACTCCCAGCCGATCCTGTGCATCACCGGCCAGGCTCCCGTCGCCGTGCTCGACAAGGAGGACTTCCAGGCCGTCGACATCGCCTCCATCGCGGGGCCGGTGACGAAGATGGCCAGGACCGTGCTCGAAGCTGGTCAGGTGCCCGGCGTCTTCCAGTCCGCGTTCCAGCTCATGCGCTCGGCCCGGCCCGGACCCGTGCTCATCGACCTGCCCATCGACGTGCAGCAGACCGAGATCGAATTCGACATCGACGCCTACGAACCGCTGCCACCCGCGAAGCCGGCAGCCACCTCGGCGCAGGCGGAGAAGATCCTCGACCTCATCGCCGAGGCGGAGCACCCGATCATCATCGCCGGCGGCGGAATCATCAATGCCGATGCCGCCGACCGCCTCGTCGAATTCGCCGAACTCACCTCCATCCCCGTCTCACCGACGCTCATGGGCTGGGGTGCGATCCCCGACGACCACCCGCTGGCCGCGGGCATGGTCGGCATCCAGACGCATGTGCGCTACGGCAACGCCTCCTTCCTCGAATCCGACCTCGTCATCGGCATCGGCAACCGCTGGGCCAACCGCCACACCGGTGACTTGGGCGTGTACCGCAAGGGTCGGAAATTCGTCCACATCGACATCGAGCCCACCCAGATCGGACGCGTCTTCGCCCCTGACTTCGGTGTCGCATCCGACGCCGGGGCAGCCCTCGACGCGCTGCTGGCAGCCGCACGCGGCCGATCGGGTGAACGGGCCCTGCCGGACTTCACCGACTGGGCCGCCGAATGCACGGCAAGGAAGTCGACCGAGCACCGGAAGACGAACTTCACCGAGGTGCCGATCAAACCGCAGCGGGTCTACCAGGAGATGAACCAGGCCTTCGGCCGCGACGTCACCTATGTCTCGACGATCGGGCTGAGCCAGATCGCCGGCGCCCAGATGCTGCACGTCTACCGGCCCCGGCACTGGATCAACGCCGGCCAGGCCGGGCCCTTGGGCTGGACCGGCCCGGCGGCGCTCGGCGTGGCGCAGGCCAAACCGGGCGAGACCGTCGTGGCGCTGTCGGGCGACTACGACTTCCAGTTCATGCTCGAAGAGCTCGCCGTCGGCGCCCAGCACCAGATCCCCTATGTCCACGTCGTCGTCAACAACTCCTACCTGGGACTCATCCGCCAGTCCCAGCGCGGATTCGATATGGACTTCGAGGTCTCGCTGGCATTCGAGAACATCAACGCCGCCGGTTCCGCATCGTCCGGCTACGGCGTCGACCATGTGGCCGTCGCCCAGGGACTCGGATGCAAGGCGCTGCGGGTCGAGGACCCCGAACTCATCGGCGAGGGCCTGCGCGTGGCCAAGGAGCTCATGGACGAGCACCAAGTGCCCGTGGTCGTCGAGGTCATCCTCGAACGCGTCACGAACATCTCGATGGGCACCGCCCTCGATCAGATCAACGAGTTCGAGACCCTCGCCCAGACCCCGGCCGACGCCCCGAGCGCGTTGAGCACGATGGGCGAATTCGCTGCCGCCGAGTAGGCTGGTCCGAGTACGATTAGAACGGTATACCGTTGACGGTCCAGCGCCGAGGCTGCGCACCGCATCCGCCGGCCGAGCAGCCGCGCGACTGAGGAGGAATTTTGAGCAAAGAAGCCAGCTTCGACCTGGTCATCCATGCCGCGAAGGCACTGCTTCCCGGCGGGATCGACTCCGTGCAGCTCGGTGTCCGGGACGGAAGGATCGCCGAGATCGCCCGCGGCGGACAGGATCTGGACACGGCCGCCTCGGCGGGGGCAGAGATCATCGAGGTCGGCGACGATCAGGTGCTGCTGCCCGGTCTCGTCGACTCCCATGTCCATGTCAACGATCCCGGGCGCGCCGAGTGGGAGGGCTTCGCCAGCGCCACCCGCGCGGCCGCGGCCGGGGGCGTGACGACGATCGTCGACATGCCGCTGAACTCGCTGCCGCCGACGGTCGATGTCGCGGCATTGGAGACCAAACGCGAGGTCGCCGGGCCCAAGGCCTTCGTCGACGTCGGGTTCTGGGGCGGGGCGATCCCCGGCAACACCGCAGATCTGCGGCCATTGCACGAGGCCGGGGTGTACGGGTTCAAATGCTTCCTCGAGGACTCCGGCGTCGAGGAGTTCCCGCCGTTGGAGCCGGCGGAGATGGCCGCGGACATGGCCGAGATCGCCTCCTTCGACGGGATGCTCATCGTCCATGCCGAGGATCACGAGGTGATGTCGTCGGCGCCGAAGAATTCGGGCCCGAAGTTCGCCGACTTCCTCGCCACGCGACCGCGCGAGGCAGAGAACGTCGCGATCGCCCGCGTCATCGACGCCGCTCGGGAGACCGGGGCCCGGGCGCACATCCTGCACCTGTCCTCGGCCGATGCGCTCGACCAGATCGCCGCGGCCAAGGCCGAGGGCATCAAGCTCACCGTCGAGACCTGCCCGCACTACCTCGTCTTCACCGCCGAGGAGATCCCGGACGGGGCGACGACGCACAAGTGCTGCCCGCCGATCCGCGAGGAATCGAACCGAGAGGCGCTGTGGCAGGGGCTCATCGACGGCACGATCGACTGCATCGTCTCCGACCATTCGCCTTCGACGGCAGAACTCAAACTGCTCGACACCGGCGACTTCGGTGCCGCCTGGGGCGGAATCTCGTCCCTGCAGCTGGGCCTCTCGCTCGTGTGGACCGAGGCCGCGAAGCGCGGAATCGAGCTCGCCGAGGTGGTCCGCTGGATGTCGGCGGCACCGGCGGCCGTGGCCCGGGTCGAGGGCAAAGGCGCGATCGCCGAGGACAATGACGCGGACTTCGCCGTCTTCGCCCCCGATGAGGAGTGGACCGTGCAGGCCGCGGAGCTCTACCACCGCAATCAGATCAGCGCGTATGACACCCGCACCGTCCGCGGTCGTGTCACCCAGACGCTGCTGCGCGGTGCCCCGGTCGACTTCGAGACCCCCGCCGGCCGCCTCCTCACCGCCCGCTGAATTACTACCTGACGGCTCGGCCCAGCAACCTTGCGCGAGGTTGCTGGGCCGCCGTCAGGTAGTTCTGGGGAGAAGTTATCCAAAGTTTTCTTCTGTCTATTGCCTATTGATATCAAATGGTGCAATTTGGTGTCATGTATCTGTGTATGACAACCGAGAAGCTCTACCGACTGGGGTTCACCAAGGACGAGGTCCGGCGCGGAGAGAAATGCTGCCTCTCGCGCATCGCCCGCGGACGTTACGTGGCGACGGGATCGTGCGACGACGCACGACACGAAACCATCTGGGCGGCCCTGAGCGAAGAGGACTTCGAAGAGTTCGGCCACCAGGGCGATATGCGTGATGAGATCGAACCCTTAAGAGTCCTCATCCGCACCCGTGCGGAGAAGATCCACTCAGCGTCGGGTCGATGGCGGGTGACGAAGGGGCGCGAGGTCTTCTCACACCTGTCGGCGGCTCTCATCCACGGACTGCCGATCGCCTATCCGGCCGAGACGAGGGTCGAGGTGTGCCGGCCGAACGTCAGTCGCAAGTACCGCCACCTCTATGTGCGCAACCGCGAAGTCCCGTCTGCGCACCGGAGGACGGTCGGCATCTACGCCGTGACGACGATGGAGCGCACACTCATCGACATCGCCCGCGACTACGGCCCGGATCTCTCCGTGCCGATGTTCGACGAGGTGATCCGCCGGCGTCGCACCAGTCGTCTCCGCATCGAGGCGGTGCTGGAGGAATGCCCCGAATCCCGCGGAGACGCGGCGGTGCTACGCGCGCTCGACCTCACCGACGGCCGGCGCGAGGCCCCCTCGGAGTCGATCGCGGCAGTGCGCTTCTTCGAACACGGCATCACCGGATTCGAGCCGCAGGTCGAATTCTTCGGCCACCTCGGCGAGGTCGTCGCCCGGGTCGACTTCTGCAACCACGATGCGCGACTGATCATCGAGATCGACGGGATCGAGAAGTACACGATGGAGGGCCGCTCACCCCGCGAGAGCATCGCCGCGGAGAAGGCGCGCGAAGCCGCCCTCGAGGCCAGGGGCTACAAGATCATCCGCCTGACCTTCGGCGATCTGTTCCGCACCGCGCCGTTCGAACGCGTCCTCGGCATCCTCGCCGCCCGTCTGCGCACCGGATGATCCCGCTCAGAACCACCTGACGGCGGCTCAGCAACCTGGCGCGAGGTTGCTGAGCCGCCGTCGGGATCCTTCTATGCTTGTCAAGCGGCCTGACCGGTCACATTCGTAGCTTCGAGAAGCCGATACACATTCCGGGCCACATACCGCTTGATGCACCGGATAGCCTCCTTCTTCGACTTCCCTTCCCTGAGCCGTTTGGCCATGTACGCTCGGGTCCTCTCATCGAAGGAAAGCTTAGTGATACTCACCATGTACAACGCAGAATTCAACCGACGATCACCACTGCGATTGAGCCGGAACCTCACCACATTCCCCGACGACGCCGGGATCGGATTGACCCCCGCCAGCTTCGCGAACGCAGCCTCGGAATGAACCCGCCCATGATGANAATTCAACCGACGATCACCACTGCGATTGAGCCGGAACCTCACCACATTCCCCGACGACGCCGGGATCGGATTGACCCCCGCCAGCTTCGCGAACGCAGCCTCGGAATGAACCCGCCCCGGATGCGACCACGCCAGGTAGAACACGGCGGCGGTGATCGGTCCGATCCCCGGCTGGGCCAGCAGCACGGCAGCCGGACTGTCCTTGACCAAGGTCAGAATCCGCGTGGAGTAATCCTTGATGTCGGCGTCGAGTTCGATGACGCGTTTGGCTAACCGGATGGCTTCCCGACGTGCTTCTAAACGGGCCACAGGCTCGTTCCTTAACCGCCATTTCGCGACCGATCGGATCTTGACGAGAGATAGTTTCCGTCGGGCATCGATACCGAGATCGTTCGCGCGTAACAATGCGGTCAGCGCGTTGATGGTGCGGGTCTTCTCCCGAGTCATGGACTCTCGAGCCTTGACCAGGATCCGCAGTCCCTGGCGCGGCCCATCAGCCTGCCTGGGAAACCGTAGCCGTGACTCGTCTAAGGACAGGACCGTGTTCGCGATCCTTCGGGCATCGATCCGGTCATCCTTGCCCGTGGCATGGCGGTCGCGGACATTCATGCTGGCGGCCTCGGCGACCGTGTACCCGTTGTCGGCAACATGGTCGGCCAGGATCGCTCCGTAAGTGCCGATACCCTCGATGACCCACAGGGTGTCGAGGTCCCCGCCAGTACGGCGGCTGGTCCACGCTAGGGCTCGTTTAAGGCCAGCTTTCGTGGTCGGGAATGTAGCAGTGTCGATGTGCTCGCCGGTGTGGGTGAGCACGGCGTAGACGTGGTTCTTCGCGTGGGTGTCGACGCCGACGACAAACGCGTATAAATGCGAGATGATAGTCATGACGGTTCGTGATTCTCCCGTGTTAGAGCGGATGATGTCCGACCGTCGAACGGTCGGCTCCGGTCCGGGAGATAGTCACGTCGGAACACTACTGTGATGAGTCACGTTCGGTTAGGAACGGACAACCTTCTGATCAAGTTACCGATGTGGGCCGAGCCGGGGCCGGCCGCCCATCGATCATCAGACAGATCCTGACGATGACATCGTCTGAGTCAGTAGCAATTTGAGTCATGATGATCGATGGGACGGTCGGTTCCTACTCTGCCAGCCGATCCCAGACCAGCCACTATCAATACTCACAGTAGCAATTAG
>NZ_VIGO01000007.1:0-272558 GCF_009299785.1 Brevibacterium sp. CFH 10365 | reverse complement strand
GGTTGCTGAGCCGCCGTCAGGTAGCTCTGGGAGCGGATAGAGTTGGGGGAATGAAGAAGCGCGCACTCCTCGCCGGTGCTCTTGCCGTCCCCGCGGCCGCCGGAGTCTGGGGCGCGGTCATCGAACCGCACCTCTTCGCCATCCGCCGCCACACCCTGCCGATCCTGCCGGTCGGAGCCGACTCCATCCGGATACTCCACGTCGCCGACCTGCACCTGGCGCCCTGGCAGAAGCACCGTGCCTCCTGGGTCAAAGCACTCACCCGCCTCGAACCCGACCTCGTCGTCAACACCGGCGACACTCTCTCGGCCGACATCGTTCCGAGCGTCCTCGATGTCTTCTCCGGTCTGCTCGACACCCCCGGTGTCTTCGTCCTCGGATCGAATGACTTCTTCTCCCCGCAGGCGAAGAACCCCGCGAAATATCTGCGCTCACCCTCCGAGGTCAAACATCGGGTGGACCCGGACCTCGACGTCAAGGCCCTCATCCGCGGATTCGAAGAACCGGCGTGCGCTTCAGGCACCGCTGCCGGAGGGCAGGGATGGCACTTCCTCGACAACACCGAGGCGACCCTGACGATCAAGGGCACACGCATCCACTTCTCGGGGCTCGGCGACGCCCATATCGACCGTGACCGGACCCGCTGGAGTGGGGGAGACCCAGGCGAGGGCGACCTCGAGCATCCGCGGTTCGACCCCGACGCCGGTCTCAAGGTGGGCGTGACGCACGCCCCGTATTCTCGGACCTTGGAGGCGTTCGCCTCGGCGGGGGCGGACCTCATCATGGCCGGACATACACACGGCGGACAGATCCGTGTGCCCTTCTGGGGTGCACCGGTGACGAACTGCGACCTCGATCGGACACGCGCACGAGGAGTTTTCCCCTACCGGCAGAGCCTCGTCGCGATCTCCGCAGGACTCGGGTTCTCACCGTACTCACCAGTGCGTTTCGCCTGCCGACCGGAGGTCAGCGTCGTGGAACTCGTCGCAAAGGGCTAGTCCGTTCAGCGGTTTCTGAAGATTTGCACAAGGCGAATTCGTTAAACTGGCCAGCATGGTGTCTCCTGAGTCAAACGCCCCTCCCACCAAAATGGGCGCGTTCATGCAGTTCGTGGCCGTCAGCGCGGTGGCGGGCATCGTCGCCGCCGGTCTAGCCATCCCCGGAGTCGGCGTGGCCACAGCCAGTGCGAACAGTGCCGTCGAGATCTTCGATTCTCTTCCCGCCACCTTGGAGATCAAGGACTTGGGCGAGAAGTCGACGATGCTTGCCTCCGACGGTTCCGAGATCGCGGAGTTCTACTGGCAGAACCGTCAGGAGGTGCCGCTGGACAAGATCTCACAGGACATGCAGAACGCGACGATCGCCGTCGAGGACTACCGGTACTTCGAACACGGCGGCGTCGACATCGAGGGCATCGCCCGTGCAGCGGTGCACAATATGGTGTCCTCGACGACTCAGGGCGGATCGACGCTGACGCAGCAGTACGTGAAGAACGTGCTGGCAGAGAACGCGCACGCCGAGGAGAACGAAGAAGGCGTCGCAGCGGCGAAGGAATCCGAAGGCACCGCCGGTTATGCGCGTAAACTGCGCGAGGCCAAGCTCGCTGTCGCGGTTGAGAAGAAGTACGACAAGAAGGAAATCCTCAACCGCTATATGAACATCAACAACTATTCGGGCTCCCCGAACGTCTACGGCGTCGAAGCTGCCGCCTACCGGTACTGGGGAATCCACGCCAAGGATCTCAACATCCAGCAGTCGGCGATGCTCGCCGGAATCGTGCAGAACCCCTCGGCATTCAACCCCCAGCGGTTCCCCGATCAGGTCCTCAAGCGTCGCAACACCGTGCTCGGGCAGATGCTCAAGTACGATCACATCACGCAGAAGGAATACGACAAGGCGGTCAAAACCGACCTCGATCTCGATCTGCACGAGACGCCGAACGGCTGCACTGCGGCCAAGAGCCAGGCGGAGTTCTTCTGCAACTACGTCCAGAACGTCATCATGAATGACGAGACCTTCGGGGAAACGGCCGATGAGCGACTCGCTTTCCTCCAACGAGGCGGACTGACGATCAAGACCAGCCTCAACCCCGATATACAGAAGATCGCCGACAAAGAGGTCAAGAAGCGCGTCCCCGTCGGTGATCCCTCCGGTGCCGGTCACGCCCTGGTGACGATCGAACCCGGCACGGGCGAAGTCATAGCGATGGCGGAGAACCGCGAATACACCGCCGGTGACGTCAAGAGGAAGGACAAGAACAAGAAGACCTCGATCAACTACACCGTTGACAAGAAGCACAACGGCGGCGGCGGTTTCCAGGTCGGCTCGACATGGAAGCCTTTCGTGCTGACGGCCTGGCTGAAGGAAGGCAAGAGCCTCAACACCACCGTCAATGCCACGAAACGCAACTTCCCGGCCAGCTCCTGGAAGTACGACGGCTGCCCGAGCATGGCCGGAGACTGGGACCCGAACAACGCCGGAGACGGTGAAGGCAGGGGCTCGATGACCGCACTCGAGGCGACGAAGAAATCCGTCAACACAGGTTATGCGGCCATGGGCAACCAGATGAACATGTGCGACATCCTGGACACTGCGATGGATCTGGGCATCCGCTACGGCAGCGGTGAGACGTTGGACCACGAAGACAAGTCCGGCTTCATTCAGGCGCTCTCGCCCTCCTCGATCCTCGGTACGACGGAGACCACCCCGATCGCCATGGCTGCGGCGTTTGCGACCTTCGCAAATGAAGGTGAGTTCTGCGGGCCGAAGCCGATCACCGAGATCAAGGATCGCAACGGCAAGAAGCTTGATCTTCCGGGTGAAGGCTGCAAACGAGTACTCTCCAAGGAAGTGGCCAAGGGGGTCGCCTACGCACTGACGCAGACCTTCAACGGCGGCACTACCAGTCAGCTGAAGATCGGCGTTCCTGCCGGTGCGAAGACCGGTACGACGAACTTCGAAGTCGGTCACACTTGGCTGCTCGGCTTCACGAAGACGCTGTCGACGGCAGTCTGGACTGGTGATCCGGGCGGTACTCGCGACTGGCGCACGAATGGCGCGGGCGCCGTCCGCGGCCATGTCTACGGTGCGACCATCTCCGGTAAGACCTGGCAGTCGTACATGAGCCAGGCGGTCAAGGAGACCAAGGGCAACACCGGCTTCCCCAAGCCCAGCAGCAAGTACTTCTCCGGAGGCGGCTCCGGCGGTGGCGGCGGTTCCTCCACCGGCGGCGGAGGCGGCAACGGCGGAGGCGGCAACGGCGGCGGCGGCGGTGGCGGCGGAGGCGGCAACGGCGGCGGTGGCGGCGGCAACTCCGGCAACAGCGGTGGCGGTGGAAACGGCGGCAACGGCGGTGGCGGTGGAAACGGCGGCGGTGACGGCGACGGCGGCGGTGGGGCCCCGGGCCTCGGCGGCAACTGAGCCGATGAAATGCCGCTCGTGACCGGCGGCTGGAACCCACCGGACACCGGGCCGGTGAAGGCGGGGAGGACCAGAGCCTCCCCGCCTTCGCTGTCCCCTCGACCGACGGCACCGCAAGCCGAATCCCAGCGGACCGGCAGTCACGGAACGCAGGTGCCCAGCTTGCCCGGTCTGGGCTAGTGTGGGGAGCGGACCAGCGTCGTCGACCACATCAGGAGAACCCGGCACACCGGATCACCCCGGACAGCCTCGGCGACGCACCTTCAACCGAGGAGAATCATGACCAAGTGGGAATACGTCACCGTGCCGCTCATCGTCCATGCGACGAAGCAGATCCTCGACCAGTGGGGTGAGGACGGATACGAACTCGTGCAGGTCGTTCCCGGCCCGGACAACAACGGGCTCGTGGCCTACCTCAAACGTCCGAAGGAATGACCCGAATCCGGCACCGAGGCGGCTGCTGACCATCCCGGCACCGTCGTCATCCTCCTGACCACCTACGTCGAAAAGAGCAATCATGTCGAAGACCCTTGAGCGTCTTGCCGAACTCGGCCTCGAACTGCCCGAGATCGCCACACCAGCCGGTGCCTACGTTCCCGCACTGCGCACCGGTGACTATGTCTACACCTCCGGCCAGCTGCCCGTCGTCGACGGCAAGCTGCCCGCCACCGGACACCTGGGCACGGACGTCGACCTCGACACCGGCTACCAGCTGGCCCGCACCGCCGGTCTCAACGCCCTGGCCGCGATTGCCGGAGTCATCGGCGACCTCGACAATGTCGTGCGTGTCGTCAAGGTCACCGGCTTCGTCAACTCCGCCGACGACTTCACCCAGCAGCCGGCCGTCATCAACGGCGTATCCGAACTCTTCGGTGAGGTCTTCGGCGACCGTGGGCAGCACGCCCGCAGCGCCGTCGGCGTGAACACCCTGCCGCTGGGCACTCCCGTCGAGGTCGAGGTCATTGTCGAGGTCTCAGGCGATGCCGCTTAGCGGACGCACTCTTCCCGTCTCGTCGGAACTGCGGTGGCTGCTCGACCACTGGCAGTCCGACGGACGGTGGCCCGTCCCCGAAGCCCCACGTCCCACCTCGGCGATCGTGCTGATCCGGGACTCCGCGGACGGATTGGAAGTCTTCATCACCCGGCAGCTCGACGCCCGCGGCGTCGAGGATCGCAATCGGTGGGCATTTCCCACCAGCAGCCTGCGCCCGGGTGATGTGCGGAAGATGCCTTTGGCCGGATGGAATTCGGCCCGGTGCGCACGCGCGCTGAACATCGAGAACAAATCCCGCGCCCTCCACCACTTCTCCGCGGCCGCCCGCATCACGTTCGCCGCGACCGGCATTCTGCTCGCCGAGGATGTCGATCGGGAGATCGTCGCCGCACCGCAGACGGATTGGCACACCACCCGCTCGAGGCTGTTCTCGAACGAAGTGTCCTGGTCGCAGGTCTTACGCGACCGTGACCTGCGACTGCGCCCCGATCTGTGCAAACCGTGGCTGCGCTGGATCAACACACCCACCCAGCTGCACCGATTCGACACCACGTACTTCATCGCCACCGTGCCCTTCGGGCAGGAAGTCGACTTCCTGTCACCGAACGAGACCTCGGCCGGGTGGAAACGCCCCGGGCAGATCCTCGCCGAGGTGGGAGGCGACCCCGACCGCATCGGCGCGGCCGCCCGCATCATCGTCGAAAGCCTCGCCGAGGTCCCGACCGTGGGTGCTGCCATGGCGCAGATCCGCAACGTCCACCCGCTGCGTCCGGAGATCATCGACGACGACGGCGTTTGGAAAGTCGTCATCCACACGGGCAAGGACCCCCACAGCAAAGGCAGCCTGCGCGACCGTGCGGTCGCCGTCGGCGAGACCGACAACGACCAGAGCCCCGGCTTCCTGACATTCGGCGGTGACGACGATGACGAAACGACAGACGAGGAGAACGACGACTCATGAGAATCCGTGCGAAGAATCCGGGTCCGATGACCCTGACCGGAACGAACACCTACGTGCTCACGAGCCAGGATGACAATTCTGCGGTCATCATCGATCCCGGCCCGGAGATGGCCGACCACCGCCGGGCCTTCCTCGCCGAGGTGGCCGACCGTGACCTGACAGCGATCGTTCTCACCCACCAGCACGCCGACCATTCCGAGATGCTCGGAAGCATCGACCAGTGGGCACCCGAGGTGCCCGTGTACGCCGTGCTCGAACGCTTCGCCCGCCACACCGAACCGGTGGCAGACGGCGACGAGATCGCCTTCGGCACCACCCCGGCCGACGTTCTGCGCGTCATCACCACCCCAGGCCACACGAGCGACAGCATCAGCCTCATCCACGCCGGAACCCTCTACAGCGGCGACACGATCCTGGGGGAGGGGACGACGATCGTCACTCACCCCGAAGGATCCCTGCGCGACTACCTGAGCTCCCTCGACCGGTTGAAGGAGCTGCTCGACGACGGTGAGTTCGCAGTCATCGAACCGGCCCACGGTGAGCGCATCGACGCCCCCGCCGAGGTGATCGCCTACTACCGCTCCCACCGACTCGAACGCATCGAGCAGGTCAAGGCGGCATTGGAGAATGGGGTGAGCACCGCCTCGGAGGTGTGCGACATCGTCTACCACGACGTCGACCCGAGCGTGCGGTCGGCGGCCGAACAGATCGTCAAGGCCCAGCTGGCCTACCTCGACGCTCTGCCCGGCGCCGACGACGCCTGAGCGGCATCGGCCTTCACCTCCCGGTAAGCGACCAGGACTTTGAGGCGCGCATGAAAGACGCCCCAGCCGGATCAGCTGGGGCGCCTCTCATCGCGGCGTCCAGGAGGCCACAGCGGCCGGAGGTCGCTGGGAGGATCAGCGGGCGCGGTTGCGCATACGGTCCATGTCGAGGATGACGACGGAGCGAGCCTCGAGGCGGATGAACCCACGGGCGGCGAAGTCGGCCAGCGCCTTGTTCACGGTCTCACGAGAGGCACCGACGAGCTGAGCGAGCTCTTCCTGCGTGAGGTCGTGAGCGACGAGCACACCGTCGGGAGCCGGCTTCGAGAAGCGGGCTGCCAGATCGAGCAGAGCCTTGGCGACACGGCCGGGCACATCGGAGAACACGAGGTCGCCGACGGTCTCGTTCGTGCGGCGCAGACGCTGAGCGAGAGCCTTGAGCAGGTTCATCGCAGCCTGCGGGCGATCGTTGAGCCAGGTGGTGAGGTCCTCGTGCTTGAGGCTGAGCAGCTCCGACTGGGACACAGCGGTGACAGAGGTCGAGCGTGGGCCCGGATCGAAGAGACTGAGCTCGCCGATGATCTCGCCGGGACCGACCACGGACAGCAGGTTCTCACGGCCGTCGGAGGACTCACGACCGATCTTGAGCTTGCCCGAGGAGACGATGTAGAGCTCATCGCCGGCATCGCCCTCATGGAAGAGCACGGTTCCCCGACGGAGACTCCGCGGGTTCATGAACTTCATCAATGCACTGGTGGCTTCATCGTCCAGACCTGCGAAGAGCGTCGCGCCCCGCACCACTTCAATATCCACTGGTTCCTCCTTGTCGTAATAATCACACATAAATCTACCTGGTCATCTGCATCGATACCAGCAAAGACGCGGGAGTGTGGCCCATCAGTATCAAAACCTCTCCCGCATCGCCCAACACGGCTCCCGCCCGCACCATTCCCGCAGACCGCCAGATCCGACCGTGCGGACACGAAACGAACGCGCGAGCCCGAATCGAGGGTGTGACCGGCATGACTGCGGAATGACGGGGCACGGATTAGGATGGTGAGTCGTGTTGACTGTGGCAGAGAAGAGCGCGCGGAAGTTCGCGAAGGAGACCCCGCTGGGTCGGACCCGCCGGGCACGGAAGATCCATCGCATCCTCGCCGAGGTGTATCCGAACGCGAAGTGCGAACTCGATTTCGAGACCCCGTTCCAGCTGCTCATCGCCACCGTCCTGTCCGCCCAGACCACCGACATCCGCGTCAACTCGGTCACCCCGGGCCTCTTCGCGGCCTTCCCCGACGCGCACGCCTTGGCCGTGGCCAACCTCATCGAGGTCGAGGAGCACATCCGCTCCACCGGGTTCTACCGTGCGAAGGCCCGCAACATCGTCAAGCTCGCGAACGAACTCGTCGACGAGTACGACGGCGAGGTGCCGAACACACTGGACAAGCTCGTCAAGCTCGCTGGAGTCGGCCGCAAGACCGCGAATGTCGTCCTCGGCAACGCCTTCGACACCCCCGGACTGACCGTCGACACCCATATGGGTCGGCTGGCCCGCCGCTTCGGGTGGACCGAGGAGACCGACGCGGTCAAGGCCGAACATGAGATCGCGGCCCTGTTCCCGAAGAAGGACCTCACCATGCTCTCGCATCGGGTGATCTTCCACGGTCGTCGCATCTGTCATTCCCGCAGGCCCGCCTGCGGAGCCTGCCCCCTGACCGAGCTGTGCCCCTCCTTCGGGATCGGCGAACTCGACCCGGACAAGGCCCGCGCCATGCTCCGTTTCGAAATGGCACCCTTGGCCACCCCCGCCGAGGAGGCCGCCTCCGAGGACGGACAGTGAGCACCGGAATCCCGAACATTCCACCGGAATCGGCGACGATCGCCGATGGTGCCCTGCGCGGTCAGCTCGAAGACCTCGCCACTTCGCACGGTTCCCCAATGTGGCTGCGCCGGCAGAAGGGATCGGCAGAGGAGACGGTCCGTGACGCCGCCGTGCTCATGCTCTTCGGACGTGGGGGAGAAGTCCGCACCGAGGCGGGACGGGCAGAGAAGTCGCGGCTGGCCCAACTCGGTGTCGCCGATGTCGACATCGTGCTGCTGCAGCGGGCTGCGACCCTGCGCCATCACCCCGGTCAGGTCGCCTTCCCCGGAGGCGGACGTGACCCCGAAGACGATTCCATGGCGGCCGCCGCACTGCGCGAAGCCGAGGAAGAAGCAGGAATCCCCCCGGACACCGTCGAAGTGCTCGGCGAGATGGACCCGCTCTATATCCCCGTCTCGAAGTTCGAGGTCACTCCGGTGGTCGGCTATTGGCGTCAGCCGGGCCGAGTCCAGGTGATGGATCAGCGGGAGTCGTACTCCGTCTACCGAGTGGCCATCGCCGATCTCGTCGCCCCGGCCAATCGCGGGACATTCGCCCGCCCCGATCTGAAGATCTCAACTCCGGCCTTCGACGTCGGAGTCCTCAAGGTGTGGGGCTTCACCGCCGGCATCCTCGATTTCGCTCTCGAGCATCTAGGCTGGGCCGGGGGCTGGGACACGAAAGCCCCGATCGCCATCGACTTCTGAACCATCGACGTCTGAGGCAGAGACGAAGGCGGCGCCGGACATATCGTCCGGCGCCGCCTTCGCATCTGCCGTGGTTCTCAGAATCGGAGAAGTGTCAGTACCTGGGTCCCGAGGGGTTCTTCACCGCGCGTTTGATGGACGCCACCAGCGATTTGGCTGAACCGATCGCGGTGCCCGGAACCGGATTGCCCTTCTTGAACAGGGGGAGGGCGACAAGAACGAGGACGATCGCGATGACGGCGAGGATGCCGAAGACGATGAGGAAGCTGCCCCACCACGGCCAACCCAGCCCCTCATGGAATGCGGCAGCACCGGCGAAGATCACCATGAACGAGGACAGGAAGAGCAGGAAGAGAGCGACAACGGCCAGTCCTGCTCCGATGCCCAGGTTCTTCGCGCCGGCAGTGGCTTCGGCCTTGGCCAGGGCAATCTCTTCTTCGGCGATCGCTTTGGAATCGTCGCTGATGCCTTTGATCAGTTCGCTGATGGACCGTTCGGCCATGAGAGCTCCTAAATCGAGAACGAGGACAATCTAAGTTTAAGAGTAGTCTGAACGCGCCCTGCGGCCAAAGGCGAATCGGCGGAGAACCGGGAAAACCCGGCGGATCCGGACGACGGCCGCTATGCGGCAGGGTCGTCTGTCACCGACGGGTCATCCGAGCTCGGCCTCAGGGTGTGAGGTTCAGGCGCCTGAGACGGACTTTTCGATCTGGTCCATCACCGAGGAGTCGGCGAGAGTCGTCGTATTGCCGACCTCGCGGTTCTCGGCGACATCCTTGAGCAGGCGGCGCATGATCTTGCCCGAACGGGTCTTGGGCAGATCCGTGACGATGTGGACCTTCTTCGGCTTCGCGATGGGGCCGATGTCCTTGCCCACATGCTGACGCAGCTCCTCGGCGGTCTCGGGAGAGTCCTCGACGCCATTGGAGACGATGACGAATGCGACGACGGCCTGACCGGAAGTGTCGTCGGCGGCACCGACGACCGCCGCCTCGGCGACCTTGGAATGGGCGACGAGGGAGGATTCGATCTCCGCGGTGGACAGGCGGTGGCCGGACACATTCATCACATCGTCGACCCGGCCGAGGAACCAGATGTCCCCGTCCTCATCGCGGCGCGCACCGTCACCGGCGAAGTACGTGCCCTCGAAACGCGACCAGTAGGTCTCCTTGAAGCGCTCCGGGTCTTTCCAGATTCCGCGCAGCATGGCGGGCCAGGGCCGGCGGATGACGAGCAGTCCGCCTTCGGGGCCGGCCGGGTTCTCGCCCGAATCATCGACGACGTCGACGGAGATGCCGGGAATCGGACGCTGAGAGGAACCGGGCTTGGTCGAGAGCACACCGGGCATGGGCGCGATCATGTGGGCACCGGTCTCGGTCTGCCACCAGGTGTCGACGATCGGGCAGCGCTCGCCGCCGACGACGCGGTGGTACCAGCGCCAGGCCTCGGGGTTGATCGGTTCGCCGACGCTGCCGAGCAGGCGCAGACTGGACAGGTCGTACTTCGCGGGGATCTCCTCGCCCCACTTCATGAACGTGCGGATCGCCGTCGGTGCGGCGTAGAGGATCGTGGCCTTGTACTTCTCGATGATCTCCCACCAGCGGCCCTGGTGCGGGGTGTCAGGGGTGCCTTCGTAGACGATCTGAGTTGTTCCGGCGGCCAGCGGACCGTAGGTGACATAGGAGTGGCCGGTGACCCAGCCGACGTCGGCGGTGCACCAGAAGACGTCCGTCTCAGGCTTGATGTCGAAGACGGCCTTCATCGAGTACAGCACCTGAGTGAGGTAGCCGCCGGAGGTGTGGAGGATGCCCTTGGGCTTGCCGGTCGTGCCGGAGGTGTAGAGGATGAACAGCGGGTTCTCCGAGTCGAAGAACTCGCATTCGTGCTTGTCGCTGGCCTGGCCGACAGAGTCCTGCCACCACTGGTCGCGGCCGTCGACCCAGTCGACGTCCTGACCGGTGCGCTTGACGACGAGGACGTGCTCGACCGGGGTGCCGCCCTGGGTGAGCGCTTCGTCGACGGCCGGTTTGAGGCTCGTGGGCTTGGCGCGACGGTAGCTGCCGTCGGCGGTGATGACCACGCGGGCTTCGGCGTCGATGATGCGCGAGCGCAGGGCGTCGGAGGAGAAGCCGCCGAAGACGACCGAATGTGCCGCGCCGAGGCGGGCGCAGGCGAGCATCGAGATCACCGCTTCGGGGATCATCGGCAGGTAGATGGCGACCCGGTCGCCGCTTTTGACGCCGAGGTCGGTCAGCGTGTTCGCCGCCTTCGACACCTCGGCGAGGAGTTCGGCATAGGTGAAGACGCGGGAGTCGCCCGGTTCGCCTTCGAAATTGATGGCCACCCGGTCGCCGTTGCCGGCGAGGACATGTCGGTCGAGGCAGTTATAGGCGACATTGAGCTTTCCGCCGACGAACCATTCGGCGAACGGCGGGTTCGTCCAATCGAGGACTTCGCCGAAGTCTTCGTGCCAGTCGACGAGCTCACGGGACTGTTCTGCCCAGAAGCCCAGGTAGTCGGCTTCGGCGCGTTCGTACTCATCAGCCTTGATGTTGGCGGCGGCCGCGAACTGCTCAGGTGGGGCAAACGTCTCGGTGTGCTCGGCAGCGGTTTCGGTCATGCTTTCCCTCCGACTTCCTTGGTGGATCGAAAATTCTAGTTGCACTGTATACCGCTGATCGCCGGCAGCGGAGAGCAGTTTCAATCGATGAACGGGGTGATCGAGGGTAGCCATGACGCATCTGTCGTGGTATAGGTCACACGATTTCGATGATGTTGACGACAACGATGGGCCGCCTCGGCGGGAGCCGGATGGGTTCTCGACGTGCCTGAGAATGCGCATATGAGTGCACAGGGGCCCTGTGTTCTGCAAGGATGGGGTCAGAGTCTGTCGGGATCCGTCCCGCGCGGACACGGAAACACTGTTACCTTTTCCCCGAGATCGACTGGAGTCAGCGATGAGTTCGCCGCAGCATCCAACCGGGTCCGGGCCACAGCCGTGGCAGGATCAGCCCCCGCAGTACCCGGGCCAGAACGCGCAGCACCCCGGTGGGCAGCCCCCGGCCTACGGCTCGGGACCGGGGCAGTTCGGTTCGGCTCCCGGACCGGCCTATGGTTCCGCACCGGGGCCCTACGGCTCGGCACCCGGTCAGCCAGTCGCAGCACAGGGGCCCTACGGGTCTGCCCCGGGACAGTACGGGTCGGGGCCCGGCCCCTACGGGTCTGCGCCGGGCCAGTTCGGCTCGGCTCCGGGACCGTATGGTTCGGCACCTGGCCAATTCGGGCAGGCACCTGCACCGAAGCAGAAGACCGGGCCGGGAATCCTCGGACCGCTGACTCTGCGTGACCTCTTCCTTCTCTTCGCCGGTCTGCTCGCCTTCATCGCACTGTTCGTGCCTTACCGCGGTTACAGCTACGGCTTCGGACGCGAGACCACCACTCTGTGGCACTGGAACGTCGCGGACATGGGCGCGCTCGTGTTCGCGGTGCTCACGATCCTGCTCATCGTGGCGGCAGTGCTCGTCAACAAGCTCGGCAACAGCCGACTGCGGGTCGGATCCCTCAGCCTCGACCAGTTCATCTCCGTGCTCTCTGCGATCGCCTTCACCTATGGGTTCATCGACCTGCTCACCTCGGCGGTCTACTGGCATGTGGGCTCCTACCTGACGTTCTTCGCCGCGCTCATCGCGTTCTTCGCCGGAGTGTTCACGATGCTGCCGTTCTTCGCCAAGGAATTCGCCGGACGCGAGGACATCGAAACCCATCCGAAGGCTCGCCCCGTCACCAAGCACACCCCGCATCCGGCACCCGTCGCGAATGTGCCCGGTGCCGGCGGTCCGGGCGCCGGTGCACCCGGCTTCGCGCCCTATGGCTCGGCCGGTGCGGGTCAGTCGGGGCCCGGTCAGCCGGATGCCGGCCATTTCGGTCAGCCGGGTGGACCGGCACAGTCCGGTCAGCCGGCTCAGTTCGGCGCGCCCGCACAGCCGGGTCAGCCTGCACAGGCTGATCAGTCGCGTGCCGAGCAGTTCGGTCAGCCCAGCCCCTACGCTCCGCCGGAGGAGCAGGCAGCCGGGCGTTCGGCCAGCTCCTTCGCCGCACCTGCCGCTGCCGGCACTTCGGCGGAGGCGGCCTCACCGGTGCCCCAGGCCGAGACCTCGGACCAGCCCTCGGCTGACGGGCCGGTGCACAGCACCGGTGAGGGACAGACCTATCTGGGCCGTCGCGATTCCGAGGCCCCGCAGCATTCGCAGAGCGAACCGACTCAGTCATTCGGCGTCGGAGCCGGCGGGTCCCAAGCTGATGCGCTCGGCGACCAGCCCACCCGGGCCGACGGCCGGCCCGCCGAGTCGAATGCCCAAGCGGCTGAATCCGACGCCCCGTCCGCCGAATCCGACGACAAGTCAGGTGCAGCGGCCGCCGCTGCTGGTGCCGGAGTGATCGGCGCCGGGGCTGCCGGTGTCGCCGCTGCGCACTCGGACTCCGAACGTCGCCGTGGTCGTCATGCCGCTCCCGAGTCGGAGACCGGTGCGGAACCGACCGGCACCGCGTCGGCTCCGCAGAACGATGAGGCGGATGAGGACGCGTCTGCGGACAAAGCCGCGGCCGCCTCGGCGACGGAAGACGAAGCTCTGACGGTTGTGCCACCGACCGAGAGCAGCGACCTGGTCTCCAAGGTCAATGCGAAGTCCTCGGACACGAACGCCGTCGAAGGCGCGAACACCGGTGCGGACTCGGACGCGAAGCGCTCAATCGATGTCGATCAGGCGTCGGCAGGCGGCGCACCCGAGGATGCGCGTTCGAACGCTTCGCCATCAGACTCCTCGCCATCGACGGATGGATCCGCTGCACAGGGTTCGAACGACGATGCGAACGTCCGCTCCACCGACGCCACCGTCGTCAGCACTCCGGCAGACGGACAGGTCGTGGCAGGCGACGAGTCCACAGCCGACGACCAGCCCACGACCGACGACAGGGCGGCTGCGGATGACGACGAGCAGGCGACCGCTGTGATGGAGCCGGCCACCCGTGCGGAGCGGACCACCGCTGCCGAAAGCGAGGAGCCGACTCAGTACGTTCCCGTCGCCGACTACGCCAACCGGCCGGAGACCGACGGGGGCGCAGGCCGATCGAACGACGAGACCATGGCGCAGACGGCCGTCGACAGCCAGCCGGTGCCCGCCGACGCCGGGCAGAACCGGCCCGACGGTGCGCAGAACGACGGTCGGACCGCCGATCAGGACAATGGTCAGGAACAGAACCAGGATGGTGGGCGCCCCATCATCCAGGCATTCTGGTTCGCTGTTCCCGAACCGCGCGAAGCCGTGGACGAGACCACCGGAATGCCGGTGTTCACGATCTACCCCGGCGACTGGTACCTCAGCCTCGAGGACAACGGCTCCTGGTTCAAGGTCCGTGCCTCTGACGGCAGCACCACAGGTATTCTGCGCAATATCGAAGGAATCCAGCGCGGCTGATTCGGCCTGCATCCACTCGTACGCCAACCCTGTGGACAGAACCCGGCCGATCCGGTGCCCACCGGCACCACGCCATGCGACCGGCCGATGGGGCCGCTACGGCTGACCTGGACGGAGGCCGCATACTGCCGCTTGGGGCGTCTCCTGTGACTCAACCTCACAGGGGGCGCCCCTTCGTCGTCCCCTCCACAGGGCAGTGCCCGGGTCTGGCCGGTGACCGCCTGCCGGGAACAGGCTCGACGCATGCAGGTAGCCCTCATCACCGACCTCGGCGCGATCACCGAAGAATGCGCCCGAGTGGCCGAAAGCATCGGCATCTCACTCACCGTTCTGCCTCCCGACTCCGGAGGCTGGCAGTCCGCATCGCTCATCCTCCTCGGCGAGGATGTCCGCGAAGCCCCCGCCACCGACCGGGCAGACAAGATCCTCGTCGTCCTCGACGATGACGAACCCTCCTCGACCTGGGCGAAAGCCGCCCACCTCGGCGTCGACCAGCTCGCCGTGCTGCCCGCCGCCGCGGAATGGCTCAGCGGGCGGATGATCTCCGCCGTCGAACCGCCGACAGCTCCCGGAACCACGGTCGGCGTCGTCGCCGGATGCGGCGGGGCCGGTGCCTCCGTGCTCGCATGCGCACTCGCCCGACGGGCCGGAGCCGATCACAGCACCGTCCTCGTCGACGCCGACCCGCTCGGCGGGGGACTCGACCTCGTCCTCGGCGCCGAACAGGTGCCCGGACCCCGATGGACCGACCTCAGCGCCTCCCGCGGACAGCTGCGCCCCTCCACCCTGGCCGACGCACTGCCCCGCCACGACGGACTCGCCCTGCTGTCGTGGGGCCGAGACGACACCGTCGACCTCGACCCGGACGTCTTCGACGACTTCCTCGCCGCGGCCGGTCAAGCCTTCGACCTCGTCATCGTCGACCTGCCCCGCCACGCCCCACCGCAGTGGACCAGGCGCTGCCATCATGTCCTCCTCGTCTCACCGGCCCGGGTCCGGTCCGCCGTCGCTTCCTCCCAAGTCGCCAAACGCCTCTCCCACGCCCACCCTGATGTGCGCCTCGTCGTCCGCGAAACCGGGGCAGGCGGCCTCGACGCCGACCTCCTCGCCGACTCAATCGGACTGAGCCTGGCCGGGAGCATCCGTGATGACCGGGGACTGTCCGCCGCCGTCGACCGCGGAGAGGGCATACCGGGAGGAGCGCACCTCGGCCGCCTCGTCGACCGATTGCTGGGGGAGTGGGTGGAATGAGCGAATGGCTCGACGCCTCGCTGGTCGCCGACGTCCGCAAAACGCTGCTCGACAAACCGGGACCGGTGACCACGGCCGCCGTCGCCGAGGCGGTCCAACGCACCGGGCGCGTCCTCGGCTCCTCCGCCCTGCTCGAACTCGTCACCCGGCTGTCCGCGCAGCTGTCCGGGGCGGGCCCCCTGCAGTCCGTGCTCGAGGTGCCCGGCACCACGGACGTGTTCGTCAATGGGCCGCGTGAGATCTTCGCCGACACCGGCGACGGACCCCAGCTGCTCGACCTGTCACTAGGGTCCGAAGAGGAGGTGCGGTCATTGGCGGTGCGATTGGCCGCCCTCGGCGGGCGCCGCCTCGACGATTCGAGTCCCTATGTCGATGTGCGCCTGCCCGACGGGGTGCGGATGAACGCGATCGTCCCTCCGATCTCCGGAGAGACGACCACGATCAGCTTCCGCGTGCCCAAACGCTCCGGGTTCCCGTTCTCCCAACTCTGCGCCGAAGGCTTCGTCCCCGATGAGATCAGCCCCCTCATCGCCGAGGCGGTCACCTCGCGGGCGAACATCCTCATCTCCGGCGGGACGGGCACGGGAAAGACCGTGCTCCTCGGCGCTCTGCTGTCGCTGGTCGAGCCGATCCAGCGCATCGTCATCGTCGAGGACTCCCGCGAACTCATCGTCACCCACCCGCACACCGTCCAGCTCGCCTCCCGCCAGGCCAACGTCGAAGGCGGCGGCGAAGTGACGCTGACCGATCTCGTCCGCAACGCCCTGCGGATGCGGCCCGACCGCCTCGTCGTCGGGGAATGCCGCGGCGCAGAGGTCCGGGACATGCTCACCGCGCTCAACACCGGTCATGAGGGCGGGTGCGCGACCATCCACGCGAATACCGCCGATGCCGTGCCCAGCCGGGTGGCCGCGCTCGGGGCGCTGGCGAAGATGAGCCCGGACGCCGTGTATTCGCAGTTCTCCACTGCCATCGACCTCGTCATCCACCTGCGCCGGACCGGCTCCGAGCGGGGAATCACCGAATTGGCGATCCCGACGAGGACCGGAGCCGAGGGGGTGGTCATGGAACCGGTGTGGGGCCGCCCGTCACCTTCGACGACGGGCACCGTCAACCGCCGTGCCCTGGCCCGGTTCGAAGCCGTGCTCGAACAGAAGTCCGCACAATGATCGTCCTCACCGCCGCCCTCATCGCAGCCGGGATCATCCTCGCCGCACCCTCGGACCCCGGGGCCAGGCTGCGTGAACTCCTGCACCGTGCCGAGGGCGGCGAACCGGTGCGGAAGGGAATGCGCGCCTTCTTGCGCCGAGGCGGCCACACCACCGATGACCAAGCCGAACGGCTGTGGGCGATCGCCGCCGTGGAGCACTGCGCCCACCTGCTCAAAGTGGGGATGACCCCGCAGGCGGTGATGGCCACGCTGAGCCGCCACAATGACGCACTGGCCCCGATCTCACGCGCGATCTCGTTGGGTGAGGAACCCGGACGGGCCATCGCCACCCGCAGCCGCACACTGTCGGAGACCGCCGCACAGGTGCTGTCCGGAATGGCCGCCGTCTGGACGGTGTCCGAACGCTCCGGAGCCCCCGCCGCAGAGATGATCCTGCGCTATGCCGCGGCTCAGAGAGATGCGCTCGACGCCGAACGCGAACGCCGCATCGCCATGGCCGGACCGAAGTCGACGGTGCGAGTGCTCAGCTGGCTGCCGCTCATCGGCGTCGGTCTCGGCCTGCTCATCGGAGTCAGACCACTGGAACTCATCACCGGGCTGCCGGGACAGCTGAGCATCGGTCTCGGCCTCCTCCTGTACGGGGCCGGCCGATGGTGGATGCGGACGATGATGCTGCGAGCACAGGGGTGACGATGCTTCCCGTGCTCATCGGTGCCTGCGTCGGACTCGGCGTACTGCTGTGGTCCGGGTCGACCCGCGGGAGACTGCAGAACCTCCTCGGCGAGGCCGGGACCGACCCCACCGGCACCGAGGCGGCCGCCCCGGAGGCCGGGACGCCGGGGTCGTCGGCGGCGGGGGCAGTGGCCGATGATCAGCTGGCCTTCGACCTCGACCTCGTGGCGATCTGCCTGACGTCGGGGCTGCCGATCCCCGTGGCTCTGACCCTGACCGCCGAGGCGACCGACGACCGATCGGGCCTGCAGAGGATCGCTCGAGCGATGACGATCGGAGGACGCAGACTCGCTGCCGACGACCGGCTGCTGCCGGTGCTCGAGATCTTCGAATTCTCCGAACACACCGGTGTCGGCCCGGCACCTCTCATCGAGTCCGTGGCCGAGGAACTGCGCGCGTCCTCCCGCAGGCGTCGGCAGGAAGCCGCCGCCTCATTGGGCGTCCAGCTGGTGCTGCCCTTGGGCATGTGCATCCTGCCGGCGTTCCTGCTGCTCTCCGTGGTCCCGGTCGTCATCTCCCTGCTCTCCGACCTCACGACCGTGTTCTTCTGAAGCCTCCTGCAGGGTTCGGCCTCGTCCGATAGGCTCGACGCATGGCACCGGTCACACCCTTCAACCAGCTGTCCAATGTCGAACAAGCCGAGGACTACGCCGAGAACCTCTTCGTCGGCCGCTCCGTGCGACTGCGCCCGTTGAGGGAGGAAGATCTGCCTTACCTCGAACAGTGGTGGTTCGATCCCTCGATCGTCGTCCTGCAGAATCACACGGTTCTGCCGCGGCCGGAAGGGGGTGTGTCCGAGCAGTTCTCCCAGTGGAGCGCGAACACCTCGAGCGAAGCAGTCGGCTTCAGCATCGAGCTGACCGAAACCGCAGAGTTCGTCGGCCATGTCACCCTCTACGGACGCAATCCCATCAACCAGTCCGCAACTCTGGCCATCGTCCTCGGCCCCGAATTCCACGGCCGCGGCTACGGTTCGGATGCGGTGCGTCTGGCCGTGAAGTACGGGTTCCTCCAATTGGGACTCAACCGCATCGAGCTGCAGACCTGGGCGTTCAACACCCGTGGGATCGCTTCTTATACGAAGGCCGGGTTCGTCGAAGAAGGCCGTCGTCGTGAGGCCGTGTTCTTCAACGGCCGCCGCCACGACGAAGTGATCATGGCCATCCTCAGAGACGACTGGGCCAGCAACAGCTGAGGCACCGACTCACACGCCGTTTCCTGTGGACGGCGTCTCCACTCGCACACGGTGAGCCTGTGGACGCAGAACCCGTTTCCACAGGCCCGATTTCGACCCTGGACACGACAGTGCGCTCACTCCCAGGCTGAAGGTCCGCTCGCAGAGTGCGAACGGGTCTGCTGCCAAGGAGGAGAGCATGGCCACCACATCACCGCCCCCGGAGATCGAGGATCCACCGACCGGGCAGATCGAACCGGTCGACGACCACAGTGCGATCGAACAGTTCTGGGAATCGGACACCGGAGCGACCACCGCCGAATACGCGATCACCACACTGGCCGCATGCGGATTCGCCGCACTGCTCGTCGTCGTCCTCAAATCCGAACCGATCAAGGAACTCATCACCGGGGTCATCTCCTCGGCGCTCGGATTGGGAAGCTGAACCGCCATGGCCAGCGGACGCTCCCGTCAGCGGCAGCGAGGCTGGGACCGTGACGCCGGGACGGCAACGGCAGAGTTCGCCGTCGTCATGCCCGCCGTTCTGCTCCTCATCGTGCTGCTCGCGGGAGCCGCCGCGGTCGGCTTCTCACAGCTGCGAGCCTTCGACGCGGCACGGTCCGCGGCCCGGGAGATCGCCCGCGGCGAGCCCCAAGCCGCAGTCGTGTCCGAAGCGAAGAAGCACGCAGGTGACTCTTCATCGGTTCGAGTCCGAGCCGACGGCGGGTATTCGGTCGTCACCGTCACCATCGAACTGCCTGCCGCGATCTTCTTCCTCGACACCGTCGATGCGAACGCCACCGCCCGGTTCGAGGGAGACCGGACAGGACCGCCATGACGAACATCGTCGTGGGGCTGTGCTCGATCGTGCTCGTCCTCGTCACCGCCATCGGCACCCTCGGCCAAGCCTTCGTCGCCCACAGTCGGGCGCAGAGTGCCGCGGACCTGGCGGCGCTCGCCGCTGCGGACGCCGTTCGCGGACTGGCCACCGGCGAACCGTGCGAGGTTGCCGAGGAGGTGGCGAAACGCAACGGCGGTCACCTCAAGGACTGCCGTGCCTCGCTGAGCGAACAATCCGCCTATGTCGTCATCGAAGTCGACATCCCAGGGCCCCTGCCGAAGGTCAGAGAGGAGGCCGTCGCCGGGAAGTGAAACCCGGGCCGCCGTCCGGACGGCTGCTATCTGAGCACGGTGCGCAGCAGCCGCAGCGCCGCGTCCTTCTCCAGGGGTTCGTTCCCGTTGCCGCACTTCGGCGACTGCACACACGACGGGCACCCGTCGATGCACTCGCATGCGGCAATGGCGTCCCGGGTCGCACCCAACCACTCTTCGATGACTTCACTGCCGCGTTCGGCGAAACCGGCACCACCGGCCAGACCGTCATAGACGAACACCGTCGCCAGTCCGGTGTCGGCATGCAGCGCCGTCGACACACCACCGATATCCCACCGGTCACAGCCGGCGAAGAGCGGCAGCAGGCCGATCGAAGCATGTTCGGCGGCGTGGACGGCTCCGGGCAGGTCACCGGAGACGACCTCGGCTTCGTCGAGGACGCTCTGCGGGATCGTCCACCACACGGCCTTCGTCCGCAGAGTGCGTTCCGGCAGGTCGAGTTCGTGTTCGGCGATGATCGCTCCACCTCGCTTGGCCCGCATCCGGTAGGCCACGACCTGGTCCTTGACGTCGACGGTGCCGCTGCACACCGTCGCCCCGGAGAGCAGAACCCGCTGGGCCTCCGTGTCGACGATCGAGATCTCCGTCTGCGAGCGCGGCTGAGTCGTGTAGTCGACCTCGGCACGTTCGACGGCGACGATCCGGTCCTCGAGGTCGAGATCGAGGACGGTGAAATCGATGCCCTGATGCGTATACACCGCTCCTGGATGGGCGCCCGTATGGGCTCCTGATTCGTCGACCGTGCCCAGCAGAGTGCCGGTGCTCGCTTCGACCAGGCTGAACTGTCCGCCACCGGAACCGCGGATATCGGAGAGATCGGCCGCGGGCTGATCCTTGGCCCAGAACCATCCGGTCGGTCGTGCCCGCAGCAGTCTTCGCTCCACGAGGTCGTCGATGAGCTCACGCGAATCGTCCGGAAAGTGCACGAGGTCGGCCGACTTCAGAGGCACCTCGGCGGCGGCCGCACACAGGTGGCCGGAGAGCACATGCGGGTTGCCCGGGTGGATGACGCCGGCGTCGACCGGGGAGTCGAAGATGACTTCGGGATGATGGACGACGAACGTGTCGAGCGGATCATCACGGGCGATGAACACAGCCATCCACCGCTGTCCGGCTCTCCCGGCCCGTCCCGCCTGCTGCCACAGAGATGCCAGAGTTCCCGGCCAGCCGGAGATGATGACGAGGTCGAGGCCCGAGATGTCGATGCCCAACTCCAGGGCGTTCGTCGACGCCACAGCCAGCAGCTGACCCGAGCGCAGAGCGGTCTCGAGCATGCGTCGCTCCTCGGCCAGATACCCGCCCCGGTAAGCGGCGACCTTCCCCGTCAGGCTCTCATCGACCTGTCCCACCTGGTCACGGACCGTCTGCGCGAGCGCCTCGGTGCCGCGGCGGGAGGCGATGAACGTGATCGATCGAAAGCCGGCGCACATCGAATCGGTGATGACATCGGCGGCTTCGACCAGACCGCTGCGCCGATCCCCGCCCGGAGACACCGGCGGCTCCCATAGGGCGAAGCTGCCGGACGCCCGTGGGGACGAATCCTCGGTCACCGCATGCGCGGGCCGCCCGGTCAGCTTCGCGAAGGCCACATCCGGGTCTGCCATCGTCGCCGAGGCACCGATGACCACCGGTGCCGCACCGTAGTGGGCGGCGATGCGCAGCAGTCGGCGGAGGATGAGTGCGACATGGGACCCGAAGACTCCGCGGTACCGGTGGGCTTCGTCGATGACGATGAAACGCAGATTCTTGAACATCCGGGCGAAGCGCTCATGCTGGGGCAGAATGCTGCGGTGGAGCATGTCCGGGTTGGTGAAGACGATGTTCGCATGCCGCCTCGCCCAGTCCTTCGAGACCTGCGAGGTGTCCCCGTCATAGCCGGCCGGACGCATGCCCTGAACGACGAACCTCTCGAGTTTGGCCAGCTGATCGGCGGCCAGGGCCTTCGTCGGAGCGATGTAGATCGCCGAGGCGCTGCGCAGCTTCCCGCGAGTCGACTGGATCGCTTCGAGCACCGGCAGCCAGAACCCTAACGATTTGCCCGACGCGGTGGGAGTGGCGATGACGACGTCGGAACCGTCCCTGGCCGTCTGCGCCGCCTCGAGCTGGTGCTGCCACAGGGCGTCGACTCCGATGGAATGGCACGCATGCTTGAGCTCCTCATCGATCCAGTCCGGCCACTCGGCGTCCCGTTCGAAGCGCTGCGGGATGTCGCGGACATGGACGATCCGCTCATCCCGGGCACCGAAACCGGTGACGATGTCGAGAAGAGCGGAGGAGGCCATGAGTCAATTATGGCGCAGTCGTTAGGATTCTTCTGTGACTGATCAGCCGTTGGCCCACCTGGGCGAGACCCTCTACCGTGCCGGATACACCGAACCGCGACTGCGCCAGTTCTGGGGCAGCTCGACCTCGGAGGCGCTGCTGCGCAACAACGCAGCCCCCGCCATCCACCACTGCACCCGGGCGCTCGCCGACCAGTCCGCCACCGCCGCAGACCGGGCAATCGCCTGTGCGGCGCTGCTCTTCCACTTCCACCGCACCGTCCCGGTCACCGAGATCCGTACCCTGTTGGGGGAGTCCTTCGACACCGCCGCCGAGGCGGGGCTGATCATCGCCACCGACGATGAGGCGATCGCCCCATTCGCCCTGACTCCCTATGCCCTTCCGGTCGGGGTCCCGCGTGGCTTCCGTCCCGGGGACGAGAACCTCTACCTCGTGGCCGACCACGGCACCCTGACCACCCCGGATGTCCTCGACGGCGAGTTCGTGCTCGGACTCGGCGGGGCCGGCCGCACCCTGGTGTCCATCACCCCACGTGACCACGTCGGTGTGGCCGCAGACATCGGCACCGGCTGCGGAATCCAAGCCCTGCTGCTGGCCCGCCACTGTGACCGGGTCATTGCCACCGACATCTCCCACCGGGCCCTGCACCTGGCCGAACTCTCGGCCGGACTCAACGGTGTGACGACGATCGAGTTCCGGCACGGCTCTCTCCTCGAACCCCTCAGCGGACCCGTGGATCTGCTCGTGTCGAATCCGCCGTTCGTCATCACCCCGCGCAGCACGGACACCACCTTCGAATATCGGGACGGCGGCATGATCGGGGACGAACTCGTCCGGGAGCTGTTCGCCCAGATTCCGGCGAACCTCACCCCGGGAGGACGCAGCGTCTGTCTCGGAAACTGGGAGGCCGCCTCGGCGAAGGACGAGGGGCCGGAGACCTGGGTCAGCGAAGACGACACGTCGGTATTCGTCATCGAACGCGAAGCACTCGACCCCACCGCCTACGCAGAGACGTGGATCCGCGACGGCGGGATCGTCCGTGCCAGCTCCGCCTGGAACGAGGCAGTGGCCGCATGGCTCGATGACTTCGCCACCAGAGCTGTGGACGAAATCGTGTTCGGGTACGTGCTCATGAGCCGTTCCGATAACGATGTGCCAACGATTGGCTCCGAGGACTCCGCGGTCGGTGCGCCCACACCCGACCACAGAGTCTCGGGGGCGGCCGCCGGAGTGTTCAAGTCCCGGGTGAGAGTCACCTCGGCGCCGGCGAACAATCCGCGCGGACTCGCCGAGTTCCTCACCACGATCGTCGCGATCCGGTCCTGGCTGGCCGCGGCCGGGCCCGAGGAGATCGCCGCGACCGCTTTCACCCGCTCACCCGACCTCGTCGAACATCGCCATTTCGTTCCCGGACAACCGGAACCCAGCTCGATCACCCTGGAGCAGGGCATCGGTTTCGGGCAGATCTTCGACCTCGATACGGCGTTGGCCGGGTTCGTGTCCGTCGCGGATGGGACACTGACCCTGCGGCAGACGGCCGGAGCATTGGCCCAGCTTCTCGAGGTCGACCCCACAGCACTGGAAGACCAACTCGTCGCCCAGGTCAGAGCCTTGTGCGCCGCGGGTGCACTGCTGCCCGACGGCGGTTGCCTCGAGAGCTCGACGACTCGGACGACTGTGGACTAGGGATAGGATCGGAAACCGCTGACGCCGTGTCCGAGCCGAGATCGGACCAGGTCGGGGCAGTGTCCGGGTCGCATGGCCCGATGAGGAACGTGTCAGTTCAACAGTGTTACATTGGGCCGGATCGTCCGTTGCAGCGGGCAGCTGATGCCGTGAGAGGAATGTGAAAGCGTGACCACAACCGAGAAGAAGCCCCGTCGCCTCGTCATCGTCGAGTCTCCGACGAAGGCGCGAACGATTGTGGGATACCTCGGCGACGGTTATGACGTCGAGGCCTCCGTCGGCCACATCCGCGACCTGCCCACCCCCTCGGAGCTGCCCGCCGATATGAAGAAGGGGCCGTACGGAAAGTTCGCCGTCGACGTCGACAACAACTTCGACCCCTACTATCGGATCGATCCGGGCAAGAAGAAGAAAGTCACCGAACTCAAGCGTCTGCTCAAGGACGCCGACGAACTCTATCTGGCAACGGATGAGGACCGCGAGGGAGAGGCCATCGCCTGGCACCTGCTCGAAGTCCTCAAACCGAAGATCCCCGTCAAGCGCATGGTCTTCCACGAGATCACGCCCGAGGCGATCGACCGTGCCCTGGAGAACACCCGCGAGATCGACAGCTCGCTCGTCGACGCGCAGGAGACCCGCCGCATCCTCGACCGTCTCTACGGCTACGAGGTCTCACCCGTGCTGTGGCGCAAGATCCGTGCCGGACTCTCCGCAGGCCGTGTCCAGTCCGTGGCCACTCGCCTCGTCGTCGAACGCGAACGTGAACGCATGGCCTTCGTGCCCGCCGACTACTGGGACCTCGACGTCGACCTCGGACTGCCGGACGGGACGAACCCGTTCGCGGCGAACCTCACCACTGTCGACGGGTCCCGTGTGGCCACCGGCCGTGACTTCAACGACAAAGGTGAGCTGAAGAACACCTCGGCGACGATCGTCGACCAGGCTCGCGCGGAATCCCTGGCCACAGAGCTCAGTGGCACCGCCAAAGATGCCCTGACGGTGACCGCGGTGGAGTCGAAGCCGTACTCCCGCCGCCCGGCCGCCCCGTTCACGACCTCGACCCTGCAGCAGGAGGCCGGACGCAAACTGCGCATGAGCGCCCGTCAGGCGATGCGCACCGCACAGTCACTGTACGAGCACGGCTACATCACCTATATGCGCACCGACTCCTCGGCGCTGTCGGGTCAGGCCATCTCCGCCGCCCGCAAGCAGGTCACCGAACTCTACGGCCCCGAATTCGTTCCGCAGTCGCCGCGTCAGTACGCGAGCAAGCAGAAGTCGGCGCAGGAGGCCCACGAGGCAATCCGTCCCGCCGGCGACTCCTTCCGCACCCCGGCACAGGTGTCCAAGCAGCTCAATGGGGACGAATTCCGTCTCTACGACCTCATCTGGAAGCGCACCGTCGCCAGCCAGATGGCCGATGCGAAGGGAAAGACCGCGACCATCAAGGTCAGTGCCGCACTCGCTGACGGGCATGAGGCCGGATTCAGCGCCAGCGGCACCGTCATCACCTTCCGCGGATTCCTCGCCGCCTATGAAGAGGGCCAGGATGCGTCCCGCTATGACACGAAGTCCGGCGAGTCGCGGCTGCCGCAGGTCGAAGAGGGCCAGTCGCTGTCGGTCGTCAAGGCCGAAGCCGATGGCCACACCACTGCTCCGCCGCCGCGCTTC
This sequence comes from Brevibacterium sp. CFH 10365, assembly GCF_009299785.1. Classification (NCBI taxonomy): domain Bacteria; kingdom Bacillati; phylum Actinomycetota; class Actinomycetes; order Micrococcales; family Brevibacteriaceae; genus Brevibacterium; species Brevibacterium sp. CFH 10365. The sequence continues at coordinate 247,236 of NZ_VIGO01000007.1, read as the reverse complement.
ACCGAAGCCAGCCTGGTCAAGCAGCTCGAGGAGCTCGGCATCGGCCGTCCCTCGACCTATGCGGCGACGATCTCGGTCATTCAGGACCGCGGTTATGTGACCACTCGCGGCAATGCGCTCGTGCCCAGCTGGTTGGCGTTCTCCGTCGTCCGACTGCTCGAGGAGCATTTCACCGGTCTGGTCGACTATGCCTTCACCGCCGACCTCGAATCCGAACTCGACCGGATCGCGATGGGCGAAGAGGACCGCAACGACTGGTTGGCCGGCTTCTACTTCGGCGACAAGGGCCAGGACCGTGAAGGTCTCAAGGCGATCGTCGACGACCTCGGCGATATCGATGCCCGTGAGGTCAACACCGTTGCCATCAGCGAGGGCGTGAACCTGCGCGTGGGCCGATACGGTCCCTACCTCGAAGTCACCTCCGAGAAGGAAGGCGAGGACCCGAAGCGGGTCTCCGTACCCGACGATCTGGCACCCGATGAGCTGACGGCGGCGAAAGCGGCCGAACTCATCGAATCCCAGGGCGACGGTGACCGTGAGCTCGGTGTCGACCCGGAGACCGGACACACCATCGTGGCGAAGAACGGCCGCTTCGGCCCCTACGTCTCCGAGGTTCTTCCCGAGCCCGAAGAGAAGCCGAAGCGAGGCGCCAAGAAGCCCAAGCCGCGCACCGGCTCCCTGTTCAAGTCGATGGATCTGAACTCGATCGACCTCGAGACCGCGCTCAAGCTGCTCAGTCTGCCGCGTGTGGTCGGTCAGGACGAAGAGGGCACCGACATCACCGCGCAGAACGGACGCTACGGACCGTACCTGAAGAAGGGCACGGACTCACGGTCCCTGACTGACGAGGAGCAGATCTTCAACATCACCCTCGACGAGGCACTGAAGATCTACTCCGAGCCGAAGCAGCGCGGGGGCCGTCGTGCCGCGGCTCCGCTGAAGGAACTCGGTGAGGATCCCGAGACGAAGAAGCCCGTCGTCGTCAAGGACGGTCGCTTCGGACCCTATGTCACCGATGGTGAGACGAATGCGACCCTGCGCAAGGACGACTCCGTCGAAGCCGTGACCCTCGAACGCGCGGCCACCCTGCTGGCCGAGAAGCGGGCGAAGGGACCGGCGAAGAAGAAGACGACGACGCGCAAGGCACCGGCGAAGAAGGCACCCGCCAAGAAGACGACGGCTGCCAAGACGACGGCCGCGAAGAAGACCACCGCGTCCAAGTCCACGGCGTCGAAGACCGCCGCTGCGAAGACGAGGGCTTCCAAGTCGACTGCGTCGAAGGCCACGGCGTCAAAGACGACAGCGGCGAAGAAGACGAGCACGGCCAAACCGAAGACTCCTTGAGTCGACAGCCGCCGAGCCCGCGGCGTTCACCTGTCACTGCTTTCGCCACCTGCCTGATGCTCCAGGCCGGGGGCGAAAGTCGTTTCTTCTCCTGTGGCCAGTGATACCTCGTGGCCCGTGATTTTTAGGTCGATCCACGGTGATCTCTCGACGTCGAAAACACCGTGGATCGACCCCACAATCGCCGTTTGCCGACACCGGCCACGTACTCCAGTGCTTCTGGGACGAGGTCAGCAGTGCCTCAGGGGCGAGATCAGCCGCGCGACGAATCTGCGAAGTCGGTGAGCGCCTGGCCGTCAAGACGGTAAGTCTCCCATTCGTCCTGCGGCTTCGCACTCAGCGATTCGTAGAACCCGATCGACGGGGTGTTCCATTTGAGCACGCACCATTCGAGCCGCGTCAGTCCGCGCTCCTGGCAGATCTGCGCCAGCCGACCGAGCAGCGCCTTTCCGGCTCCCGAGCCGCGATGTTCGGGCAAGACGAAGAGGTCCTCGAGCCAGATGCCGTTCCTGCCCGTCCATGTCGAGAACGAATGGAACCAGATCGCAATGCCGATGACCTCGCCGCCCGCCTCGGCCACGAGACCGAACGTATTCGCATGACCATCGTCGGGGAACATCACTGCCGCGAAATCCGCCTCGGTGGCCTCCACCGCATCCGGTTCCTTCTCATAGACAGCCAGTGCGTGAACAAGCCTCAGGATGTCGGGCAGATCAGAGCGTTCTGCTTCACGAATGGTGACGGTCATGGTGTGTGCTCCCAAAGTCGTTCGGTCAAAGGAATTCAGTCTCCGCGGTTCGCGCGCTGTCCCGGCCTGTGCCGTCCACAGCTTTCGCCGACCTCACAGCCGGTGCCTGTCCGCGTGGGCGGACACCTCGGTCAGCTCCTCGGCGGTGGGGGACAGAGGCGTATGCGGATTCGCGTCGGAGTAGAAGGCGGCGAACGCCTCGGCGACGGAATCGATCGTCACTTCGGGATGGATCTCGCTGATCGATCCGCCTGTCGACGGATCCCAGTCGATTCCGAGAGCGGCTTCGACATCGGTGAGCACCGCGCGGATCGGATCCGGATCCGCGACGACGACGGACGACGAGAACAGCCAGGCACCGGAGACCACGCGCTGAGCGGTGCCGATCGCCTTGATCCGCCCGGCCACGTTGACGCTGTGCTCACCGGGACAGTATTCGCCGGGAATCTCACCGAGACGGGCATCGATGCCCAGCCCTCGCAGCACCTCGACATAGTCCTGTCCGAAACCGGTGAACCGGGCATTGGTGTTCGTGATGAATGAATCACTCGGTTCGATGTGATCGATGACCAGCGAACCCGGATGATACGCCGCCGCACGCCCGCCGAGGCTGCGCAGGGCAGGCGTGAAACCGTGGTCCCGTGCCGCTTCGACGGCGATGGCGAAACCGGGCAGGAAACGATCCCGGGCTCCGAACGCCAGAGTCGGGGCCGGCCGGTACATCCGCAGGGTCGCCCCGCGCCGTCCGGCCTTGACCGAATCGAGGAGGACGCGGGCGAACGCCAGTTCCTCCACAGGTCCCAAGCCGTCTGCGGCCACCGTGGTCATTGCCGGTCTGTCAGTGTGCACGAGTCCAAGGGTAGAGGATCGGCATGCTCCGACGGGGGCCGGGTTGTCGCAGATCGCACTCCTTTCCAAGAGATATGTCAGTCGGGGCAGATAGTGTAGGGCTGTGAGCATGTTGACGACTACAGGACACCGACTGCCCGGAGCCCCCGGCCGTTTGGTCACCGAGACCGCCGCCTGGGGCGCCCTGATCGCGCTCGTCGCGATCAGCTACGTCGTGGCAGGGACCAGCGGACTCGTCGCGACGGTGGGCGGACGTGCCTTCACCGCCATGGGGGAGTCCATCAGCGCAGGAGGATTCGACAATCAATTGGGCAGCCTGTCGCTGCTCATCGTCTTCGCCCTCTCCTGTGCCGGCCTCTTCATCCCCGCAAAGGTCTTCGCCTCCCGACCGCCCGCGGTGCGCAAGACCGCCCTGAGCATCTCCGCGATCATCGAAGCCGCACTTCTCATCGTCCTCAGCCTCGCACCCAGCGCCTGGCTGACCTGGATCGCAGCCCTGTTCCTCGGTGCCGTGGTGGGTCTGCTCATGAGCATCAACCCGTTCCGACACGAAAAGCCGTGGCGCCGCGTCGGCATTCCCGCAGCCGTCCTCGTCTTCGTCTCCTGCGCCTTCCAGATCCTCGGCGGATCCACTGCCGGCACTCAATCGCTCGGTTGGGTGACTCTGCTGGTGGGCATCGGCATGGCCGCCGGATCCGTCATCATCTTCCTCACCCCCGAACGCGCCCTGCACGCGGAGTCCGCGTCGACCGGCCAGTTCCCCGAGCTCAAAGCCCGGGTTGCCCGTCCCGCCGAGGCGATTGCGAACCCGTGGGTGTGCATCGGCCTCTTCGCCGTCCTGGGTGCCACCTTCATGCTCGCTCAGCCGACCGCGGTCGGTCACGGCTACGGTCAGGCCGGCTTCGCACTCATCATCGCCTGCTGCCTCGTCGGCTGGGCCATCGGATTCGAGATGGGACCGACCTTCGCCCCCGGAATGTCCCGTCCGCGCGTGTCCACCTTCGCTCTGCTCGTCTCGGGCGTGCTGCTGCTGGCCACCGGCGGAATCAACGAACTCTCCGGCAAGGTCGTGCTCTCGGCCGCGATCGCGTTCCTCGTCGGCATCGGCGTGCGCGCTCAGCCCTACGACTTCTCCCGCCGCTACGGTGCCGTCGCCGGGGCCGGCCTGGCACTGGTGATCAACGCACTCGACCTCGGCGGCACGGTCGAAGTCGGAGCGACCCCCGACTGGGTGCTGGCACCCAGCGACGTGGCGTTCCTCATCTTCGGCATCGCCGCCCTCATCGCCGGAATCATCGGGCTCTTCACCTTCGATCCGCACAGACTGCAGGGACTGTCGGTCGACATCGTCCACGGATTCCGCCCACCCAGCCAGCCCGAGACCGCAGCCGGCGGACTCGGCAATTCGGCCGAACGCCTCGGCTCCGGGTTCTTCATCGCCATCGAGGGCGGGGACGGTTCCGGCAAGTCCACACAGATCAAACGCATCTCCGCCGCCCTGGCCGATGACGGCTATCACGTGGAATCCACCCGCGAACCCGGCGGCACCGAACTGGGGACGAAGATCCGTTCCGTCCTCTTCGACTCGGATCCGCCGAGTCCGCGGACCGAAGCGCTGCTCTTCGCCGCCGACCGCGCCCATCATGTGGCCTCCCTGGTCGATCCCGGCCTCGACGCCGGAAACATCGTCATCACCGACCGGTACATCGATTCGACGATCGCCTATCAGTCGGCCGGTCGCAGCTTCGACGAGAAGACGATCCTCGCGCTGAGCCGGTGGGCCACCCAGGGGCTCGTGCCGAACCTGACGATCGTCCTCGACATCGAACCTGAGGTTGCGGCGGAGCGGATGGGCAAGCGCGACGAAAGCAACTACCTCGACGAGGAGAACCAGCAGTTCCACCAGCGGGTTCGCCAGACCTACCTGTCCCGTGCGCACAAGGAACTCGACCGGTACGTCGTCCTCGACGCATCGATCGACGCCGATGAGCTCACCGAGCAGATCCTCGCCGCCATCCGCGCCCGCCTTCCGCAGACCCTGGTCAAACGCGACACCGGCACCGAGGCGGCTCCCGCCTCCGCATCGAACGCTGAGTCCGACAGCGGTCCGGAACGGGGTTCTGTACCGATCGCGGCCGTGGCCGCCGGGGACTTGCCCGAAGAGGGCACTTCGGGGGCAGCCGCGGACAGCGGCGAAGACCTCTCCGATGACAGGTCCGCAGCTGCGGTCGATGACCGCGAATCTGAAGACGACGCAGTCGTCGGCAGCGCCGCGACTGCCGAAGAAGCCGCCGAGGACACAGATGACGGTGGTGCGAGCGGCGATGACGCGGTGCATAAGCGCGGACCGCGTTTCGTTCCCGCTTCCGGCGATCGCTTCGTCCCGTCTGCCGTCTCCGACGCAGAGGCTGAGATCTCGGGCACCGTCCCCACCGAACGCGTCGACCTCGGCGCCGATCTGCGGGAGAAACCGGCCGACTTCGCGAATGACCGGGGGCCCGGCGACAGGGGCGATGACTCGGGATTCGGCGGGGTCGACGAGGACGCGGCGACCACGGTGCTGTCGGACCGCGGACACACCTCGGAAGCGATCATCGATGACAGCGACGATGCCGACGGAGTGCCGACGAACCGAATCACCACGGACGAAGACGCGGAGACCCGAATCGTCAATCGAGTCGATCCCGAAGAAGCCGAAACGCGGGTGGTGCACCGGGCCGACTCGACTGACGAGACCGCTGCGGATGATTCGGCCGGCCTGAGCGTCGAATCGGCGGATGAGGGCTCGGCAGACGAGTCAGCCGACGGCTCGGGCGATGCCGGTGACGCAGAGACCACGGTTCTGCCGGCCCGCAGCGCACGAGAGATGAGCCGTGAGCGGCTGCAGGCCCAGGCGGAGATCGAACGTCAGGCTCGGGAGCGTCTGCGCAGACAACGCGAACGCAGCAACCGCCGCTTCACCAACCCGGAGGATTCCTGAAGTGAGCGTCTTCGACGGACTCGTCGGCCAGGATGACGTCATCACCCAGCTCGGCTATGCCTTGGACAATCCGGCTGCGATGACCCACGCGTGGCTGTTCACCGGCCCGCCCGGTTCGGGCCGGTCGAATGCGGCTCGTGCCTTCGCCGCCGCCCTCATCTCCGGGGGTACGGAATCGAACGATGTGACCGCTCGGGTGCTGTCGGGCCATCACGAGTCTCTGACGATCATGTCGACTCAGAAGTCGGTCATCTCGATCGAAGAGGTCCGTGAACTCGTGTCCAAGGCACAAGCCTCGCCGGTGAACTCGAAATGGCGTGTCGTCATCATCGAAGACGCCGACCGGATGATGGAGCGGACCGCGAACGTGCTCCTCAAAGCCATCGAAGAGCCGCCTCCGGGAACCGTGTGGCTGCTGTGTGCGCCGAGCCCGATCGACGTGCTCACCACCATCCGGTCGCGGTGTCGTCCGGTGCGACTGCGCATCCCCTCCAGGGACGCCGTGGCGCAGCTGCTGATGCAACGTGACAACGTAGATGAGGATCGTGCCCGATGGGCCGCGGCCGTGGCCCAGAACCACATCGGGCGCGCGAAATACCTGGCGCTCAATGAGTCGGCCGATGCCGAACGCAGACAGATCCTCGCCATCCCCGGCAAACTCACCTCGGTGGGGGCGACGATCCGCTTGGCCGGTCGCATCGTCGACGCCGCAGCGGAGACCGCGAAATCACGTGTCGAAGAACGCAATGCCGCAGAACGCACGCAGCTTCTGACCACTCTGGGTGTCGAAGGGGAGAAGGCGATCCCGCCCTCGGCCAGAGCGCAGATCAGGAAGCTCGAGGAGGAGCAGAAACGTCGCTCGGTGCGAGCCCGCAACGATGAGCTCGATCGGATCTTCCTCGAACTCATGAGTCTCTATCGCGACATCCTCTTGTATCAGCTGGGGATTCGAGACGGGTGGATCAACGCCGGCGAGGTCGATCTCATCGCCGAGCAGGCGAACCGAGACGGCCCCGACACCACACTGCTGCGCATCGACGCCATCACCGAGGCCCGGCAGCGCCTGCAGACGAACATGTCGCCGGTGCTCATCGTCGAGGCGGCCTTCGTGCTGCTGTCGAATCCGTGGCTGCAGGAAGACCGCACCGGCGCGATCTGAGAACCGACGGTCGAGCGCGCCGGGGGAGTGGCCGAGTGCTCAGCCGTCGCCGAGAAGCTCTGAGACGAGTGCCGCGGTGAGTTCGATGCGGCGGGGAATCCAGATCTGCAGAGCGTGTTCGGTCCGGGCGTGGGATCCTCCGCCGACGGTGCCGAGGCCGTCAAGGGTCGGAGTTCCGACTCCGGCGGTGAAGTTGCCGTCCGACCCTCCGCCGACAGCGACCGACCGCAGCGGGGGATGTCCGAGTCGACCGGCCAGTCGTTGGGCACGGGCGTAGAGGCCCATCGCCATGTCCTCTTCGAGGGGAGCACGGTTGATTCCGCCCTTGAGCTCGATCTTCGCGCCGGCGACTGTGGGCGTCAGAGCGCGTAGGGCGTCATCGATGCGCACCTGTTCATCCGCCGAGGCGGCTCTGGAGTCGATGCCGACAACGGCTTTGGCAGGCACAGTGTTCGTGGTCGATCCGCTGGTCATCACGGTCGGGACGACGGAGGTCCCAACCGAGGGTTTGTGCAGTGCGGCGATCTCAATGACCTGGTTGGCCACTTCGATGGTGGAGTTGATGCCCTTCTCCGGCTCGACTCCGGCATGCGATGCCAGACCGGTGACTGCGAGCTGGTAGATCGCAACACCCTTGCGAGCGATCTTGACAGCACCGTCGGCGGCGCCGCTCTCGAACACGAGAGCGGCTCTAGCCCCGCGTGCTTCGTCTTCGATGATCTGCCGGGAGCCCGGGGAACCGAGCTCTTCATCCGCGGTGATGAGGAGGCTGACACCGTCGAGAGTGCCGAGTTCGGCGCGGACCTTCGCCAGCGCGTAGACGGCGATGAGCAGTCCGCCCTTCATATCGTCCGTCCCGGGTCCGCGAACCACTCCGTCCCTGACCGAGTACGGGAAGTCTGCGAGCGTTCCCGTCGGCCAGACGGTGTCGTGGTGGCCGATGAGCACGACCTTGCGCGGGCCGTTGCCGAAGCGCCACAGGACATGCGGGTGGCCGTTGGTTTCGATGAGGCGAGGTGCCGCCCCGAGCATTCCGGTGCCGATGCGCGAGACGAGCCGGGCGCTGCGGGCCAGTGAAGGGAGGTCGTTGGAGAACGACTCGCATTCGATGAGCGCCTGGAAATCACTCATGAAGTCGTCGGAGTCGAACTCTGCCATGGATGTCTCTCCCTCTCGCCTGTGCATCAAATGTCATTTCAAGGTTAACGGGTGCCGGTTCGCGGCCCGACGGCACCCGGTCGACGACGCGTGAGGGGCTCGGTCATCGCCTGTAGAACAGGGAGTGACGAAGCTCTCTGGCGGAACCGCAGAGAAGCGCATTCTTCGTTTTGACCCCTGGCAGAGAAGTTGGCTAGAGTTGATTCGGTTGCCGCCTTAGCTCAGTCGGCAGAGCGATTCACTCGTAATGAATAGGTCGCGGGTTCGATTCCCGCAGGCGGCTCGGCAACAGCCCCTCTGATCATCAGAAATGATGATCAGAGGGGCATTTTGCATCCGTCGAGTCTGCGCCGAGGACGCGAGACCCTCAGACGCTCAGCGCTTCTTCACGGGCTTGAACGACGTCGAGCACTTCCACGTCGTCTTGCCTTTCTTTGCGGTGACGGTCACGGAAACCTTCTTGCCCGGTGTCGCCCCGGAAATGTAGTACTTCAGAGAGGCCTTGCCCTTCTTCGATGCGGTGGCCTTCTTTTTCGTCTTCGTCGTCTTGTAGTGAGCGATGGTCTCAACCTTGGCCTTCGATCCGACCTTCGAGACGTTGACATAGGTGTTCGAGTACTGGCGCGGCTTCGAGTTCGACATCTTCACCGCGCACTTCTTCGTCGCAGCCTCGGCAGGAGCCGCGTCGACGGCGATGGGGCCGGCGAGAAGGCCGACGGCCAGAGTGAGTGCCAAGAGTTTCGAGCCCGTCTTCGTGCGGGCAGGGGTGGTCAAGGACATGATTCTCCAAGGGGATCAGAACTGATGAGTCGAGCTATCTTAACCACTCCTGCTGTCTCCGAGCGCTGCCGAAACGACTCCGCCGAAGATCTGTTACCAGTTCGAAGGTCGGAGGAGGCGATCACCTCACCCGTGCCACTTCGGTCCACGGCCGTGCCATGCCCCGGACGGGGCCAGCGTGTGTTGCTCGTCACCAGAAACTGATACACAATGGAACGTGCGAATGTTACTGAACGATCGATCAGATCTTGTGGTCGGTCTTCCACCCAGACTGTGAGGAACACATGAGCGAAGCGTTCATCTATGACGCAGTGCGCACCCCACGCGGTAAGAACCGCGGAGGTGCGCTGCACAGCGTCAAACCCATCGATCTCGTGACCGGGCTCATCGACGCAATTCGTGAGCGCAACCCCGATCTCGACGACAAGGCCATCGACGACATGGTCCTCGGCGTCGTCTCGCCTGTCGGTGAACAGGGCGGGGACATCGCCCGAACTGCGGCGCTCGTGGCGGGACTCGACGAGTCCGTTGCCGGTGTCCAGGTCAACCGTTTCTGCGCCTCCGGGCTCGAAGCGGTCAACCTCGCCGCGCAGAAGGTCGGCAGCGGTTTCGAGAGCCTCGTCCTCGCCGGCGGCGTCGAGTCGATGTCGCGCGTACCGCTGGGATCCGATGGCGGAGCGTGGGCGCAGGACCCGACGACGAACTACGACACATACTTCGTTCCCCAGGGCATCGGTGCCGATCTCATTGCCACCACCGAAGGCTTCTCTCGCACTGACGTCGACGCCTTTGCCGCCGAGTCTCAGGCCCGTGCCGCGACTGCCTGGGAGAACGGGTACTTCGAGAAGTCGATCATCCCCGTCAAGGACATCAACGGAGTGACTCTCCTCGACACCGATGAGCACATGCGCCCGGGATCGACCGTGGAATCGCTGTCCTCGTTGAACCCGGCGTTCACCAAGGTCGCCGCCCAAGCCGGATTCGACGAGGTGGCGCTGCAGAAGTACCACTGGGTCGAGGCCATCGATCACGTCCACACCGCAGCGAACTCCTCGGGCATCGTCGACGGCGCCAGCCTCGTCATCGTCGGCGACGGTGAGGTGGGCAAGACGATGGGCATGAAGCCGCGTGCCCGCGTGGTCGCCACCGCAGTGACCGGTTCTGAACCGACTATCATGCTCACTGGTCCGACTCCCGCCACCCGGAAGGTCCTCGACAAGGCCGGGCTGACCGTGGACGACATCGACCTGTTCGAGCTCAACGAGGCCTTCGCCGCCGTCGTGCTCAAATGGATGCGGGATCTCAACATCCCCCACCAGAAGGTCAACGTCAACGGCGGCGCCATCGCTATGGGGCACCCGCTCGGAGCCACCGGAGCCATGATTCTGGGCACCGTTCTCGACGAACTCGAACGGCGCGACCTGGAGCGCGGACTCGTCACCCTGTGCATCGGTGGCGGCATGGGCATCGCGACGATCATCGAAAGGGTCTGACATGACGAACACCGAATATTCCCACACCACTGACTCCGACGGTATCGTCACAGTCGTGATCGACGATCCGAACGCCAAGGTCAACACCATGAACGACCACTTCACGGCTGCCCTCGAGGGCACCGTGAACTGGCTCGAGGCCCACGTCGATGACATCACAGGCGTCATCATCACCTCCGCGAAGAAGACCTTCTTCGCGGGAGGCGACCTCAACAAACTGCGCGCGGCAGACTCGGAGAACTCCGCGGCCGAGGCGGCGCAGACCAACCACGTGAAGTCGCTCCTGCGCCGGCTCGAGACCTTGGGCAAGCCGGTCGTGGCCGCCGTCAACGGCGCAGCCCTGGGCGGCGGGCTAGAGCTCGCACTCGCCACCCACCATCGGATCGCAGCTGAGGATGTCTCGAGCCTGCGCGTGGGCTTCCCCGAAGTCTCACTCGGACTGCTTCCCGGGGGCGGCGGCGTCGCGAGGACCGTTCGTCTCATCGGGCTCCAGAACGCACTCCAGAAGGCGATTCTGCCTTCGACGAAGTTCAAGGCGGCTGATGCCCTCGAACTGGGACTCGTCGATGAGCTGGCACCGGCCGATGAGCTCGTCGACCGCGCCAAGTCCTGGGTCAATGCCAATCCCGAGGCGGCTCAGCCCTGGGACGTCAAAGGCTTCAAGATCCCCGGCGGATCACCGGCATCCCCCTCGCTGGGAGCCATGCTTCCCGCTCTGCCGGCTCTGCTGCGCCGCCAGACCAAGGGCGCACCGATGCCGGCCCCGCGTGCTGCCGTCGCCGCGGCGGTCGAAGGCGCCTATGTCGACATCGACACGGCCCTGGACGTCGAGACCCGCTATTTCGTCCATCTCACCCACACCCCGGTGGCGAAGAACATGATCAAGGCGTTCTTCTTCGACCTCGGCCACATCAACTCCGGCGGTTCGCGCCCCGACGGCTTCGAACCTCGACAGGTGAAGAAGCTCGGTGTGATCGGTGCCGGCATGATGGGAGCTGCGATCGCCTACAGCGCCGCGAAATCAGGCATCGAGGTCGTGCTCAAAGACGTCGAACTCGCCAACGCGGAGAAGGGCAAGGCCTACGCCGCCAAGCGTGAGGAGTCGGCCCTGGCCAAGGGCAAGACCACCGAGGCCAAGTCGCAGGCCGTCCTCGAACGGATCACACCGAGCGCCTCGGCCGAGGACTTCTCCGGAGTCGACTTCGTCATCGAAGCGGTCTTCGAATCCGTCGACCTCAAGCAGAAGGTGTTCCAGGAGATCCAGGACATCGTCGAACCCGACGCGATTCTGGGCTCGAACACCTCGACCCTGCCGATCACGGAACTGGCCAAGGGGGTCGACCGGGACAAGGACTTCATCGGCGTCCATTTCTTCTCGCCCGCCGACAAGATGCCGCTGGTCGAGATCATCTGCGGAGAGAACACCTCCGATGAGGTCCTCGCCCGCACCTTCGACCTCGTGCAGCAGATCAAGAAGACTCCGATCGTCGTCAACGACTCGCGCGGATTCTTCACCTCCCGGGTCATCGGCACCTTCATCGCCGAGGCGGTCGCCGCCGTCGGCGAAGGCGTGGAGCCAGCCAGCGTGGAACAGGCAGCCCTGCAGGCCGGATACCCCACCGGTGCCCTGCAGCTGCTCGACGAGTTGACGCTGACGCTGTCGCAGAAGATCAATCAGGAGACCCGCGACGCGGTCGAGGCCGCAGGCGGCACCTGGGTCGCCCACCCCTCCGAGGTCGTCTTCGACTGGATGGTCGCGCAGGGACGGACAGGACGCAAGGACGGCGCCGGCTTCTACGACTACGACGAGAGCGGCAAGCGCACCGCGCTGTGGCAGGGAGTGCGCGAGAAGTACGAGTCCGGGTCGAACGATCAGCCCTTCGCCGATCTGCAGGAGCGGATGCTCTTCGCCGAGGCGATCGAGACGATCAGATGCCTCGACGAGGGGGTGCTCACCTCGGTGCCGGATGCGAACATCGGTTCGATCTTCGGCATCGGATTCCCCGCCTGGACCGGCGGTGTGCTCCAGTACGTCAACCAGTACGAAGGCGGACTGCAGGGCTTCGTCGACCGGGCGAATGATCTGGCCGCGAAGTACGGCGAGCACTTCACCCCGCCGGCCTCGCTGGTCGAGCGTGCGAAGACCGGTCAGACCTACGAGTAGGTCGCCGGTCAGCTAGGCCCCTCCTGCCCCGACGGTCGCCGAGGCGGGGCAGGCACCTGGAATAGCCCGATGGTCTTCCGGTGTTGTGCAGTCACGCTGACAACTCAGTGTCACTGACATCTACCGGAAGGCCATTGCTATGCGCGCCGCCGTCTATGACGCCTACACCGAGAACTTCGACGACATCACGGTCCGGGAGCTGCCCGACCCGAAGGTGCCCCCGGCCTCAGTGCTCATCGAGGTCAGAGCTGCAGGGGTCAACCCTGTGGACTGGAAGCTCGTCGGCGGCCACCTCGATCCGATCATGCCCACACAGTTCCCCGTCACCCCGGGTTGGGACGTCGCCGGCGTCGTCGTCGGCCTCGGATTCGACACCCCGGAATTCTCGATCGGTGATGAGGTCGTCGCGTACGCGCGCAAGGACGTGCTGAGCGGCGGAACCTTTGCCGAGAAGGTCGCGGTCCCGGTCCATTCCGTGGCCGCGAAGCCGAAGAGCCTGAGCTGGGAACAGGCAGGCGGTCTGCCCCTGGCCGGCGGAACAGCTCTGCGCACTCTCGAATCGCTCGGCGAGCTCGAGGGCCGCACGGTGCTCATCCACGGAGCATCCGGGGGAGTGGGCAGCTTCGCCGTGCAGATCGCCCGGGCCGCCGGAGCGCGCGTCATCGGCACCGCCTCTGAGGCCAATCACGAATACCTGCGCGGACTCGGCGCCGAACCCGTGACCTACGGCGACGGTCTGGTCGAGCGTGTGCTCGAGGCAGTCGGAGGACAGGTCGACGCAGTCGCGGACTTCGTCGGGGCCGTCCTCGAAGACACCCTGGGCGTGCTCGCCGAGGGCGGCAGCCACGCCTCCGTGGCCGATCCCAGCGTCGCCGAGCACGGCGGGCGATACATCTGGGTGCGTCCCGACGGCTCAGAGACCGCTCGGCTCGGCCTCCTCGTCGACGAAGGCAAACTCACCGTCGAGATCGCCGGCACCTACGGTCTCGACCAGGTTCCGCAGGCCTTCAAGGACAGCGCCGCCGGCCATGTGCGCGGCAAACTCGTCATCGTTCCGTGATCAGGGCCGACCTCTGCGATCGGAATATCGCCGAGGCGGGGCTCGGCTGATCCGTTGAGACTCAGTCGATCCCCAGCGCCGCTGATGCGGCGGCGCGCAGTTCGACCCCGACCACCTCGGCGCTGGAGCGTCGGGCTTGGTGCGGGGTCGAATTCATCATTCCGAACGTCGCGTGGACGCGCACCGTGGACGCCTCAAGAGTCCACGCCGGGTGGGCGGCTTCGACGACCTCTGCCCACCGGCTGACATAGGCGCGCTGCAGGCGGCGCACGGTCCGCCGCGATTCGTCCGGCAGCGCCTCGAGATCGCGGTCCTGGATGCGGATGAGCTCGGGCTCGCTCATGGCGAAGTCGACGTGGAAGTCGATGAGGCGACGCAGGGTCCGGGCCGCCTCGGTGGGGGAGATCCCCGAGGCGGTGTCGCAGGCCGCGGCGACGATCTCCTCGCCTCCGGACTGCAGATAGGCGGAGATGCCGACGAGCAGCTCTTCGAGCACGGCCTCCTTCGACGAGAAGTGCCGGTACACCGCCGGGGCCGAGATCCCCGCACCCTTGCCCAGGTCGTCGAGACGCACCCCGTGGAAGCCGTGTCGGGCATAGAGCGTCTTCGCGACCTCGAGCAGCTGCTCGCGTCTGGCCGCCTTCGCCGCCGCCCGCGCCGTCGGCCTGGCCGCGTCCGGACTCGACATCCGGCCTCCTTCCCTGAGCCTGTCGCTCACCGTCGCAGAAGCGATCGGTCCCGCCTGGCTCGTGCATTGTCAGTTCTGCCTGTGAGCAGTATCATAGCAGTCAGTTAAGAATCATTAACTGAAATGAGGATGGAATGAGAGCAGTGGGAACTGCGGTCAGTCCGGCGACGGGGCAGGTCAACTCCGAGGCCCACGCCGAACTCATCGCCGAACTCCGGGAGCGCATCGCGGCCACGGCCCGCGGCGGTTCCGAGAAGTCCAGGCAGCGCCATATCGATCGCGGAAAGCTTCTGCCCCGTGATCGTGTCGAGCATCTCCTCGACCCCGGCACGCCCTTCCTCGAACTCTCCCCGCTGGCTGCCAACGGCATGTACGATGACGCCAGCCCCGGAGCCGGAATCATCACCGGCATCGGTCGAGTCGCCGGCCGCGAATGCGTGATCGTGGCCAATGACGCCACCGTCAAGGGCGGCACCTACTATCCGGTGACGGTGAAGAAGCACCTGCGTGCGCAGGAAGTCGCGAAGGAGAACGACCTCCCCTGCATCTACCTCGTCGACTCGGGCGGAGCGAATCTGCCGAACCAGGACGATGTGTTCCCCGACCGTGAGCACTTCGGCCGCATCTTCTTCAATCAGGCCACTCTCTCGGCCGCGGGGATCCCGCAGCTGGCCGCCGTCATGGGCTCCTGCACGGCCGGCGGTGCCTACGTCCCGGCCATGGCCGACGAATCGATCATCGTCTCCGAACAGGGCACGATCTTCCTCGGCGGCCCGCCCCTGGTCAAGGCCGCCACTGGTGAGGAAGTCACGGCCGAAGAGCTCGGCGGCGGCGCGCTGCACTCACGCACCTCCGGCGTCACCGACCACCTCGCAGCCAACGACCCCCACGCCCTGGAGGTCATGCGCGATATCGTCTCCACGCTCGGGCCGAAGAACACTCCGAACTGGGACGTCGTCGAACCGCGCGAGCCCGCGCATTCACCGGAGGAGCTCACCTCCGTCGTGCCCGTCGATTCGCGCACCCCCTACGATGTCCGCGAAGTCATCGCCCGCCTCGTCGACGGATCCGAATTCCACGAGTTCAAGGCCGAATACGGCACGAGCCTCGTCACCGGATTCGCTCACCTGAACGGCCACCCGGTGGGCATCGTCGCCAACAACGGCATCCTCTTCGGCGAATCCGCGCAGAAGGGCGCCCACTTCATCGAGCTCTGCGATCAGCGCAGCGTGCCCCTGGTCTTCCTGCAGAACATCTCCGGCTTCATGGTCGGCCGCGACTACGAGGCCGGTGGAATCGCCAAACACGGAGCGAAGATGGTCAACGCCGTCGCCACCGCCCGTGTGCCGAAGTTCACCGTCGTCATCGGCGGCTCCTTCGGCGCAGGAAACTACTCGATGTGCGGCCGCGCCTACTCGCCGAGGTTCCTGTGGATGTGGCCCAACGCCCGCATCTCCGTGATGGGCGGCGAGCAGGCGGCCAGCGTGCTCTCCACCGTCAGACGCGACCAGCTCGAAGCCCGCGGGGAAGAGTGGTCCGCTGCGGACGAAGACGCATTCAAACAGCCCATCCGCGACCAGTACGAAGCCCAGGGCAACCCGTACTATTCGACGGCACGCCTCTGGGACGACGGAATCATCGAGCCCGGTGACACCCGCCAGGTCCTGGCCCTGGCCCTCGAAATCGCCCGCTTCGGACCGATGGAACGCCCGCTGAACGCCAGCGGCTACGGCGTTTTCAGAATGTGAGCCCCGCAATGTCGACACCACGAATGTTCACAACCGTCCTCATCGCCAACCGCGGCGAGATCGCCCTGCGCGTCATCCGCACCTGCCGCCGCCTGGGCATCCGCACCGTTGCCGTCTACTCCGACGCCGATGCCCACGCCGCCCACGTCAAGGCCGCCGACGTCGCCGTCCGCCTCGGACCGGCGGCGGCCTCCGAGTCCTACCTGCGCATCGACAAGGTCATCGACGCCGCTCAGTCGACCGGGGCCGAGGCCATCCACCCCGGCTACGGCTTCCTGTCGGAGAACGCCGAGTTCTCCGCCGCCTGCGCCGAGGCCGGAATCGTCTTCCTCGGTCCCGGTGCCGACGCGATCCGGACGATGGGTGACAAGATCACCGCGAAGCAGGCCGTGTCCTCTCACGGAGTGCCCCTGGTGCCCGGCACGAAGGACGCCGCCATGAGCGATGACGCCCTCATCGCCGCGTCGGACGACATCGGCTTCCCCGTGCTCATCAAACCCTCTGCCGGCGGCGGCGGCAAAGGCATGCACGCGGTCTTCGAAGCAGACAAGCTGGCCGAAGCGCTGAAGACCGCGCGGCGCGAAGCCGCGAGCTCCTTCGGTGACGACACACTGTTCCTCGAACGCCTGGTCGCCACCCCGCGTCATATCGAAGTCCAGATCATGGCCGATGCGCACGGCAACGTCATCCACCTCGGTGAACGCGAATGCTCCCTGCAGCGCCGCCACCAGAAAGTCATCGAGGAGGCCCCCTCGGCCCTGCTCGACGAAGAGACCCGCGCCCGGATCGGCAAGGCCGCCTGCGAGACCGCGAAGTCCGTCGGCTACGTCGGAGCCGGCACCGTCGAGTTCATCGTCGGCGCCGACCGACCCGACGAGTTCTTCTTCATGGAGATGAACACGCGCCTGCAGGTCGAACACCCCGTCACCGAGGAGGTCACCGGGGTCGACCTCGTCGAACTCCAGCTGCTCGTCGGCGCCGGTGCGCCGCTGCCGCTGACCCAGGACGACATCACGATGACCGGGCATTCGATCGAGGCCCGCATCTATGCCGAGGATCCCTCGCGCGGGTTCCTGCCCACCGGCGGCCGCGCACTCGACGTCGTCTTCCCCGCGGGGGAGGGCATCCGCGTCGACGCCGGACTCGAAGCCGGGCAGACCATCGCCTCGGACTACGACCCGATGATCGCCAAGCTCATCGTCCGCGCCGACGACCGCGCCCAGGCCATCGCCCGCCTCGATACCGCGCTCGCCGCCTCGACGGTGCCGGGAATCGTGACGAACATCGACTTCCTGCGCACCCTCATGAGCCTGCCCGAAGTCGTCGCCGGTGACCTCGACACCTCACTCATCGACAACCTCGGCGAGGATCAGCTGGCGCACACCGCCGGTGAGATCCACGCGCAGCTGGCGGCGGCAGCCGTCACCGCCACCGGGGGAGCGGCCGGCACGACCCTTACCGGGCCGGTCACGGCAGCCGAGCTCTCCGCGAATCGGTCGGCCGCCTCGGCGTGGGCCGGACCGAGTGCCTGGCGCAGCTCCCGACCGGACTTCCGCCCTACGATGGCCCTGGCGACCGGCGGGCAGACGACCGAGGTCGCCGCCGGTGCTGCAGCCGTCGACGTGGATGCCGACGGTCTGTGGCATGTCACTCTCGACGGGATTCAGCACACGGCGCGGATCTTCTCCGATGCCCGTGACCGCAGCATCTGGGTGAGCACCGACACCGGAATCCACGTCTTCACCCGGCCTCTGGCAGATTCGTCGCTGACGCCTGGGCTGGAAGGCGCCGAGGTGCTCGCACCGATGCCCGGCTCCGTCGTCGATATCAAGGTCGAGACCGGCGACACCGTCGCCCAAGACGACCCGCTCGTCGTCGTCGAGGCGATGAAGATGGAGCACGTGCTCACAGCGCCCGCCGACGGGATCGTCACCGTCGTCGCCGTCGAAGGGACTCAGGTCGGTCTCGACGAGGTGCTCGCCACCGTCGTCGACGAAGCCGCTGCCGAGGCCCCCGCGGACACCGGCGAGACCGCCGCCGAATGATCACCAGTCATCTCAACCACAACCACGCCACAAGCGGGGAGGAAACAATGGAGACCTTTGTTCCGGGCATGCTGCCCGAAGAATACGAAGACCTGCGCCAGGGCGTCGCGAAGTTCGCCGACGAAGAGGTCGCGCCCGTCTCGGCCGAACTCGACGCCAAGCACGAGTTCCCCTACGAGCTCGTCGCGAAGATGGGCGAGATGGGCCTGTTCGGCCTGCCCTTCGACGAAGAGTACGGCGGAATGGGCGGCGACTACTTCGCCCTGTGCCTGGCCATCGAGGAACTCGGCCGGGTCAACCAGTCCCTGGCCATCACCCTCGAAGCCGGCGTCTCGCTCGGTGCGATGCCGATCTACCGATTCGGCACCGAAGAGCAGAAGAGGGAATGGCTGCCGGGACTCACCGACGCCTCGGGCCTGGCCGCCTTCGGCCTGACCGAACCCGAAGCCGGATCCGATGCCGGAGGTACCCGCACCAAGGCCACGCTGGAGGGCGGCACCTGGACGATCAACGGCAGCAAGTGCTTCATCACGAACTCCGGCACCGACATCACCCGGCTGGTCACCGCGACCGCCGTGACCGGAACCCGAACCTCTGCTTCGGGCCGCGAAGTGCCTGAGATCTCGACGATCATGATCCCCACCGGCACACCGGGCTTCACCGCCGAACCGGCCTATGACAAGGTCGGCTGGAACTCCTCGGACACGCACCCGCTGACCTTCGACAACGTGCAGGTGCCCGAAGAGAACCTGCTCGGTGAGCGCGGCCGCGGCTACGCGAACTTCCTGCGCATCCTCGACGAGGGTCGCATCGCCGTGGGCGCACTGGCCGTCGGCGCCGCTCAGGGCTGCGTCGACGAATCCGTGAAGTATGCGAAGGAACGCCGGGCCTTCGGCAAGCCGATCGCCGACTTCCAGGGCATCTCCTTCAAGATCGCCCGCATGGAAGCTCGTGTCGTCGCCGCTCGCTCGGCGTACTACCTCGCGGCCTCGCGGATGCTGGCCGGACTGCCGTTCAAGAAGGAAGCCGCCATCGCCAAGATGATCGCCGGTGAGGCGGCCATGGACAATGCGCGTGACGCCACTCAGATCCACGGCGGCTACGGCTTCATGAACGAATACCTCGTCTCCCGCCATTACCGCGACTCGAAGATCCTCGAAGTCGGCGAAGGCACCACCGAGGTCCAGCTCATGCTCATCGCCCGCGAACTCGGACTCTGATCCGCACTCGCACCTCCCGATCGCCCGCCGCGGCGGACCCGCATCTCCGTACGGACGTGCCGGGCCGCCTCGGCGGGCGATATTCTGGTCCGACAACACCGTGAGGTGAGACGGCGACCGAAGGGGAAGTGGGAGCAGATGGATCTCAGCGTGGTGGCATCGGTGGTGACGACGACGTGGATCGTCATCGAATACATCGTGAAGATCATCGCGATCGGTGTGGTGCCGGAGAACCGCCGGCCGTCATCGTCGTCGGCGTGGCTGCTGCTCATCCTGTTCCTGCCGATCATCGGAATTCCCGCATTTCTGCTGCTCGGCAGTCCGTACATCGATCAGCGCCGGGCCCGGATCCAGGCCGAAGCCAATGAGCTCATGCACGAAGGTGCAGATGCTCTGCCCGACGTGCCGCCGTCGCTGGTCGCCGCACCCGAATTCGTGTCCGTCGCCAAGCTGGGACGGGCACTGACCGCGCTGCCGATGGTCACCGGTGACAGCCACGGTGTGCTCACGGACTACGAAGCCTCGATCGCGCGGATGGCCGAACTCGTCGACGAGGCCGAGGACTACGTCCACGTCGAGATCTACATCATGGCCTGGGATTCGACGACTGATGTCTTCTTCCGAGCGCTGGAGCGGGCGTCGGCGCGCGGGGTCGAAGTCCGCGTCCTCTTCGACCACATCGGGTCGAGGAAGTATCCGGGATTCCACAAGCTGGGCAGACGACTGAACGCCGCCGGAATCGAATGGCACCTGATGCTGCCGTTCATTCCATGGCGAGGCAAAGCCCGGCGCATCGACCTGCGCAACCATCGCAAGCTGCTCGTCATCGACGGCAAGAGGGCGATGATGGGTTCGCAGAACATGATCGACTCGAGTTATCTCAACAGGAAGAACTCGCAGATCGGTCGGAACTGGCACGACATCATGGTCGAACTCTCCGGGCCCATCGTCGCGGGAATCGAGGCGGCGTTCTCCACTGACTGGTACTCCGAATCGGGACAGGCACTGGGCATCCGACCCTACGAACGTGACGGCAATGAGCCCGAGGTCGGTGGGGCGACGAGCGCGATGCAGCTCGTTCCCTCTGGACCCGGGTTCACGACGTCTCCGAACCTCAAGGTATTCACCTCGATGATGTATCTGGCGCAGACGCGCCTGGCCATCGTCAGCCCCTATTTCGTGCCCGACGAATCCCTGCTTGCCGCAGTGGAGACCGCGGCCCGCCGCGGAGTCGAGGTCGAACTCTACGTCAGCGAACAGGCCGACCAGTACATGGTCGACCGAGCGCAGTCGTCCTATTATCGGTCGCTGCTCGAGGCGGGCGTGCGGATCTTCCTGTACCCGAAACCCGCCGTGCTCCACACGAAGTGCTTCATCGTCGACGACATCTATGCCGTCATGGGCTCATCGAACATGGACATGCGCTCCTTCGGTCTCAACTACGAGATCAGCCTGCTGACCACCGGCGGCGACCTCGTCGATGACATCATCGAGGTCGTCGCCGACTATCAGGACGTCAGCCGAGAACTCACCCTGGAGGAATGGGAGAAGCGGCCATGGCCCCGCCGCTATATGGAGTCGGTCATGCGCCTGACTTCCGCGCTGCAGTGAGGGCGCTACGACTGCTTCACCGAGAAACGGGCTGCGCGTCGAGAAACGCATGTGCGCACCCGTTTCTCGACATTCAGCCCGTTTCTCGCTGAATCGACGTCTTGATAGCTCGTTTGATCTCGGCGAAGATACGGGGTCTGAAGAGGTCGCCGAAGCTCAGGTTGAAGACCTTGAAGCCGGCATTGAGCAGATCCATGTTGCGCTGATGACTTGTTTTGGACGCTGCGTCCGGACCTTGAGGGTTGAGGTAGAACTTGCCGACACCGTGGACCTCCACTGCGACAGCAGCTGACTTGTGCCGAAAGTCGTTGCGTCCGATGAATCTGCCCGCTTCTGTGAAGGTGTCGACCTGCGGGACCATCCCGGTGATTCCGAAGCGATGGAATTTCACCGCGCAGACCGCCTCGGCCGGGGACTCGTATTCGGTGCTGGAGATCTCTACGGCCAATAGGGCTCGTCTGCGTCCCCGCTGCCCTTTCACCAGCAGGTCGGTGATGTCTGTCCGGTCCACCTTCCCCGAACGCAGCGCTTGAGAGATGAGCGGTACGGAAACCTCGAGCGAGCGGTCCAGAGCAACGTCAGCCAGGGTTCTGGGCAGCGTGGTGACCGGATAAGCAAACTCGGATGAGACCTCCTCCGGTGGAAGTCTCCGCGAGTAGATGAGCACGCCATCGTAGTTGCGCGTAGGGGAATCTCTGGAGATCTCGACTTTCGACGATTCGACCAAGGCTGGATCAAGACGGTGGATGAGCGCAGCCGAAACATGGGAGAACACGTCTCCCGGTAGAAGCGCATCGAGGCGGCATGCGATCTGGACCCGCAGTTCTTCGGCTTCATCCCGCAGATCTCCGAATACAGTCGGGAACGAAGTGTCGTGATCCGTGGAGAAATCGCGGATGGGTCCGTGATGTTTATCGTCACAGGCCTTGCGGATCACGTAGTGACCCTTCCTGACTCTGCGCAGGCAGCACCGTTCCGCTTCGGCTATCTGTGTACGGGACATGCCGAGTTCACGGAGCTGTCGTGTCGTCAGCACTTGCAACATCTATAAAGCATGAACGCAAAATTATCCAAATGCAAGCAAATAACAGTAAACGATCGTTGCATTCATGGTTAGCTGGCGGCAATTTCGATGACGACACGGGCAGGATGCAACGCTGGCCTGGATTGGTGGTCAATTCCAGCGAGAAACGGGCTGAGTGTCGAGACACGCATGTACACGCCCGTGTTTCAACACTCAGCCTGTTTCTCGGCGAAGCGGTGTCTGCCTCAGGCGGAGCCGGTGGTGTCGGGGCCGAGCTCGCTGCGGCTCTCCAGCGGCACATCCAGCAGCTCGTGGACTCCGTTGACGATCTCGTTGGGGCGGAACGGGAAGCGGCGGACATTCTCGGCGGTGGAGATTCCCGACAGCACGAGGATTGTGTGCATACCCGCTTCCATGCCGGCGATGATGTCGGTGTCCATGCGGTCGCCGATCATGGCGGTGCTCATCGAGTGGGCGCCGATCCTGTTCAGGGCCGAGCGGAACATCATCGGATTCGGCTTGCCCACGACATAGGGCTCACGGTTCGTCGCCTTCGTGATGAGTGCGGCGATGGCGCCGGTGGCCGGCAGGACCCCTTCGGGGCTGGGGCCGGTGGCATCCGGGTTCGTGACGATGAAGCGGGAGCCGGCATCGATGAGGCGGATGGCCTTCGTGATCGCCTCGAACGAATAGGAGTGGGTCTCGCCGACGACGACGAAGTCCGGATCGTGCTCGGTCATGACGAAACCGGCCTCATGGATCGCAGTGGTCAGCCCCGCCTCGCCGACGACATAGGCCGTGCCGTGCTCGACCTGATTGGAGAGGAAATCCGCGGTGGCCATCGCCGATGTCCAGATGTTCGACTCGGGGACATCGAGTCCGTTCGAGCGCAGCCGGGCGGAGAGATCACGGGCGGTGTAGATGGAGTTGTTCGTCAGCACCAGGTAGGGGATGTCTGCCTGACGCCATTGGGCGAGCAGCTCGGCGGCTCCCGGCAGGGGGTTGCTCTCCTTGACCAGGACGCCGTCCATATCGGTCAGCCAGCAGTCGATCGAATCGCGATCCATGTCTCTCCTCGAACTCGGGGTGGGCCGAAGCGGCTGCTTCCAGCCTAGTCGGGTTGAGCGCAAGTGTGCTGAGAAGTCCGATCCCGTGATGCCGTACCCCTTGACGAGATCCCCGTGAGGTGTATTGTAGTAATTACTTAATTAAGGGGATGCTTAAATGAGTATAGATCTCGTCTTCGCGGCGCTCGCCGATCCGACCCGTCGGGCGATCATCGATCGCCTGCGCGGGGGAGACAGGAGCGCAGGTGACCTCGCGGCACCGCTGCCGATCAGCCGTTCCGCGGTCTCCCAGCACCTCAAAGTGCTCGAGACCGCAGGGCTCATCACCCGATCGAAATCCGCGCAGCAGCGCATCGTCGCACTCAACGCGGGTTCCCTCACCGAGGCGGCCGAATGGCTGCAGGCGGCCCATGACGAATGGCAGCAGCGCTTCGACGACCTCGACCGCATCCTCGCCGAGGAGGTGCCCACCGACCTGCCGACGGCCGATCCGCCGCCAGCGGATCGAAAGACTGCGAACTGAACGATCACCTGAACGACTCAGACAACAGGCACGAACCAAGGAGGAGAACAGCGATGAAACCCGAGAACACAGACAACACAGTGACCGATCCCTTAAGCGCACAGTCCGAGGAACCCGGATTCACCATCGTCCGCGAATTCGCCGCACCACGAGCCCGCGTCTGGGAAGCCTGGACGAACCCGGACGTCATGGCCCGCTGGTTCCATCCCGAAACGCTGGTGACGCCACGCGAATCCGTGTCCGTCGATCTGCGCGTCGGCGGCGAATACACTTACACGATGCGCATTCCCGACGCGGGACAGGAATTCCCGACCGCGGGGAAGTACCTCCACATCGACGAACCCGCCCGACTCGACTTCACCTGGGGAAGCCCCGGAAAGATCGAAGACGCCCCACGCGTGAGCGTCGAACTCGAGGAGCTGGCCGCTGACCGCACCCGCATGACCTTCACTCTCACCGGCCTGCCGGGCGACTCGGGCTCGGACGAGAGCGCCTACGACGGGTGGTCCTCGGCGTTCAGCGAACTCGACGCCGAGCTCACCGACTGACCGATGCGCCGCCGATCAGGCGGCGAACTCGCCAGGTGACCGCCGAACTCACCGGCTGACCGGCGAGTGCTCGGTGCTCGCGGCGGTGGACCGCCTCAGGAATCGCCGAGGTGGTCCACTGCCGCCAGCGAGCGCAGGGTCCGATTGCCGAACAGATCGTCCTCGGTCAGTTCGGTGATGCACCCCGGCTGCGCCGCGAAAGTCGCCCGCCCCATCGCCTCGAGCGGCAGCTCGAGCCACCGGCCGATGACGAACGTATGGGTGAAGCCGTGCGTGACGACCACCTGGTGCGAAGACTGCCGGGCAAGGACCTCGTCGACCGTTGCATAGACTCTGGCGCCGGCCTCGCGTCGGGTCTCCGCGCCGTCGATGCCCTCGAAGTGATCGAGCCGCGTCGCATGGTCGAAGGCATCGTCGGGCACCGGCGGGAAGACGAAGCGCTCGTCCAGCCAGGACTGCTCCCGCCCCTCCGAGACTCCGTACGACTTCTCGCGCAGGCCCCTGAGCTCGATTGCGCGGCTGCCGAGCCGATCGGCGATCACTTCGGCGGTTGTGCGAGTTCGCCTGAGATCGGAGGTGAACACCTGCGCCGAGGCGGTCGACGGGATCCGTGAGCGCAGCTCGGCGGCGATGAGATCGGCTTCGAGTTCGCCGCGGACGGTGAGCTCGGAATCGTGCCACCCGCCGACCCGCGCCTCGAGATGGTGCCGAGCCTCCGGGTGGGTGACGACGAAGAGGGATCGCGTGATGGCCATGGTGGACTCGATCCTACCCACCCCGAGGTCGCAGGGGTCCAGTGAATGGCGATAAACTGAAATCACGACTAGTGAGGAGCGTTACATGAGCGACAAGGTCATTGCACAACGAGGTCTGTGGCTGGACGAGATGGAAGTCGGCGCCACCTATCGGCACGCGCCGGGCCGCACCATCACCGAGGCGGACAACACCCTGTTCACGGCCGTGACCATGAATACCCAGGCCCTGCACCTCGATGCGGCCTGGGCCGCGACCGAACCCTTCGGCGAGCGACTCGTGAACTCGATGTTCACCTTGGCCACTCTCATCGGTCTGTCCGTCTCCCAGCTCACCCAGGGCACGACGGTCGGCAACCTCGGCTTCTCCGAAGTCAGCTTCCCGGCTCCGATGTTCCACGGCGACACCCTCTACGCGGAGACGACGATCCTCGACAAACGCAATTCGAAGTCCCGGCCCGGCCAGGGCATCGTCACGTTCGAACACCGCGGCTACAACCAGGACGGCAAGCTCGTGGCCAAGGCCGTGCGCCAGGCGATGATGTTCGACTCCAGCCACGAATCAGCAACCGCGCAGTCCGCAGACACCACGGCCACCGCAGCCGACACCAGCGAATCCGGAAAGTGAGCACTCACATGGCACTCGACTTCAAACCCGCCTGGCTCTTCGTGCCCGGCGACCGCCCCGACCGGTACACGAAAGCGGCCGAACGCTCCGATATCGTCATCCTCGACCTCGAGGACGCCGTCAACGAAGCGGACAAAGCCGCCGCCCGAGAGTCCGTCGTCGACTTCCCACTCGACCCCACCCGTACGGTCGTGCGGGTGAACTCCCACGATTCCGGCCACCTCGGCGAGGATCTGAAGATGCTCGCACGCACCGAGTACAGGGCCGTGATGCTGCCGAAGGCGGAGCTCGCTTCGGATCTGACGATCCTGTCCGATTTCCAGGTCATCGCGCTCATCGAGACCGCGCTCGGGGCCGTCAACGTCGCCGAGATCGCCGCCGCCCCGAACGTCTATGCGCTGATGTGGGGCTCAGAGGATCTCATCGCCGACCTCGGCGGAGGGTCATCACGCAAGGACGATGGTGACTACCGGGACGTGGCCAAGCACGTGCGCGGCCAGACCCTGCTCGCCGCTCGGGCCCACCGCAAGTTCGCCCTCGACTCGATCTGGGCCGACATCCCGAACCTCGAAGGGCTGGCAGTCGAAGCCGAGGACGCAGTGCAGTCCGGGTTCTCGGGCAAGGTCTCCATCCACCCCAACCACGTCCCTGTCGTTCGCGAAGCGTTCCGTCCCAGCGACGAACAGCTGAGATGGGCGCAGTCCGTGCTCGACTCGGCGAAGACGGAGAAGGGTGCGTTCTCTTTCGAAGGCAAGATGATCGACGCTCCGCTGCTCAAACACGCCGAGCTCATCGTCGCCCGCGCGAGCTGAAGAGCGTATGACCATGACCGACGACGAGGTCATCGCCGATCAGATCCGCGCCGTCCTCACCGCCGCCGAGGCGGGGGACGGGACCGCGCCGATCGTCGAAGCCGGGGCCCCGTCCTGCGCACCGACACCCGTCCCTTCGACGGACAGGTCGACGATGCCGAGCTTCAGCAGCTCGCTGAGGTGATGCGCACGACCATGCTCGCCGCCCCCGGAGTCGGCCTGGCCGCCCCACAGGTGGGAGTGAGCTTGTCGATGTTCGTCGCCGAGGATCCCGGCGCCCGCGATCCCGAGGTCGCGAAGGTACGCGAACGGGAGCCGATGCCGCTGCGCGTCGTCCTCGACGCGAAGTACGAACGCGCAGGTTGTGACGACGTCGCCTTCTTCGAGGGGTGCCTGTCGATCCCCGGCTACCAGGCCGTCGTCGCCCGGCCCCGCGAAATCGCCTTGACGGGCATCGACCTGCAAGGCAACTCCATCGCCGAGGTGGTCTCCGGTTGGTCGGCACGCATCGTCGCGCACGAGACCGACCACCTGTCCGGAATCCTGTTCCTCGACAAGGCCGAGATGCGGTCGCTGGCGACGAACGCCTCGGTCGCGAAGCTCTGGAACCAGCCGTCGACGCAGCAGGCCGCCGCAGAGCTCGGTTTCCCACTGCCGTCCGGACTGGTCATGTGAGAACCCTCGGCCGGAAGCGGCACAGGCTCTCACCTGCGACTCAGGCGGACATGCTTCGATGAGGGCATGCGACTTCCCGACATCCCCCTTCGTCATCACCGAATCGTCCGCACCACCGCCGCATTCGGCACCGGCGCCCTCGCACTGGTGCGCCGCCGCGACGTCCCCGCCCAGCACCGAAGAAGCCTGAGAGCGGGCACCGCCCTGGCCAATGCGGGGCTGACCTGGCTGACCGGGTCGAGCGCCTTCCTCGGCAGAGTCGGCGGGTCGAGCGGCCTCGACGAGTTCCTCGAGCTCTTCACCAGCAGAGGCAGCGGACCGGTGCGATACGCCTCCGCGCCGGCTTGCGACTTCGGCGGCGAAGCGCTCGCGGGCGATGAGGAGCAGGATGCATGGTGGCACGAGCACGCGAGCGTGACATCACCGGCGTTCCTCAACGCGGTCACAGCCACGGCAGCGGGAGCGGCCAGCTGGGCGATGTGGCCGCTGACGGAACGGCTCGCAGAGAAGATCGACGAGAGGCTTCCGCGCGGAGTCGGCCGCGGACTCAACGCCGCCGTCAACGGCGGCCTGGTCGCACTGGCAGCGGTCCTCATCGACAAGATCGACGACTGGGCCGACGACGTTGAGGATGGCCACTGGGCCCCGCTCGAGATCGAACTCCCCGCCCATATCCGCAAGTCGGTCGAGGCGCTGCTGTCTCAGCCGCACCCGAACTCCCCGTCCACCGCCGAAGCGATCCGTGAGCAGTTCGCCTCCGCACAGTTCTTCGTCTGGGTCTCCTGCCCCGATGCCCTGCACTCGAGCGATGAGCCCGTCGTCCTCGACCCTGAGCAGGTCGAGCAGCTGCTCGAGGACGAGGACATCGTCTCGATCGACGTCCGACCCGACGAATCGGCCCCGAGTGTGACACCCGCCCGACACACCTACCCGGTGACGGGAACGACCGGCAGCATCGGCGACGAGGACGGCGCCGTCGGTCCTGGTGACCGCGCCGGCATGTCGACCGGACGACTGGAACTCACCCTCGACATCGTTGACGGTCGTCTCACCAGCGTGGATCTCAGCGAGGTCGACGACGAGCCGTTCGCAGACATGCTCACCGCCGAGGCCCTGCGCGAATCCGTGCCCGGCACCCTGCACCCGGAGAACCTCGACGACGAAGACGGGGGCCACTCCTCGAGCTTCGAGATCACCGACAGTGAATTCGAGGACGTCGCCCGCACCCTCGAGCGGTGGCCGCGCCCGGACGAATACACCTTCCGCACCGACGGGGGAGGCTCGTGAACTCCGACGAGGGACGGTCGCAGACGGGAATAACCTGAGCGCGTCATCGTTATACGTCCTATGAGCGATCTTCGTACCCTCACCCTCGGCGCCGGCTGCTTCTGGTGCCTCGACGCCGTCTACCAGCGGACCACCGGTGTGAGAGAAGTGGTCTCCGGCTACACCGGCGGACACACCGACAACCCCGGATACCGTGAGGTCTGCTCCGGCACGACCGGCCACGCCGAAGCACTGCAGGTGACCTTCGACGCCGACATCGTCCCCGAAGAGGTCATCCTCGGCCTGTTCTTCACCGGCCACGACCCCACGAGCCTCAACCGCCAGGGCTATGACGTCGGCACCCAATACAGGTCGGCCATATTCTACCGCGATCAGGCTGAGAAGCAGCATTTCGCCCAGGCCATCGAATCCGCGCAGGCCCTCTTCGACGATCCGATCGTGACCACGCTCGAACCCCTCGGCACCTTCTACACCGCCGAGGCGGTCCACCAGGACTTCTACACCGCGAACCCCGACAACGGCTACTGCCGTGTCATCATCGACCCGAAACTCAGCAGGGCCCGCACCGCCTTCGCCGAGTGGGTGAGCTGATGGGCAGCCACAAAAAGGACAAGTGCAAGAAGTCCAAACACAAGGACCGCAAGCGGTCCAAGGACGCGGGCGGCGATGCCTGCGAAGTGACCAAAGACCGTGTGCGCGCTCATTTCCTCGACGGCAACACCGGCCCGTGGGCCAAGAACCTCGCCGCGCAGGACGCACAGACTGCCAACTCGGCGCAGAGTGAAGCGAACACCGACCCTGCCGAGGCTGCTGCCGCCTCGGCGAAGGGCGGCACCGCAGCCATCGCGCCCACCCGCCGCGGACCCGACTATTCAGTGTCGGCATCGATCGACATCGTCGCCGATCCCGTTCTGCACGCACTGAGCACACGACGGTCGATCTCGAAGGTCGACCCGGAGACTCCGAACGACTCCGACCTGCTCGAGATCATCCGTTCGATCTCCTCGGTCGCCGACCACAAATCCCTGCGCCCCTGGCGCTTCCTCATCATCCGCGGTAATGACCGACACCGCCTCGGCGACGCCCTCGACGAAGCCGCCGGAGTGGACCGCGGGCCGGGTGAGTCCAACACGAAGCCTCTGCGGGCCGAACTTCTGCTCGCCCTCGTCTCCTCACCGGTCAAGCATGACAAGGTCCCCGAATGGGAGCAGCACGCCACCGCCGCCGGTGCCGGACATCTTCTCGAACTCGCCCTGTGGCAAGCCGGCTGGGGAGTGATGTGGCGGTCGGGGACCCTGACGAACACCGAACCGGTGCGTCGTCTCCACTGTCTGGACGATCACGAACTGCTCATGGGCTGGTTCTACATCGGAGCCGTTCCCGAACGCTACCGACAGCGACTGACCACGAGCACTCGCCCCCTGCCGAAACCCGAACAGTTCCTCGATACCCTGTGAGCACTCCCGACACCGAGACACCAGAGACGCGCCGCCTGCCCAAGGAGATCTACGTCCTCGTGGCAGCGGCCTTCATCGTGGCCCTGGGCTACGGCATCATCGCCCCTGTTCTGCCGCAGTTCGCGGCGAGCTTCGACTTCGGGGTCACCGCCGCGACCATCGTGGTCTCGTCCTTCGCGTTCTTCCGGTTCGTGTTCTCACCTTCGTCGGGCCGCCTCGTCGATGCCTTCGGCGAACGCCGCATCTACATCACCGGACTCCTCATCGTCGCCGCCTCCACAGCGGCCGTCGCATTCGCCCAGGACTACTGGCAGCTGCTGATCTTCCGCGGGCTCGGCGGCATCGGGTCGACGATGTTCAGCGTCTCCGCGATGGCGCTCATCGTCCGACTCGCCCCGATCGACGCCCGTGCGAAGGCCTCCTCGACCTATGCGACAGCGTTCCTCGTCGGCAATATCGCCGGTCCCGTGCTCGGTGGGGCGATGGCCGGATGGGGGATGCGCATCCCGTTCATCATCTACGCCGTCGGTCTGCTCATCGCCGCCATCGTCGTACGCGTCTTCCTCGCCTCCACCGCCGCCTTCGGCTCCTCGACGAAGTCCGGGCGCGCCCGTCTGGAAGCGGAGAAGGACGAGAAGCAGCAGGAAGTCATGTCCTTCAGGGAAGCCTGGAAGGATTCGGCGTACCGCTCGGCACTGATCTCCGCTTTCGTCCAAGGCTGGTCGGCGATGGGCATCCGCGTGGCCATCTACCCGCTCTTCGCCATCCAGGCGCTCAGAGCCGATACCGGTGTGGCCGGCCTGGCCCTGACCATGTTCGCCATCGGCAACGCCTCGGCCGTCACGGTCGTCGGACGCTTCGCCGACACCGTCGGGCGCAAGCCATTCATCCAATGGGGTCTGTTCGTCCTCGGTGTGACCACCGCGGCGCTGGCCTTCATCGACTCGATCTGGCTGTTCTTCGCCTTCTCCGTCGTCGCCGGGGTAGGCTCCGGACTGGCCAATCCGGCGCAGCAGGCCACCGTCGCCGATGTCATCGGCCGCGAACGCAAGGGCGGCCGAGTGCTCGCCCGCTACCAGATGGCCCTCGACGGCGGAGCGATCGTCGGTCCGATCATCGCCGGAGCCGTCGTCGACCGGTTCGACTATTCGTGGGCGTTCCTGCTCACCGGCCTCCTCGGCGTCATCGCAGCGGGACTGTGGTTCTTCGGCCGCGAGACCCGTCCTCGTCAGCCCGCTTCGGCGGGGTGACGCACCAGCTGCTGCCCGCGGTAGGCTCCTGATTCCGAGAAGTCAGGTTTTCCTCATGTGCTCTTCAGGGGACACTCACTAGGATGGTGGAGTCGGCGTTCTGCGTCGTCGCCCCGCCTACGACAAAGAAAGTCCCCTCTGTGAGTTTCCTGACCCGGCTGAGCTTGAAGAACCGGGCGCTCATCGCGCTCATCTCCGTCGTCGCCGTCATCTTCGGCGTCATCGGCGCCGGTGCCCTCAAGCAAGAGCTCTTCCCTTCCCTCGACAACCCGCAGGCCACGGTCACTGCCTCCTATGAGGGAGCCACCCCCGAGGCCGTCGAATCCGAAGTCACCGACCCCCTCGAAGGGGCGCTGACTGCACTTCCCGAGGTCGAGGACATGACCTCGACATCTTCGGCGGGCAGTGCGCAGATCACCGTGAGCACGAAGTACGGCGACGACTCCGACGACGTCGTCCGTGCCCTGCAGCGCGCAGTCTCTCAGGTGCAGCCCACCCTGCCCGACGGGGTCGAACCGAACGTCATGATGATGGGCACCGACGATATTCCGGTGCTCGCCCTGTCCGTGACCTCCGATGCCGACGAAGACCAGCTGGCGGCGAATCTCGAAGACATCGTCGAACCGGAGCTGAAGAAGGTCGACGGCGTCTCGCAGGTGCAGATCGCCGGAGCGAAGTCCAAACAGGTCGAGATCAGCATCCGACGCGACGATCTCGAAGACGAAGGGGCCAACCTCGACGAGGTGGCCGGAATCCTCCAGTCCAACGGTGTTCCCACCTCGGCGGGTGAGCTCAACGGCTCCGACGGCACGGCCCCGGTCGAGGTCGGCACACGCATCCGGTCGATCGATGCGATCAAGGATCTCGTCATCTCCGGCAAGGACGGACCGATCAAGGTCTCCGATGTCGCCGACGTCGAACTCGTCGACGAGCCGATCGAATCGATCTCGCGCACCAACGGCGAACCCTCACTGTCCGTGTCGGTGATGAAGGAATCCGACGCGAACACTGTCGACGTCTCGCACGCGGTGGCCGACAAGCTGCCCGAGCTCGAGAAGATGATGGGCGAGAACACGGAGTTCGTCTCCGCATTCGATCAGGCACCGTTCATCGAGCAGTCCATCCACGACCTGCTCAACGAGGGCGGGCTGGGCCTGATCTTCGCGGTCCTCGTCATCCTCGTCTTCCTGCTCTCGGTGCGGGCGACGATCATCACCGCCATCTCCATCCCGCTGTCCCTGCTCATCGCCATGATCGGGCTGTGGATGGGCGGAGAGACCCTGAACATGCTCACCCTCGGTGCGCTGACGATCTCCGTCGGCCGAGTCGTCGACGACTCCATCGTCGTCATCGAGGCGATCCGCAGGCGTCACGCCTCCGGTGGGGACAAATTCTCGAATATCCTCGCCGCCGTCTCCGAGGTGGCCGGAGCGATCACCGCATCGACGCTGACCACGGTGGCTGTGTTCCTGCCGCTGGCGTTCGTGACCGGGCAGACCGGAGAGATGTTCCGCCCCTTCGCCCTGACCGCGACGATCGCTCTGCTCTCGTCCCTGTTCGTGGCCCTGACGATCGTGCCCGTTCTCGCCTACTGGTTCCTGCGTCAGCGGGAGGCGAAGGTCAGACTCACCCGTGGGGAGAAGGCGGAGATCCGCCGCAGTCGCAAGTCGATGCTCTCGCAATGGCGGGCAGAGAAGAAGGAAGCGAAGAAGGCCGACAAGAAGCGCGACCTCGTCGCCGCCGGTGCCGAAGCCGAAGACACCGGCCCACGCGAGGGCACCGATTCCACGCTTCGGGCCGATGCATCCGCCTCCACTCGTTCCGAGCCGACAAGGGTCGCAGCGGGCGGTCCGCGCTACGGCGAATCCGAGGACGGAACGGAAGCAGTCGACGAGCTCGCCGGAATGCATTCGCCGGTGACCCGTCTGCAGAAGACCTATATGCCGGCGATCTCGTTCTCGACGAAGCACCCGATCGTCATGATCCTCATCGCCGTGCTCGTGCTTGCGGGCACAGGTGCGATGATCCCGCAGCTGAAGACCGAGCTCTTCGGCGACACCGGGCAGGATTCCCTGCAGGTCTCGCAGACCTTCGATCCGGGCACCGATCTCGATGAGGCGTCGAAGCAGGCGGAGAAGGTCGAGGACATCCTCGCCGACGAGTCCGATGTCGATAACTACCAGCTGTCGCTCGGCGGCACGACGTTCGGCTTCACCGACGACTCGTCGCTGACCGGCACGTATATCGTCAACACGAAGTCCGGAGTCTCGGCGCAGTCGATCTCGGCGAATCTGCAGAAGCAGTTCGACGACCTCGAAGGCGCCGGCGACGTCGAGGTGGCGAGTCAGAGCTCGACCCCGGGCGCGCAGACGATCGACGTCACGCTCACGGCCACCGATCCCCAGGAACTCGAGGACGCCACGGAGAAGGTCAGCGACAAGCTCGAAGGCGTGTCCTCGGCGCAGTCGGTGACCAGCGATATCGCTGCGGTCCAGCCCGTGATCGAGGTCAAGGTCGATCACGAGAAGGCCGCGGAGGAGAACCTCACCGAGGCGGCCATCGGCCAATATGTGCAGCGTGCCATGCATGGTCAGCAGATCGGTGAGGTCGTCATCGACGATGTCTCGCATTCGGTGCTGCTCTTCGACCGCAACGCCGACACCGTGGAGAAGCTGCGCGAACTCAAGATCCCGGGCAAGCCGGAGGAGACGGCCCCTGCCGGCGGTGCCGGTGCGGGCGGTGCTGATGCAGCCGGAGGCGCCGGTGGCTCAGGTGATGCCGGCGCGGCCGGTGGCGGCGCTGGAGGAGCCGGTGGTGCCGGAGCAGCAGGTGGAGCCGGGGGAGCAGGTGGCGCCGGAGGCGCCGGTGGCGGTGCCGGAGCAGCCGGTGATGCCGGCGCGGCCGGAGGCGATCCGAACGCCGGGGCTCCTGTGACTTCGGAGCCGCGCTTCATCGAGCTCGATGACGTCGCCGAGGTCAAGGAGGTCAAGACCGCTCCGACGATCCGCCACACGGATTCGCAGCGCTCGACCACCGTGTCCGTGACTCCGGAAGGCGATGACCTCGGGGCGGTGTCGACCGAGGTGCAGTCCGCCCTCGACGAGGTGGACCTGCCCGATACGGTGGCCGTCGACACCGGCGGTGCCACCCAGGAGCAGAACGAGGCGTTCTCGCAGCTGGGACTGGCGATGCTCGCGGCGATCCTCATCGTCTTCGTCATCATGGTCGCCACGTTCAAGTCGCTGCTGCAGCCGCTGATCCTGCTGGTCTCGATTCCGTTCGCGGCCACCGGTTCGGTTGCGCTCTCGCTCCTCACCGACACCCCGCTGGGGCTGACGTCGATGATCGGTCTGCTCATGCTCATCGGCATCGTGGTCACGAATGCGATCGTGCTCATCGACCTCATCAACCACTTCCGAGTACGCGGGGTCGATCTGCGCACAGCCATCGTCCACGGCGCCCGGCTGCGTTACCGTCCGATCCTCATGACCGCGGCCGCGACGATCTTCGCTCTGCTGCCGATGGCCCTGGGGCTCACCGGCGGGGGAGTGTTCATCTCGAAGCCGCTGGCGATCGTCGTCATCGGCGGTCTGGTCAGCTCGACCCTGCTCACGCTCATCCTCGTGCCCGTGCTCTACCTGCTCCTCGAGGGCGTGAAGGAACGCCGGGCGGAGAAGAAGTACGTGAAGAACATGGCCCGCGGAGAAGTCCTCGATGCCGCCGAAGCCCGGGCGAACGAGCGGGAGACCGCAGCGGTGCCCGCCGCTGCAGGGGCTGCAGCCGCCGATTCCGGCGCCGCCCGGACACGGACAGAGGGGGAGACGCCCACCGAGGCGGACCAACCGACCGCGGACTCGACGTCCGATGATTCGAAGTCGTCCGCCTCGGCGCCGAACGATTCGGAGGGGGCCGACCACGTCGCTGACGGACGGGATGAGGACGACGGAGGCCACGTCGACGACGGAGGGGGCGCTGCGTCGGGAACGGACTTCACTCTGCGCAGCCAGCACCCGCGCCGCGACGACGGGGACGGTGAACCCAAGCACTGAGCCGTCCCGGTTAGAGTTGAGTCCATGACGACCGAGCTCGAACCACAGGAGAGAAAGCGCCTGTGGTTCGAGCTCGGCGTCGTTGCGGCCCTGTCCTTGGGACAGTCCGCTGTCTATGCGTTCGTGCGCCTGGCCGATATCGCCACCCGCGGACCGATCAGCGATGCTCAGGCGAAACTCAACACCTCGATCTCGCCCCGGCCGGGTTTCGACCTGCTCTACCAGCTCCTGGACATCGCCTTCGCCCTTGTGCCCGTCGTCCTCGCCCTCTACCTGCTCACCCGCGATCGGGAGCACCGTGGCCTGGGTCCACGGTTGGGCGTCGTCGGGCACAGACTGCGCGACCTCGGCCACGGCGGTCTCATCTTCCTCATCATCGGCATCGGCACCCTCGGTGTGTACGCGGGCGGCCGGGCGCTGGGGATCACGGCCGAGATCCAGCCGTCCAACCTCGGCGATCACTGGTGGACGATTCCTGTGCTGCTGCTTTCGGCGGCGAAGAACGGCATCCTCGAAGAGGTGCTCATCTTCGGATTCGGGGCGCTGCGACTGCGGCAGCTGGGATACGGGCCCTGGACGATCATCATCTCCCTGGCGATCTTCCGCGCCAGCTACCACCTCTACCAGGGGATCGGCCCATTCCTCGGCAACGTCGCCATGGGCATCATCTTCGGCTGGTACTTCCTGCGCAAGGGCAGACTCATGCCGCTGGTGTGGGCGCACTTCATCATCGACGCCGTCGGATTCCTCGTCCCCGGAGTGCTCGCCCTCGTCGACATCGACTGAACGCCGAAGCCCGCGGCAGGGGACACTCATTCCTCCTTCCGGGTTCACTTCCAGTTCACCGACGGGTAGTTCCAGGGCCGCTTGCCGGTGACAGTCTCGATCGGGTGAGTCCTTCCGGCTCCGCCCCTGTACCGGGCGGGCCGCGAACTGGGAAGATAACCCGATACGAGGAGAGAACCGATGCGAACCCTTCTGCCGATGGCCGACCACGTGCGTGGCAAGCGCAGCCCCGTCACCTGCGCACTGAAGTGCGACAACGCCTGCCTGAAAGCCACCTGCAACACCTCGTCGAATGGGTACTTCCGCGATATCGTCAATGCGAAGCTCAGCCGTCGTGCGGTCCTCGGCGCCTCGGCCGCCGGTGCCTTGGCGATTGCTGTGACCTCCGCCCCGAGTCCGACCGCGCGCTCTGCCGCAGCCGCCACCGCAGGCAGCCTGGCCTTCACCGCCATCGACCCGATCCACCATGAGGTCGACGAATTCATCGTCCCCGACGGCTATTCCTGGCACCCGATCGTCCGCTGGGGAGACCCGCTGTTTCCCGACTCACCGAAGTTCGATCCGGAGAACCAGAGTCCCGAGGCGCAGCGCCGCCAGTTCGGCTACAACAACGACTTCCTGTCCATCCAGGTCGATGACAGTGATTCGAACCGTGCGCTGCTGTTCTCCAACCAGGAGTACACGAACGACGCCATCATGTACCCCGAGGACATGGACGGAGCCGATCAGCGGGCGATCAGCCGCGAAGCGCACGGACTGACGGTGGCCGAACTCGTCCGCACGGACGAGAAGTCGACGTGGACGGTCGACGTCAACGGGCAGAAGAACCGGCGATTCCTCATCGACACCGAATACGAGTTCACCGGACCCGCCGCCGGCTCCGACCTGCTGCGGACGAGAGACTACCCGAACGGCGACAAGGTGCAAGGCACCCTCGGCAACTGCGCCGGTGGACTCACCCCATGGGGCACCCTCCTCTCCGGTGAGGAGAACTTCAACTCGTACTTCAAAACCGCGGGGACCTCGGCGGCGGACAAACGCTACGGGCTGAGCAGCGAAGACTCGGCCAACGGCTGGGAGGCCGATGTCGACCGTTTCGACACGAACAGCTCCGGCTACGCGAACGAAGCGAACCGGTTCGGCTGGATCGTCGAGGTCGACCCCTGGGACCCGAAGTCCACCCCGCACAAGCACACGAACATGGGCCGCTTCAAACACGAAGGCGCGAACATCACGATCTCCGAATCGGGTCACGCCGTGGCCTATATGGGAGACGACGAGAAGTTCGACTACCTCTACAAGTTCGTGTCGAAGGGCACCTATGTCGAGGGCGATCGCGCACACAACAAGACCCTGCTGACCGCAGGCGACCTCTACGTCGCGAAGTTCACCGGCAACTCGCCGAAGTCCGAGATCGACGGCAGCGGCGATGTGCCCGCCGACGGCGAATTCGACGGCAGCGGCCAGTGGCTGCCGCTGCTCAAGGACGGCAAGTCCCAGGTCTCGGGCTTCTCCGCCGAAGAGGTCCTCGTCCACACGCGTCTGGCCGCCGACAAGGTCGGGCCGACGAAGATGGACCGCTGCGAAGACGTCGAACCGAACCCGGTCAACGGCCGCATCTACGTGGCGTGCACGAACAACTCCGATCGCGGCACCGATGGGAAGGCCGCCGCCGATGAGGCGAACCCGCGCACCGAGAACCGTGACGGGCACATCGTGGAGATCACCGAGCGCTCCGGCGACCACACGGGAACACAGTTCGACTGGACCCTGCTGCTGGTGTGCGGTGACCCGAAGCAGGGAGACGCCACCTACTTCTCCGGCTTCCCCGCCGACCAGGTCTCACCGATCTCGTGCCCGGACAACGTCGCGTTCGACACCGCCGGGAACCTGTGGATCTCCACCGATGGTGCTCCCGACGGCATCGGGTACTGCGACGGCCTGTTCAAGGTCACGATCGACGGTGACCAGCGCGGCCGTGTCGAACAGTTCCTCTCTGTGCCGCGGGAGGCCGAGGTCTGCGGACCGCTTGTGCACGACGAGTACGATTCGGCGTTCGTCGCCGTCCAGCACCCCGGCGAAGACGGCTCGTGGTCCGACCAGCATTCGCAGTTCCCCGACTACGTCGATGAGACCGACGTCGACAAGGGTGTGGCCGCGATGCCGCGACCCACGGTCGTGCAGGTGATCAAGGGCGACGGCGGCTCGGCACCGGATCCGACGGAACCGCCGAAGGACCAGGACGCCGACGCAGACGGCGCAGATGAGGGCTCGGAGAACTCGGACGAGAACGGCGACGCCGACGGCACCGGATCGGATGAGAACGCCGATGCCGAGGGCGACAAGACCGGAACGGATGCCGACGGCTCCGGTTCGACCGCAGGGTCGCAGGACGGTGCGAAGGAGGCTGCGGCTGCAGCGGCGGCGTCGGGCGCCGGAAGCGACGGCGGCTCCTCGAACGGAGGCTCCGGCGGCTCCGGTTCGAGCGGAGGCTCAGCCTCCGGCGGGTCAGGTTCGGGAGGGCCCGGTTCGGGCGGATCCGGATCTGAAGGCGGCGAACTGCCGTGGACGGGAACGGACAGCACCCTGCCTCTGCTCGGCGGAGGTGCCGGCCTGCTCGCGGTCGGCGGAGCCATGGCCACAGCCGCACATATGCGGCGGAAGAATGCAGCCGGAGCCGACAGTGCAGGCGATCCGGTCGAGGAGCCATCCGGCGAGACCGGAGCCGCATCCGACGCCTGACCGTCGGGAGCAGGCTGCCGGCGGCAAGGAGCCGTTGACGATGAGTTCAGGACGATCGGTGCGGAATCCGCCATCGGATTCCCGCACGGATCGTCCTGAACTTCTTCGTCCGGTTGAATCCTCCGGCCGACCAGTGTGCTCGACGGGTCAGCGACCCCGACCTGGGCTTCAGATGACGACGGGGCCGTTCGTCGTCTCGAAGCTCACCGACATGATGCCCGGCGTCCCGTGCGGCGAGGACCAGTCGATGTTGATCTCCGGGATCGGCTTGGCGTCCTGAGTCCCCAGCCAATCGCGCAGGCGATCACGGTCGCCCGCGATCTGCAGAGTGTCGATGGCGACGTCGGAATTCGTCTTGTACGTCGAGGGGTGCTGCGAGGAGTCGGCAGACCACTTGATGAAGAACGGCAGCTGGGGATCGGCGATGAGCCCCTTGACGCCGATCTGCAGCCACTTGAGTTCCAAACCGGACTCCGGAGTGCGGTTGCCGTCGACGGCCTTGCGTTCGAGGCGGGATTCGACCGCGGCGAGATCTTCGACCGAGACACACCAGCCCATCCAGCCGCCGCCGAGCTCGGAACGAGCCCGCACGGCCTGGCCGAACGGCGTTGACAGAGCGGCCGGGTGCTCCAAGGCTTCTACGACTTCGAGGTAGTGGCCGTTCGCGAGGGGGAAGATGAGATTTCTGGTGCCGAATCGAGGATGCACACCGCCGTCGTAGGGAACCACTCCGAGCTTCTGCGAGATCCGCTCGGCCGTCGCACGATATCCGTCTGGTTCACTGGCGAATGACACATGATCGAGTTTCATGACTCGACGATGGCATAACCTGGCTCAACCTGCCCCTTAGGGTCACCTAAGAAATCGTGATGATCGTCACGTCACGGGCGGCCGGACGGCGCCCGACACGACTCGGCCGCCCGGATGTCGTCATCCGGGCGGCCGAGATTCGGGAGTGCAGAAGGGAAGGCTCAGTGGCCCTCGGCCTTGAAGCGTTCGATGGAGGCGTTGATCTCCGCCTCGGCGGCTTCACGTCCGGCCCAGCTCGAACCCTTGACGTACTTGCCGGGTTCGAGGTCCTTGTACCGGTTGAAGAAGTGCTCGATCGAGTCGAGCATGAACTGGTCCACATCCGAGATGTCGGCAAAGGAGTCCCAGCGGGGATCTCCGGCAGGAACGGCGAGGACCTTGTCATCGCCGCCGGCTTCGTCTTCCATCTGGAACATGCCGATGGGCCGGATGTCGATGAGCACACCGGGGAACAGTGGCTCTGGCAGCAGCACGAGCACATCGAGAGGGTCGCCGTCGTTTCCGAGCGTGTCCTCGATATAGCCGTAGTCGGCGGGGTACTGCATCGAGGTGTAGAGGTAGCGATCGAGCTTGACCCGACCGGTCTCATGATCGACTTCGTATTTGTTGCGGGACCCCTGGGGGATCTCGATTGTGGCCAACAGTTCCATAGTGCTCCTTCACGTTAGGGGTGCATCACTAGAATAGATGGTACAAGTCCCCGTCACCGCCCACCGACGGCGACCACCGCACGGTCGTCGAGGAATGAGAGCCTGCGTTTGAACGACACCGATGCGCCGCAGAATCCGTCGGACTCCGGCTCCCCGCGCCGCGAGCGCAGAGCGGCGAGATCGCGGCGGAAGAAGGCCGGTGCGATCACCGCCGGTGCCATCGTCCTCGCTCTCGGTGCCTATGCCGCCGTCGACGCCTATGACCTCGTGCCCGGCCTGCCCGGCGTCCTCACCACCGAACCCCAGGTCGAGGTCCAGACCGTGCCCACCCCGCAGGCCCGCGCCCAGCAGGTGCCCGCCCCCGCCTCGGCGGTCGGCGATTCCGCTCCCGTGCCCACACAGATCCCGAAAGAGATCGACGCCGTGCTCAAGGAATCGAAGGTCAAGGGCTTCGGTCTCGAGGTCCGTGATGGGCTCAGCGACGATGTCCTCTACGCGAAGAATGAGACGAAACCGCGCACTCC
This sequence comes from Brevibacterium sp. CFH 10365, assembly GCF_009299785.1. Lineage (NCBI taxonomy): Bacteria > Bacillati > Actinomycetota > Actinomycetes > Micrococcales > Brevibacteriaceae > Brevibacterium > Brevibacterium sp. CFH 10365. The sequence continues at coordinate 206,605 of NZ_VIGO01000007.1, read as the reverse complement.
CGCCTCCGTGACGAAGGTGCTCACCGCGGCTGCCTCCCTGTCCGCGATCGGCGGGGAGACGCGACTGGAGACGACGACGGACTTCGACGCGGACACGAACACCCTGACCCTCACCGGGGGAGGCGATGTGCTCCTGTCGGCAGGTGTTTCCGACCCCGGCTCGGTCAACGGGCACGGCGGGCTGCGGACCCTGGCCGAGGACACCGCGGCAGCTCTCAAGGACGAGAACATCACCGAGGTGGCGCTCAACCTGGACACGAGCCGTTATGTCGGCGAGGACTTCGACTCCGGGTGGGAACGGGTCGATATCGCCAAGGGCGTGATCACCCCGATCCAGCCGATCATGGTCGACACCGCCTATATCGGGTCGAAGCAGGCCGAATGGCGCGGCCGCAGCGAACACCCGGCCGAGGATGCGTTCACAATCTTCGAAAGAGAGCTGAAGAAGACCGGGATCACCGTCACCGAGGCGGCCGCCGAGTCCGAATCCGAGGACTCGAAGGAGCTCGCCCGGGTGGAGTCGGCGACGATCTCCGAGATCGTCGAGTACGCGCTCGTGCACAGCGACAATGTCGTCGCCGAGATGCTCGGCAACGAGGTCGCCATCGCCCAGGGCAAGGAAGGCAGCCTGGACAACGGCCCGGACGCGGTGCTCGAGGCCCTCGGCGAATCCGTCGACCTCGGCCGCACTCACCTCGTCGACACCTCGGGGCTGTCGTACGACAACCGGATCGCCCCGCACGATCTCACGACCGTCCTGCAGGCCTCCGTCGTCGCCGACGATTCTCTGGCCGGGCTCATCAGCTACTTCCCCGTCGGGGGTCTGACCGGGACCCTGCATGATCGGTTCGGGGATGAGGAGAACGCCTCCGGGGTGGTGCATGCGAAGACCGGGACACTCTCGACAGTGACCTCTCTGGCCGGGGGAGTCCTCGACGCGGAGGGGCGCTACCTCGTATTCTCCATCCAGATCGACGACGTGGATAAGGACAAGATCTTGGAAGCCAGGAAGACCGTGGACGATATCGTCACTGCACTCGCGAATTGCGGCTGCCGATGATCATCGATGAGGATTTCGCCGCCCGCACCGCCCGTGAGCTCGTCTCCGCGGCGAAGGTCCCCGAACCGGGGGTGCTCGACGCACTCGTCGAGGGGATGAAGGACAATGCGCTGACCGCCCAGGATCTCGTGCTCGACTCGTTCCTGCTGCCCTCGGAACATGCCGATGATGTGCGCGGCCGGCTCGCCGCCGGTTCCGTGCTCGTCCTCGACCAGGTCAGCTGGGTCAAAGCCAATGCCCAGTCCGTCAACGGAATGCTCGATGAGGCGGCCCTGCCCGCCCCCGTCAGCCCCGCCACCGCGAAGGCCGGTGCCGTCGAGGTCGCGGGAGTGCTCTCACTCCTGTCGACTCGCGTGCTCGGCCAGTTCGACCCCTTCGCCGTGGAGACGGGACGACTGATGTTCGTCGCCCCCGCCGTGCTCATCGCCGAGAAGGCCATGGACGTCGACCCGCGTGACTTCCGCATGTGGGTGGCCCTCCACGAAGCCACCCACCAAGTGCAGTTCGCGACCGCCCCCTGGCTGCGCGAGCATATGCGCACGCTGCTCTCCGGGGCCGTGTCGACCCGGCTGACGATGCCGGGAGTCGGCGGAATCGTCGACCTCTTCGCCACCTTCGGGCGCATCATCAAGGGCGACGCCAGTCTCGTCGACTTCATCCGCGACGAGACCATGCGCACCGCTCTCGACGAGGCCACCGCGATCCTGTCCCTGCTCGAAGGCCATGCCGATGTCGTCATGGACGAGGTCGGCGCCGGAGTCATCCCGAGCGTGCGCAAACTCCGCCGCAGGTTCGAGGCCCGCCGCGACGCCGGCCAGGGTGGGTTCCTCGCCAATCTGCTCGGAATGGACCTCAAGCTCGCGCAGTACCGTGACGGGGCGAAGTTCGTCCGCGCCGTCCGCCAGGAGGTCGGGCAGAAGGGCTTCTCCCGCATCTATGCGAGACCTGCGAACCTTCCGCGCACAGCGGAGATCCACGAACCGCAGCTCTGGCTCGACCGTGTCCACGGCTGAAGGTCCGCACGCCGGCTCCTCGCCGAGGCGGCCGACCCTCGACCCGGCCAGCGGAGCCGTCCGAGGCGCAGTCCGGGCCGGACTCGCAGCGGCAGGAACCTCGGATCCGGGGGTCATCGTCGCGGTGTCCGGGGGAGCGGATTCGATGGCGCTGCTCCACGCGAGCGCGTTCCTCCATCGTCGCGGTGAGATCCGTGCTCGTGCCGTCACCGTCGACCACGGACTCCAGACCGTCACCGCCGAGGTGGCAGCCAGGGTCGCCGCCGCCGCCGAATCCTGGGGTGTGCCCGCCGAGGTCGTGACGGTGAGCATCGACGCCGGCGAGGAAGGGCTCGAAGCCGCGGCACGCACCGCCCGCTACGCCGCCCTCGAAACCGCACGGGTCGCGGCCGGAGCCGACTGGATCCTCACCGCCCACACCCGCAGCGACCAAGCCGAGACCGTTCTGCTCGGCCTCATGCGCGGATCGGGCACCCGGTCTCTGGCCGGGATGAGTCCGCTGACCGGCCACCTGATGCGACCCCTGCTCGGACTCGACCGGGACCAGACCGAAGCGTCGTGCCGGGCGCAGGGAATCGGGATCTGGAACGACCCGATGAATGCCGACACCGCCTTCACCCGGGTCCGGGCCCGGCAGCTGCTGGCCGGACTCGAAGCCGAACTCGGCCGGCCGATCACCGCGAACCTCGCGCGGACCGCCGACCTCTGCCGAGCCGACGCCGACTTCATCGACGCCCGCGCCGAGGCGGCGGGACGGCAGATCCGAGGAACCGCCTCGGTGCCGGTGGACTTCTTCTCTGACTTTGACGAGGCGTTGATCGGCCGTGTGATCAGACGGTGGCTGATCTCGCTCGGCGTCCCGGCTCAGGAGTTCGGAGCCGTCCGGGTGGGTGAGATCGCGGCACTCGTTCGAGCGGGCCGATGCGGACGCCTGTCCTTGCCCCAGGACACCGAGGTTGTCGTCGCCGGCGACCGGATTATTCACAGACGTGCGTTGAAAGCCCGCTGAGAGCCCAATAAAAGCCGGTCATCTCGTTCTCGCCCCAAACTCAGTGGCCGAGCCCCGGGAGAACGCCCCCAACCCGGAGTTTGCGCACATTTTCGATCCGGTCCAGAGAATCCGCCCACAGGTGAGCGTTCCGGAAGGTTCATGCTCAACGTCACAGATCTTTGAACGACCTCGTCAGGTCTGACAGACAACATTGCATCAGCATGAGCAGTAGGTATGCAAAGAAATTGCGTGCCAGCGAGATTAACGTATCAATGTTTCCAAAGCTGTTGAGTGCGCCGCCGAACCGCGCTGAAGTTGATGCCATGACTAAAAACACCGAAAGTATCGTTGCTCAATGGCGGCAACATTTGCATGGAATCCCGGGCACAGAATTCGACGTGGGTGAAACAGCAAATTTTCTCGAGGAGAAATGCCTCGAATTTGGGTGGGAAGTGTCCAAAGGCATCGGTGGAGCCGGTCTGGTGGCATCGTACAAGGCTGGTACGAGTCCTAGGTCAATCGGCTTAAGGGCAGACATGGATGGACTTCCGCTCCGGGAAGAGAGCGGTGTGCCCTACAGCTCTCGCAATCCTGGCATCACGCATGCTTGTGGCCACGACGGTCATATGGCAATGCTTCTAGGTGTCGCATCCAAGTTGGTTGAGCGTGATGACTTCGATGGAACTGTGCGGTTACTCTTTCAACCGGCCGAGGAGCCTGGAACCGGGGCTCAAGCCATGCTCGATGACGACCTCCTCGAGCAGCTACCCATGGATGCTATTTACGGACTGCATAATACGCCAGGGCTTCCGGAAGGAGAGATTCATGTTAAGCCTGGGCCTATCATGGCGTCTGAGGACAATTTTGAGATTCGGATAACTGGGCGCGGGGGCCATGCCTCGACACCGCACGTCGTCATCGATCCAATGATCATTGCGGCCGAGATCGTACTGGCTTTACAGACGATAGTCTCACGAAGCATAGACCCTCTAGAATCCGTTGTCGTTTCCTGCACTGAGATCAGAACTGATGGTTCTCGGAACGCAATACCTGAAGAAATTGTAATAAGCGGTGACGTCCGAACGTTTACGGATCAGAATAGCCAGCTCGTTGAGACGCGAATGGGACAGCTGGTTCGAGGTATTTCGGACGCTCACCGCGCAGACTCCGCGCTAGTATACAACAGGGTATTCCGTCCTACGATAAATGCGGAGGCCTGCGTCGAACATGTCGTAGACGCTGCAACCTCCGCGCTGGGCTCGGATCGGGTCAACGGATCCTGCCGTGCAATCACTGCCAGTGAAGACTTCGCCGTATATGCGAGAAAGGTACCTGCATGTTTCGCCTTCCTCGGGGCAGGCGAAATTGGTGATACAGGCACAGCTCCTCTACATAGTCACAAATTTGACTTCAACGATTCCATCCTTGATGCCGGAATTGCATTTTACCTGGAACTTGTGCGTTCACGCCTGCCAAAGAAGTGGCGCTGATCGGGCCGAAAAGTCACGTCATGGGATCATATCTTTTTTGGAGGTTTGACGAGATTCCGTGTGCGGTGAAGTCACCTCGCTCCATATGCCGACTGTAATCATATATTGACACGATGCCTCGAGTCCGCGTTACTGCCGAAACGGGCTATACGTTAGCCCGTGGCATGTCAGGAATGTATACTTCAAATCAACGTAAAGACTATTTGTGTTTGAGCTGAAAATACGCCTAAGTCGCTTCTTTGATGTAGTCTTCCCAAGTCATAGCCTTGCCTTTCAGAATATTGTTACCGGTGTTTCAAATAACGGAACGCAAATTAAAATCAAGTAGAAAAACATCGCCTGATCGTAGATTTGGCGTAGAGGAACGAGAGGAATCGGCCAATGGTGACCGAGGAAACCAAACTGCACTCCGGGCTCAAGCGGAACATTTTCAAAATTCCCCATCCTTTTGTGATACTCACGTCCGCCGTCGCTATAATGGCGATGCTCACCTATATAATTCCTGCTGGGGTATATGATCGTATCACTAACGATGAAGGCGTGGAGGTGCTCGACCCTAAGAGTTACCATTTGGTCGAAAGCACGCCAGTAAGCATTCTGCAGTTCCTTACAGCGATTCCACGTGGATATGTCGAAGCGGGATGGATCATCGCGTTGTGCTTTTTTGTGGGTGCCGCGTTTGAAGTCATAAACCGTATTGGAATAATTCCGGCGATGGTTGAGAGTCTAGCGAGGCGATTCTCCACTAAGAGAACTCTGATTATACCCGTACTTGTATTTGTCTTCGCACTTATTGATGCGTTCATCGGAACGCCGGAACTGATCATTATGTATGTACCAATCGTAATGCCATTGATGAGGCGTCTGGGCTTTGACTCGGTTACCGGGGTTGCAGTTGTTTTATGTGGTTCAGCCGCTGGCTTTTCTGCAGCGATGACTAATCCGTTCACTATTGTCATCGGACAGACCATGTCGGGCCTGCCGGTCTATTCAGGCTGGCAGTTTAGAATAGTTATGTTCTTTGTGACGACTATATTCGCGGCCGGGTACGTGATGTATTACGGGTATCGGATTCTTAAGAACCCGGAAAAGAGTCTTACCTATGCATCTGATAGGGAGGCGCTCGAAAAAGACTCTGCTATTCAGAAACACGGAAATTCGGTTGTTTTGGGTTTTCGCGAAAGGGTTGCCGGTATTTTTTCGCTTGCGATTTTCGGTTTCATGGTTGTCGGTATGATACTATGGAAGTGGGATCTACCGGAGATGTGTGCGGCATTTCTCGTAATTGGTATCGGTGCTGGCCTCATCGTTAGAATGAATACCGACACTATGTGTGAGACAATGATGCTCGGCGCGCAGAATATGATGCTAGGTGCTCTTGTCATTGCAATTTCTAGAGCAATTTCCGTCGTGATGACGGATGGTCAGATCGTTGATACTGCTGTTCATACGCTTGCCGGTGTATTGTCCCAGTTGCCGCCAAGTGTGACAGTCTTCGGGGTACTCGCCGGTGTTACTCTTCTTAACTTTCTTATTCCTTCAGGCAGTGGGAAGGCTGTGATTCTTTTTCCAATTCTTTCCCCGTTGGCGGACGCAGTTGGGGTGACGCGGCAAACGATGGTTTTGACCTACCAGTTTGGCGACGGTTTCACAAACGTCCTATGGCCCACGGTTGGTCAGTTTATGGCAGCTCTGGTTTTGGCTGGCGTGAGTTGGACTAAGTGGTTCAGATTCTATTTTCCACTCCTGATTATTTTCCTGATTTTGTCTGCTGTCTATCTTATGATTGCTGAGTATATTAGTTACGGTCCATTCTGATCCTCGTAGGCGGGCGTCGATTTTTTTGCTTGTATCAATGCGAACGTTGATGGCGGCGAGGCGGGCGAACAGTGTTCAGCTCGTTAAATATCTTGGCCTGTAGAGTGGCGATGGTCTACGGGGCCCTGCGCTGGTGCTTGTCGGGTCTGAAAGGATGAGTCCATGACGACTTCGCCCGAGCAGGGATTCCGACGCTCCCGCGGCCTCGACGTTCTGGCCCTGGCCTGTCTCGTCCTCATCGCCGCCTCGCTGCGCCCAGCCGCCTCCTCGCTGGGGCCCGTGCTCTCCGAAGTCACAGACGGGTTCTCTCTGGCCGAATGGCAGACCGGTCTGCTCACCGCCCTGCCGGGACTCGTGTTCGCCGTCTGCGGCATCATCGCCGTGCCCCTGCTCAGACGACTCGGCCTGTTCTCCGCTCTGGCCATGAGCGCCGCCTTCATCGTCGCAGGCGTCGGACTGCGCGCGATCGCCACCGAATGGGTGGCCTTCGCTCTGCTCACCGTCCTCGCCCTGGCCGGAATGTCGATCGGCAACGTCATCCTGCCCGTCTACGTCAAGTCCCGCTTCCCGCATCGGCCCACGCTCGGAGCCACGACGTTCACCGTCTCGCTGGGCATCGGATCGATGCTGCCCTCGCTGTTCACGGCACCTTTGGCCGAGCAGTTCGGCGGGTGGCGTCTCGGCCTCGGCTTCTGGGCCGTGCTGCCCTTCTCCGCCCTCATCACCTGGACGGTGCTGCGGACCCTGAAGTCCGTTCCCGTGCTCTCCGAGCCGGCAGTGGAGGCCGGTGGGGAACGGGTGGAAGCGCCGCCTCGGCGAGCGGTCTTCACCTCACCCAAGGCCCGGTACATGGCGATGTTCTTCGGGCTCCAATCGGCCAACGCCTATGTCCAGTTCGGGTGGGTGCCCCAGATCTACCGCGACGCCGGACTCGACCCGTTCCTCGCCGGAATCATGCTCACGATCGTGACCTTCGGCGGCCTGCCCGGCGGATTCCTCGCCCCGCAGATCATCGTCCGGGGCATCGCCCCACGCGCCTTCCTCGTCTCCTTCGGCATCAGCGCCGTCGCCGGCTACACGGGACTGCTGCTCAGCCCCGCCGCCACCCCCTGGCTGTGGGCGGTTCTTCTCGGCTACGGCGGATTCGCCTTCCCCGCCGCGCTGGCACTGATCACCTCCCGCACCCGCGAGGTCTCCGTCACGGCCTCGACGTCGGCATTCGTCCAGTCTTCGGGCTATGTGCTCGCCGCGCTGGGCCCCCTGGCCGTGGGCGGACTCCTCGGGTGGAGCGGTGGCTGGCAGGTGCCGCTGTGGTTCATGGTCGTCGTCTCTGCGCTCATGGCGATCACCGGGTGGCTGTCTGCCGGTCCGGGGAATGTCGACGACGAACTGGCATCGGCACCCGGGCCCACTGGCACGGGTGAGGCGAAGTGACCCATAATGGAATCTCCAGGACCCACTTCTGAGGAGAATCGACACTCGTGGACATCAACGATCTCGGCAATGACATCGAAAAAGTACTCGTTTCGGAAGAACAGATAGCCGCACGACTCGTTGAACTGGCCGCCGCCATCGATGACGACTACAAAGACAAGGACATTCTCCTCGTCGGTGTCCTCAAGGGCGCTGTCATGGTCATGGCCGACCTCGCCCGCGCCCTGCACTCACCGGTGACGATGGACTGGATGGCCGTGTCCTCCTATGGATCGGGCACCAAATCCTCCGGCGTCGTGCGCATCCTCAAGGACCTCGACACCGACCTCACCGACCGTCACGTCCTCATCGTCGAAGACATCATCGACTCCGGACTCACCCTGTCCTGGCTGGTCCAGAACCTGCGCACCCGCGGGGCTGACACTGTCGAGATCTGCACCATGCTGCGCAAGCCCGAAGCCGTCAAGGTCGACATCGACGTCAGGTACGTCGGCTTCGATGTGCCCAACGAGTTCGTCATCGGCTATGGCCTGGACTATGCGGAGAAATACCGCAACGTGCCCTTCGTCGCGACCCTGGCCCAGCACGTCTACAGCTGAGCCCGCCCGCACCGCTTTTTACGCCCGCGGCGAACCCGGGCCGAGTCCGGGGCATGTGACGGAACAGATCTGGCGCGCATTCGGGCTATAGGGGTGCGAAGTACTAGGCTGTGGGGGATGTTCCCAGGCAGCCTCGGTAGCCTGAAGCGGTTGCCCACATCTTTTTCCTGAGAGGACTTATGGCCGAGTCGAACAAACGTCGCCCCCTGCTGAACAAGGCGACGAAGGGCCCATTGGTCTGGATCGTCCTGGCACTGCTCGTCGTATCGGTCGGTGCTCTGCTCTTCAGCCAGTCCGGATTCAGCCAGATCGACACCGAACAGGGTCTGCAGCTGCTCAAGGACGACAAGGTCGAACAGGCCAAGATCGTCGACAAGGACCAACGCGTCGACCTCACTCTCAAGGACGACTTCAAGGTCGACGACAAGGACTTCGGCAAGAAGGTCCAGTTCTTCTACGTCGAACAGCGCGGCGAACAGGTCGTCAAGGCCGTCGACTCCGCCGGCCCGGACAAGGGGTTCACCGACGAGGTGCCCAAGCAGAGCTGGCTGATGTCGCTGCTGGGCACGCTCATTCCGTTCGTCATCATCTTCGTCGTCTTCTGGTTCCTCATCTCGCAGATGTCGGGCGGGAAGATGATGAACTTCGGCAAGTCGAAGGCGAAGCTCGTCAACAAGGAGAACCCGGACGTCACCTTCACCGACGTCGCGGGAGTCGACGAAGCCCTCGAAGAGCTCGAGGAGATCAAGGAATTCCTCGCCGAACCGGAGAAGTTCAAGGCCGTGGGAGCGAAGATCCCCAAGGGGGTGCTCCTCTACGGTCAGCCCGGCACGGGCAAGACCCTGCTGGCCAAGGCCGTCGCCGGTGAGGCCGGAGTCCCGTTCTATTCGATCTCCGGTTCCGACTTCGTCGAGATGTACGTCGGCGTCGGTGCCTCGCGTGTGCGCGACCTGTTCGAACAGGCGAAGTCCAACGCCCCCTGCATCATCTTCATCGACGAGATCGACGCCGTCGGCCGCCAGCGCGGCGCCGGAATGGGCGGCGGCCACGACGAGCGCGAACAGACGCTCAACCAGCTGCTCGTCGAGATGGACGGATTCGACGTCAAGACCAACGTCATCCTCATCGCCGCGACCAACCGCCCCGACGTCCTCGATCCGGCGCTGCTGCGCCCCGGCCGCTTCGACCGCCAGATCCCCGTCGAAGCCCCGGACATGAAGGGCCGCAAGCACATCCTCGAGGTCCATGCCGCCGACAAGCCGCTGGCCGATGAGGTCGACCTCGGTCAGGTCGCGAAGCGGACCCCCGGATTCTCCGGTGCCGACCTGGCCAATGTCCTCAACGAGGCGGCCCTGCTCACCGCACGTGAGGACGCGAAGGTCATCGACAACCGGATCCTCGACGAAGCCATCGACCGAGTCATCGCCGGCCCGCAGAAGCGGACCCGACTGATGAACGACAAGGAACGCCTCGTCACCGCCTACCACGAAGGCGGACACGCCCTCGTCGCCGCGGCCATGAACCAGACCGACCCGGTCACGAAGGTCACGATCCTCCCGCGCGGACGGGCGCTGGGCTACACCATGGTGCTGCCGAGCGAAGACAAGTACTCGACGACCCGCAATGAGCTGCTCGACCAGCTCGCCTATGCGATGGGCGGCCGAGTGGCCGAAGAGATCGTCTTCCACGACCCGACCACCGGTGCCAGCAACGACATCGAGAAGGCGACGAACATCGCCCGCAAGATGGTCACCCAGTACGGCATGAGCGAGAAGCTGGGCATGGTCAAGATCGGCGACGACCAGTCCGAACCCTTCGCCGGACGCGGCTACGGCGGCGGTGACGAATACGGGGACTCGACCCTGTCGTCGATCGATGCCGAGGTTCGTGGTCTCATCGACTCCGCGCACGCCGACGCCTACTGGGCGCTGACTCACAACCGCGACATCCTCGACGACCTCGCCTACCAGCTGCTCGAACGCGAGACGCTCGACCAGGCGGCCCTCGAAGAGATCTTCGCACCAGTTGCCAAACGCCCCACCCGCGATGTGTGGCTGGCCCACGATGACCGTCCCGTATCCGAACGCGGACCCATCGACCCGCCCGCACCGCAGAGCGAACGCAGCGCCGATGATGGAACGACCGGCACCGAGGTGGACACCACCGACATCCCCGGAGCCGGGCCCACCGGGGTCAGCGGACCCCAAGTTCCGCACAACCCGCCGGGACCCGAGAACCCGAACGGTCCCACCGGCCCGACGGGCGGACCGACCGGCCCCACCGGCGGACCCGGAACCGGGGGACCGGCGACGAACGGCACGAACGAAGACAGAGGGAACAACGACTGATGGCCGATATCGAAGAGGTCTCCGCCGGTCTCGGCCCCGCCCCCGCAGGGCACGAGAACAAGGTCGACCAGGAGCGCATCGCCGCTGCAGTGCGTGAGATCCTCATCGCCGTGGGAGAAGACCCCGATCGGGAAGGTCTGCTCGAGACTCCGGGCCGAGTGGCTCGGGCCTATGAGGAGATCTTCGCCGGGCTCCACCGCGACCCGGCCGAAGTCCTCGGAGTCACCTTCGACATCAGCCACGAGGAACTCGTCCTCGTCCGCGACATCGACCTGTACTCCACCTGCGAACACCACCTCGTGCCCTTCCACGGCGTCGCCCATATCGGCTACATCCCGAGCAAGAACGGCAAGGTCACGGGACTGTCCAAACTGGCCCGCCTCGTCGAGGTCTATGCTCGTCGGCCCCAGGTGCAGGAACGCCTGACCGCACAGATCGCCGATGCACTCGTCGACCACCTCGACCCGCAGGGCGTCATCGTCGTCGTCGAAGCCGAACACCTGTGCATGACCATGCGCGGAGTCCGCAAACCCGGAGCCTCGACGATCACCTCGGCCGTGCGCGGGCAGCTGCGCGACAGCGCCTCCCGCGCCGAAGCGATGAGCCTCATCCTCGGTCGCTGAGACTCTAGCCAGGATCACACAGCGATGGACGATTCAGCAGTGAAGACGACGCAGATCATGGGCGTCCTCAACGTCACCCCCGACTCCTTCTCCGACGGCGGACTGTGGTTCGACCACGACCGTGCCGTCGCCCACGGAATCGAACTCATGGCCACCGGTGCCGACATCATCGACGTCGGCGGCGAATCGACGCGTCCGGGTTCGGCCCGCGTCGACGAAGCCGAAGAGCTGCGCCGCGTCGTCCCCGTCGTCCGTGAACTCGCCGCCGCCGGAGCCGTCATCAGCGTCGACACGATGCGCGCCGGTGTCGCCGCAGAATCCCTGGCGGCCGGCGCTCACATCATCAACGACGTCTCCGCCGGACAGTCGGATCCCGCCATGCTCAGCGTCGCCGCCGAGTCCGGCGCCCCCTTGGTGCTCATGCACTGGCGCGGCTACCTCGATCAGGCGTCGGCGACCTTCCACTACGACGATGTCGTCGCCGAGGTGATCGCCGAACTGCGCACCCGCATCGACGAAGCCATCGCCGTCGGCATCACACCTGCGAACATCATCGTCGACCCCGGTCTCGGATTCTCGAAGAACGCCGAACACAACTGGCAGCTGCTCTCCGCCCTCGACGAATTCGCGGCACTCGACCATCGTCTCCTCGTCGCCGCCAGCAGAAAGCGCTTCATCGCCTCCCTGCTCAGCCCCGACGACCCGAAGCAGGCAGAGCAGGCGGCGAAGGATCAGGCCACGGCCACGATCTCCGCGATCTCCGCGCAGGCCGGAGCCTGGGCGGTCCGTGTCCACGATCCGGCCACCTCGGCGATCGCCTGCAAGGTCATCGCCGCGGTCAGGGAACACTCCGCGGCAGCGGGCCCTGCAGCGAACTTCGGAACCGACGGAGTCGCGCAATGACCGGCACCGAGTCGGCCCCCGACCGCATCGAACTGCGCGGGCTGACGGTGCGCGGCAACCACGGGGTCTTCGACTTCGAGAAGCGCGAGGGGCAGGACTTCGTCATCGACGTCACCCTGCACACGTCGGTCGCACGGGCAGCAGCCACCGACGACCTCACCGAGACGATCCATTACGGAGAACTCGCCGAAGACGTCGTCGGCATCGTCGAGAACAACACCTTCGACCTCATCGAAACCCTCGCCGAACACATCGCCGACCACTGCCTGAGCCTGTGCGACCACGTCGAAGTCGTCGTCCACAAACCCTCCGCGCCGATCCAACGGACCTTCGACGATGTGCGCATCCGCGTCGAACGGTTCCGCACCACCCCCGTGGCCGCCTCGAAGGGGGAGACCGGCACCGCCGTGCCCGGTGCGGGCGGCACAGACGATGGTGGGACCGAGGCGTACCTCAACCTCGGGGCGAACCTCGGCGACGCCGCGGACACCCTCGACCAAGCGGTGGCCGCCCTCGACCGGCACCCGGACATCACCGTCACACGCCGGTCCTCCCTCTTCCGCACCGCACCCTGGGGCGGGGTCGAACAGAACGACTTCCTCAACCTCGGAGTGCTCGTGTCCACCACGCTGTCGGCGCTCGAGCTGCTGTCGGTGGCACAGGGAATCGAAGTCGCCTGCGGGCGAACGAGGCAGCTGCGGTGGGGACCGCGCACCCTCGACATCGACCTCATCCGCTTCGGAACCGAAGACGCAGAGCTCGGCAGCAGAACCCCGCGGCTGACGCTGCCGCATCCCCACGCCCACGAACGCGCCTTCGTGCTCGCCCCCTGGGCCGAACTCGTCGGCGACACCCGCATCGACACCCCGCAGGGGCGCCGGCCACTCAGCGCAGTTCTGGCGGAACTCGACGACCAGGACATCTCCCGGATCACCTCTGGATAACCGCCCGCGATCTGAGAGACTGGGAACCATGCAGAGAACCTCCACGTCCACCCTCGCCGTCTGGGCCGTGATCGGCACGGTTCTCGCGATCGTGGTCGATGTGGTGCTCGAACGCCAAGGATTCTCGCTGCCCGGTCTGCCGTGGTTCGCCGTCATCGGCATGCTCGTCCTCGCCGCCGTCCTGTTCCTGCTCGGCTGGCCCATCAAGAAATGGAACGACGGGGACCGGACGAAGGAGATCGACCCGATCCAAGCGGCGCGAGTGGCGATCATGGCCAAAGCCAGCGCCCTGACCGGGGCCGGACTCTCCGGCTGGTATCTCGGAAACGCGGGCTACTATTTCCTGTCCGCACCGGGAATCCGCAACGATTTGGCCGCAGGTATGCTTGTCGCAATGATCTCTGCCGCCGTGCTCATGATCGTCGGTATGATCGTCGAGGGATTCTGCGAGATCCCACCCCAAGACCCGCCGGGAGCTGAAACCGCATGAACCGCGACCATTCCTTCACCATCGGACCCGATGTGCCCTTCAACCGGGTCAGCCCGAAATACGGGACGAAGGAGGTCCTCGCCGGCCTGATCCTCCTCATCCCGCTGTTCATCGCCGCACTCGTCCTGGCCATCATCTTCACCTCCGAGGTGCCGTGGCTGCACCTGGCATGGGTCGCCGTCCTCGCATACGGCATCATCTCGACGCTCATCATCCTCCGCCAGGCCCGCGCCATCGGCTACGCCGAACGTGAGGACGACCTGCTCGTCCGCCGCGGCATCATGTTCCACCGCGCCACCGTCGTGCCCTACGGTCGCCTGCAGTTCGTCGACGTCGACGCCGGCCCCGTCGACCGCATGTTCGGCCTCGCCACCGTCAAACTCCACACCGCCTCCGCGGCCACCGACGCGACGATTCCCGGTCTGCCCCGCGCCGAAGCCGACCGCCTGCGCGACAGTCTCGCCGGACTCGGCCAGGCCAATCTCGCCGGACTGTGACCATGAGCGACGAATCCTCGCCCGGAAACCCGGACCCCGCCACCGAGGCGGCCGCCCCCGAAGTCTGGCACCGTGTCCACCCGCTCACGCCGATTCTCGAGAGCCTCGGCGTCCTCGTCGGCATCTTCATCGCTGCGGCCTATGGACTGCAGAACTTCTTCCAGAGCGCCGTCGAAGACCTGGCTTCCGGCCGCTCCGTCAACCTCACATTCGCCGATTGGCTGCGCAGCCATCCGCTGGTGATCCTCGCCGTCGTCGGCGGAATCATCCTCATCCTCTTACTCACCGCGCTCTTCAGCTGGTTGGCGTGGCGGGTCATGGGCTACCGGGTCGATGCCGAGGCGATCTACTATCGGCGCGGACTGCTGTCGAAGAAGCTGCGTAAGGCCCGTCTGGACCGAGTGCAGTCCATCGACCTGCAGCAGAAGCTGCTGCCGCGCGTGCTCGGAATGGCCGAACTCGTCTTCGACGTCGCCGGCGGCACCGACTCGAACATCTCGCTGAAGTACCTGTCGAAGAAGCGAGCCGAGGAGCTGCGCGACGAACTGCTCGCCGCCGTCCGCTCCCGCAGACAGGAACACAACCGCACCGAGGCGGCCCCCGGGCTCCCCGGTTCCGGTTCGACCGCAACCGGTTCGACCGGTCCCGGTTCGGCCGGTCCTGATGGGGCAGCGACCGGAGCGGCAGGGTTCGGTGCGTCAGGGAACTTCGCTGCGGGCCCGCCCGGGCCAGCCGTGTCCGTTTCCGACACCGGCGGACAGACCTCGGGACCTGGTGGGGAGACCGGAGTCGATCGGTCGGTGCCCGAACGAGGCGGGGACAGCCTCGGTGTGCGACTGAGCAAACGGCTCGGCAGCCTGGCCGACGATGTCTCGGGCGAAGCCGAATCCAGCCTCAGCGATCTGCTCGCCCCCTACCATCTCAAGCCTCGGGTCGGCGAAGAAGGCGAGATCATCCGGGTGCCCGTCCACCGGGTCGTCGTCGCCTCCCTGCTCAAGACCGAGACCCTGGTGTCCGTGGCCGTCGTCATCGTCGTCGTCATCGCGGCGATCGTGTTCTTGGCCCTCGGCATCAAGGAGGCGTTCATCCCGATGCTCGTCGGTGTTCTGCCGGGAGTCTTCGCGGCGTTCTCCGTGTTCCGGAAGAACCTCGACAATGCGAACTTCGTCGTCCGCCTCGGCGAGAACGGGCTGGCCGTCAACCACGGACTCTTCTCCACCTCACGCAAAGTCATCCCGCTCGACCGGATCCAGGCGGTGGCCCTGCACCAGCCGCTGCTGTGGCGGTGGGCCGGCTGGTGGCAGGCCCAATACAATATCGCCAGCGACGGTGGGACGACCGAATCGAATCTGCTGCTGCCCGTCGGCGACATCGACCAGGCCCTGCTCATGGTCGGCCTCTCACTGCCGGACCCGCAGCTGCCCGACGACATCGGCGCGGACACCTTGGTCCGTTCGGCGATGTACGACCGGAAGTCTGCCCACCCGAACGCCGCCGCGGCCGAGGAGCTGTTCCACCCGCAGCCGCGCTCGTCACGCCTGGTCGATCCGCTCGTCTGGAAACGGCGCGCCTATGCCCTGACCGATTCGATGCTGGTGCTGCGTCTGGGCGTCCTCGACCGCCGCGTCGACTTCGTGCCCCATGTCCGCGTCCAGTCCCTGCGCTACTATCAGGGACCGCTGATGCGGGCGCTCGACCTGGGCACCGTGGCCGTGCATTCGACCGCAGGGCCCATCACCCCGCTCGTGAAGCACCAGAGCGTGGACGGAGCCAAACGCTTCTTCACCGAACACGCCGAACGCACCCGGATCGCCCGCCAGCACTTCGACGCGGCGGCGAAGCGTGCACACACCGACCCGACACAGACTCCCGAGGAGGACGAAGGATGAGCCAAGGCGACGCACCGAGGCTGGGCATCGGAATCATCGGCTGCGGTCGAGTCGGAGCCAGCATCGGTGCCGCCTGGAGGCAGGCGGGTCACGCCGTCATCGGAGTCAGCGCCACCTCGGCGGCGAGCCTCGAACGCGCCGAGGACATGCTGCCCGGAGTGCCCGTCCTCGACCCGGACGAGATCACCGAGCGCGCCGAACTCGTGCTCCTCGCCGTTCCCGATGACGAGATCGCGCCGCTGGTCACAGGCTTGTCCGAGCTCGGACGCATCCACGCCGGGCAGATCCTCGTCCACTGCTCCGGCCGGTACGGAGCCGACGTCCTCGAAGCCGGGACCAGCCTCGGCGCTCTGCCCATCGCCCTGCACCCGTCGCTGACCTTCACCGGAACCGAGGTCGATCTCAGCCGCCTGCGGCAGGCGACGATCGCGGTCACCGCGCCCGCACCGATCCGGCCGGTGGGAGAAGCCCTCGTCGTCGAACTCGGTGCCGAACCGATCGACATCGCCGAGGCCGACCGTCCTCTCTACCACGCGGCCATCACCCACGCATCGAACCATTCGATCACGATCCTCACCGAAGCCATGGAGCTGCTCACCGAGGCGGGGGTCTCCGATCCATCAGCCGTCCTCCACGCCCTCGTCGATGCCAGCGTCGCCAACACGATGCAGAACGGACCCAAAGCACTGACCGGTCCGATCAGCCGCGGTGACGTCGGCACCATCGAAGCGCACCTGGCGGCACTGAGCGAATTCAGCCTCAGCCGGTCGAACCCGGCGGTGCGCAACAGCTACATCGCACTCGCCCGATCGACGACTGCGAAAGCCCTGGCGATGGGACGGATCACAGAGGCCCAGGCACAGCAGATCCTGACCGCTCTGGACTGACCGCCGAATTCCCCCGCACGGGCCGTCCACGGTAGCCTTGAAGCATGGCGAACACCGACTCGAAGACACCTGAGAACGCAGACCTTTCACCCGAACACCTCGATCCGGAACAGATCCGGATCCGAAAGGACAAGCGCCAGCGTCTCCTCGACAACGGAACCGACGCCTACCCGGTCACGGTGCCCCGCACCCACAGCCTCGCCGAGGTGCACGCCGCCCACGACGGTCTCGAAACGGGGGAGGAGACCGAGGATATCGTCGGCGTCATCGGTCGAGTCGTCTTCGTCCGCACCACCGGCAAACTCTGCTTCGTCACACTGCAGGCCGGTGACGGCTCCCGCCTGCAGGGGATGCTCTCGCTGCGCGAGGTCGGCCAGGAACGCCTCGACGACTTCAAGTCCGACGTCGACCTCGGCGATTTCCTGTTCCTGCACGGGCGTGTCATCAAATCCAAGCGCGGTGAGCTCTCCGTGCTCGCGGACTCCTGGACCATGGCGTCGAAGGCCATCCGTCCGCTGCCGGGACTGCACACCGAACTGGCCGAAGACACCCGTGTCCGCCAGCGCTACCTCGATCTCATCACCCGCGAACAAGCCCGGGAGACGATGCTCACCCGCGCAAAGGTGATGTCGTCGCTGCGGAGGACCTTCGCAGACCAGGACTTCATCGAGATCGAGACGCCGATGCTGCAGACCATGCACGGCGGAGCGTCCGCGCGTCCGTTCAAGACGCATATGAACGCCTACGACATCGACATGTACCTGCGAATCGCCCCGGAGCTGTTCCTCAAGCGGGCTGTCGTCGGCGGAATCGAGAACGTCTTCGAGATCAACCGCAACTTCCGCAATGAGGGCGCAGACTCCACTCACTCTCCGGAATTCGCGATGCTCGAGGCCTATCAGTCCTTCGGTGACTACCATTCGATCGCCGATCTGACGAAGACGCTCATCCAGAACGCCGCACAGGATGCCACCGGGTCGCTCGTCGTCACTCTCGACGACGGCACCGAATACGACTTCGGCGGCGACTGGCCGGTCGTGAGCATGTATGATTCCCTGTCCGAGGAATCCGGCGTCGCGGTGACCCCTGAGACCGGAATGGACGTGCTCGACAAGATCGCCGCTAACAACGACGTCGACCTGGGCGGTGTCTTCCGCTCGCACGGCAAGTACGTCGAAGAGCTGTGGGAGCACTTCTACCAGGACAAGCTGTGGGCTCCGACCTTCGTCACCGACTTCCCGGTCGACACCTCACCGCTGGTGCGCGAGCACCGGACGAAGAAGGGCGTCGTGGAGAAGTGGGACCTGTACGTGCGCGGCTTCGAGCTGGCCACCGGCTATTCGGAGCTCGTCGACCCGATCATCCAGCGTCAGCGCTTTGAGTCCCAGGCCGCGGATGCCGCGCGCGGAGACGATGAGGCGATGGGCCTCGACGAGGACTTCCTCATGTCGATGGAACACGGAATGCCGCCGACCGGCGGAATGGGAATGGGACTCGACCGTCTGCTCATGGCATTGACCGGTTTGGGAATCCGCGAAACCATTCTGTTCCCATTCACCAAGCCATTGGCTTCTTCGCAGGAGGACTCGGCTCAGGAGGGCTGATTATGATGTTGGATATCCTCAAAGCGCTGCTTCCGTCGATCTGTGTGGGATTGCTGTTCTGGTATGTGTTCCGCAATATCGTCCGCGCAGATCGCAATGAACGCGAACAGGTGGATAAATACTATTCAGAGATTGAAGTTAGCGGAGTCGACGATAATCCGGAAACGGATGTTAAGATGACATCGACAAAATCCTCTGATTACGAAAAGAGTGAACATGGCAAGGGAAATGCGCCTCGTTCTCACGGATGATTTCGACGGAAGCGAAGCGGCGGAAACCGTTCGTTTCAGCCTCGACCAGGCTACGTACGAACTCGAGCTCTCAACAGAGAATGCTGAAAAGCTCCGCGAGACGTTCGCCCCATTCATCGCCAAAGCACGTCGTGTAGCCAATACCGGTGGCCGTGGCCGCCGTGCGGGATCGTCGGGACCCAAGCGGGATACGGCGAAGATTCGCGAGTGGGCTCAGAGCAACGGATACCAGCTCGGTGATCGTGGACGGATCCCGCTGGAGATCGTCGAAGCATACGAAGCAGCGGAGAAGTGAGAGGCTCATTGGAAAGCCGATAACTTCCGAACAGACCTGAGGGGTCAGCGAATTGAAACGCTGGCCCCTCAGGTCTTTTATATGCGGTCTCGGCATTTCCAATACCCGGCATCCAGTGCTGCGGCAGAACAGCAGTGATGGAACATCACAGACAATTGCCAGGCAGGAAGTAGTTGAAACTCATAACGGTCAATGATGCGTGCAAATGATTCGATGATGTGAGCCACGAAGCAAGGGGCCCTGAACTGTGGTCGAGGAAAGTCTTCTGCTCATCGGGCAGATGATGAAGTCGGTTCAGACGTTCGGATTCAGTTGGGCTCTGGCCGCAGCCAGATGCTCTGGCTCTCCCGTCTGCAGTGCGAAGAGCCCCAACTCGACAGGAGAAGTCGAGTAGAGCTCGGCGCAGTGCTCGGCGAATCGGGGCCAGACCCGACCACCGTCTGCCACATATCGCGCCGTCGTCGCCTCGAATGCCGAAGCAGAGACGGTGGCGCAGTGGAACATGAAATCCTTGGCCGGATCGCCGATCGACGCGGTCGTCCAGTCGAGAATGCCCACATTGACCGGCCCATCCATCAGCTGGTGGGCCGGATACACCTCGCCATGAGTCACTGTCGTGAAAGTCGGCCAATAGCTGTCGTCGTCGAGCCACGCAGCCCAACGCTCGAGCAAGGTGGGCACCACATCGAACTCGGCGGTGACATGATCGATGTCCTCACGCTTGCGTTGTCGAACCTCGGTGGGGGAGAGCTCCGGGATCCCCGAGCCGCGAACGGCGGCGGGGTCGACGGTGTGAAGTTCGGCGAGGACGGAACCGAGCGACTCCGCGTATTCGGGGGACTCGACATCGAAATGCCACCGCGGCTGTCCATCGTCGTCGATGGTCAACCCGGGATGTCCCGGCCGCAGCGGGTAGGCGATGAGATTCTCTGAGTGGATCTGCCAATCCGGGACCGCGATGCTCAGGCGAGGTGCGATGGCAGTCAGGAAGCGGCCCTCGACGGCGGCGCGAGTGGCGACATCGGAGCGCCGAGGTATCCGAAGGACCCAGGATCGGCCGTCGACCGCCTCTGCCAAGGCGACCTGGAAGTCGAGGCCGAGCTCATTGACGACGATGGAATCGGCAATGATGTCGAGACCATGGGCCCGGGCCAGCTCGAGGATGGTCGAATGATCGGTGGGCATGTCTGCAGCCTTTCTGAACTCAACGATCACGGTTCAATGCTCACGCCTCGAGTTTAGTCTTCGCTCGGATGCGAATACGGCGAGTTATCGGGAACGATCCGGTGGAGGCAGATCCTCGATGGCAATGGAATTTCGCCCACAGCCAAACCCTTTCGGCTCATGGCGAAACCTGCAATAGATCCGCGCTCATGGTGGTTAGGCTCAGAAGAATCAGAAGACCGAGGAGGATGAATATGTTCGAGCGGTTCACCGACCGAGCACGACGCGTAGTGGTGCTCGCGCAGGAAGAAGCGAAACTTCTCAAACACAACTACATCGGCACCGAGCACATTCTGCTCGGCCTCATCCACGAGGGTGAAGGCCTGGCGGCGAAGGCTCTCGAGGGTATGGACATCTCCCTCGAGCAGGTGCGTGACCAGGTCCAGGAGATCATCGGCCAGGGCCAGCAGGCTCCGAGCGGCCACATTCCCTTCACACCGCGTGCGAAGAAGGTCCTCGAGCTCAGCCTCCGTGAAGCACTGCAACTGGGACACAGCTACATCGGCACCGAGCACATTCTGCTCGGCCTCATCCGTGAGGGCGAAGGTGTTGCCGCGCAGGTGCTCGTCAAGCTCGGCGCGGACCTCGGACGCGTCCGCCAAGAAGTCATCAAGCTTCTGTCGGGCTACCAGGGCAAGGAACCCGTGTCCGCCGGCGGCCGGGAAGAGGGAACTCCCTCGGGATCCCTCGTGCTCGACCAGTTCGGCACCAACCTCACCGCGGCAGCCCGCGAGGCCAAGCTCGACCCGGTCATCGGCCGTCACGAGCAGATGCAGCGCGTGATGCAGATCCTCTCGCGCCGCACGAAGAACAACCCGGTGCTCATCGGCGAACCCGGTGTCGGTAAGACGGCTGTCGTCGAAGGCCTTGCGCAGGCCATCGTCAACGGCGAGGTCCCCGAAATCCTCGCCGACAAGCAGCTCTACACCCTCGACCTCGGTTCGCTGGTCGCAGGTTCCCGCTACCGCGGTGACTTCGAAGAGCGCCTGAAGAAGGTGCTCAAGGAGATCCGCACCCGCGGCGACATCATCCTCTTCATCGACGAGATCCACACCCTGGTGGGTGCCGGAGCCGCCGAAGGCGCGATCGATGCCGCTTCGATCCTCAAGCCCATGCTGGCTCGCGGAGAGCTGCAGACCATCGGTGCGACCACTCTGGATGAGTACCGCAAGCACATCGAGAAGGATGCCGCTCTCGAACGCCGGTTCCAGCCGATTCAGGTTCCCGAACCGTCGCTGGCGCATTCGATCGAGATCCTCAAGGGTCTGCGCGACAAGTACGAAGCGCACCACAAGGTCACTGTCACCGATGGTGCCCTGGCTGCCGCCGTGAACATGTCCGATCGCTACATCAATGACCGGTACCTGCCGGACAAGGCGATCGACCTCATCGACGAAGCCGGTGCCAAGCTGCGCATCTCACGGCTGTCGGTGCCGCAGGAAGTGCGTGACCTGGAGGAGAAGATCCTCGAGGCCCGTCACCGCAAGGAAGCCGCCATCGATGCTCAGGACTTCGAACTGGCAGCCTCGGAGCGTGACTCCGAGATGAAGCTGGTCAAGGAGAAGGAAGAGCAGACCGAGGCCTGGCGCAGGTCCGGCACCGACACCTCGAAGGTCGTCGACGCCGATCTCATCGCCGAAGTGCTCGCCTCTGCCACCGGCATTCCGATCTTCAAGCTCACCGAGGAAGAGTCCTCGCGTCTGCTGCGGATGGAAGACGAGCTGCACAAGCGCGTCATCGGTCAGGACGATGCGGTCAAGGCGATCTCGCGGGCGATCCGTCGTACCCGCGCCGGGCTGAAGGATCCGAAGCGTCCCTCCGGCTCGTTCATCTTCGCCGGCCCCACCGGTGTCGGCAAGACCGAGCTGGCCAAGGCGCTCTCGGAGTTCCTCTTCGGCGATGAGGATTCGCTCATCAGCCTGGACATGTCGGAATACTCGGAGAAGCACACCGTGTCGCGACTGTTCGGTTCGCCTCCGGGATACGTCGGCTACGAAGAGGGCGGTCAGCTCACGGAGAAGGTCCGCCGCAAGCCGTTCTCGGTCGTCCTCTTCGACGAGGTGGAGAAGGCCCACTCGGACATCTTCAACTCGCTGCTGCAGATCCTCGAAGACGGTCGCCTGACCGACTCGCAGGGTCGTGAGGTGGACTTCAAGAACACCATCATCATCATGACGACCAACCTCGGTACGCGCGATATCTCGAGTGGACTCCAGCTCGGATTCCAGGTCGAGGGTGACACGAAGACCAACTACGACCGGATGAAGCAGCGGGTCAACGAAGAGCTCAAGCAGCACTTCCGCCCCGAGTTCCTCAACCGTGTCGATGACACGATCGTGTTCCCGCAGCTGAGCATGGTCGAGATCATCAAGATCGTCGATCTCTTCCTCGAGCGCCTCGACGTCCGTCTGGCCGATCAGGGCATGAAGGTCGACGTGACTGCTGCGGCCAAGGATCTGCTCGCCGAGCGCGGCTACGATCCCGTCCTGGGTGCCCGACCGCTGCGTCGGACCATCCAGCTCGAGATCGAGGACACTCTGTCGGAGAAGATCCTGTTCAAGGAGATCGGACGCGGAGAGACCATCAAGGTCGACGTCAAGGGTGAAGGTAAGGATGCTGAGTTCACCTTCGAGGGCATCGAAACCGAGAGCCTGAAGCCCGCTGAGGATGACGACAGTGAACTCGCCGGTGCGGGTTCGTCCGGTTCGAGCGGATCTTCGGAGACCTCGGCCTGATCGTCACGTTCTCGGATGACATCGAAGAGTCCGGGGAGTCGGCAGCCGTCGACTCTCCGGACTTTTTCGTGTCCGCGTCCGGTGATGGTGTTGAATGTCGTTATGAGCTCACACGCAGGCGACTTCGATCATGGACGGATCTCCGGGGACCACCATTCCAAGCATGAACTTCCCGGAGGTCTGTACCTGCGACGGGCGAGGACCGGCGACGTCAAGGACATCGAAGCCCTGGTCGCCCCGCTGGCCGGTGAGCGGATCCTGCTCGCCAAGGACACAGTGACGTACTTCGAATCTCTCCAGGAGTTCTGGCTGGTCGTCGACCCTCAGCCCGACGGTTCGGAGATCCTCGCCGGCTGCGGTGCCCTGCATATCATCTGGGCGGACCTGGCCGAGGCACGCACGGTCGCGACATCACCGGACTACAGGGGCAGAGGAGTGGGCAAGGCGATCATCAACCAGCTGCTCGCCGATGCCCGTGAGATCGGAGTCGACCGGATGTTCTGCCTGACCTTCGAGACCGGATTCTTCGGTTCGCTCGGCTTCGAACCGATCAAGGGCATCCCGGTCTCGCCCGAGGTCTATGTCGAGCTGCTGCACTCCACCGATGAAGGTGTCGCAGAGTTCCTCGACCTGGCCCGGGTCAAACCGAACACCCTGGGCAACTCACGGATGATCAGATACCTCTGACTCAGGTACGTGTCCCACCCGATCGGGTCTCACCCGCCGCCGGCGAACTGTCGGAGGCACTGCTCCTCAGCTCTTCGGCAGAGCCAATCGCCCATCGACCTGTTGAGCCAGACCGTCGGCGACGAGATCGGCGATGAGGCGAGAGATCCTGTCCTGGTCGGCGCTGAGTTCGCGCACCCGTGCCACCGCGGCGGCGGTCGATTCGGCCAGAGAGTCCAGAAGCGAGGGATCGAAGTCGGTCACCGAGGTGGTGAAGACGTCGAGGCCGACACCGCCCTGATCGTCCCCGGCGACATGTGCGGCCTTGAGCACGTCCATGATCGCTCCGCGCAGCTGTCGATCCGTGCCCGCCCATTTCTGAGTCTTCGGTTTCGTCACCGAGGTGGGTCTGCCCGACTGGTTCCATGTGCAGATGTCCTGGAGCGGGCAGGCGGGGCAATCGGGGCTGCGTGCCGTGCAGACGAGGGCCCCGAACTCCATGACTCCGGCGTTCCATTCCACATGCTTGTCTTCGGGCACGAAGTCGGCCGCCCAGGCGGTCTCCCTCCGGCCGGGTGAGGTGGTCGGGCGTTCTCTGCCGGCGAAGAGGCGGATGAGGACCCGACGCACGTTCGTGTCCAGGACGGTTGTCTTTCGGCCGAAGGCAAAGGAGGACACCGCGGCGGCGGTATAGGAACCGATGCCCGGCAGGCGTTCAAGTTCTTCGCTCGTCTCAGGCACCCGGTTGTCCAGTTCAGCCGCGATGACTTCGGCTGCTTCCTGCAGTCGGAGAGCCCGGCGGGGGTAGCCCAACCGGTCCCAGGCGTGGAGGACTTCGGCGGTCGGTGCGGCGGCGAGATCGGCCGGTGTCGGCCACCTGTCCAGCCAGTCGTGCCAGCGTGGTTCGACGCGGGCGACAGGGGTCTGCTGAGACATGATCTCGCTGACGAGGATCGCCCAGGCGCTCGTGTTCGGATGTCTCCACGGCAGGTCGCGAGCGGCCTCCTCGAACCAGGCGATGATGGTGTCCTGAACGCGTCTGAGCACCGGTTCTGTCACCTCGGGGAAGACGGCGGAAGACCCGGAGGGATTCGTTTCGGGGCCGGCTCGGTGTGTCATTTGGATGCTCGTTCGCTTCGGCCTAGGCTCAAAGCGATGACTCCTTCCAATCGTGGTTCGCAGCCGAACAGAGCTGCCGGGCAGCCTCGCCAGTCTAGCGGGAAGCTGCCTGCTCACGTGTACCGCAGACGCCGCGTCATTCTCGGCGTGGCCAGTCTCCTCGTCCTGGGACTGCTTGTGCTCGGAATCGTCGGCATCGTCAAGGCGATCGGCGGCCGCAGCGACGAATCGGGCAAGGCAGGCGTCGAGGAGACGACTCCGGCCGAATCGACGACGGCGGCACCGGTACCGGATGAGAAGGCAGCGAGCGGAAAATGCCCCGAGGGCAAGGTCTCGCTGAAGGCGAAGGTCGATCCGAGATCCGTGAAGGACGGCAAAGAACCCGAATTCGGCATGGTCATCGAGAACAACCACACCGCCACCTGTCTCATCGAGGTCGGCACCGACGAACAGGAGTTCATCGTCGAGAAGGACGGTGACGTCGTGTGGTCGTCGAAGTACTGTGCGGCCTCAAAGGATGAGAATGCGGAGGCTTCGACCGAGTTCGCACCGCAGTCGGAGAAGACCGCGAAGCTCAAGTGGAACCGGATCAAGGTCGATAAGAACTGCAATCGCACCGATGAGGACTTCGCCCCGGGCGACTATGACCTCATCGTGAAGCTCGACGACAAGAAGAGCGAACCGACGACATTCACACTCGAAAAGGACGCTGCCGCCAAGGCCAAGGAGAAGAAGGCCGCGGAGGAGAAGAAGAAAGCCGAAGACGAGAAGAAATCGGAGGAGGAGTCCGGCGAGAAGGCCTCCTCGGATGAGGAGAAGTCAGAGGAATCGCAGGACTGAGGTCTCAGGCTCCGCGGTAGGAGCCGACTCCCCAGGAGTTCCCGTCGTGGTCGCGGAAGTCGAATTCGCGGCCGCCGTGGTCTTGGGTCGCGACCGGTCGGACGATGGCATGCCCCATGTCGACGATCTCCTGGTAGAGCCGGTCGACTTCACGTTCGGTGTCGACGACGACGTAGATCGAGCTGCCGCCCACTGCGTCGAGGGCTGATCCGTCATTGCGGACCGAGCCGATCATGATTCCACCGGTGTCGCCGAGCGCGAATTCGGCATGATCGACGAACGCAGGATCCTGCTCGTTGCGCACCATCAGCCGTTCGGTGAATCCGAGCGTGACCAGCAGTTCGATTGTCGCTTGTGCATCCGTGGTCCGAAAGGCCGGAAAAACTGTCGTGGTCATGACACCAGGATGCTCCAAAACCGTGTGAAAGTCCCGAACTTTCTCATTTCGGCTCCCGAAGTCCTTCGTTCGTCAGCATGAGTTCGACCGCTCCGGCGATGTGTTCGCACTCCTTGATCTCCATCTTGTCGGGTGCCGCGACATTGGTCATCGCTCCCTTGGCCACGACGGCATGGGTGATGCCTAAGCGTTTGGCTTCGTTGAGGCGCTGGCCGAGGTTGGGGACGTTGCGGATCTCTCCGGACAGGCTGACCTCGCCGATTGCGACGAGGTGGCGAGCCAGTGGTCTGCCGAGCAGCGCCGAGGCCAGGGACATGCAGATCGCCAGGTCACTGGCCGGCTCCGACAGCTTCGCTCCGCCGACCGTGGCCGTGAAGACATCGCTCTTGGCCAGGTTCGCCTGCGTGACGTTCTGGCTGAGCACGGCCAGCATCATCGCCACTCGGGATGAGTCGACTCCGGAGACGGACCGGCGGGACTGTCCGCCGGCGGACTCGGTGATCAGCGATTGGACTTCGACGAGCAGCGGCCGCTTGCCCTCCTGGGTCACCGTCAGGCAGGTGCCCGGCGGGTTCGCTCCGCTGCGGGAGAGGAACAGGCCCGAGGGGTCTTCAAGGCTCTTGATCCCGTTCTCCTCCATATCGAAGCAGCCCACATCGTCGGTGGGACCGAAGCGGTTCTTCACCGCCCGCAGCATACGCAGTCGCGAATGTCGTTCTCCTTCGAAGGTGCAGACGACATCGACGAGGTGCTCGAGCAGTCGGGGACCGGCGATCGTGCCGTCCTTCGTGATGTGGCCGACGAGCACGGTGGGCAGCGATCGGGCTTTGGCTTCTCGGATGAGAGCAGAGGCGACTTCCCGGACCTGGGTGACTCCACCGGGGATGCCCTCGACCTCGGAGGAGGCCAGTGTTTGGATCGAGTCGACGACGAGCAGCTCCGGCTGTTCGGCTTCGATCATCCCCAGCACCGAACCCAGATCGGTCTCGGCGGCGAGCAGCAGCGAATCGGCCAGGGCGTTGATCCGTTCGGCGCGCAGCCTGACCTGACCGGCGGATTCCTCACCGGTGACGTAGAGGACCTTGACTCCGAACATGGCGATCTTCGCAGCGACGTCGAGGAGCAGAGTCGACTTGCCGACACCGGGCTCGCCGGAGAGCAGAACGACGGCGCCGGGGACGATGCCACCGCCGAGCACCCGATCGAATTCGGGGACGAACGTCGACCTCGCCTGTGCGAGCGTCGAGTCGATCTCGCTGATCGGCTTCGCGCCGCCGGACTTCTTGACCTTCGTCTTCACCTTCGACGAGTTCGCACCCTTTTCCTCAAGGGTGCCCCAGGCCTGGCATTCGGGGCAGCGCCCCAACCATTTGACCGTCGAATAGCCGCATTCGGAACACGTGAAAGACATATCGCAATTCTGGCACGGACGACTGACACGAGAATCCGGGCACAGGAGTCCCGGCCCGAGTGAGAGCGGGAGTCAGCCCGCGCGAAAAGCAGTGGGGGATTGGCGGCGAACCAAAACGGAGGCAGGGGAGCTGCGGCGATTGCGAAGGGGCGCCCGACGATCAGTTCGTCGGGCGCCCCTTGAGCGCAGGTGCGGAAGCTCGATCAGTCGAGCGTGGTGAGGATTCGGGGACCATCCTCGGTGATGGCGATCGTGTTCTCCGAATGGGCACCATTCGAACCATCGGCCAGACGCAGGGTCCAGCCGTCCTTGTCGACGGAGAGCTTCTTCGACGTGAACGACCACCACGGTTCGATCGCCAGGGTCAGACCCGGTTTGAGGACCAGGCCGCGACCGCCCTTGCCCCGGTTGGGGACGTGCGGATCCTCGTGCATCGTGTGGCCGAGGCCGTGCCCGCCGAAGTCGAGATTGACTGGGATGCGGTGGGCGTCGGCGACGTCACCGATGGCCTTCGAGATATCGCCGAGGCGGTTGCCTGCCTGGGCGGCATCGATTCCGGCTTCGAGGCCGGCCCAGGTGGTGTCGATGAGGCGCTGGTCCTCTTCGCTGCCATTGCCGACGACGACGGAGCGGGCGGCGTCGGCGACCCAGCCGTCGATGGACACGGCGAAGTCGAGGGTGAGCAGGTCGCCGTCCTTCATCACATAGCTGTGCGGCTTGCCGTGGAGGACGCCGTCGTTGACGGACAGGCAGATGACGTTGCGGAAGGGGCCGGAGCCGAAGGAGGGGGCGTAGTCCCAATAGCAGGACTTCGCGCCGGCGTCTTCGATGAGCTTCCGGGCGGTCTTCTCCAGGTGCATGATGTCCATGCCCGGTTCTGCGATCGAGGTCAGCTCAGCCAAGGTCTTGGCGACGAAACGGCCGGTCACCGCCATCTTGTCGATCTCGGCGGGCGTCTTCAGCTCGATCACAGGGGTCTCCTTCTACGAAGTGCAGGGTTTATGCGGCGTTCACCGGTCCAAGCTCGATTTTAGTCCTCGGCAGTCCCGAAGTCGCGGCCGCGCCCACATCTGTGGGCAAGGAGACAGCCGCAGGAAGGGAGCCCGGCCCGCCGTGGGCGTGCTGGCGCTGCGGACTCTTCATCCCGCCGCGATCGGCGTGAGGTAAGGCGAATCTCGAAAAAGTCGTCGCCGGTGACGCGTTCTTCGAGATTCGCGTGACTTGAGCGGAGCGACGCACTATAGGACGGGATAGTCGTGCTGCTTGAGCGGAGTCCTGAGGTGGCAGCAAGACGTCTTGTGTTGTGGTGTTTCGGAACCTAGAGTACGGGGCATGAGGGACATCATTGTGGCGTTCTGCGTGGGTATGGGGCTGGCGAGCTCGGTGCTGGCGGGCGAAGAGGATCTCCGGACCGGCGGCCCTTGGATTCTCACGCTCATCGTCTTTCCCGCCTGCGCGCTGCTCTGCCTCGCGTTCATTATCCGCGACCACCGGCGACGGGTGTCAGCGGAGGAGAGGCGTTCAGACTCAGCAGAGGAGAGGCATTCGGACTCGGTGGCGGAGAAGCGTTCGAACTCTTCGGCTCGTGCGGCTGATCGCGATGCGCGCTCAAGCCCCTTCAGCTGAGGTCGGTGTCCGATTTCTGCGATCGCGCGATGAGCCAGCAGATCGGCCCGACGACGGCAGCAGCGGATTCTCATTCACGTCATCAGGATACCTTGTCCTGTTGTGTGCGTCCGGTTCGCTCGGTCAACGCGAAACTCGAAAAAGTCGTCACTGGCGACGACTTTTTCGAGTTTCGCGTGACCTGAGGGCGATCGCGCGTCAGAGGAACTCCACACCCTGCGCCAGCGGCAGCTCGCCGGAGTAGTTGATCGTGTTCGTGGCCGGCCGCATGTAGGCCTTCCACGAGTCCGAGCCCGACTCGCGTCCGCCGCCGGTCTCCTTCTCGCCGCCGAAGGCGCCACCGATCTCAGCTCCCGAAGTGCCGATGTTGACGTTGGCGATTCCGCAGTCGGAGCGGGACAGGAACCTCTCGGATTCGGCGAGTTCGGCAGTGAAGATCGCCGAGGACAGGCCCTGCGGCACACCGTTGTGGATCTCGAGTGCCTCATCGAGATCCGAATAGGTCACGACGTAGAGGATCGGGGCGAACGTCTCCTCCTTGACCACTGCGCTCTGTCCGGGCATGCGCACCACGGCCGGTTCGACGTAGTGGGCCTCAGGGCGTTCATCGGCGAGCACCCGGCCGCCGCCGCAGAGGACCTCGCCGCCTTCGGCCTCTGCCTGCTTGAGGGCCGCCTGCATCGCCGCGAACGACGTCTCATTGATGAGCGGTCCCACGAGCACCCCGTCATCGGTCGGCGATCCGATGCTCAGCGTCTTGTACGCGGCGACGACCTTGTCGACGAACTCATCGGCGATCGACTCGTGCACGATGAGCCGCCGCAGGGTCGTGCACCGCTGACCTGCGGTGCCGGCGGCGGCGAAGACCACTCCGCGCAGAGCCAGGTCGATGTCCGCGCTCGGGGCGACGATGGCGGCATTGTTGCCGCCGAGCTCGAGCAGGATCTTGCCGAAGCGCTCGGCCACGACGGGTCCGACCTCGCGGCCCATCCGCACCGATCCGGTCGCAGAGACCAAGGCCACGCGTTCATCCCGGACCATGACATCACCGATGTCCCGGCCTCCGACGAGGACGGGTGCGAGGTTCTCCGGGGCCCCCACCTCGGCGGCGGCCCGGGCCAGCAGGGACTGTGCCCCGAGGGCCGCGAGGACGGCGTTCTCCGACGGTTTCCACACGACCGCATCACCGGCGACCAGGGCCAGGGCGGTGTTCCAGGAGTACACCGCCACGGGGAAGTTGAACGCGGAGATGACCCCGACGACGCCGAGGGGGTGCCACGTTTCCATGAGCCGGTGACCAGGGCGTTCGCTGGGCATGGTCTTGCCCCACAGCTGCCGGGACTGACCGAGTGCGAATTCGCAGATGTCGATCATCTCCTGCACCTCACCGGCCGCCTCCGATGGGGTCTTGCCGGCTTCGACGGTGATGACCTTCGCCAGATCCTCCTTGTGCTCGCCGAGCAGCTGTCCCCACCGCTGCACCAGCTGGCCGCGGACGGGAGCGGGCACGTCCCGCCAGGTCTCGAACGCAGTCTGAGCTGCGGCGACCTTGTCCGCCGCCGTCTCTGCAGTGTCCGCGGCGATCGTGCCGAGGTCCTGTCCCGTGATGGGGGAGCGGGCAGGAAGGCTCGCCGAGGCGGCCGACCCCTCAAGCACGGAGGTGTCCACCCCGCAGGCGCTCAGTCCCGAGGTGAGGAGGTCGGTGATGGTCTGGTCGGTGGGCAGTGCGGTCATTGCTGTCCTTTCGTTGTGCCGGTCGGCTGCTTGGCCGGTCGGAGGTGGGTGGCCGATTCCGGGGAGGTCGGGTGGCGAGGTCGCGTGGGCGGAGGGCTCAGATCACATTGAGCTCCTTGCGCAGTCCGGTGGTGGTGAAGCGTCGTTTGTCCATGGGGGTCACGTCGACGAACGGGGTGCGACCGGTCATGAGGTCGGCGACGACCTCTCCGACGGCCGGGCCCATGAGGAAGCCGTGACCGGAGAACCCGCAGGCGTAGAAGAATCCCGGCAGCTCCTCGGCCTCACCGATGAGCGCATTGTGGTCGGGAGTCATCTCATACAGTCCCGCCCACCCGTGCCCCGCTTCGACATCGTCGAGGTCCGGGGTGCGGGCTTCGATGTGCTCGGCCAGGGTGGCCAGCCAGTTCGGGTCGCGTTTGTCATTGAAGGACCAGTCATCGACCTCATCGGGGCAGCCGAACAGCAGACCTGACCCTTCCGGGTGCACGTAGTAGCTGGTGGAGAAGTCGATCGTGAAGGGCATCCGCGAGGTATCGAAGCCGACGGGTTCGGAGACCATGATCTCCCGCCTCAAGGGCTTCACCGGCAGGTCGACCCCGGCCATGTCCCCGATGGGCCCGGACCAGGCTCCCGCCGCGACGACGACCTGTTCGCACTTGATCGTGCCCAGATTCGTGATCACCGAGGCGACCCTGCGATCCGTCCCGCCGTCGGTGTCGAACCCGGTGACCTCACAGTGCTTGACCACCGTGACTCCGCGCTCGCGGGCGGCGGTGACGTAGCCTGCGACGACGGCCTCGGGGGTGCAGTGGCCGTCGCCGGGGTTGAAGGCCCCGGCCACCAGCCCCTCGGTGTTGACGTACGGGGCCAGCTCGGCCACCTCGGCGACGGTGAGCATCCGGGAATCAAGCCCCATCTTCCGCTGCAGGGCCACATTCGCGGCGAAGGTCTGTGCGCACTCGTCGGAGTCGAGGAGGAATAGGTAGCCGTTGCTGACCAGATCGATGTCGACGCCGAAATCGTCCTCGAAGTTCCGCAGCACCTCGAGCCCGCGGGCGGCCAAAGCGATGTTGACCTCGTCGGAGAACTGGCAGCGCACCCCTCCGGCGGCCTTCGACGTCGATCCGGCTCCGGGAGTGTCGCGTTCGACGATGACGATGTCCTCGACTCCGCGTTCGGCCAGATGGTAGGCGATGGCTGCCCCCATGACGCCGGCGCCGATGATGACGACGGAGGCCTCGGCGGGCAGGGTTCCGGTCGTGTCTGGGTCGGTGGTCGATGCGGTTGTGGATTCCATGGTTCACCTCGCTGTCTGCCGCTGAGGCGACCGCCGTTGATCGCCTCGGCAGCGGAGAAGGCCGACGACGATGTCGGCGATTGTGCCTTGACTTCATTGTGGTTGCCATCACACTTAAGGGCAAGGGAGAGTTTGTGAACACTGCGTTCAAGAAACCTAAAGACAGAGGAGTGCTGGTATGACATGGACGCTCGGACAGCTGCGCACCTTCGTGGCTGTGGCCGAACTCGGATCGATGACGCGGGCGGCCGACCATCTCGGCTACAGCGTCGGTGCCGTGTCCCAGCACATCGCCGCGCTGCGCAAGGTCGTCGCTTCCGATCTGTTCCGGCGACGCGGTCGTGGTCTCGTCCTCGCTGAGGCCGGGCGGACACTCTTGCCCCGAGCCCGGAACATCCTCGCCGCTCAGCAGCAGGCGGAGATGGCGATGCTCGGCCGGGACTTCCGCAGCGAAGCCATGGTCACCCTCGGCGTCTTCGGGTCCGCGTCGACGACGGCGCTGCCGAAGGTGGTGCGGGAACTGGCGCAGCGTCATCCGCATATCGAGGTCCGGGCGCGGGAGATCAACGTCGAAACCATGTCGGCGGCCGTGATCGACGGAGTCATCGACTTAGGCATCGGAATCAACTATCCGGCCGTGCCGCTGCCGCCGATGCGCGGACTGCGCTGGGAGGCCGTGGCGGACGAGAACTTCGGCATCGTCGTCCCCGCGGGGACGCCCCGACCCGGCAATGCCGATCTGGCCGACGCCGATTGGATCCTCCCGCCTGCCGATGAGCTCTTCGGCCGAGCGATGCGGTTGGCCACCTCGGCGCTGGGAATCAATGCGAAGGAGACCCACATTGTCACCGACACAGCGGTCGCACTGGCGCTCGCCGGAACCGGGCTCGGCCTGACCCTGGCGACGCCGATCATGATGTCGTTGGGCGGGCCCGATGTCGACCTCCATCCCGTCGCCGAGGCGGGCGGACGAGAGATCATCGTGCTGACCTCCCCGGATCCCAGCGATCCGGTCCGCGCCGTCGCCGAGGTGGTCGCCGACGTCTTCGCATGAGGTTCCGGCCTAGGATGAGGTCATGAGCTTCGACCATCAGTGGAACAGAGTACGCAGGGCCAACCCCGACCATTCGGCGAATTACGCGCAGCGGTGGCGAGATCTCGCCGCCGCCGGTCACGACATCGGCGGCGAGGCGCGGTTCGTCAACGCCATGGCCCCGCGAGGCTCTCGCATCCTCGACGCGGGCTGCGGAACCGGCCGGGCGGGCGGACTGCTCATCGATGAAGGACACACCGTCTTCGGCGTCGACCTCGACGAATTCCTCATCTCCGTCGCCGAGGAGGACTTCCCCAGCGGTGAATGGCACACCGGCGACCTCGCCGACTTCGACTTCGCCGGTGCCGGGGTCAACGAGATCGACGTGGCCTTCTGCGCCGGAAACGTCCTGTCCTTCCTCGACCCGGCCTCCCGCCGACAGACCCTGGGCAACATCAAATCAACGCTCAAGCACGGCGGTCGCTTCGTCTCGGGCTTCGGAGCAGGCCGCGGCTACGACTTCGACGAATTCATCGACGACGTCAAGGCCACGGGGATGTTCGTCGAGCAGAAGTTCTCCACCTGGGAACTGCGCCCCTTCGACTCCGACAGCGACTTCCTCGTCCTCATCGCCGAAAGGCTGTAGTCCGGTCGATTCGCAGGTGCGTCCGAACTAAGCTGGGAACGACCCGCACAACTGATCAGCTGAAGGAGAGACCACCATGATCTTCATCGTCGTGAAGTATGACGTGAAACCCGAAAGCGTCGAGAAGTTCCCCGAGGCCGTTCGGGCCTTCACCGAGGCGACCCGCGCCGAACCCGGCAATCTCTTCTTCGAATGGTCGAAGAGCCTGGAGAACCCGAACGAGTTCGTCCTCGTCGAAGCGTTCACCGACGAAGGAGCCGAACCGCACGTCACCAGCGATCATTTCGCCGCCGGTCTCGAAGCGATGCGTCCGCATCTGGTCTCGACCCCGAAGATCATCTCCCGCAAGATCGACGGCGAAGGCTGGGACGAGATGGGCGAACTCAAGATCGACTGATCCGTCCCTGCGTTACCGAGCCGCCTCGGCGCGGCCGACTGCACATCTCTCACCAGGGCCCCTGGAACTCCTCCAGGGGCCCTCTCGACATCGCGATGAAGGCCTCGGTCGCCGGGGAGAGCTCGGCATCGCTGCGCGAGATGAAGGCGAAGTCGACGGGGAACGCGGGGGAGAGGTGGGCCCAAGACAGTTCGTTGCGCAGAGGATGACGCTGCAGTTCGACGAGCGGCAGGATCGTGTCGAAAGTCCCTCTCGCGACGATCTCCAATGCCGCATCGCCGTATTCGACCTGGATGAACGGATCGAGGTCGACCAGCTCGGACTGTGCTCTTTCAGCGAGCAGACGGCGCATCGGGTCTCGGATGCCCCAGCTCGCCTCGGCAAGGATCAGCCGACTGGGCGCGATCTGATCGAGGGCGACCGGTCGCCGGGTCCGCACACGATGAGCGCTGATGTAGACGACATCGTCCGAAAGTACCGGAGCAGAAACCTGCAGGCCGTGCGGATCGACGGGCAGCTCGACTAGGCCGGCCTCGAGATCCCCGCGACGGACGGCATCGGCGACATCGGATGAGTTGAGGCCGACCACCCTGATCCGCACGTTCGGAAACCGCTCGTTGAAGGCGAGGATGAGCGGGGCCAGCAGGTAGTGCTGGGCGCTGCGGAACGAGCCGAAGGAAACCTCTCCGCCCGAGAGGTCGGTGGTCACCTTCGCGACCCGTGAGACCTCGGCCGCGGCCTCGATTGCCGCCTTCGCTTTCGGGACCAGCTGTCGGCCGACGTCGGTCAGCCGCAGACGTGAGTTGGTGCGCACGAACAGCGTCGTCCCCAGTCGCCGCTCGAGCCGTCTGATCTGTTCGGACAAGCTCGGCTGCGCCATGTGCTCCTTTGCCGCCGCTGCCGCGAACGACCCCTCGTCGACGGTGCGGATGAAGTATTCCAGCTGCCTGAGCGTCGGTCCCTCACTCATGGGCACAGCATAACTCGTCTAAGGGTAAACCTTGGGCCGATGCTCTGAATTACCGTCTTCCACCTGTGCCAAGTTCTCGGCAGACTGTTGCCACCTGGTCAGAACGACGGATCCAAAGGGGGACCCATGGCCGCAGTCACCTATCGCAGTGATGCACGATTCAAACGCAGCATGACTCTGCAGTCCGCGATGTTCATCGCCATCGGCGGACAGATCGGTTCGGGATGGCTCTTCGCTGTGCTCTCGGCCGCAGGCATGGCCGGTCCATCGGCCGTGATCTCCTGGCTCATCGGCGGAGCACTCGTCACCCTCATCGCCCTGTCGTGGATGGAAGTCGGTGCGGCCCTGCCGTTCTCCGGTGCGATCGTGCGCTACCCCTATCTCTCCCACGGCGGGCTCACCGGCTGGCTGATGGGCATGTCGTACTGGCTGGCCAACCTCGCGCTGCCGCCGATCGAAGCCGTCGCCGCGATCACCTACGTCGGCGGACTGTTCCCGAACCTCGGCCTCCTCGAGACCCGGCAAGGCATCTCCATGCTCGCCTGGCCCAACGGCATTATCACCGGCATCGTCGTGATGTTCGTCTTCATGCTCATCAACATCTTCGGCGTCAAGCTGCTCAGCGAGGCCAACCGGTGGATCACCTGGTGGAAGATCATCATCCCCACGGCCACCTTCGCCCTCCTCTTCCTTGTCTTCAATGCCGGGAACTACACCGACTATGCATTCTTCGGCAATGCGGGAGGGACGAAGGAGGGATTCGGCGCGACCTTCCAAGCTGTGGCGATCTCCGGCATCGCGTTCGCCATGATGGGCTTCCGCGGGGTCATCGACTTCGCCGGAGAGGTGAAGAATCCCAAACGCAACATTCCCCTCGGCACCATCGGATCCATCCTCATTCCTCTCGGCATCTACACGGGACTGCAGATCGCCTTCATCGGTGCGATCAATTGGGCCGACGCGGGCGTCGCCCCCGGTGACTGGGCATCCCTGATGTCGAGTTCCTGGGCCGATGGTCCGCTCGGCGCAGCACTCAAGGCTTCCGGCATCGCCCTCCTCGGCGCGTTCGTGTCCCTGCTCCTCCTCGACGCGGTCATCTCTCCCGGAGCCGCCGGGTACCTCTATCTCGGCAGCGCCTCCCGGGTGGCCTACGGGTTGGCCACGAACAAGTTCTTCCCGTCCATCCTCACCCGGATGAACCGGCACGGCGTCCCCGCCTGGGCGATCATCGTCAACTTCGCCATCGGGCTGGCTTTCTTCCTCCCGGCCCCGAGTTGGTACCGCCTCGTCGGGTTCATCTCCTCCGCCCTCGTCCTCTCCACGCTCACCGCACCGGCCGCGATCCGCGTCATGCGCCACCACGCCCCGCAGCTGCACCGGCCCTACCGCCTGCCCTGGTCGAAGGTACTCGCTCCGATAGGCTTCATCGCCTCGACGATCATCATCTTCTGGTGCGGGTTCATCACCTTGGCCAACCTCGATGCCCTCCTGCTCGGCTCGATGGTCTGCTACGCGATCTTCTTCAGCGTGAAGAACGGTTGGACGAAGCGAGCCCCTTCGATCGTGCTCTCCGTCGTCTTCCTCATCGCTTGGGTGATCGTGTGCGTCCGCGGAGGGTTCATCCTCGCCCCCTCAGACACGGCGGTCGATGGCCCAGGCCAGGTCTATGAGTTCCTCGTCGGCATCACCGTGCTCACCGTCGCCTTCCTGCTCATCCTCCGTCTGATGACGAAGAAGGAAGGCGTCCGCCACCTCCGCGCCGGCTATTGGCTCGTCTTCCTGCTGCTGGCCGAACTCATCCTCTCCGCCTTCAGCGAGTACGGACCCCTGCCGACTCCGGTCGTCATCTTCCCGTGGGATTCGCTCATCGCGATCGTCATCGGCTACATCGCCTACCTCGGAGCCGACAAGACCGGTTTCGCGACCCCCGAACTCAAGGCACTCGAGCAGGAGAGTATCGAACGCGAGGCCGCCGGAGGCGACGAGGACCCATCGGAATCCAATGTTGAGCCGACTCCTGAAGACGATCACAGCATCAGTGCAACAGACAGGAAGGACTGACATGCCCACAGCAGTCGTCACCGGGGCCGCCAGCGGAATGGGCCTGGCCACCGCCCGCGCGCTCAGCGGTGAGGGGTGGGCGGTGATCGGAATCGACATCGCCGAGGTGACCGAAGACGTCCCGAACGTCACCGCCGTGCGCACCGATATCACCGACCGTGAGAGCCTCACCGAGGCGATCGACTCCGCCTGCGAGACCACCGGTCCCGAGCACGGTCGCATCGACCTCGTGGCGAATATCGCCGGCATCTTTCCACCGACGACCATCGAGACCTATACGACCGAGATCTTCCGAAAGATCTTCGACGTCAACGTCCTCGGCACACTCAACGTCATCGCCGCCAGCCTGCCGCACATGAGCCGAGGCGCAGCGGTCGTCAACTTCGCCTCGGTCGACGCGTTCACCGTCTCACCCGGACAGCTCGTCTACGGAGCCTCGAAGGCCGCAGTGGTCATGGCGACGAAGAGCCTCGCCCTCGAACTCGCCGACCAGGGCATCCGCGTCAACGCGATCGCCCCCGGCTGGGTCGACACGCCGGGCAACAACGCTACCGGCCGGATGGCTTCTGCTGCCGCAGGCGTCCCGCTGGGCCGGGTCGCTCAGCCCGAGGAGATCGCCCGCTGGGTGTCCATCCTCGGATCTGCAGACGCCGGGTTCATGACGGGGGAGACGATCGTGCTCGCCGGAGGAGACGTGATCCGCTGATGGCCCCGACCGATACCGCCGATGTCTGCCCACCCCAGACCACCACGCATGAAGGATCACAGACCATGACCTCACCGAACAAGAAGAAATACGCGATCATCGGCGCCGGCGCCGCCGGACTCTCTGCCCTCGCACAGCTGCACGCTGCCGGAATCGACGCCGACTGCTTCGAGAAGTCCGACCGCGTCGCCGGTCACTGGAACACCGATTACGAAGCCCTACACCTCATCACCGCCCGCGACCAGACCCACTTCGAGTGCTTCCCGATGCCCGACGACTACCCGCACTTCCCGCGACGGGACCAGGTCCGGGACTACATCTCCTCCTACGCCGACGAATTCGGGCTGCGCGAGCACATCACCTTCGACACGGCCGTCGAAACCGTCGACCCGATCGGAGGCGCCGAGGCGGCCGGCCGTCGCGGCTGGAGAGTGCGGACCCGCAACTCCGCCGGGGAGACCACCGAGAACGAGTACGAGGCAGTGCTGGTGGCCAACGGCCACCTCCGCGACCCGAAGATCCCGCAGGTCGAAGGGACGTTCGTAGGCAAGCAGCTGCACTCCTCGCAATATGCGAACACCGACGACATCGAGGGCCGACGGGTGCTCGTCGTCGGCGCCGGCAACTCGGGCTGCGACCTCGCCGTCGATGCCGCACAGCACCGCTTCGACGTCGACATCGTCGTGCGCAAGGGCGTGTTCTTCCAACCCAAGACCTACTTCGGCCGGCCCCGGCAGATGCTCGAATGGATGAACCAATTCACCCCTGAGGAACAGGACTTCATCTCCCGCATGCTTGCGAAGGTCTCCCTGGGCGACAACTCCGAATACCCAGGTCTGCCGTCTCCGGCCGAATCGACGCTGGCCGACGGGTACGCGGTGGTCAACGATCTTCTCCTCTACTGGATTCACCATGGTCGGATCGCCGTGTGTCCCGGAGTGGACCGCTTCGACGGCAACACTGTTCATTTCACCGACGGCACCTCCGGCGAGTACGACACGATCCTCTACGCCACCGGATTCCATCCGAGCCTGCCGTTCCTCGACGACGGACTCGTGGAGAAGGACGGCACCATGCCGGTCAAGCATGCGGCCGGAATCATCCCGGCCGGACTCGACAACCTCTACTACATCGGGCTCATCGCACCGCGGGGTCCGCAGATCCCCATCTACGGCATGCAGGCCAAGCTGGTCGCGAAGATGCTCCGCCTTCGTGAGGCCGGAGACGTCGCCCTGTCCGAATTCCTGGCAGGACGGTTCGAACCGGAGACCGGGATCGACATCGTCAGGGCACCATGGCTTCACGAACTCGCCGAGGTCGAGACCGTCCTCGACTCGCTGGCCTTCGCTCAGGAATCCCGGACCGAAGCGACGACAGGAGCGCGCGCATGAGAACAGCACTCATCACCGGAGCCGCCCGCGGCCAGGGACTCTCGCACGCTCGCCGTCTGACCGACCTGGGGTGGGCAGTCATCCTCGCCGACGTGCTTGATGAGGTGGGGGCCGCCTCGGCGCAGGAGCTTAGAAACGCAGGCCACCGCGCCGACTATCTCCACCTCGACGTCTCGGACCCGGACAGCTGGGCGGAGGTCGCCGAGTTCGTCCGCGACACATGCGGAACTCTCGACGGACTGGTCAACAATGCGGGCATCATCAATGTCGCACCGCTCACCGACGAAACGTTGCAGACCTGGAACCGGATCCTCTCGGTCAACCTCACTGGAACGTTCCTCGGGCTGCAGACTCTCGAACCGCTCCTGCGCGACGGATCCGGGGTGGTCAACGTGTCCTCGGTGTTCGGACCGGTGGGAGCGGCCGGATACGCCGCGTACTGTTCGTCGAAGTCAGGCATCATCGGCCTGACGAAGGTCGCCGCGCTCGAACTCGCACCGAGGCGGATCCGCGTCAACGCAATCTGCCCCGGCGGAGTCTCGACCGAGATGAACGCGAATGAACCCGAAGGCGGAGTCGCTAACGACACTCCGTTCGGGCGGCGGGCCGTGGTCGAGGAGATCTCCGGGACGGTGGCCTTCCTCCTCGGCGACGATTCCAGTTTCATCACAGGTACCGAGATCACCATCGACGGGGGGCTGACGGCCAAATAGGCTTCTGCCATGGCGACCAAGGGGATGAACATTCCGGCAATCGAAAAGGCCCTCGGCGAGAAGTGGGAAGACACCTGCGCTCGCCTCGAAGCGGCCGGGGGAGCGTCGGCGAGCCACAAAGAACTCGCCGACGCTCTCTACCCCCAGTTCGAGGGCAGAGTCGACAACCATGGGTGGTGGGTCCAAGGCGCAGTCGTCGCCTATGAGCAGGAAATCGGTCGTCGCGTGCCCGGTCAGCGTGCCGATGGCACTTTCGACGTCGCCGTGTCCCGCACGATCCCCGGCGACCGTTCCGAACTCATCGTTAAGTTCGCCTCCCTGATCGACTCCACCCTCAACGAGGTGGCCCTCGACGGTGAACCCCGCACCTCGGAGACGGCGAAGCGCTCCTTCTGGCGGGCCGACCTCGACGGCGGCATCAAGGTCGAAGCCGCCGCCGAGACGAAATCCGAGGGCAAGACCCTCTTCGTCCTCACCGTGTCAAAGCTGCCCAGTCCCGAAGCCCTTGAGGTATGGCGGGGGTTCGGCAAGGACTTCCTCAAACAGCTCTGACCGTTCGGTAGCGCAGCCGCTCCGACGATCCGCCTTCGTCTCAGCCGATGATCGGGTTCCATACTCCGAGCAGGTGAGCAGCACCGATCGCGATCCCACAGACAGCCAGGCTGATGAGCAGCGCCGCGTAATCTCGAGCCGCGAAGCTCGACTGTCTGCGCCAGGTGCGCCCCGGTCGGCCGAATGCCCGACCCTCCATCGCCATCGCCAAGGTCGTTGCCCGGCGAATCGAGACGACGAGCAGGACGAACACCCCGCTGAAGAGGCTGCTCGTGCGCCGCAGCAGCGAACCGCCGGCGACGCCTCGGGCCCGCCTGGCCATCGCCAGCACCTGCCACTCACTGACGAGCAGTCCGAGCAGACGGGACGCCGCTAGGACGGAGACCACGACGACCTCGGGCAGACGCAGATGCTGAATGAGCGCATCGGACAGATCGCGCGGATCGATCGTCGACGCGAGCACGATGAGCGGAATCGCCAGGGCCAGTGCACGGACGAAGATCGCCGCGGCCGCGGCCAGCGAACCCGTGGTGAACAGAACGGGTCCGAAGTCGACGACCACGTCTCCGGTCTTCTCCGCCAACAGAGCCGTGCCCCAGGCGGCGAGCAGAGCACCCGCCGGGAGGAACCACAGCCTCGTGGCCGCGGCCACCAGATCGAGTCCCGTCGCCGGCAGCGCCAGCACTGCTGCGAGCAGCACCACCCCGGCAGAGACCAGATCGATGCTCAGCAGCGCTCCCACCATGAGGATGAGCGCGACACCGATCTTCGTCAGCGGATTGCACCGAGCCAAAGCGGTAGAGCGCACCGTGGGGATGAGTCGGCCCGGATCCTCAACGGCAGCCTCGGGGGAGGGGCGAACATGCTGATCGAGACTCTCACTCACCGCGATCACCGGCCCTGAGACGCGAATCCGGCTCGCAGACGGCGCCTCGTTCTGCGCTGCTGCGGTCACCGAGTTCGAGGAATTCGGCGCCGATGGCCTCAAGGAACGAATGATCATGGCTGACCGCGACCACTGCGGATCCGTGGTCCAAGGCATCGAGGAACATCTCCACCAGCCCCGCCCAGGTCAGGGCATCCTGACCGAAAGTCGGCTCATCGACGACGAGCACACGTGGCCGGGGAGCCAGCATCGCCGCCACCGCCAGGCGACGCTTCTCACCACCGGACAGACTCTGCGGATGCGCGCGTGCGAGCTCGGTGAGACCGAGACCCTCAAGCAGCTCGGCCACCCTCGCCTGCGACTCGGCGGCAGACCAGCCGGCCAGCCGCGGACCCAGCTCGAGTTCGGCAGCCACACTCGAGGTGAGGAACTGATGAGCCGGTTCCTGGAAGACCATGCCGATGCGCGCCGCCAACTGCTTCGACGGCCAGGCGAACGGGCGAGCCCGCTTGGCACCTTCCCGCAGCGCCGCCTCGGCGATGACCTGACCGGAGAATTCGGGCAGCAGCCCCGCCAAGGTCAAGGCCGTGGTCGACTTGCCGACCCCGTTGGCTCCGACGATCCCGAGCGCCTGACCGGACCGCAGACTCAGATCCAGATCGGCCGCCGCCGGGGTGCGCATGCGCGGACGAGCAGCACTGAGCTGATCGGCGCGCAGCAGAACCTCGCCGAGGCGGCCGGAGATCCTCTCGGTTTCGCCGTCACTGCCTGACGGGGGCCCCGCCCGAGATGTCGCCGACAGCGGGGACGGGGACACCGAACGGCCGCCTCGGCGAGGGGCGGGGGAGTCCTGCGGCATCCAGATGCCGCAGCCGATGAGGGTGTCGGCGAGCTCCGGATCGGTGAAGATCTGATCGGGCGGACCTTGGGCGACGATTCCGTCGCGGCCGAGCACGATGACCCGGTCGACGTGGTCGATCCACAGCTCCACCCGGTGTTCGACGACGAGCATGGTCGCCGCGGACTCGGCTTGCACGGTGAGCACGGCATCGCGGACCTCGGCCGCCGAGGCGGGATCGATATTGGCGGTGGGTTCGTCGAGGACGATGACGTCCGGGGCCATCGCATGGATGCCGGCCAGTGCCAGCCGCTGCTTCTGCCCACCGGAGAGGGCGGCACTCGGATGCTCCGGCGGCAGATCGAGTCCCAGCGCCCGCAGGGAAGAGGGGACCCGGGCCTCGATGACCGTCGCCGGGAGCCCGAGGTTCTCCATTCCGAACGCCACATCGTCGCCGATGCGGGAGAAGATCACCTGCGAATCGGGATCTTGGAGGACCAGCCCGGTGCTGCCTCGGCGAGGATCCGGTGCCTCGCCGCCGACGAGGAGCTCACCCGTGGCCTCACCGGACTCCACGGGCAGGACACCGGCGACGGCATGGAGGAACGTCGACTTCCCGACCCCGGAGGCACCGAGCAGCAGCACCTTCTCACCGGCGGCGATCTGAAGATCGAGCGGACCGATCGCCGGCTCGTCACGGTCGGTGTGGGTCCATGAGAAGCCTGCGGCCGTGATCGGCAGCGCCATCAGCGCAGACGACCGGAGGCGAAGGAGCTCAGCGCCCCGGTGGCCGCGATCGCCCGGTAGGCGAACCATGCGCCGATTCCGGAGATGACGAGACCGGAGGCGATCGCGCACACGGCGTAGATCGCCTGGAAGCCGAACTGCCATTCGGCATTGTACATGATGTTCTC
Source organism: Brevibacterium sp. CFH 10365 (assembly GCF_009299785.1). Lineage (NCBI taxonomy): Bacteria > Bacillati > Actinomycetota > Actinomycetes > Micrococcales > Brevibacteriaceae > Brevibacterium > Brevibacterium sp. CFH 10365. The sequence continues at coordinate 163,310 of NZ_VIGO01000007.1, read as the reverse complement.
GCTCACCGCCATGAACGCGGCGGCCAGCATGCCCGAAGCCGCGGTGACCCACAGGGTGAAGCGCTTGTAGCCGAAAGCGGCGAAGACGAGTTCGGCACCGAGGCCCTGCAGCAGTCCAGAGAGCAGAACTGTCGCTCCGAAGTGCGAACCGAGGACGGCTTCGACGATGGCAGCGATGAGTTCGCACAGGAGCGCGGCACCGGGTTTGCGGATGATCGCACCGGCCAGCGGGCCGGCCAGCACCCAGAGGCCGGCGATGAGGCCGATCGACGGCGGGAAGGCCTGGAAGGCGAGTTCGAGGACCTTCCAGCTCAGGGCCAACACCCAGAATACGAGTCCCACGGCGATGCCGAGCACTGCGGTGGTGACATAGTCGACCACCCGCCACTGCTTGGATTTCGGCGCCGCGGTGAAGGCGCGAGCGGTGGGGACGGTTTTCGGTGTGGTGGTATTCGGCATTTCGCCTCCTCTGATCAAGGAGGGGTGAAGAGTCTCGACTTCCTTCGGCGGTGCTAACCGCATCAGGTTCGAGGGTCTGCAGCTTCCTCTGCACTCTCAGCGCCCCTGACGGCGCTCCCCTGTCGTAGCCACCACTGTACAACAGAGGAGCGCGGCGGCGGCCGCGACCGGTTCACTTCCCGTGCCCCTGCTCGTCGACGGGTCTCGAACGACCGGACGCTGCTGATCAGACCACCATGACCGGGCCCTCGGCGTGGTTGAGGACGCCGCGTGAGACGGATCCCAGCAGAGCGCTGCGGATCCGTCCGCGCCCGCGAGTGCCCATCACAGTCAGCTGTGCGCGTGAGGTGATCTCGACCAGCGTCTCGGTGGGGTCGCCGACCGGCACCGAGGTGGTCACCGTCAGATCCGGGAACTGCTCGGACAGAGTTCCGGCCTCCTTCTCCAGCCCTTCGGTCAGCTGCTTCTGCCGACGTGCGGTGACCTCGGAGCTGAGTTCCAGGTCGGGGTACCAGTAGAGCCATTCCTCGCCGGCCGGCAGCACTGCGACGAGTTCGAGTTCCGCCCCGCGCACAGCGGCCTCGGCGGCAGCCGTGAACATGGCGACCCGACCGGTGTCCGAACCGTCGACGGCGACGACCACCGGAGCCTTGTCTGCGGATTCCGAGGTCGACCGTTCGGGGACGACGATCGTCGGGCAGTTCGCATGGGCCGGCAGAGCCGTGGATACGGATCCGAGGACGCGGCCCATGAAGCCGCCGCGCCCGCGGGCACCGACGATGACGACCTCGGCGTCGGCGCTGAGCGTGACGAGCGCACCGGCGGAATTGCCGGGTGCTGTGCGGAAGGACGTCTCACCGGAGTAGTCGCCCAGGAGTTCGACCGCCTTGGCGAGTGTCTTCTCTGCTTCCCTCTTCGCCTTGTCATCCTCGGGTTCGCTGGGGATGGAGGCCATATTCGGATAGATCATCGTCGGCAGCTCATAGGCGGTGACGACGGTGAGAACGGTTTTGCGGCGTTCGGCCTCGACGGCGCCGTAGCGGACAGCCCGGGCGGCGAGTTCGGAGCCGTCGAAGCCGACGAGGACGCCGAGTTCGAGGTTCAGGCCGGATTCGGACGAACTGGATTGAGCAGACATCTCGCACCTCTCGATCGGGGCCTGTCCAACCCAGACGCCGACGACGGCCCCGACTGGCGGTATCGTCTGCGTCGCTTTCAGTCTACCAACAGAGTTCTACGCTATGTAGAAAAACGTGTGCGGCGAGAATCTTCGTCTCACCGGCAAGGGCCCGGACCTCAGACGCGGAAGCCCAGGTGAGCCAGGGCGATGCGCAGGATATGGTCCTGCCCGTAGCAGAGCTCGCCGACGATGTCGGGACGCAGAGTCTCCTCGGGAGTCAGCCAATCGAGGCTGAGCGCATCGGCACGCGGAGTGCATTCGCCGCGGACCTCGAGGATGAAGCACATGGCGATCGCATGCTGGCGCGGATCATGGAGCAGGGCCGAACCTTCGGTGGGGAAGTATTCGGCGATGTGGAACGGGCTGATCGCAGGCGGAATGACCGGCAGCGCCATCGGGCCGAGGTCGTTCTCGGCGTGGCGCATCAGCGAGGTGCGGATGGTCTCGTGGAAGCGGATCCGCCCACCCACGAGCTCTCGTCCGAGGGTGCCGTCCTCGAGGCTGCGCAGCAGCAGGCCGATGCGCTCGACATTGCCGCTCTCGCCCACCCGCACGGGGATGGCGTTGACATAGGGGATCGGCATGCGTCTGCGCAGGCGTGCGTACTCTGCGTCGTCGAACCAGTTCTCATCGAAGTCCAGTGCAGTCCGGGTCATGACCCAATATTCCCATAACCTCTCTCGCGGCAGAAGAGTCCGGAGCCCCTGTTGGTGAACCAGGACACGTATCGGGTAAAGTATCTTGATGTCGAGATAAATTTCCGACCGGCAGAGATCTGCCAAGTGACGTGGCCTACAGTTGTGTCAGCACTATGTGACCATTTCCGGTCAAGGACTATGAAGGGGTATCCATGATCAATCATGAAGTCCGTACCTACAAGAGCTCAGAGAACCTGGCTCGTGAGGATCAGCTCGCATGGAAGATCGCCGAGGTCGCATCCGACCCGACGCCGGTCGATTCCGATGTCACTGAGATGGTCATCAACCGCGTCATCGACAACGCTGCCGTCGCTGCGGCATCCGTGCGCCGGTCCGCTCCGACCCACGCTCGTGAGCAGGCCCAGACCCACCCGTTCAATCCCGGTGCCAACATCTTCGGCCTGCCGGTGAGCGACCGCTTCTCCCCGGAATGGGCCGCTTGGGCCAACGGTGTGGCCGTGCGCGAACTCGATTTCCACGACACCTTCCTCGCCGCCGAATACTCGCATCCCGGTGACAACATCCCGGCCGTGCTCGCCGTCGCACAGCACAAGGGCATCGGCGGCAAGGACCTCATCAACGGTGTGGCCACCGGCTACGAGATCCAGGTCGACCTCGTCAAGGGAATGTGTCTGCACGAGCACAAGATCGACCACGTCGCCCACCTCGGCCCCTCGGCCGCAGCCGGCATCGGTGCGCTGCTCCACCTGCCCACCGAGATCACCTTCCAGGCCGTCCAGCAGGCCCTGCACGTGACCACCGCGACCCGTCAGTCGCGCAAGGGCGAGATCTCGTCGTGGAAGGCCCACGCTCCGGCTTTCGCCGGCAAGATGGCCGTCGAATCCGTCGACCGTGCGATGCGCGGCGAGGGTGCACCGAACCCGATCTACGAAGGTGAGGACGGCTTCATCGCCTGGATCCTCTCCGGCCCCGAGGCCCGCTACACCATCCCGCTGCCGGGCAAGGGCGAAGCGAAGCGCGCGATCCTCGACACCTACACCAAGGAGCACTCGGCCGAGTACCAGGCCCAGGCGCTCATCGACCTCGCCCGCAAGCTCGGCGGACAGATCGAGGACCTGTCGAAGATCAGACGCATCGTCATCCACACCTCGCACCACACCCACTACGTCATCGGCACCGGTGCGAACGATCCGCAGAAGATGGATCCGGGGGCCAGCCGTGAGACCCTCGATCACTCGATCATGTACATCTTCGCCGTGGCCATGCAGGATCAGGGCTGGCACCACGAGCACTCCTATGCTCCCGAGCGTGCCGGCCGTCCCGACACCGTCGAGCTGTGGCACAAGATCGAGACCACCGAGGATCCCGAGTGGACCCGTCGATACCACTCGATCGACCCGAACGAAAAGGCCTTCGGCGGACGTGTGGAGATCGAATTCGAGGACGGCTCGACGCTGACCGACGAAATCGCCGTCGCCGACGCTCACCCCTTCGGCGCGCGTCCCTTCGCCCGTGCGAACTACATCGAGAAGTTCAAGACCCTGGCCGAGGGCATCGTCTCCGACTCGGAGCAGGCTCGCTTCATCGACCTGGCTGAGAACCTCGAGAGCCTCGATGCCGAGGGCGTGGGCGAACTCAGCTTCACAGTCGACGGGCTCGAGCACAGCGGATCGAAGGGCATCTTCTGATGCTCGGCGCACAGGCAACCCCCGCCGAGCGCCGCGCCAAGTTCCGCGAGCTGCTCGCAGGCGATGAGATCGCCGCGTTCCCCGGCGCCATCAACCCGATCAACGCCCAGATCATCGAGCAGATCGGATTCGAGGGCGTCTACATCTCCGGCGGAGCGTTCTCCGCGGCCATGGGCCTGCCCGACATCGGGCTGACCACGCTGACCGAGGTGGCCGACCACGGACGCAATATCGCCCGGGTGACGAACCTGCCGACCTTCATCGACGCCGACACCGGTTGGGGCGAGGCCATGAATGTGGCCCGCACCGTCCAGGAGTTCGAGGACGCCGGAATCTCGGGCATGCACCTGGAAGACCAGGTCAATCCGAAGCGCTGCGGCCACCTCGACGGCAAGGAGGTCGTCACCGCGGCCGAGATGTCCAAGCGCATCAAGGCAGCCGTCAAGGGGCGCCGGGACGAGAACTTCGTCATCTGCGCCCGCACCGACTCCCGCGCCGGGGAAGGCCTCGACGCCGCCATCGACCGGGCGAAGGCCTACGCCGATGCAGGTGCGGACATGATCTTCCCCGAAGCGATGCGCGATCTCGGAGAGTTCGAGAGATTCGCTTCCAGCGTCGATGTGCCGATCCTGGCGAACATGACAGAATTCGGAAAGAGCGAACTGTTCACCACCGAACAGTTGGCGAATGTCGGAGTCAAGCTTGTGATCTACCCGGTCACGACTCTGCGTCTCGCCATGGGTGCGATCAAATCGGGCCTGCAGACCATTCGGGACAAGGGCACTCAGGTGGACCTGCTCGAGGGCATGCAGACCCGTGCGGACCTGTATGACACGATCGACTACGCGGCGTACAACGAGTTTGACGCCGCAGTCTTCAACTTCTCACAGGAGGGTCACCAGTGACCGAAGAAATCAAGAAGGGCCTCGCCGGTGTCGTGGTCGACACCACCGCAGTGTCCAAAGTGGTCCAGGAGACCAACTCCCTGACCTATCGCGGGTATCCCGTTCAGGAGCTCGCCGCCGAACGCAGCTTCGAGGACGTCGCCTACCTCATCTGGAACGGCGAACTGCCCACCGAGGCGCAGCTGAGGGAATTCCAGGAGCGCGAGCGCGCCCAGCGTGCCATCGACGACAAGCTCGTCCAGCTCATCCTCGACCTGCCCAAGGACTGCCACCCGATGCACGTCGTGCAGACGGCCGTGGCCTACCTCGGTGCCGTCGACCCCGAGGCCGACGTCGAAGGCGAAGAGGCCAACCTGGCCAAGGCCGAGCGTCTCTACGCCCAGCTGCCGACGATCGTGGCCATCGACCACCGTCGCCGTCACGGCCTCGACCCCATCGCACCGACGAAGGACCTCGGCTACGCCGCGAACTTCTTCAAGATGGTCTTCGACGAGGTTCCCGCCGACGCGGTCGTGCGCTGCTTCGACGTGTCGATGATCCTCTACGCCGAGCACTCGTTCAATGCCTCGACCTTCACCGGTCGCGTCATCACTTCGACCACGTCGGATCTGTACTCGGCTGTCGCCGGTGCCGTCGGTGCGCTCAAGGGGCCCCTGCACGGCGGAGCGAACGAAGCCGTCATGGCGATGCTCGAAGAGGTCGGCTCTGCCGACAAGGCCTCGGCTTGGATCGACGACGCACTGGCCGAGAAGGCGAAGATCATGGGCTTCGGCCACCGCGTGTACAAGAACGGCGATTCGCGCGTTCCCACCATGCGCAAGGCCTTCGAGGACATGGTCGAGGTCAAGGGGGCGACCGATCTGCTCGATCTGTACAACGCCTTCGAAGAGGACTTCGTCGGGCGCAAGGGCATCTACCCGAACCTCGACTATCCCTCGGGTCCGGCCTACCACCTCATGGGCTTCGACACCGAGCAGTTCACGCCGATCTTCGTGATGGCCCGCATCACCGGGTGGACCGCTCATATCTTCGAACAGCAGGCGGACAACGCACTCATCCGGCCCCTGAGCGCCTACGACGGTGAGGACCAGCGCGAGGTTCCCGACAGCCGGGGCTGACCTCTCGAAAGGCAGAACACAGATGAGACCAGACGGTTCGTACCGTCCGGTCGATCTCGAGGGTTTCGACTTCACCGTCTCCGGTGGGGTCGGAACCCTCGTCATCGATCGGACCGAAAAACGCAATGCGATCTCCCGTTCCATGTGGCGGGCGCTGCCGCAGATCATCGCGAACGTCGACGCCGATGATTCGATCGGGGCGCTCGTGATCACCGGGGCCGGCGGGCATTTCTCCGCCGGTTCGGACATCGCCGACCTCGACGTGCCGCTCGCCGACTTCTGGGATCTCAATTCCACCGCCGAGGCGGCCCTGGCGAACTCTCAGACCCCGACGATCGCAGCCATCACAGGCAATTGCGTGGGTGGGGGAACGGAGATCGCCGCGGCCTGCGATATCCGCATCGCCGCTCCCGGATCGATCTTCGGCGTCACCGCAGCCAAGCTCGGACTCGTCTACCCCGCCGGCCCCACGAAGCGCCTGGCCCAGATCCTCGGCGACGCGTGGGCCAGGTACCTGCTGATCACGGCCTCGATCGTGAAGTTCGAGAAGATGGCCGAACTCGGCTTCTTCCACGAGATCTCCGATACCCCGCTGGCCGACGCGCAGGTTCTGGGGGAGCGGATCGTGGGGCTGTCCCGACTGAGTCAGGTCGGGGCCAAAGCGATCCTCGACGGCGAGCTGCCCGAGGGCGCGGAGCCGCCTCGGTGGCTCGCTGATGCCTACCGGGCAGAGATCACCCGCGGTCAGGAAGCATTCTTCGCCAAGGAGCCGCCGGAATTCGGCTTCACCAAATCTGCGTGGCAGAACGGTTCCCAACTCCGTGATCGCTGAGCCCAGCGGAGAGGATAAACTGGGCGAATGCGCCTAGCAGTCCTCGATATCGGCTCCAACAGCGTCCACCTCCTGGTCGTCGACGCTCATGTCGGAGCACCGCCCCTGCCGGCCACCTCGCACAAGGAGGTGCTCCGACTCGCTGAGTACCTCAGCGACGACGGAACGATCGACGCCGAAGGTCAGGAACGACTGCGTTCCTTCATCACCGATGCCGTCGAGATCGCCGAAGACCAAGGGGCGGAACAGATCCTCGCGTTCGCCACCTCGGCGGTCAGGGAGGCCCCGAACGGGGTCGGGCTCATCGAGTCGATCAACGCTCAGCTCGGGGTCACCCTCAACGTCATGTCGGGTCGGGACGAAGCCCGTGTGACGTTCCTCGCCACCCGCCGCTGGTTCGGGTGGTCGGCGGGAAAGATCCTGCTGCTCGACATCGGCGGCGGTTCACTGGAGATCGCGGCGGGTCAGGACGAGTACCCGCAGGCGGCCGTGTCGATTCCGCTCGGGGCCGGACGAACCTATTCGGACTTCCTGCCCGACCCGATGCCCACGGAAGACGACATCCACCGACTGCGCAAGCATGCCCGGGCGCAGATCGGACGCATCGCCGGCGACATCAACCGGGTCGGAGTGCCCGACCAGGTCGTCGGTTCGTCGAAGACCTTCCGCTCTCTGGCCCGCATCGCCGGAGCCGCCCCGAGCGGAGACGGAATCTATGCGCCCCGGAAGCTCTTCCGCCTCGACCTCGACGGCATCATCGACACCCTCGCCTCACGCACTCCCGAGGAGCGAGCGACCCTGCCCGGCGTCTCCGAAGCCCGTGCCGGTCAGGTGCTGGCAGGAGCGATCATCGCCGAGGCGGCCTTCACGATCTTCGACATCGGCGTCATGAACATCTCCCCCTGGGCGCTGCGCGAAGGCATCATCATGCGCAAGCTCGATCTTCTCGACTCGGCCGAGCAGTCCTCGGCGATGCGCGTCGAACCCGTCGCCGCCCTGGACTGAACCTCCGCCGGAGTTCATTTCAGCGTCTCCCCGACACGGCTGAGCCTTCTGTGCGTCTGTCGGTCGGTATCGGAATTCAGGTTCGCCTGCTAGTTTTTGATTAGTCGCCGAGGTGGCACTCGCACTCATCTGCACGTGCCGACATCGGCCGAGACCCGATACTTCTGACAGAAAGCACGAACCTGCCGATGCGAAATGGTGAGCTGTCCCCGAACTTCCGTGACCAGGCGCTGGAGACTCTGAAGACGACGAGTGCGGCCGACCCGCTCGACGTCTTCGTCGTCGGCGGGGGAGTGACCGGTGCCGGATCGGCCTTCGACGCAGCCACCCGTGGACTCAAGGTCGGTGTCGTCGACGCGAAGGACTGGGCATCGGGAACCTCCTCCCGGTCCTCGAAGCTCATGCACGGCGGACTGCGCTATCTCGAGATGCTCGACTTCAAACTCGTCGCCGAGGCGCTGAAGGAACGCGACCTGCTGCTCCAGCACACCGCGCCCCACCTCGTCGAACCCGTCGCCTTCGTGTTCCCCTTCGAACACCGCCTCATCGACCGGGCCTTCATCGGATCCGGTGTGCTACTCTACGACACGATGGCCACCCGGCCGGGTCGCAAACGCGCTGTGCCGATGCACCGTCATCTGGGGAAGAAGGCCCTGAGCGCCCACTTCCCGGGCCTGGCCGACGACGCCGCCGTCGGCGCCCTCGAATACTATGATGCGAAGGTCGACGACGCCCGCTTCGTCATGACCCTGGTCCGCTCGGCCGTGAGCTACGGAGCCGCTGCCGCCAACCACGTCTCCGTCATCGGCTACCTCCACGACGGCGACCAGGTCACCGGCGTCCACGCCCGGGACGAGATCAGCGGCGAAGAGTTCGACATCCACGCCCGCCGCACCATCCTCGCCGGAGGCGTCTGGACCGAAGAGCAGCAGGATCTGGCGAAGGCCGACGCCGGGCTCAAGGTGCTCGCCTCCAAGGGCGTGCACATCACCGTGGCCGAGGACAAGATCAAGGCCGACCCCAACACGGGAATCATCTCGAAGACGGAGAAGTCCGTCCTCTTCGTCATCCCGTGGGAAGGCTATTGGGTCATCGGCACCACCGACACCCCGTGGACCGAAGACGTCGACGCACCGGTGGCGACCTCGCAGGACATCGACTATCTGCTCGAACACGCCAACGCCATCCTCGCCGACAAGCTCACCCGCGACGACGTCATCGGCGTCTACTCCGGACTGCGCCCGCTGCTCCAGCCGGTCGTCAAGGAGGGACAGGCCTCGACGAAGGTCTCCCGCGAACACACCGTGATGGAAGTCGAGCCCGCTCTGGCCGCGATCGCCGGAGGCAAGTTCACCACCTACCGGGTGATGGCCGAAGACGCCGTCGACTTCGTCCTCGGCGACGATGCGAAGGACCGCCGGTCGCTGACCGAATCCGTGCCGCTGCTCGGAGCTCAGGGAGTGGGGGCGCTGCGGCGCGGCGAGTCCGGGATCGCTGAGAAGTACGGATTGGACGAAGATCGCGTCAAACGGCTCATCCGCCGCTACGGCACTCTCATCGAGGATCTGCTCGATCTCGTCGATGAGGACCCCGAGCTCGGTCAGCCGCTGGAAGGAGCCGAACGCTACCTGCGCGTCGAAGCCCACTACGCGGCCGCCGCGGAGGGGGCCGTCCACCTCGGCGACATCCTTGAGAGACGGATGCGGCTGAACTATGAAACCCGGGACAGGGGAAAGAACGCCGCCGAGGCGGTCGCCGCCATCGTCGCTCCCGTCCTCGGATGGGACGCCGACCGTGAGGCGACAGAGGTCGCGGACTTCCATGCTCACGTCGACGCCCAGGTCGCGGCCGAGACCACGGAGGACGACGCCTCGGCGGCGGCTCTGGTCGGTGCGACCCTCCACTGAAACGGTCACAGCGAAGTGCGGGACCACAACCGAATACCGACAATCGAATATCGAGCGACCCCGGAGCACCCACCGGGTCGGCCATCGACCGGAACACCCACCGGAAAGACAAACAACAGGAGTTTGTGAGATATGGGCACTATCTTCCTCTACGAGATCGCCGGTACGGCGATGCTCATGCTGCTCGGCGTCGGCGTCGTCGCCAATGTCGTCCTGACCAAGACCAAGGGCAATGGGGGCGGCTGGCTGCTGATCTCCTTCGGCTGGGGACTCGCCGTCTTCGCCGGTGTCTACGTCGCCTACAAGACCGGCGCACACCTCAACCCCGCCGTGACGTTCGGCATCCTCACCAGCGGGGCCAGCGAATATGCCGAGGGCATACCGGTCAACTTCGTCAACACGGTGGCGTACCTCGCCGCCGAACTCATCGGTGCGATGCTCGGTGCCTTCCTCGCCTGGGCCGTGTACAAGAAGCACTACGACGAAGAGAAGGACGCCGGGAACATCCTCGGCACCTTCTCCACCGGGCCGGAGATCCGCTCCTATGGGTGGAACTTCGTCACCGAGGTCGTGGCCACGTTCGTGCTCGTCATCGTCATCCTCCTGTTCGGAGGAACACCGGACAGGCTCGGACCGCTGGCGGTCGCGCTGATCGTCGTCGCCATCGGCGCATCCTTGGGCGGACCGACCGGCTACGCCATCAACCCGGCTCGTGACCTCGGACCTCGTATCATGCATGCGCTGCTGCCGATCCCGAACAAGGGCGGCTCCGACTGGGCATATTCGTGGGTTCCGGTCTTCGGCCCGCTCGTCGGTGCTGTGCTTGCCGGCGTCATCTCCCGAGCCCTCATCTGAGCAGACCACCAATAACCACATCGACACAGGAGTCAGAATGAGTCAGGAAAAGTTCATCCTCGCCATCGACCAGGGCACCACCTCGTCGCGGGCGATCGTCTTCGACTACGACGGACAGATCGTGTCCTCCGGCCAGCTCGAGCACGAGCAGATCTTCCCTCGCGCCGGCTGGGTCGAACACGACCCGGTGGAGATCATCAAGAACACCAACGAGGCGATCGGTCAGGCGCTGACCCGGGCGAACATCAACCGCCATCAGCTCGAAGGCGTGGGCATCACGAACCAGCGTGAGACCACCGTCATCTGGAACAAGCACACCGGTGAACCCGTCTACAACGCCATCGTGTGGCAGGACGCGCGCACCCAGAAGGTCTGTGACGAACTCGCCGGGGACGAAGGCGCCGATAAGTACAAGGACCGGGTCGGGCTGCCTCTGGCGACGTACTTCGCCGGGCCGAAGGCCAAGTGGATCTTCGACAACGTCGGCGGGGTCAAGGAAGCCGCCGCGGCCGGCGACCTCCTCTTCGGGACCATGGACACCTGGGTGATCTGGAACCTCACCGGCGGCGTCAACGGCGGAATCCACGTCACCGACGTCACGAACGCCTCGCGGACGATGCTGATGAACATCGACACCCTCGACTGGAATCCTGATATCGCGGCAGATATGGGCATCCCCGTCGAGATGCTGCCCGAGATCAAGTCCTGCTCGGAGGTCTACGGATACGGGGCGAAGAACGGACTCATCATCGACACCCCGATCTGCGGCATCCTCGGCGATCAGCAGGCGGCGACCTTCGGTCAGGCCTGCTTCGAGGTCGGTCAGGCGAAGAACACCTATGGCACCGGCAACTTCATGCTCATCAACACCGGCACCAAGCCAGTGGCCAGCAAGAACGGTCTGCTCACCACGGTTGCGTACAAGATCGGCGAAGACGAAGCCGTCTATGCGCTCGAGGGATCGGTGGCAGTGACCGGTTCGCTCGTGCAGTGGCTGCGCGACAACTTCGGAATCATCAATGACGCCCCCGAGGTCGAGACCCTGGCCAAGCAGGTCGATGACAACGGCGGCTGCTATATCGTGCCCGCGTTCTCCGGACTCTTCGCTCCGCACTGGGAGTCCGATGCCCGCGGAGTGATGGTGGGGCTGACACGGTACGTGAACAAGAACCACATCGCCCGTGCGGCCCTGGAGTCCGTGGCCTTCCAGTCCCGTGAGGTCCTCGACTCGATGAACCTCGACTCCGGCGTCGAGCTCACCGAGCTCAAGGTCGACGGGGGCATGGTCGCGAACGAGACGCTCATGCAGTTCCAGGCCGACCTCCTCGGCGTGCCCGTCATCCGTCCCGAGGTCATCGAGACCACGGCGCTGGGCGCGGCATATGCGGCGGGGATCGCCGTGAAGTTCTGGAACAGCGGGGAAGACGTGCGCAAGAACTGGCGCGAGGACAAGCGCTGGAACCCGTCGATGGACGACGAGACCGTCGACCGTCTCTACCGCCTCTGGAACAAGGCAGTGGAACGGTCGAAGGGCTGGGTAGACGAGGACACCGAAGCCCTCTACGGCTGATTACTACCTGACGGCGGCCCAGCAACCTCGCGCGAGGTTGCTGGGCCGCCGTCAGGTAGTTCGGGGGCGGGGCGTCCGCGTTAGACTGGAATGGATGAGCAAGAAGTCGAAGTCCCAGCGGAAGGTGTTGACCACCAAGAACTCTGCGCGCTCGAATTCGCGGCGCCACAAGGAGTACTTCGACAGTCACGAAGTCTACGAACACGACGCCCATCACGTCTCGGACCACCGAATCCGCCTCGGCCTGTCGAGCTCGTCGGTGTCCCCGATGACCGTCGAGGAGACCTTCACCCAGGCCGCGAAACACGGCTATGACGGCGTCGAGATCATGGTCACGCACAACGCCGAGACGCGAGACGTCGACCTCATCAACGGACTCGCCCGCGACACCGGCCTCGACGTCATGTCCCTCCACGCCCCGACTCTTCTCTTCCTGCCACGGGTGCTGCACAAGGACCACTGGGAGAAGCTGCGGATCACCGCGAACCTCGCCAGAGAAGTGAATGCGGAGACCGTGGTCCTCCATCCGCCCTTCCGCTGGCAGGGCGAATACGCCCTTGGTTTCGTCGACGGGGTCCGAGAGGTCTCCCGGGAGACAGGTGTGAGACTGGCCGTGGAGAATATGTACCCGTGGCGAGCGGGGCTGCGCGAAGTCCAGGTCTACTATCCTGACTGGAACCCGTTGGATGAGGACTACGACGATCTCACCTTCGACTTCTCCCACGCCTCGACGGCCGGGATGAACGCGGTGGAGACGGTGGCCGAGATCTTCGACAAACTCCGACACGTCCACCTCACCGACGGGGCGGGCTCACTCAAGGACGAGCACCTCGTCCCGGGGGCCGGAACTATGCCGGTGGCCGAAACCCTGCAGTACCTGGCCAAATACAACTGGGCCGGCGACGTCGTCGTCGAGGTCAACACGCGCTTCGTGCGCAGACAGTCCACCCGTGAGAAGATGCTCGCCGACTCGATCGCCTTCGCCCGCGATCACCTCGGCCTGGCCGAGGCGCCCCCGCGACGCAACTCCCACAGTCACACCCGCACCTCGGAACGCGGTCCGTCGACCACCGACGGACCCGCCGGCGACTGACCCGCTGGCGACTGACCGCCGACTGTGGAGACCGCCTGCTGCCTCCGGGCGCAGAAGACTGCAGCAAACAGACGACAACCTCGAAAGGCTGACTCGATTTGACCACCATCGCCTCCATCGGAACCGGCAACATGGGCACGGCACTGATCCAGGGGATCCTCAGCGCTGACGCGGACATCACCGTCCGCGCGACGACGAATTCGACCGCCTCGGCGCAGCGTCTGAGCAAGGAACTGCCGTCAGCGACGGTGACGGCAGTGGAAGACGACGCAGAGGCGAACGGAAAGGCCGCGGCCGGAGCCGATTTCGTATTCGTCGGCGTCAAACCCTGGATGATGGCCGAGACCCTCCGCGAACTCGCCCCGAACCTCGATGCAAGCGCCGTGCTCGTGTCGATGGCCGCCGGAGTCGCGGCCTCGGATCTCGCGAAACTGGCCCCCGAGAATCCGATCGTGCGGATCATGCCGAACACCCCGAGCTCCCTCGGCCACGGCGTCATCGCGCTGGCCCCCGACGCCGAGGTGCCCGCCGACAGCGTCGACACACTTCGTCAACTCCTGTCCGGAGCCGGGCTCGTCGTCGACCTCGACGAATCCCAGATCCCGGCGATGACCGGCATCTCCGGGTCCGGAGTCGCCTACTTCTTCCTCCTCGCCGAAGCAATGATCGCCGCCGGAGTCAAGCAGGGACTCAGTGAGGATGACGCCCGACAGATGGTCGTGGCCACCGCCGACGGCGCCGGCCGCCTGCTCAGCCGGAAGCCCGATCCGGGCGCCCAGCGTCAGGCCGTGAGCAGCAAGGGCGGAACGACGCTGGCCGGTCTGTCGAAGTTCATCGATGCCGGGATCTTCGACATCGCCGAGGCGGCTGCGCAGGCGGCGGCTGACCGTTCCCTGGAGATGGAGCGGGAGAATTCCGAGGTCATCGACGGCTGAGGCGTGTCGAGGGCTGAGGTCCGTCGACGGCGCTCGATCGTCGTTCAGGGGAGGACGTTCGAGGACCGAGCGATGGAGACCGCCTCGTGGCGGGTCCTTGCCGAGAGCTTGACCATGGCCGTGTTGAGGTAAGACTTCACCGTCGACTCACGCAGGCTCAGTGCGTCGGCGATGCGGGCATTCGACCAGCCCAACGCGACATGGGAGAGGATGTCTGTCTCCCGCGGGGACAGGCGCACGGCTGGGACCGGCGACGGATAGTTCTCCGAACTGTGTCCTGAGAGGATGTCGGCCAGCCGGGCCTCGACACCGCTGAGCTTCTCGCGAGTCTCATCGTCGAGTATGCCCGAGCGGATGGCTCGCAGCTCCGCATAGGTGTGGCGCAGCGCCTCCCTGCCCGATGGTTCGAGGTCGGGGTAGGACTGTTCGCTTCTGGATCCGCCGCGGGCCTCCTGCCGATGGGCCAGCCGGGCGAGATCGACCGAGAGCTGCCGTACGCGTCTGACGAGGTCCCCCGTCTGCGGAGCCGCGGCATCGTAGTCCGAGCGGTGCCCGCAGTAGACCATGCCCGTGACCTCCCCGCCGAGCAGGGTCGGGACGGCGACGAGGACGCGGATGCCCTCGCCGAGCACCTCCTCATCGTAGTGGTGGGTGATATAAGGATCGATTTCGTAATCGCGGGTCAGCTGGGGAGTGCCTTCGGTCATGGCCCGGCCGCCGAGGCCTCGCCCAGTGGAGACGATGAGCGAGGAGAGCAGATCCTGGTCGGCCCCGGCGACGGCCTCGACAGCGACCGATCCCTCATCGACCGTGCCTCCGAAGACAACGTCCCCCGTGCCGGTTCGATGGAGCGAATCGACGGCCTCGACGAACAGGCGGCGGGTCTCGGCCCTGAGTGCCCGCGTTTTCCTGGCGTTCGCATTCATGTGAACAAGCTACCAACTTTCGGTGGTATTCCCTAGCGCATGCTGAACGTTACCTTTGGGTCATGTGATTCAGGACACGGATGTTCTGGCCATTCAAAGGAGAGAGAATGACTGACTCTGTCAACACCGGGGTTGACTTCCTCGCAGAGGAGGAGCGCCCTGAATTCAAAGCACTCAAACGCAAGAGGTTCTCGGTGGTGATACCACTGTCCATCGCCTTCCTCGTCTGGTACTTCCTCTACGTCATCCTCAGCACGTACGCGCACGACTTCATGTCCACGAAGGTCGCAGGGGAGATCAACGTCGGCCTCGTCTTCGGGCTGCTGCAGTTCGTCACGACGTTCGCGATCACGATGTTCTACGTCTCGTTCGCCAACAAGAAGCTCGACCCGCCGGCGGAAGCGATCCGTGAACGCCTTCAGAACGAAGCGGAAGGACGTCCGTCATGAGCGCACTGGCATTCGGCGACATGCTCGCCTCGGGCAGAGACCTGCTGACCGCAGCGACGGCCGAGGTCGAGAACAATCCCATCCTCAACATCGCGATCTTCGCCGCCTTCGTCGCGGTGACGATGTTCATCGTCCTGCGGGCCAGCCGCAACAACAAGTCCGCCTCCGACTACTACGCAGGAGGCCGGTCCTTCACCGGTCCGCAGAACGGCTTCGCCATATCCGGTGACTACCTGTCTGCCGCGTCGTTCCTCGGCATCTGCGGTGCGATCGCCGTCAACGGCTACGACGGGTTCCTCTATTCGATCGGCTTCCTCGTCGCGTGGCTCGTCGCCCTGCTCATCGTCGCCGAACTCATGCGCAACACCGGCAAGTTCACCATGGCCGATGTGCTCTCCTTCCGCCTCAAGCAGCGGCCCGTGCGCATGGCCGCGGCCCTGTCGACCCTGGCCGTGTGCTTCTTCTACCTGCTCGCCCAGATGGCCGGTGCCGGCGGTCTGGTGTCCCTGCTCATGGGCATCGACGGCAAGATCGGACAGTCGCTGGTCATCGCCGTCGTCGGCGCGCTGATGATCATCTACGTCCTCGTCGGCGGGATGAAGGGCACCACCTGGGTGCAGATCGTCAAGGCCATCCTGCTCATCGCCGGGGCCTTCGCAATGACCGTCTGGGTGCTCGCACTCAACGGATTCAACCTCTCCACGCTGCTCGCCTCGGCGGTGGAGAACGCGGCCGAGGGAGTCGGGGACGGGGTCCTCAACCCCGGTCTGCAGTATGGTGAGAACCCGCTCGACTTCATCTCCCTGGCACTGGCGCTCGTGCTGGGCACCGCAGGGCTGCCGCATGTGCTCATGCGCTTCTACACGGTTCCCACAGCCAAAGAGGCCCGCCGTTCCGTGGTGTGGGCGATCTGGCTCATCGGCGCCTTCTACCTCTTCACACTCGTCCTCGGATACGGTGCGGCCGCACTCGTCGGAGCTGAAGAGATCAAGAACGCTCCCGGCGGCGTGAACTCGGCGGCACCGCTGTTGGCGCTCCACCTCGGCGGGCCCATCCTCATGGGCTTCATCTCTGCCGTCGCCTTCGCCACGATCCTCGCTGTGGTGGCGGGTCTGGCGATCACCGCAGCGGCGTCGTTCGCCCACGACATCTACGCCAACGTGATCAAGAAGGGCAAGGTCGAGGATTCCGAGGCCGAGGTCAAGATCGCGCGTCGAACGGTGATCGTCATCGGCGCTGTCGCGATCATCGGCGGCATCGGCGTGCAGGGGCAGAACATCGCATTCCTCGTGGCCCTCGCCTTCGCCGTGGCCGCCAGCGCGAACCTGCCCACGATCGTGTACTCGCTGTTCTGGAAGCGCTTCACCACCCGCGGCGCGGTGTGGTCGATCTACGGCGGTCTGATCTCGGCGATGGTGCTCATCGCGTTCTCGCCGGTCGTCTCCGGTTCCGAGACCGCAATGATCCCGGGCGCCGACTTCGCGATCTTCCCGCTGTCGAACCCCGGAATCATCTCGATTCCGCTCGGGTTCCTCCTCGGCTGGATCGCTTCGGTGACCGATAGGACGGTGGAGAGTCCGGAGCTCGCCGCCGAGATGGATGTTCGCGCCCACACCGGGTTCGGCGCCGAGGAGGCTGTCGAGCACTGACCCATCTGCCATCCGCGTGTTCAAAGTGCAGGGGCGACCCGCTTCGGTTCGGGCGCGGATGCACTTTGAACACGCGGTTGTCGCTGGCTGCGTCACGCTACTGAGTGGCGGGGGTGTTTGTTCGCCTCGGCAGGGGCAATTGGAGGATGCGCGTGTGCAGAGGAGGTCCGCTGCCGGGCGCTCGTGTGTCGGGAAAGGCAGCTGGAGGATGCGCGTGAGGCGAGACGCTGTAGACTGGTTCGAGTCGCCGACCACGGCATGCTTGCACCGGGTCTACCTGGGCGGGCGGTTGCATTTCGGTGGCGACGCGCGGGCGTAGCTTAATGGTAAAGCTTCGGCTTCCCAAGCCGATGACGCGGGTTCGATTCCCGTCGCCCGCTCTCTTTGTGCCCGCATAATGCGTTTCTTTGTGGAGGCTGCGTGCGCTGCGGCGGGTTGTGAGTCTCGAAACGTATCTGCAGACTGCAGTCCGCGAAATGGTACTGATTTCTCTGAACTGCACACGGAAGAACGTGATCAGTTCAGAGAGACCAGTACCATTCCCGGTGTGAAGCTGGCGCGACGGAGATGCGGCAGGGCGGCGCAAGCGGCCCGCGCCGTGCGGCCTATGGGGCGTCAGATCTACGGGCCGCCAGATCTACGGGCGGCCGGCGAAGCGGCCGAGGAGCTCCACATGCCCGGCGACGATGAGCAGGTCCTGTTTGCCCACACGTGTCGTCGGGTCGGCGTAGGTGAAGTCCCGGCCGGGGCTCTTGATGCCCACGATGGTCACGCCGTATTTGTCGCGGACACCGGACTCGCTGAGCGTGAAGCCCTGGATCTCCCGCGGCGGACGCATCTTCACGACAGCGAAATGGCCCTCGTCGAACTCGATGTACTCCATCATCCGGGAGCTGACCAGATGGGCGACGCGGCGACCGGCATCCGACTCCGGATAGAGCACATGGTGGGCGCCGATGCGATGGAGGATCTTGCCGTGCGACGGTGAGATCGCCTTCGCCCACACCTGCGAAACGCCGAGGTCAACGAGGTTTGCGGTGGTGAGCACACTGTCTTCGATCGAGGTTCCGATACCGACGACGGCAGTCGAGAAGTCACCGGCACCCACCTGACGCAGAGCGTCGATGTTCGTCGAGTCGGCCTCAACGACGTGCGTGAGCTTGCCGCTCCAGTCCTTGACGAGCTCGGGATTGTGCTCGATGGCCATGACCTCGCGCCCCAGACGTGCAAGAGTCGCCGCCGTCGAGGACCCGAAACGTCCCAGTCCGATGACCAGGATAGAAGAGTGTTCGTTAGCCAACGACCGGCCTTTCTTCGGGGTAGCGGTACAGGCGCACCGAATCCTGCATCGACAGTGCGGCTGCCAGTGTAATCGTACCGAGTCGGCCGATGAGCATGATCACCGACAGCACATAGAGTCCCGAGTCCGGCGAGGTCGCCGACACCCCGGAACTCAGGCCCACGGTGCCGAAGGCCGAGATCACCTCGAACAGCACCCGATCGAGAGGCTCGGCACTGATCTGCAGCATCGTCAGGGTGCCGATGAAGACGATCATCGCCCCCGTGAGCAGGATCGAGATCGAGAGTTTGATCGTCGAGGAGGTCAGCCGCCGACCGAACACATGCACGTCCTGCAAGCCCCTGGCCTCGGCGAACGCGGCGAGGACGAGCACTGCCACCGTTGTCACCTTGATGCCGCCGGCCGTCGACGACGAACCCCCGCCGATGAACATCATGAGGTCCATGAGCAGGTGCGAAGCCTGGCTCATATCCGCGACCTCCATCGTCGCGAACCCGCCGGAACGGGGCATCACCGCCATGAACAGGACTTCGACGAAGGTGTGGCCGGCGTTCTTATCACCCAGGGTCGCCGGGTTCGCCGACTCGAACAGCGCCAACAGCAGCAGCCCGACGGCCAAGACCGTCGTCGTGGTCGTCAGCG
The DNA here is from genome assembly GCF_009299785.1 of Brevibacterium sp. CFH 10365. Classification (NCBI taxonomy): domain Bacteria; kingdom Bacillati; phylum Actinomycetota; class Actinomycetes; order Micrococcales; family Brevibacteriaceae; genus Brevibacterium; species Brevibacterium sp. CFH 10365. Next base: position 144,138 of record NZ_VIGO01000007.1, on the reverse strand, counting down.
TCAGCTTCGTATGCAGATCCCACCGGCTGGGACGGTTCCAGAACATCGCGACCATGAGCACGACCGGGAAGCCCAGCGAACCGACGAACACTCCGGCCATGAGCAGCGACAGAATCCACGGATCAGAGGCGAAGTAGGCCGCCCCGCCCTCGTGGATGGTGAACCCGGCATTGTTGAATGCCGAGATCGAGTAGAACACCGAATACCAGACGGAGTCGCCGAGTGATTCCCCGCGGATGAGGAACCGTGGGAACAGCAGCACGGCGAGAATCGATTCGGCGGTGAGAATGGTGATGACCACGGTCTTGAGCAGTGAGCCGACCTGACCCAGATTGAGCGCCGAGGTGGCCTGCTGCGCGATCAGGCGCTGCCGCACTCCCAGCCGACGTGAGACCGCCATTCCCAACACCGAGGCGAGGGTGAGGATTCCGAGTCCGCCGACCTGGATGCCGGCGGTGATGACCGAGATCCCGAAGTCCGACCAGTACTCCTCCGTGACGACAGGGGTCAGTCCGGTCACACACACGGCCGAGACCGCTACGAACACGGAGTTCGCGATGTGCGTGGCCTGATCCACCGAACCGGGATGGCGCATGCTCGCCGGCAGGATCAGCAGGATCGCGAACGCTGCGACGACGGCGACGAAGGAACCGATCGCCAAACGCGCCGGTGATGCCACGGCGAGGTCGTCGACGAAGTCACGGACCCACCGACCCGGCTTGAGCAGCCGGTCGTAGCGCGGCGAGGAATTCTTGGACACAAGCACCATGGTAGAGCCGGTCGCCCCGGAATCGGCGCAAGTGAGCTGTGCCATATAGCATGGTGGGCATGGCCGAAAATGATGTGTATGTCGTTTGGGACGACGAGGTGACCGGTTACAACTTCGGTCCCAGCCACCCCATGCACCCCCTCAGGCTCGACCTGACAGCGAAGCTCGCCGCCGACTTCGGACTCTTCGACGCCGACAACGTCCACGTCAATCCCATCGGTGACATCGATGAGGCGAAGCTGGCCCGCCTCCACGACCCCGACTTCATCGCAGCGGTCAAGCGGGCCGGCACCGAAGAGGGCCTCGACGAGCAGAACGCGAACAGATACGGAATCGGCACCGAGGACGTGCCCGGGTTCGAGAATATGCACACCGCCTCGGCGCTGCTGTTCCAAGGCAGCATCGACGCCGCGAATGCGATCATCTCCGGGGATTACCTGCGCGCAGTGAACTTCTGCGGCGGAATGCACCACGCGATGCCGGACAGGGCCAGCGGCTTCTGCGTCTACAACGATGCAGCCGGAGCGGTCACCGAATTCCTCGAGGCCGGATACGAACGCATCGTCTACCTCGACACCGACGCACACCACGGCGACGGTGTGGAGAGGTTCTTCTGGGACGACCCGCGAGTGCTCACGATCTCGATCCACGAATCAGGGAAGTTCCTCTTCCCCGGCACCGGATATCCTGCCGATATCGGAGGACTCAAGGCAGCCGCCTCGGCGGTGAACATCGCCCTGCCTCCGCGCACCGGCGACGCGGACTGGCTGCGCGCCTTCGACGCCACAATCCCCCAGGTCGTCGCCGCATTCGAGCCTCAAGTGATCGTCTCCCAGCACGGCTGCGACGGCCACCGCGCGGACCCGCTGACTCATATGCGCCTGAGCGTCGATGCCATGCGCATCGCCGCCGAACGCATCCGCGACCTCGCCGTCCAGCACGCCGAAGGACGCTGGCTGTCCGTCGGGGGAGGGGGATACGCGATCATCGACGTCGTGCCCCGCGCCTGGACGAATCTCCTGGCCGTGGCGGCGGGCCGTGATATCGATCCCGGTGCCCGGATCCCCGGCCGATGGGCCGCCTACGCGCAGACGACGACCGGACGAGAGGCGCCGCTGTCGATGACCGACGGATTCGACGGTGCCTTCGAACCCTGGTTGAAGGGCTTCGACCCCGAGGCCGAGCTCGACCGGGCCGTGATGGGCACCAGGAAGAACATCTTCCCCTTCTACGCCCTCGATCCCTACTTCGACTGAGACCCGATCCCTGCTTCGACCCAGCGGAGCGGTCGGCCCACCCGAACCGAGCGCGGTTCCTCACCGAGCCCGGCCCCGCCCCGCGCGCCGCCTGAACCGGCCCCGTCCCGCACGCCGCCTGAGTCGGACCCGAACCCCGCCGCCGCGCGGATCGGTCGGGGACGCCGTTGTGGATCTGGACACAGTTTTGGGAAAGCAGGCGCCCAAGCGATAGAATTGCACGGTTAGTTCAATGGGTGGGCACCTGCTGTTCACCCTCCACCGACAAGCACAAGGGGTACCCGAGTGGGCTCAGTCATCAAGAAGCGCCGCAAGCGTATGTCGAAGAAGAAGCACCGCAAGCAGCTTCGCAAGACACGTCACCAGCGTCGCAACAAGAAGTAAGACCCAACGGTCCTACGCCCCCGCTCGAGTGATTTCTCGGCGGGGTTTGTTGCACCCGATGAGGAGTGAGCCATGGTCGAACTGACCTTCCTCACGCGCGTCGACTGCCATCTGTGCGCTGCTGCGCTGCAGACCGTCACCGAGGTGGCTGCGGGCAGAGACGTGATCGTGACCGAGATCGACATCGACAGCGATGACGATCTGGCCGCACAGTACGGCTGGGATGTTCCCGTCGTTCTCCTCAACGGGCGACAGCACAGTTTTCATCGAGTCGATAAGGATCGGCTGTCCAAGGCGCTCGACGCCTTGGGCGCATGAGATCGATTGAAGGAGTGAGACGGATTCGTGGGCGAGATTCTGTCCGCCAACAGGATTGAGGGTGTCGTTCGCAAGGACGTACCCGAGCGCGTGATATCCCGACTCCCGATCTATCTGCAGACCGTCGAGACGATTGCCGCCACCGGCCAGGACACCGTGTCGTCGGAGGACCTCGCCGCACGCAGCGGGGTGTCCCCGTCGATACTGCGCAAAGACCTGTCCCAGCTGGGACGATCGGGAACCCGCGGTGTCGGCTACTCCTGTCCGGAGCTGGCCGCTACTCTGCGGACCTTCCTCGGCCTCGACCGAGATCGTCGCGTCGCCATCATCGGCGCCGGACGCCTCGGCTCGGCACTGGCCGACTACGCGGGATTCCGTCGCCGCGGCCTGCGCCTGACCGCCGTCTTCGACATCGACGAGGAGAAGATCGGCACCGCCATCGGTGACCTGACCGTCTCCTCCTTGGACGACCTGCCCGCCTGGTCTGAACACATCGACCTGGTGGTCATGGCCGTCCCCGCAGCCGCGGCGCCCGCGGCGGCCCAGAAGGCCGTCGAAGCAGGTGTGCGCGGCATTCTCAATTTCTCACCCACCGTGCTCGACGCACCGGATACCGTCCGTGTCCATCAAGTCGACTTGGCCAGTGAGCTGCAAGTACTCGCATACTATTCGGCGCTGGACACGGCACCGCTCAACCCTGGTTTTGAGGAGCACAGGAATTGACTCTCTTGGTTCTCGGCATTTCACATCAGTCGGCTCCGATCGACATGCTCGACCGAATGGCCTTCGGCGCCGGTGAGGTCGGCACTCTGCGCCGGGACGCCCTGGTCGGAGAGAGTGTCGAGGGCCTCGCGGTGCTCTCGACCTGCAACCGCCTCGAACTCATCGCCGACGTCTCGGCCTTCCACGGCGGACTCGCCGACCTCGGCAACGCGCTCGTGACCTCGATCGACAAAGAATGGTCCGATATCGCCGGGCACTTCTACGCCCACTACGACCACCAGGCCATGGAGCACCTGCTCAGGGTCGCCTGCGGGCTCGACTCGATGGCCATCGGCGAGGCCCAGATACTTGGCCAGCTTCGGTCGGCGTTCACGGATTCGCAGTCGGACAAGGCCCTGACCTCCGAACTCTCCCAAGCACTGCAGCAGGCGCTGCGCGTGGGCAAGCGCGCCCATTCGGAGACCGACCTCGGAGAGGTCGCGCGCTCCCTCTTCGGCGCCGGCATCGAAGCCTCGGCCGCGCACATCGGATCCCTGCGGGCTGCCAATGCGCTGGTCATCGGCGCCGGAGCCATGTCCGGGCTCGTCGTGTCCGGGCTGCACAAGGAGGGCGTCGCCCACATCACGGTGCTCAACCGCACCCTCGACAAGGCCGAACGCCTCGTCGCCGAGGTGGGCGGACGTGCCCGCGAACTCACCCCGCGCATCATGGCCGAAGAGATCGCCGACGCAGACCTCATCGTCTCCTGCACCGGTGCCCGCGGAGTCGTCGTCAGCCGAGATGACATCGTCGCCGGCCTCTCGCAGAACCCCAAAGGCGCTGCGAACAAGGCCTTCATCGACCTCGCCCTGCCGCACGACATCGACCCCAGCGTCCGCGAGTTCGAACATGTCGCCCTCTTCGGCCTCGGGGAGATCCGCGAACTGCTGCGCAGCTCCGACAAGGAAAGCGATGCGAAGGTCGCCGGCACCATCGATGCAGTCCGCACGATCATCTCCGCCGAACTGGACAACATCGCCACCGGCAACAAGGAACGCTCCGTCGCCCCGACCGTGACCGCCCTGCGCTCCCATGCCAAGGACGTGCTCGCCTCGGAGACGCAGCGGCTGGAGAAGAAGCTCGGTGGTGCCGTCGACGAGAAGGCGTTCGCCGAGATCCGCAAGTCCCTGCACCGGGTGGCTGAGAAGCTCATCCACACCCCCACAGTGAAGGTCAAGGAACTCGCCGTGACCGAATCCGAGGTCGACTACGCCCAGGCTCTCATGCAGCTCTTCGACCTGCCCGTGAACAAGGTCGCCCACGCCAAGACGCCGCCGGAGACAAAGGTCGCGACGGCCGCCAGCGCCCACCACGTCGAGGCCGACGGCATCCGCCCGGTCGCCGACCACACCCTCGACATCGTCGAACCCGAGCACTTCAGCGGCCGCACAGTGCGTCTGGGCACCCGCCGGTCACAGCTGGCCCGCTCCCAGTCCACCGCGATCGCCCATCAGATCGCGGCTCTGACCGGCTGGCGCGTCGAGATCGTCGAGGTCGTCACCGAGGGTGACGTCAACATGTCGCCCCTGGCCGGGTTCGGCGGCACCGGAGTCTTCGTCTCCGCCGTCCGTCAGGCCCTCCACCAGGGCAAGATCGACCTGGCCGTGCACTCGCTCAAGGACCTGCCCACCACCCCCGAGGCGGGCATTCAGATGGCTGCCATCCCGCCGCGCGTCGACCCTGCCGATGTCCTCATCGGCCGTGACGGGCTGAGTCTGAATGATCTGCCCGCCGGGTCCGTCATCGGCACCGGTTCGCCGCGTCGCGCCGTGCAGCTGCGTGCCGCACGTCCCGATATCGAGGTCCGCGGTGTGCGCGGAAACGTCGACACCCGCATCGCCCATGTCCGCGACGGCCGCCTCGACGCCGTTGTGCTCGCCGCCGCCGGTGTCCGTCGCATCGGCCGCCTCGCCGAGGCCACGGATTCGCTCAACTTCGATGTCATGCTGCCGGCACCGGGCCAGGGCGCCCTGGCCGTGGAGACGCGCGGGGCCGACAGTGCCTTTGCGACCTCCCAGGACATCCTCGACGGAGACGCCGAGGTTCGTGCTGCCCTGCGCCGGATCCACGACCAGACCACAGACCTCGCCGTGACCTGCGAGCGGGCGATCCTCTCCCGCGCCGAAGCCGGCTGCTCGGCACCCATCGGCGCGCTGGCGAAGATCGAAGGCACCGAATTCGTCGTCGACGCCGTCATGGCCGACGACGACGGCAAGCTCGCCCGCACTCGCCAGAGCACCGAGCTGCCCGCCCTCCTCGACGTCGACTGGAGCACCGGCGGCGAACAGCAGCTGTCTGTGACCGCGAAGGAGCTGGCACGCGTCGCCGACGAACTCGGCACCGCCGCAGCCGAGGACCTCTTGGGACGTCTCGGCATCGACCCGGCCACCAGCGCCGGTCACCTCACCCCCGTCAAGGTTCAGGAGCAGGGATGAACAGCCAACCGACAACGGGTCAGGTGCAGCCGCGCCGACTCCTGCCGGCAGCCCCACGCGTCGTCTTCATCGGCAGCGGCCCCGGCGAATCGGGTCTGATGACGATGCGCGGCGCCGAAATCCTCGCCACCGCCGAAACCGTCGTCTATGACGCCGACGTCCACTCCGAGATCGTCACCGCGTACGTGCCGCAGGCCGCGACCCTCATCGATGCCGCAGACCTCGGAGTCGCCGCCTCGACCCGTGGCCGCCGCATGGCCGAACTCGCCCGTCCGGACAAGACCGTGGTGCGGCTGAGCTCCGATGACGGAATCATCTTCACCACCACGACCGCAGAAGCCGCTGTCTGCCGGAAGGAACAGGTCGAGGTCGAAATCGTGCCCGGAGTCGGACTCTCCGCCTCGACGGCGGCCTACACCGGAACGGCGCTGACGACCAACCGAGTCCGATCCGTGCGCTTCATCGAAGCCGGACCGCAGACCCATGTCGACGTCTCCCGCCATCGCAACACCACCCATGTGCTCACCGGCACCGCCGCCGCCCACGAACAGGCCATCGAGGCACTGCTGGCCGACGGCTGGGACGAGGACACGAAGGTGCTCCTCGGCTGGGGGATCTCCACGATCGAACAGACGAGCGTGGAGACGACCTTGAAGCAGGCGCTGTCCATGGCGCAGTCAGGAACTGATCGTATGGTGGTGATCATGGGGCAGGGAGTGGAATCCAGAGGTGAGCTCGGCTGGTTCGAATCCAAACCGCTCTTCGGCTGGCAGGTGCTCATCCCGCGGACGAAGGAACAGGGAACCTCCACTGCAGAAGCCCTGGCCGAACTCGGTGCCGTCGGCACCGTCGTGCCCACCATCGCCGTTCAGCCCCCGCGCACGCCGACCCAGATGGAGAAGGCGATCCGCGGCCTCGTCGACGGATCCTACGAATGGGTCGGCTTCACCTCGGTCAACGCCGTACGCGCTGTGCGCATGTGGTTCGAAGACTTCGGACTCGACTCCCGCTCGATGGCCGGAGTCAAGGTCGCAGCCGTCGGCGGCCGCACCGCCGCAGCCCTGGTCGACTGGGGAATCACCCCCGACCTCGTTCCCGACGGGGAGCACTCAGCACGCGGCCTGGCCGCGGCCTGGCCGGACTTCGTCGATGACATCGACCCGATGAACACCGTGCTCCTGCCCCGTGCCGATATCGCCACCGAGGTGCTCGTGGCCGGGCTGCTCGAGAAGGGCTGGGACCCCGACGACGTCACCGCCTACCGCACCGTGCGCGCCTCTCCGCCACCGGCGCCGATCCGCGAATCCATCAAGGCCGGCGACTTCGACGCCTTCCTCTTCACCTCGTCCTCGACGGTGCGCAACCTCGTCGGCATCGCCGGCAAACCCGCCCCCACCTCGGTGATCTGCTGCATCGGTCCGGCGACGGCGAACACCGCAGCCGAACACGGACTGCGCGTCGACGTCCTCGCCGAGGAGGCCAACCTCACCTCGCTCATCGACGGTCTCGTCGAATTCGCACTCACCCAGCGCGCCGAAGACGTGGAAACCGGGATCTCCCCGCAGCGTCCGAGTCAGAAGCGCCGCAGAAGGAAGGCCTGACATGTCATTGGTCCCCGGATCCATCCGCCCCCGTCGGCTGCGGTCGACCCCGGCCCTGCGTCGCCTCGTCTCCGAGGTGCGCCTCCACCCCTCCGAACTCATCCTGCCGATGTTCGTCAAGGAGGGCCTGAGCGAACCGCTGCCGTTGGGCGGAATGCCCGGAGTCGTTCAGCACACGCTCGACTCCCTGCTCGAGGCCGCCCGGGAAGCGGTTGCGGCCGGAGTCGGCGGACTCATGCTCTTCGGCATCCCCGAACACAAGGATGAGATCGGCTCACAGGCCGACGACCCCGAGGGCATCCTCAACCGGGCCCTGTCGCTGCTGGCCCGCGAAGTCGGCGACGACACCGTGGTCATGGCCGACCTGTGCCTCGACGAATTCACCTCCCACGGCCACTGCGGAGTCCTCGATCAGGCCGGGGGAGTCGACAACGACGCCACACTCGATCGCTACGCTTCGATGGCACTGGCCCAGGCCCGTGCCGGAGCCGAAGTGCTCGGACTCTCGGGGATGATGGACGGGCAGGTCGCCTACTGCCGGGAGGCCCTCGACGCCGCCGGATTCACCGACACCGTCGTCATGGGCTACACCGCGAAGTACGCCTCCGCCTTCTACGGTCCCTTCCGCGAAGCGGTGGACTCCGAACTCAAGGGCGACCGCAAGACCTACCAGCAGGATCCGGCGAACGGCCGCGAGGCGCTGCGCGAACTCGGCCTCGACCTCGCCGAAGGCGCCGATATCGTCATGGTCAAACCGGGACTGCCGTACCTCGACGTGCTCGCCGAGGTGGCTCAGGAATCCATCGTGCCCGTGTGGACCTACCAGGTGTCCGGGGAATACGCGATGATCGAATTCGCGGCCGCCGCCGGAGCCATCGACCGGGAGAAGGCGATCGACGAATCCCTCATCGCCTTCAAACGCGCCGGCACCGACGCGATCCTCACCTACTGGGCCACCGAGGTCGCCCAGCGCCTCCAAGCCGACGCCGCAGGTCACACCTCGAGCCGCAGCGCAGTCGGGGGCCGGTGATGACCGAGCCTCGCTGGCTGTCCGCCGTCGACCAGAAAGCCTGGCGCAGCTACCTCAACGGCTCTCAGCTGCTCAGCGCACAGCTGGACAAGGAGCTGCGTGAGAGGCACGGCATCGGCCTGCCCGAGTACGAGATCCTCGTGCGACTGTCCGAACACGAGGACCGGACGATGCGGATGGCGCTGCTGGCCACAGACACCACCATGTCGCGGTCCCGGCTGACCCACAGCGTCGCCCGGATGGAGAAGCGCGGACTGCTCGAGCGCTCCGCCATCCCCGAGGACGGCCGCGGCGTCAACTGCGTGATGACCACAGCCGGGTGGCAGCTGCTCCAGGCCGCCGCCCCCGATCATGTCTCCGGAGTCCGCAGCCACCTCGTCGATCTCCTCGACCCTGAGGAGATGGAGACCCTGGGCCGGATCTTCACCAAAGTCTACGACCATATGACCGACATCGACGGCGCCTGAGCCGTCCCCACACGTATCCGACAACGTTCCCGGGACGAAACCCGACTCGCGAAGAATCAGAGGAGAACCATGACGACAGCAGAGACGAACGGTCACACCACCGATCGGTCCGCCGCCCTCTTCACCCGCGCCGAGGCGGTCATCCCCGGCGGAGTGAACTCCCCGGTCCGCGCGTTCAAGGCCGTCGGCGGCACCCCCCGTTTCATCACCGAGGCGACCGGCGCCTGGCTGCGCGACGCCGATGGCAACGACTACATCGACCTCATCGGATCCTGGGGTCCGATGATCATGGGCCATTCCCGTCCCGAGGTGGTCGCGGCCGTCCAGGAAGCCGCCGTCAAGGGGTTCTCCTTCGGCACCCCGTCGACCGGGGAGGTCGAACTCGCCGAGGAGATCGTCAACCGCATCGATCCCGTCGACCAGGTGCGCCTCGTGTCCTCGGGCACCGAGGCGACGATGTCGGCGATCCGCCTGGCCCGCGGATACACGGGACGGTCCAAGGTCGTGAAGTTCGCCGGCTGTTACCACGGTCACGTCGACTCCCTGCTGGCCCAGGCCGGCTCCGGACTGGCCACGTTCTCCCTGCCCGACACCCCCGGAGTCACCGGAGCTCAGGCGCAGGACACGATCGTCGTCGACTACAACGATGCCGCCGGACTCGAAGCCGTGTTCGCCGAACACGGTGAGGACATCGCCTGCGTCATCACCGAGGCCAGCCCCGGCAATATGGGCGTCGTGCCTCCCCGCGACGGTTTCACGAACACCATCCGCCGCCTGACCAAGGCCCACGGTGCGCTGATGATCAGCGACGAAGTGATGACCGGCTTCCGCGTCTCGGCAGCCGGCTGGTACGGCTTCGAAGCCGAAACCCTCGGCTACCCCGAAGGCCCGGCCGACCTGTTCACCTTCGGCAAGGTCATGGGCGGCGGCTTCCCGGCGGCGGCCTTCGGGGGTCGCGCCGAGATCATGGCCCATCTCGCCCCCTCCGGCCCCGTCTACCAGGCAGGAACGCTCTCGGGCAATCCCGTGGCCACCGCCGCCGGGTTGGCCACGCTCAAGCTCACCACCGAACTCGATGTGTACTCGCATATCGGTCGTGCCGCGGACATTCTGCGCCCGGCGGTCGCGGCGAGCCTGGAGGCCGAAGGCGTCGCCCACGTCATCCAGTCCGCGAACTCGATGTTCTCCGTGTTCTTCACCGACACCGACGTGACGAACTACGAGCAGGCACGGGCCCAGAACGTCGACCGCTACACGGCGTTCTTCAATGCCATGCTCGACCAGGGCATCCACATGCCCCCGAGCGCATTCGAAGCCTGGTTCCTGTCCTACGCCCACACCGATGAGATCCTCGACCGGATCATCACCGCCCTGCCCGCAGCTGCCAAGGCTGCGGCCGCGGTGCCGGAGGCCGGAAAGACGCAGTCATGACCACCATCCACCTCGTCCGTCACGGCGAAGTCGACAACCCCGACGGCATTCTCTACGGTCGTCTGCCGCATTTCGGTCTCACCGAGCGCGGGCATGAGATGGCGGCCCGTGTGGCCGAGCATTTCGCGTCGACGGCGAACCGGCCGGTCGAACTCGTCGCGTCACCGCTGCTGCGGACCCAGCAGACGATCGCGCCCCTGTCCGAGGCTCTCGGACTGCCGGTGTTCGACGACGATCGCGTCATCGAAGCGGCGAACTCCTTCGAGGGGCAGAAGGTGGGCGTGCGACGTCTGGCCGAACCGAAGAACTTCGTGCGCCTGTACAACCCGCTCACCCCCTCCTGGGGAGAGCCGTACAAGCAGATCGTGCTGCGCATGCGGGCCGCGATGGCCAGCCTGCGAGCCAAGCTCGACCTCCGCGGTCCGGATGCCGAGGGAGTCATCGTCTCCCACCAGCTGCCGATCTGGATGACCCGCCTGTCGGGGGAGGGGCGCTCGCTCGTCCACGACCCGCGCAGGCGCGAATGTGACCTGGCTTCTATCACCAGTTTCACATTCGATTCATCCACACTGGTGTCCGTGAGTTACGAGAGCATCTGTGCCGATCTGCAGCCGGGCACCGCGGTGGCGGGAGCATGAGTTTCGGTCGCCGCTCCCTCAATCGTCGGGCCCTCTTCACCTCCGCTGTCGCCGCCGGCACAGCCCTGGTCCTCAGCGCCTGCAGCGAGAACGATGAGCTGGCCGATCAGGCCGGATCCGACCAGGGCTATGTCTCCGGTTCGGGAGTCGTCTCGCAGGTGGCGGTCGAGGACCGCGGCGAACCTCTGGACCTGAGTTTCGAGACGCTCGACGGGAAGGCGGTGTCCCTGGCCGATCTGCGCCCCACCCCGGTCGTCATCAACCTCTGGTATGCGGCCTGTCCGCCGTGCCGGAAGGAAGCCCCGGACCTCAAGTCCGTGTCCGAGGAATTCGGGGACGAGGCACAGTTCATCGGCGTCAACGTCCGTGACCAGGAGGCTGCTGCCAACGCGTTCATCCAGAACTACCAGGTGCCGTACCCGAACATGCTCGACACGAACGGTGAGATGGTCTCCCTGCTCTCCGGCGTCCTGCCCCCGCAGGCCACCCCCTCGACGGTGGTCCTCGATGCGAAGGGCCGGGCCGCGGCCAGAGTCGTCGGTGAGGTCGACGCATCGACACTCCAGGGACTCATCGAGGACGTGCTGGCCGAGTGAGTGGGCTCGGGGCGGAATTCGCCCAGACCATTCTCTCGGGACCGCTGCTGCTGGCTGCCGGCGCGGCGGCCCTGGCCGGACTCGTCTCGTTCGCTTCCCCGTGTGTGCTGCCCTTGGTGCCCGGCTACGTCGGGTACGTCACCGGACTCTCCGGATCATCGCTGAAGGACAAACAGACGTGGCGAGTGGTCGTGGGCATCAGCCTGTTCGTCCTCGGCTTCACCGTCGTCTTCGTGCTGCTGGGAACCAGCTTCTCCGCTCTCGGAGCGCTGTTCTCCCAATGGCAGTCGATCATGCTCCGGGTACTCGGCGTCATCGTCATCCTCGCCGGCTTCGTGTTCATGGGCGGTTTCGGTCTGCTCCAGAACGAGCATCGCATCCGCGCCCGACCGAGGGCTGGCCTCTGGGGCGCACCGGTGCTCGGAGCGACCTTCGCCCTCGGCTGGGCGCCGTGTGTGGGGCCGACCCTGTCGGCTGTGCTGAGCATGTCGGTGAGCTTCGGCGGTGACGGGACGATCTGGCGCGGAGCATTCCTCGCCTTCGTCTACTGCCTGGGTCTGGGCATCCCGTTCATCCTCCTGGCGCTGGCGATCCACAAGGGCGCCGGACGACTCGAATGGGTGCGGAGGCATCAGACCGCGATCGTGCGCGCCGGCGGCATCATGCTCATCATCCTCGGTGTGCTCATGGCCAGCGGCGTATGGAACATGTGGATGACCTCTTTGCAAGGTCTCATCAATGGATTCGAAGTGGTGATCTAGTGGCGGGCTCAACCGAAGGCTCGGAGAAGACGCAGCCGGAATCGGGCACGAAACCGACGCCGAAGCAAGGGAAGACACCTGCCGCGAAGTCGACCGTGACCCAGCCGCAGCTCGGTTTCCTCGGGATGTGCCGGTGGGCCTGGACCCAGCTGACGACGATGCGTGTGGCTCTGATCCTCCTGCTCGTCCTCGCTCTCGCCGCGATCCCCGGATCTCTGCTGCCGCAGCGCATCCAAGACCCGGGCCGTGTGAACACGTTCCTGGAGAACAACGGTGCCTGGGGGCAGTTCCTCGACACCATCCAGATGTTCGATGTGTACTCGTCCATCTGGTTCTCCGCGATCTACCTGCTGCTGATGGTCTCGCTCATCGGCTGCATCATCCCGCGGACGAAGCAGCACTGGAAGGCGATGCGCTCGTCCCCGCCCAAAGCACCGAGGCGTCTGTCCCGGATGCCCGGATACGCCGCCTTCGCCTCGGCGCAGGGCGACGCAGAGACCCGCGAGGACGCGGATGAGACGTTCCTCGACGCCGCCGAAACCCGGCTGAAGAAGTCCGGGTACCGCATCAACCGACAGTCCGATCACATCGCCGCCGAACGCGGCTATCTGCGAGAGACCGGCAACCTCGTCTTCCATATCGCCCTGCTCATGGCGACCCTGACCATGGCGATCGGATCGCTGTTCGGCTACGAAGGTCAGCGCATCCTCGTCGAGGGTGAGACGTTCTCGAATTCGCTGGTCTCCTACGATTCCTTCGAACCCGGCTCCTACTACGATGCGGACAATCTGCCGGACTTCCGACTCAAACTCGATTCCTTCACCTCCACCTTCGACGATCAGGCGACGGGCAACCAGTTCGGTCAGCCGCGCAGCTTCGATGCGAAGGTGACGACGACGGCGGACGGGAACAGCGAATCGCACGTCCTCAAGGTCAACGAACCGGTGCGCGTGGGCGGCGTCGGCGTCTACCTCACCGGCAACGGCTACGCCCCCGAGGTGACCGTGCGCGATGCGAAGGGCGATATCGTCCACTCCGGTCCGCAGGTGTTCATCCCGGACGGAGGGGATCCCGGATATTCTTCCGAGGGCGTCATCAAGGTCCCGGATTCGGCCGGCACGCAGATGGGCTTCGTCGGGGTGTTCCTGCCCACCGCGGCCCAGAATCAGGACGGGGAGCTGATCTCGAGCTTCGCCGAACTGCGCAACCCCTACCTCGTGATGAGCGGCTACACCGGTGACCTCGGCCTCGATTCGGGCGTCCCGCAGTCCGTGTACTCCCTCGACGCCGAGAACATGACGGAGATGACAGATGACTCGGGCAATCCGCTCGTCATCCAGCTCGCCGAGGGGGAGACGCAGAAGCTGCCCGGCGGCGGTTCGGTGACCTTCGACGGAGTGAAGAAGTACATCGCCGTCGACATCTCCCAGGACCCGACGCAGGCGCTCATGCTCATCAGCGCGATTCTGGTCCTGGCGGGCCTCGGCCTGTCCCTGTTCGTGCCTCGCCGCCGCGTGTGGGTCCGGATCAGGAACGGCGACGCCGAGGTGGCCGCCCTGGCCCGCGGAGAGGATCCCATGGTCGAACGCGCCGTCGCAGACCTGGTGAAGAACCTGCGCGATCCGGAACCCGAAGACGGCGATGACGACGAAAGATGAACCCGAAGTACTACGCGGAGTAGAATAGCCGCGGAGTGCGCATCGTCTCCGGCTTCTTCACGGAGTCGGGCGGGCGTACAGACAGTCAGTCAGCATGCGATAGAAGAGCACTCTTGTGGTGCGGAGGATGAATGGACGTCAACACTGACCTCGCAATGTGGTCGAATCAGTTGGTCATCTCGGCGATGATCGTCTACGCGGTCGCCATGATCTTCTACGCCTTCGATCTCTTCGGCGCGCGTGAGCTCAAGACGTCGGATTCCGAGGTCGCGAGCTCTGCCAAGGCCAGCACGGTGCGGCGGACGAACCGGAAGACGGCAACGACTGCGGTCCTCGACCGGCCCGACGACGATGTCTCCGGGGCGGTGAAGCCGTCCCGGAAGAACCGGCACCGCGGAGCCCGCATCGGCACCTCGCTGCTCGTACTCGCCATGCTTCTCCACGTCGGCGGAGTGCTCACCCGTGCGCTGTCCGTGGCCCGCGTGCCGTGGGGCAACATGATGGAGTACGTCCTCACTGCCACTGCGATCACCGTCATCGTCTACCTCGTCGTGCTGACGAAGAAGGACGTGCGCTACCTGGGGACGTTCGTCTCCGGGGGAGTGCTGCTGTGCCTGGGCCTGGCGATCACTGTCTTCTACACCCCGGCCGCGAAGCTCATTCCGGCCCTGGACTCGTACTGGATCGCCATCCACGTGCCGATCGCGATCCTCTCGACGTCTCTGCTCTACATCTCTGCGATCCTCGCTGTCTTCCAGATCCTCAAGAGCGTGCACGAGACCAAGGATCCGAAGTGGCTGCGGTTCCTGCACCGTCTGCCCTCGAGCACGGACTTGGAGCGCACCTCGTACACGATTGCGGCCGTCGGCTTCATCACGTGGACCTTCACCCTCATCGCCGGCGCCATCTGGGCCGAGGTGGCCTGGAGCCGCTACTGGGGCTGGGACTCGAAGGAGATCTGGACGTTCGTCGTCTGGGTCATCTACGCCGCGTACCTGCACGCGCGTGCGACCCGCGGTTGGGGCCCGACGAAGGTGGCCGTGCTCAACCTCATCGGCATCGCCTCGGTGATCTTCAACTTCACCGTCGTCAACATGTACTTCAACGGCCTGCACTCGTACTCCGGCCTCGACTGACTCTTCAGGCCGCCCTCCAGGCCGCTCGAACGTACCGCATCGGCAACCAGATCTGCTGACGGCCCAGTTCGAGGTGAATAGCCCAAGTTCAGATGTGTGCTATTCACCTCGAACTGGGCCGTCAGCGTACTGTACGCGTGGACTGGCTGCCTGCGGCGGCGTCAGTCATGATTCCAGCGAGGGGATTTCGCCGTTGGACCGAATAGGTCTCGGCTCTGACAGAAGCGCGGGCCGAAGACGGTTGTGGTCTTGTATTCTCTGAACTCATCACGTTCTTCGGTGGGCAGTTCAGAACAAGGTGTACCGATTCGTCGGAGCGTGCCGTTGCAACGCGCCGCTGTGACTGTTCCGGCGTCCTCATGTGACAGTGTGGCTCACCGCGTCGAAATGCGACCATGCCGGCGGCGACATGTGACAGTGTGCCCCAACCGCGGCGAACGAGATCTGGCTCAAACGCCCCACCGCGGCGAGCGGATGAGGCTCAAATACCCTACCGCGGGGAGCAGGATGTGGCCCAAGGGGGCTCCAGAGTCGGCGACTGTGTGCTGACGCGTGCGGGGCAGGCTCAGTTGGAGCGGCCGCGACCGTCGCCCTTGCTTCCCCGGTCATCGGTGTCGGCTGAGGAATCAGCGGGATCGCTGTCGTCATCCGACTTCCCGGAGTCATCGCGCGGGGGCTCCTGCTCGTCGCTTTCCTGAGCCGGAGGCGCATGCTTGCCGAGTTTGAGCTCGCGATCGACCTGTCGCAGGTAGTCCGGGTCGTCATCGGGAGCGACCTGCCCGCGGGGGCGGGTACCGCGCGAGGGCTTGTCTTCCGAACCGCGTCCGAACAGGTACCAGAGGATGAACCCGAGGACGGGGATGAAGAGGATGATGAGCGCCCACGCGGGTTTGGGCAGGACTCGAATCAGACCCCGATCACGCAACAGGCAATCGAAGAGTCCGTACAGTGTCACCGCTGCCGCCAGGACGATCGCGGCAATGAGTAGTCGAGCCATGCATCAAGGATAGTCCACCAACCTGAGCGCGGCCTCCAGCGGGCGGTGACAAGACTGTCACGATCGGAGGCTAAAATGAGGACAATGCGCACCTTCTGGCTCTACACACTCGCTCGCTTCGGCCTCATCATCGCCGTCGGCCTCGTCCTGTTCCCGTTCCTCGGCCTCAATCTGGTCATGGCAATCGCCGCAATCATCATCGGCGCACTGCTGAGCTACCTGTTCCTCGGAAAGCTCCGCGCTCGAGCGGCGACCGAGATCGAAACGAAGGTGGCCAAGCGGGCGTCCAAGCCCAAACGCGTCGGCGCCGATGAAGCGGCAGAGGATGAGATCGTCGAAGAGCGTCTCGGCGACGACCGCGACCAGCCCAAATGAGCTGAGGCCGCGGCCGAGGCGCTTCAGAGCGCCAGGCCGAGGCCCATCAGCCCGGCAAAGGCCAGCCCGGTCAGTCCCGTGGACTTGATCGGCGGGATCAGCCCTGGACCCGTCGTGCCGCTGAGCACGGTCTTGAGCGGACTGAGCGCCGGGACGAGGGCGAGGATCGCCAGCGCCACAGCGGGATGACCGTCGAGGATCGCCAGCGCCAGCAGCCCGAATGGCAGCAGCACGAGCACCGCGTAGGTGATCCGTGCGGCATTGTCCCCCATCTTCACGGCCAGAGTGATCTTGTCCGCCTCGATGTCGGTGGGGATGTCGCGGAGGTTGTTGACCATGAGTACGGCAGATGCCAACGATCCGATCGCCACGGCGCCGGCCCAGCCGCTGAGGCTGAGATGGTCGACCTGCATCCACATCGTGCCCAAGGTCGCCACGAGGCCGAAGAACACGAACACGAAGACCTCGCCGAGACCCATATAGCCATAGGGCCGTCTGCCGCCCGTGTAGAACCAGGCGGCGGCGACGGCGGCGGCTCCGACGACGAGGAACCACCACGCCTGTGAGATGAGGATGAGCACGATGCCCGCGACTCCGGCCAGACCGAAGAAGATGAAGGCCGCGCGTTTGACGGCACGTGGTTCGGCCAGTCCGGTCGCCGTCAGCCGGACGGGTCCGACGCGTTCGTCATCGGTGCCGCGGATGCCGTCGGAATAGTCGTTGGCGTAGTTCGAACCGATCTGCAGACACAGTGACACGAGGAGGGCGAGGAAACCGCGAAGCAGGATCTGCCCGAAGCTGACATGGTCGTCAGTGCCGGAGATGTCGTCGAGGATGAACGCGGTGAACCCGCCGAGAGAACCGATCGCGGCGCCGGTTCCGATGAGGACGGGTGCGAGAGCCAGGGGCAGAGTTCGCAGTCGAGCTCCAGAAATCCACTGTGCGGCATCAGCCATAGGTCTCGCTCCCCTTCCTGTTGAGTTGTGGAGCCGTCTTATATTACCGATTGTTCACCGGTATGGGTATTCGGTCCGGCCGTCATGAGATCGGCGGCGATCCGGGCCGCAGCGCTGCGATCGGGTTTGCCGATCGACCGGTGGGGGATCTCGGCGACCGGGAAGACGAGCTGCGGCAGCAGCTGCCCGGTCATCCCGTGGTCGAGGGCATTGAGTCGCTGTGCCGATTCTCGCGGATTCTCCGCTCCGGCTCCAGTGCCGTCGGCGAGCCGAACGAGTGCGACGATCCGTTTTCCCCACTCCTCGTCGGGCACCCAGGTCACGAGCATCTCGGCTATTCCCGCCTTCTGCCAGCTCGGCAGCAGTCCGGTCTCCAGGGCATGCGGGGAGACGTTCGTGCCCCCGGAAACGATGATGTCATCGGCACGACCGAGCACACTGAGCACGCCGGAATCGATCCGGCCCAGATCGCTGGTGTGCATGGTCCGCCGTCCCGCCTCGTCGACGGTGAGGTCGGGGGAGACGATCGGGGCGATGGTCCCGTCGGCGCTGATCTCGACGTAGCCGTCGGCCACGACGGGTCCGGTCAGATCGATCGTTCCCGCCTCGGTGATGGTCACCTCGACCCCGTCGAAGGGTACCCCGTCATAGACGCAGCCGCCCGCCGTCTCGCTCATCCCGTAGGTTCGCACGATCGCCAGTCCCGCGGCTTCGGCGCGCTCGAGCAGCGACGGTGAGATCGCCGCCCCGCCGAGGAGGATGTGCGAGACCCGTCCCGCCGCCGCGGTGGCGCGGTCATCCTCGAGGATCCGGTGGAGTTGGGTGGGCACGATCGAGGTGTACGTGGGACGGTCGCCCGCCCGCTCCAGCAGGTCGCCGACCTCGGTGGCGAAGGACTGCGCCGTGAACCTCGCCGAGGCGGCTCTGACCGGTGCACGGCCGGCCAAGCGGGCGCGCAGCTCGACTTGGAAGCCGGCGATGTGGTTGACCGGTAGGCACAGGTGCCAGTCGCCGGGTCCGGAGAGGAACCGTTCGGTCGCCCGCGCCGAGGTGGTCAGTGCTCGGGCGGACAGAGCCACGGCCTTCGCCGTCCCCGTCGACCCGGAGGTGAAGAGGATGAGGGCCGGGGCGCGGCCGTGACCGGCCCACACATTTGGAGCCGCCTCGGTGACGGCACCATCCCGATCCGACGGGAGGATGAGGATCGATTCGCCGGCGAGCGCCCGATCGATGGCGTCGGGCAGCTCGTCGGGGCGCAGTTCGCGTGCAGTCATGCGTGGACCGGGCTCAGTAGTACCAGGGGAACGGTGACCAGTCGGGGTCGCGCTTTTCGAGGAAGGCGTCGCGGCCTTCTACGGCTTCGTCGGTCATATAGCCCAGTCGGGTGGCTTCCCCGGCGAAGACCTGCTGGCCGACGAGCCCGTCGTCGACGAGGTTGAAGGCGAACTTGAGCATGCGCTGCGCGTTCGGGGACTTGCCGAGGATCTCGCGTGCCATCTGCATGCCTGCGGTTTCAAGGTCGGCGTGGTCGACGACCTCGTTGACGGCACCCATATCGGCCATCTCCTGCGCGGAGTAGGTGCGGCCGAGGAAGAAGATCTCGCGGGCCTTCTTCTGCCCGACCATCTTCGCCAGGTACGCGGAACCGTAGCCGGCGTCGTAGGAGCCGACATCGGCATCGGTCTGCTTGAACTTCGCATGCTGAGCCGAGGCGATCGTCATATCGCAGACGACGTGGAGGCTGTGGCCTCCGCCGGCGGCCCAGCCGGGGACGACGGCGATGACGACCTTCGGCATGGTGCGGATGAGACGCTGGACCTCGAGGATGTGGAGGCGTCCGGCCTGTGCCGGGTCGACGCTCTCACGGGTCTCACCGGAGGCGTACTGATAGCCGGAGCGGCCGCGGATGCGCTGGTCCCCGCCGGAGCAGAACGCCCAGCCGCCGTCCTTCTCGCTCGGGCCGTTGCCGGTGAGCAGGACGGCGCCGACGTCCGAGGTCTGGCGGGCATGGTCGAAGGCACGGTAGAGCTCGTCGACCGTGTGCGGGCGGAAGGCGTTGCGGACCTCGGGGCGGTCGAAGGCGATGCGCACACAGCCGATGTCGTCGCCGGTGGCGGGGTCGATGGCCCGGTGATAGGTGATATCGGTGAAGTCGAAGCCGGAGACTTCGCGCCAGGCCGTGGGGTCGAAGATGTCTGAAACCGTCATGGCCCCAAGCCTAGCGCTTGGCCCTTTCCAAACGGTCCCGGGTCGGCCGGTGAGCGTTAGTCTGGGGGCATGGCCGATACTGCGCGACCGCACCCCGGTGCACCTGCCCCCGAACCCATCGCTTCCGCACCGCTCGATCTGCCCGAACGCTTCGATGAGGCCATCGAGGATCTGCATGTGGTGCGGCTGCCGATGGTCACCCGTTTCCGGGGGATCACCGAGCGGGAAGTGGCGCTCTTCTCCGGCCCTGCAGGGTGGGCGGAGTTCTCCCCGTTCGTCGAATACGACACCGAGGAGGCCAGCCGGTGGCTGCGCGCCTCCCTCGAATTCTCCGGGCTGATCCCGCAGAACACCGCCCTCGCCGAGGCGGCCCCCTCCGCAGACCCCGGGCGCGGTTCCGTCCCGGTCCCGGATGGGAGCGGTGAAACCGTCGCCGTCAACGGCACTCTGCCCGCCTGCCCGCCGGATCAGGTCGAATCGATCCTGTCCCGCTACGGTCGGGTCGGCACAGTCAAGGCGAAGGTCGCCGAGCGCGGCTTCGCCTCCCTTGACGATGACCTGGGGCGCCTGCGGGAGTTCCGCAGTCTCTTCCCGGACACGACTCTGCGGCTGGACGCGAATGCCGGATACACGCTGACCGAAGCAGTCGAGGTGTGTGAGGCATTCGCCGATTTCGATCTCCAATACTTCGAGCAGCCGGTGCCCGGCGTCGAGCAGCTCGCAGAGCTGCGCGAAGAACTCGCCCGGAGAGGGCTGCCGATCGTGATCGCCGCCGACGAATCCATCCGCAAGGCCGAGGACCCGCTGCGCGTGGCCGAACTCGGGGCCGCCGAGGTCATCATCGTCAAGGTCCAACCGCTGGGTGGAATCGGTGCGGCCCTCGACGTCATCGGCGCCTCGGGTCTGCCAGCCGTCGTGTCCTCGGCTCTCGAGTCCTCCGTCGGCTTGGCCGCCGGAGCCGAACTCGCCGCCGGGCTGCCGCGCACCGACCGCAGCCGGGACATCCTCGGTGATCGGGTGGCCTGTGGACTGGGCACCGGCCGTCTCTTCACCGCCGATATCGTCGCCGAAGACGAGGCCCTGACTCCGGTCGACGGGGCCATCCCGGTGACACGAATCGTCCCGGACCCTGACCGCCTGCAGCAGCTGGCGGTGGATCCGGGACGATACGAGTGGTGGGCCGGGCGGCTCCAGAACTGTTGGAGCGCCCTGCGCGGTTGAGCCGACTCTGGCTGAACCGGACCGGGGCCGAACTGAGTCAGCCGGCTTTCTTCACAGACTCGACGAAAGCGTCAGCGGCATTCGTCACTGTCGCTTCTTCGACATCAGCGACGTTTGTCACAGCGACAAGGTTGTTGTCGACACGTGCGGCGACGTAGCGAATCTCGGTGGCGGTCTGACCTCCGGTTTCGACTGTGGCGACGATTCCGGCGGTCTCATCGGCTCCGGCCACATCAGGGTCAGAAGCTTCCATCTTCACCTGCATTTCGAGGCCAGCGGTCGTCAACTTCACATCACTGCACTCTTCGGCGACGTTCTCAGTTCCGTCGAGCTGCATCTGAGCATCGTCGACGCTGTCGAAGCTGGAGAGGCCCGCGGACAGAACATTGTCGTTTGAGGCCCCTGTCACAGTCGTGCCGCCCTGGACGAGCTTCGAATTGATCAGGTTGAGAGTGATGTCCTTGCACTTGGCAGGCTCGAACTTCGAACCTTCCAGGGCTTTGGCCATTTCGCCAGTGGCGCCGCTGTCCTTGAACGACTGACCGTCAGCCTGAGTTGATTCGAGGATCTCCTTGAGCTGGGCTTCGTCCAGCTTCTCGGCTTCCGGCTGCGCCTCGGTTGCGGTAGAGGATCCGCCGTCGGCAGTTTGGTCCGGTTCGTCTCCTCCGCCAGTGCAGCCGGCGAGGGAGAGTCCGGCGACGAGAGCGATGGCTGGGAGAATGCGTTTCATTGTGTGCCTCTCTGCTCAGCGTTCTGAGGAATCAGCGGCCGGCGATTCGCGACCGCTCTCAATATAAACGCCAGCGGTCTCTTGCGTCGTTTCTCCGGGGAATTGATCCGGATCATCAGCTGTGTACAGCCCTTCGTCTACCGCCGCCTTACCGTCGGCCTCGGCCGCAGCTGTGTGCCGGCGATCAGCCACCGCCCTGTCGACCTCAGCCGAGCTGTGCCTGCGGTTTTCTGCCGCATCCACCGGCGCCGAGGAGATCCTCACCGTGGTCACTTCGTCCTGTCCCAGCGCGGTGAAGTGCGCAGTGCGCTTCCCGGGGATGATCGGATCGTGCATGGCCGCGGCCAGCCGACCGGTGAACGTCAGCCGCCCCTTCTTGTCCGCCTTCTGCTGGTAGGCGTTGTCTCCGCCGGGCCCGGACACACTGATGTCGTAGCGTCGGCCGGGATCGAAGAGCGCTGGAGTGCGTACACGGAAGCTGCCGGTGCCGGTCAGGGAGAAACCGGCGGCACTGACGGCGTCGAAGCGCACGACCTGCGCGCGACGACGGGAGAGCTCCACCCGCCACCCGTGGATGTCGAAGAGGGCATGACCGCTGAGATAGGTGAATTGTCCGCCATCGGCCACGCGATCGGTCCGGCCACGGTCCGAGCTCGCATAGTCGCGTCGTCTGGCGAGTGTTTTCAGCCATGCTCCGAGTTCCCGTTCCCAGCTCGTCCAGTTGTGGAGGCCGCTGGTGCGCGGAAACCAGGAATGGCGGATGCCGAGGGCGTTGAGACGGGCGGAGAAGCGCTCGCCCTGAGAGCTGATCATCGTCTCCAGCAGGTCGCGATCCTTCGCCCCTTCGAGGCTGCCGGATCCGGCGCTGAACCACAGATCGAGGCCGCGGAGATTCTCAGCCAGAGCATAGGGGGAATTCGCCAGCCATTCGCTGCGGTCGAGGCCGGGATCACCGAACAGGCTCAGCGACCGGGCGCCTTCGCGCATCGCGATGATGTCGAAGGCCGGAACGGTCGACAGCGGATCCAGGGGAGAGGAGAACGCGGCGGCCGAGCCGTACCGGTCGGGATGCCAGGCCGCGTACTTCATCGCCCCGTAACCGCCCATCGACAGTCCAGCCAGCAGCTGGCTGCCCGGTGCCCAGTCGACGGAGAAGTTCGCTGTGAGAAAGGCCGGGATCTCCTCGGTGTGGAAGCGCGGCCAGTCGTGGACCTCGCTGCCGACGGCCAGTCGCGAATACGTCCCGGCCCCGCCGTCGGGCATGACGACGAGGTACGGCGAGTCGAGGGTGAGCTCCTCAGCGGAGCCGAAATCCGTCCATGACCGGAAATCGTCGCCGCCTCCGTGGAAGAGGCAGATGACGGGGCTGACCTCGGCGGGAATCCCCGGCAGCAGCACACGCACGCCGACTGTGCGGCCGAGTGCGGGGGAGTAGAGGAAGAATTCGCGCAGCCTCGGTGAGAGTTTCCGTTTGTCCCGGATATGCCAGGTCCGGGCGTCCTTCCCGCGGGGTTCGGGGCCGAGGAAGGAGGTGGTCTGGTCGCGGGCGGGGTAGCGTCCGCGCTGGGAGCGAGCCGCGGTCAGGGTGCGGATGGCTCGTGCTCCCATCGCGATGATCAACGAGCGGCGCATTTCTCGAGGCTAGAGGGCAGAGATGAACCACAGGTGGTCAGGTGGTTGAATATCAGGTGATGTCGAATTCGAGCGCGGTGGCGCAGCAGATTGCCCGAAGCCTGGTCCTGACCGGGGTCAGTGACGTCGTCTTTGCCCCCGGTTCGCGGTCCGCTCCCTTGGTCTACGCGGTGGCTCCCCTCGCCGAGGCGGGGCTGATCCGCACTCATGTGCGCGTCGATGAGCGCGATGCCGCCTTCCTCGCCCTCGGCCTGGCTCGCGGTCTGCGTGCGCGCGGCAGCGAGTCCGTCGTGGCGGTCGTGACGACATCCGGATCGGCCGTGGCCAATCTCCATCCCGCCGTCCTCGAAGCCGCGTACGGTCACCTGCCGCTGCTCGCGCTCACCGCGGATCGCCCTGCCCGGCTGCGGGCGACCGGAGCCAACCAGACCATCGATGATCAGTCGCAGGTGCTCTCGGACGTCCGTGCCCGCTTCGACATTCCCGCAGGTGACACCGCCGAAGCGGTCGGCCGTGCGGTGGCCGGGGCCGTGACCGCGGCCTCGGGGCGAACCGGAGGCACCCTCGCCGAGGCGGCCGGCCCGGTCCAGTTCAATGTGCAGTTCGACACCCCGCTCGTCCCCACCGAAGACGAGTTGAGGTCGTGGTCGGAGGAGATCGGCGAGTTGATCGAGACCGGTACGGCGGGTGATGGGCAGCGTTCTGCACAGATCGCGCCGGACTCTGCAGCACCCGGACCGCGTGTGAGCGTCGGTGTGACCATCACCGATGGGACGGTCATCGTCGCCGGAGACGCCGGCGGCCATCCGGCCGAGTCCCTGCGGGCGCTGGCCGCCGACCATCACCTTCCGATGCTCGCCGAACCCTCGAGCACGCTGGCGTGGACGTCGACACACTCGGCCGGAAGGTCAGCCGAACCTTCACCCTCGGTGCCTGCTCATGCCCGCGTGCTCGGCGACCACACCGAGCTGCGCGAGGCGATCCGCACCGTCATCGTCCACGGCAAACCGACCCTGACCAGACCCGTCGCCGCCCTGCTCGCCGACGAATCGGTGGATGTGCAGCGGGTGCCCGACGACATCGACGCGGCTGACCTGACCGTCACGGATGAGACGACCGTCGACTCGACGGCCGCAGGAGAGGCACAGAGCAGCGCCGCCTCGGGACCGACCTGGGCGCGCGCGTGGATCGAAGCCGGGACGTCCCTGGTTGCAGCTGCTCGGGCAGAACGGTCCGCGGAACCGGACACAACCGGATCCTCAGGCCCCGCCTCGGCGAGGGAATTCCAGTCGACCGCACGGGCGATCACCGAGCATCTGGCGGCACAGGACATCACCCTGTTCGTGGCGAGTTCGAACTCGGTGCGCTACCTCAGCGACGCCACCGACATCCGCGCCCGCATCCACGCCTCGCGTGGGCTGGCCGGAATCGACGGACTGGTTTCCACCGCCACGGGGCTGTCCCTGGGGTTGGGCGAACCAGTGGTCCTGCTCATCGGCGATATCGCCATGCTCCACGACATCGGCGGACTCCTCACCCCGAGTGCCGAAGATGCCGGGGACGTGACGATCGTGGTGCTCAACGACGACGGGGGAGCGATCTTCTCCGGACTCGAACATTCCCAGTCCCACCTCGAAGGCTTCTTGGAACGGTATTTCACGGTCCCGCACGGACGCGGATTCGAGGGCCTCGCCGCCGCCTACGGCTGGGACCATGTGCAGGTCACCGGCGCGGAGGAATTCGAAGCGACTCTCGGCATGCTCGACGGACAGCGGAACGCAGGCACGAGTGCCCGCCGCATCATCGAGGTGACCGCGTCGCACTGAGCTTCGGAACTCTCAGCGGCCCCCGGAGCGCCGGGAGCACCGGTGAACGACGGAAGGTCAGTCTCGGTCGAGACCGAGCGCCCGACGCATGGGAGCGAGCTTCGCATTCGTCTCGGCGACCTCGGTGGCGGGATCCGAATCGGGCATGATCCCGGCACCGGCATACAGCCGGATCCGATTGCGATCCTCGAGCTGACCGCAGCGCAGAGCGATGCCGAACTGGCCGTTGCCGCGCCCGTCCATCCACCCGACGGGGCCGGAGTAACGGCCGCGGTCGAGGGGTTCGAGTTCATCGACATGGGCGACCGCGCTCGCCTGCGGATACCCGCCGACGGCGGCAGTGGGGTGGACCGCTGCGGCGACGTCGAGGGCGGTGAGCCCGGAGTCGGGGGAGAGGCTCGCCTGCGCGTCCGAGGCCGAATGGATGACATTGGCCAAGGGCAGCAGGTGGGGGCGCTCATCGACGGTGACATCCTCGGCGACCGAACCCAGGCTGCGCTGCAGCGAGGCGATGGCGAATGCATGCTCGGTGCTGTCCTTGTGGGCACTCAGCAGCTTCCGGGCCGCCGGCATCTCCTCCATCGGGTTCTTCTCCACCCGGTAGGTTCCGGCGAGGACACGTGAGGTGACTCTGTTGTTCTCGACTCCGATGAGCAGCTCCGGGGTCGACCCGATGAGACCGGCGATGTCGAAGGTCCAGCAGCTCGGGTAGCTGCGGTTGAGCGCGCCGAGCACCGCACGCACGTCGATGTCCTCCTCGGTGGTGACCACCTCGTCACGGGCGAGGACGACCTTGCGCAGAGTCGGATCATCCGAGAACGCGTCCACTTCCGCCGAGGTGTCGATCGGGGTGAGCACGTCAGCGACCTGCTCGACGAGCCGGGACCACCTCTCGGGATCGAGGTCCCCGGCCTCGGCGTGGGCGGAGTGCACGCGCTGCAGCGGTTCGGCCTGGAGGATCGGCGGCAGAGGAGGCACCTCGGCTGTCGAGATCGACGTCAGCCACACACGGCCGCCGCGACGACCGAGGACGAACTCGGGGACGTGGATGATCGAATCGACAGCGGATTCGCCCGAATACGCGACCGTGGCAAAGCACATGAGTCCGGAGCCGAGCAGATCGACCTCGTCCTCGACCTCAGCCGCCTCGGTGATGGCCTTCCAGGCATCCGACAGGTCGGTGAACCTCTCGGGACCGCGGGCTCGGATGCGCAGGGTGCGACCGAAGCCGATGAGACCGGAGGTATCACGGACCCAGCAGGAGAAGCCGTCGGTCGGCAGCAGTTCGAGGGTCTGCTCCACGGTCGTGGGCAGGCCTGATTCGAAGGGGAAGCCGGGCCCGGGATCGACGTCGTCGACGAAACGGGAGCGCACGTGCAGACGCGGAGGGGCGGAGAGGATGTCGGAAGTGCCGGAAGTCAAAGTCATGTCGCCTCGATTCTAGACGAGGATGTCGGCGGACCGGGATCCGGATTCGCCCTCCCGGTTCAGGTGTTGAGAGAATGTGGTCATGAACCGTGCCAAGCTCGACAAGCAGCCCGCCGACGTCGCGTCGATGTTCGATGATGTCGCCTCCCGATACGACCTGACGAACGACGTCCTCTCCTTCGGACTCGCCCGGGCCTGGAGGCGCACCGTCGCCCATTCCGTGGCCGCCGGACCCGGTGAGCGCGTGCTCGATCTGGCCGCTGGAACCGGCACCTCGTCGATGACGTTCACTCACCACGGCGCCGAGGTGGTGGCCGGGGACATCTCCACCGGGATGCTCACCGAGGGTCGACGCCGGCACCCGAAGATCGATTTCATCTACGCCGATGCGATGGATCTGCCCTTCGCCGATTCCAGCTTCGATGTCGTCACGATCTCCTTCGGCATCCGCAACGTCAATGACGTCGATACGGCCCTTGACGAGATGCTGCGCGTGCTCAAGCCCGGCGGACGCCTCGTCATCTGCGAGTTCTCCACCCCGACGTTCGATGCTTTCAGCCTTGTGTACAAGGAATACCTGATGAGGGCCCTGCCGGCCGTGTCCCGTGCCGTGTCCTCGAATCCGGAGGCCTATGTCTACCTGGCCGAGTCGATCCGCGCGTGGCCGAACCAGGACGCCTTCGCCCACCAGATCCTCGACGCCGGCTTCGATCAGGTGAAGTACCGCAATCTCACCGGCGGAATCGTCGCCGTCCACCATGCCCTCAAACCCGCCGAAGCGACCACGGACTCGGTAGCAGCGGCGGACACCGCGGAGCCAATCAAGCCTTGACGATGAATGAGTTCGATGCCGAAGTCGTCGTCGTCGGAGCCGGCCCGGCCGGCTCGGCGATCGGCGCCTACCTCGCCCAGGCCGGGCACGAGGTCATCATCCTCGAGAAGTCCGGTTTCCCCCGAGACAAGATCTGCGGCGATGCCCTGACCCCGCGTGCGGTCAAGGAAGCCGGCTACCTGGGGATGGATCTGCCGGCCTCCGACGGCTGGCACCCGAACAAGGGACTGCGCCTCATCGGCGGCGGCCACCGGCTCGAACTCGATTGGCCCGACATCGACGGCACCCCGAACTATGGGCTGACCCGTCCGCGGATGAGCATGGACGAGGCCTTCGCCCGTCATGCTCAGCGGTCCGGGGCCAGGCTCTTCGAACAGGTGCGGGCCATGTCTCCGGACATCGGCGATGACGGGTGGATCAAGGGCGTGCATGCCTCGGGCACCGACCACCGGGGTCGCCGAGTCGGCCCCGAAGCCCACTTCAGAGCCCCGATCGTCATCGCCGCCGACGGAGTCTCCTCCCGCCTGGCCGTGTCCATGGGCCTGGAGAAGCGCGATGACCGACCGATGGGCATCGCCGCCCGCGCCTACCACACGACGCCCCGGCACGCCGATGACTACATCGAATCCTGGGTCGAGATGCGTTCGACGAACGCGGCCGGGGAATCCGAGACCCTGCCCGGGTACGGATGGATCTTCCCCCTCGGCGACGGCACCGTGAACATCGGCGCCGGCCTCCTCGACTCCTCGCCCCAGTTCAGATCCGTGGACCTGCGCGCCATGATGAACCAGTGGATCGCGGACATGGGCCATGAGTGGGGCATCGACGAATCGACGTCTCTGGGCCCGATCAAGTCCGCGGCCCTGCCCATGGCATTCAACCGGACACCGCACTTCCACCGCGGTCTGCTGCTCGTCGGCGACTCCGGCGGCATGGTCAACCCGTTCAACGGCGAGGGCATCGACTATGCGCTGGAGTCCGCGCGCATCGCCGCCGAGGTGATCTCCACCTATTCGCGCTACCCGCAGGCCGTGATGCGCCGCCGACTCGAGGAGTACCCGGCGCTGCTCGGGGACTCCTTGGGCGGATACTTCACTCTCGGCCGGGTTTTCGCCTCGATCATCGGCCACCCGGCCCTCATGCAGTTCGGAATCAAGTACGGTATGGGTGTTGACGTTGTGATGGAGTTCGTCGTCAAATTGTTGGCGAACCTCTACCGCGACCCGAAGGTCTCCGAGGCCGATCTCATCGACAGGGTGATCTCTGCCCTGACCCGAATCGTTCCAGCCACCAGCAACGGCACACGGACGACGCTGAGACCACAGTGAAGAACTCTGAGCGCAAGGGCGAGGACAACGGCATGCCGAGACCGACTACGACGAATGACGAGGACATGAGCCACCTAGCCTCTCCGGCCACCTTCACCGGTGACGACGCCCAGCTCGCGGCGGAGATCTCGACTCAGTTGGAAACCGTGGAGTCCCGTCTCTACGAGGTCACCGAGCAGACCCGCAGGCTGCCCGACGCAACCTCGAAGCACCTGCTGGCCGCCGGCGGCAAGCGGGCACGTCCGAATCTCGTCCTGCTCACCGCCCGCCTCGGCGATGCTGACAACGAGGACATCATCGATGCGGCTGCCGCCGTCGAACTCATCCACCTGGCTTCGCTCTACCACGACGATGTCATGGACGACGCTCCCGTGCGACGCGGTGCGAAGGCCGCGCACGAGGTGTGGGGCAATTCGGTGGCGATCCTCACCGGCGATCTGCTCTTCTCCAAGGCCTCCGGGGTGACCGCGAAGCTCGGACCCGAGGCCGTGCGCGTCCAGGCCGAGACCTTTGAGAGGCTCGTGCTCGGACAGCTCAACGAATTCGCCGGCCCGCCCGAAAACGCCGACGAAGTCGAGCACTACATCCAGGTGCTTGCGGACAAGACCGGATCGCTCATCGCCACCTCGGCGCGGTTCGGAGTCATGTTCTCCGGCGCCGACCAGGAACTCGCCGAACCCGTGCGAGTCTTCGGCGAACGCGTCGGCGTGGCCTTCCAGCTCGCCGACGACATCATCGACCTGACCACGACATCCTCGGAGTCGGGGAAGACCCCGGGCACGGACCTGCGCGAACGGGTCCCCACCCTGCCCGTACTCTACGTGCGCGCCGCCGCTGCTGCGGGCGATGACACCGCCGCCGAGGTGGTCCGACTTCTCGATGCCGACCTCAGTTCCGATGAGGCGTTGGAAGCAGCGCGCTCGGCCCTGGCGGCCCATCCCGTGACCGAACGGGCCCGCGCCGAGGCGTCGCGCTGGGCGGATGAGGCCAAAGCCGCATTGGCACCGCTGCCCGAGGGTCGAGTGAAGGAAGCGCTGTTCGCCTTCGCCGATTCCGTCGTCTCCCGCAGTTCCTGAGTTCCCGCCCCTTACCGTTCTCGACTGTTTCTCCGCCGTTTCGGCACTGGCGCAAAGGACGTACCGCGATGACGCACACCTCGGCTTCGGCACCGATGAGGTCTCCGCAGAGACTGGGCGCCGCCGATTGGATCGGACTGGGCGTGCTCGCGCTGCTGCTCGTGATCGGTCTGAGCTGGTCGAAATGGCTGCCGTACTGGGACAAGGCGTGGACGCTGAGCGAGACCTCGCTGTGGGAGGGCACTCCGCTCTTCGATGCCGCGGGGCAGGCGATGTCACTGTCCGGGGCATGGGACTTCACGCTGGTGTATTTCACCGCAGTGTGGAAGGCCCTGCTCGTGGCGCTGCTCGTCGCGGCCGCCATCGACGCTCTGGTTCCTCGCGACTGGCTGCTGCGGCTGCTGAATCGGCGCAGCCAGACCGGTCAGTCCCTCGTCGGCGCGGTCCTGTCGATGCCGTCGATGATGTGCACCTGCTGCGCGGCCCCCGTGGCCGCGAGCCTGCGTGATTCGGGAGTGAGACGCTCTGCGGCCCTGGCGTACTGGGTGGGCAATCCGTTGCTCAACCCTGCAGTGCTCATCTTCCTGGCACTCGTCCTGCCGTGGCAGTACACGGCTGTGCGAGTGGTCTTCGCCGTTGCCATCGCGGTCGGGGCAAGCGCCCTGATCGGAAGGTGGGTGTCCGGGCGGAACGATTCGGCGCCCGAGCCGAGCCCCGCCTCGGTGACGGTGTCGTCCCTACCCGTGCGCTACCTGCGGTCCTTGGGCCGCTTCGCGCTCATCCTCGTGCCCGAGCATCTCCTGCTCGTCTTCCTCATCGGGCTACTCGCCCCATGGCTGACCGGCGTATACGGCCTCGAAGCCCACTTGGGCGCCGGAGCGGTCATCATCGTCGCGATCATCGGCACCCTGCTCGTCATCCCCACCGGCGGAGAGATCCCGATCATCCTCACCCTTGTGCCTCTCGGCGTCGGTGCCGGAGTTACCGGCGCCCTGCTCATCGCCCTGCCGGCGCTGAGCATCCCCTCGATGGTCATGGTCGGCAGGGCCATGGGGTGGAGGACGACCGCGGCCATGGGTGCCGCCGTCGCCGTGGCCGCGGTGCTGGCCGGGGGAGCGCTCGCGGTGCTGAGCTGAGCTTCGGCACGATTCGGCCGCCTCGGCGATGGCGACTGCGGGTCGCCTCGGCGATGGCGACAGCGGGTCGCCTCGGTGAGGCTCCCGCGGTCAGCGGCGGCGTCGGTTCGTGCGCACGAGATCGGTGCAGAGCAGGACGACGGCGATCCAGATGATGAAGAAGCCGATCCACCGCGTCGTCGACATCATCTCGCCGAGGACCGTGACGCCGAGGATGAACTGGATCGTCGGGGTGAGGTACTGTAGCATGCCCACCCAGGACAGGGGGATGCGGCGGGCGGCGGCGCTGAAGAGGATGAGCGGGATCGCGGTGGCGGGCCCGGTGACGATGATGACCAAGACGTGCCAGCCGCCGAACCCGGTGAACGTCTGCAGGCCCAGAGAACCGAGGACGATGAGGTAGATCGCCGAGGGCACGGCGAGGACGAGGCTTTCGACGGCCATGCCTTCGAGCGCTCCCACACGGCTGCCGACCTTGTTCTTCACCAGCCCGTAGAGGCCGAAGGACAGGGCGACGGTGAACGCAAGGTAGGGGACGCGGCCGAGGCCGATGCCGACGATGATGACGGCGAGCAGACCGAAGCCCACGGCCGTCCACTGCAGTCGACGCAGCTTCTCACCGAGGAAGACCACGCCCAAGCCGATGGAGATGAGCGGGTTGAGGTAGTAGCCGAGCGAGATCTCGACGAGCTGATTGGTTTCGACCCCGAAGATGAACGTCGTCCAGTTGATGGCGATGAGCACGGAGGCCAGAAGCAGGAGGCCGAAAAGGCGCGGCGAGCGCAGGATCTGCCAGGTGCGGAGGAACCCGCCGGTGAAGATGAGGAGGATGGCGCAGAAGCCCAGCGACCAGATGACTCGGTGGGAGACGAGTTCAAGGGCGCCGGTGGGTGCCGCTGCTGCGAAGAGCAGCGGCATCACGCCCCACAACAGGTAGGCGGAGAATCCGTTGATCAGGCCGGCACGGCGAATTGCGCTCTCATCGGGGGCAGGGTTCTGGCTCACAGGCTTCAGTCTAATGAGGTGGGGGTGCGGTGGGGGTCGTGGGCCCGTCGGCGAGACGGCAGAGCGTGGAGGACTGCGGCCTGCCGATGAGGCCGTGGAAATGCGAGTTTGATCACGTCATTGTAAGGATGACCTACATTGACGATAGACTCGGTGGGACTGAATAGAGAGGTGTGAGAATGACTCGTCCCTTCCGGGTGGCCATCGTCGGCGCCGGTCCTGCCGGGATCTACGCTGCTGATCTCATGACGAAGGCGGAGCGTGATTTCGATCTGAGCATCGATCTCTTCGACCGCTTGCCGACTCCCTTCGGGCTCGTCCGCTACGGGGTCGCTCCCGACCATCCGCGGATCAAGGGCATCATCAATGCCCTGATCAAGGTCCTCGACCGAGGTGACATCCGTCTGTTCTCCAACGTCGAATACGGTGTCGACCTCCACCTCGAAGAGCTCACCGACCGCTATGACGCAGTGGTCTTCTCAACCGGCTGCTTCGTCGATGCCGCACTCGATCTGCCCGGAATCGATCTGCCCGGATCCTATGGCGCCGCGGACTTCGTCAACTGGTACGACTCGCATCCCGACGTCGGCCGGGAGTGGCCGCTGGACGCCGAACGCGTCGCCGTCATCGGCAACGGCAACGTCGCCCTCGACGTCGCACGCGTTCTGGCCAAGCAGGCCGACGACATGCACACCACGGAGATCCCCGACCACGTGTACGAGGGCCTCAAGACCTCCCGCGTCACCGACGTCCACATCTTCGGTCGCCGAGGACCGGCTCAGGCGAAGTTCACTCCGCTGGAGCTGCGCGAGCTCGGTCAGGTCAAGGACGTCGACATCATCGTCTACCCCGAGGACTTCGAGTTCGACGAAGGGTCGATGCAGGCGATCGAGTCGAGCAACCAGACCAAACAGGTCGCAAAGACGCTCACGGACTTCACCATGCGTGAACCCACCGGAGCGAAGCGGCGTCTCCACCTGCACTTCCTCCACGCACCGGTCGCCATCCTCGGCGAGGACAAGGTGACGGGACTGCGCACCGAACGCATGGAACTCGACGGTTCCGGCGGAGTCAGCGGCACCGGCAGCTTCCACGACTGGGAGCTCGATGCCGTCTACCGCGCCGTCGGATATGCGGGCACCCAGCTGCCCCAGCTGCCGTTCGATGATCGCAGACGGGTCATCCCGAACCACGAGGGACGGGTCGTCGACTCCGACGAACAGGCCAAGGCCGCCGACGCCGACGTCGTTCAGGGCGTCTACACCACCGGGTGGATCAAGCGCGGGCCCGTCGGACTCATCGGCCATACCAAGGGCGACGCGCTCGAGACCATCGGCCACATCCTCGATGACCGGGCAGCCGGGGTGCTCACCGATCCGGTGTACCCGGACGAGTCGGCCATCGTCGAACTCCTCGAGTCCAAGGGCACCGACTTCGTCGACTGGGAGGGCTACCACCGGGTCGAGGCCGCGGAGAAGGCGGCCGGTGAGGTCGAGGGCCGTGAGCGGGTCAAGCTCGCCACCCGTGAGGCGATGCTGGTCGAGGCGCGCGGGCACGTCACCGCCGAATCCGTCGGCCAGCCGTCCGCCGGCAACTGACGTGAGGTGACTGACTCGGGGCGGGTGACCCGAGGCGGCTGACCCGAGGCGGCTGACTCGGAGCCATCGCCCACCGGCAACGTCGCGTTCTCCGCTTGAGCGCCACAACGCCCCGGCAATGACTTCTCCTCCCGTTGCACTGGGAGGACGAGTCGCTGCCGGGGCGTGGTGCGTCTACCGCGTAGAGTCAGAGCATGCGGACCGGTGCGCACCAGGCACCGGCACACACCGGTCGTCCATCAGAATCCGCCGTCGGCAGGCAGGGGAGACCTCGTGAGAAGCGAATCGCTGCTCAAGACGATCGTCGAACGCGCGTATGCCGAACGACTCGACGCCTGGCAGACGGCGGCCGTGCGGATCAAGCACTGGCTGACCGAACAGCAGAAGGGTCTGCTCAAGGACAAGGACATCTCCCGACTCGACGTCGACGGGCACCGGATCAAGGATGCCGCCCGCACCCTCGCGAAGGTGACGGAGAAGATCGAGGACGACCCGCAGCTGACGATCACCTCCACCGAGGATGTCGAAGACCAGATCCGTGACATCGTCGGCATCAAGGTGCTGTGCAAATCCCCGCGCGATCAGCGGATGATGTTCTCTGCCCTGCGCGACCCCGAGCAGCTCGGCTCGTTCGAACTCATCGAATCGCGTGACTACACGGACCCGCCGAAGGCCAGCGGATACCGTGCCTGCCACGTCATTCTGCGCATCCCCTCGGACCAAGGTCAGCCGGTCTTCGCCGAGATCCAGGTGAAGACCCGACTCCAGGACGCGTGGAGCGAGCTCACCCATGAGGACATGTACAAACCCGGTGCGGCGATGAAGCCGAGCAAGCTCCACGGAGAATTCGCCCGCGCTATGGCGAACATGCTCGCCACCGTCGATGACATGGCCGATACCCTGGCCGTCGAGCTCACCGCGCTGACGAACCCGGAACCCGTGCGAGAACTCGACGAACTGCGCGAACAGGTCACCGGCATCGATGTCCGAGTCCGCGCGACGGGCCCGAAATACGCGCTCGCCGTCGACGGTTCGGGACGTCAGGGCCTCATCCCCGCGTTCGCGATCCGCCGCCTCAGCGGTCAGAAGGGCACCATCAAGGTCAACGACTTCATCCACCTCGACGATCGCCTCCGGGCCAGCGTCGAAGAGGACTCGAAGGGCCTGTACTACATCCCGCTCGAACTCCCCGAACACTGACCCGAACCTCGCCGAGGCGGCTCGGACCGTCCACCGAACCTCGCCGAGGCGGCTCAGGCCGTCCACCGAACATCGCCGAGGCGGCTCAGACCGTGACCTGGACCGAATCGAGCATGGCCTGCCGTGCGGCGACGAGGTTGGCCAGGGAGGCGCGCACCTCCGGGTAGTCGCGCGTCTTCAGCCCGCAGTCGGGGTTGATCCACAGGCGGTGCGCGGGAACATGTTTCAGCGCCGCCTCGATGAGTTCGCGCAGCTCCTCGACGGTCGGCACGCGCGGGGAATGGATATCGTAGATGCCGGGGCCGATTCCGCGTCCGAATCCGAATCCGGCGATATCGTCGAGGACCTCCATCCGTGATCGGGCGGCCTCGATGCTGGTGACATCGGCGTCGAGGGCATCGATCGCCTCGATGATCTCTCCGAACTCCGAATAGCACAGGTGAGTGTGGATCTGTGTCTGTGGGGAGACATGGGCGCTGACGAGACGGAAGGCACGTACCGACCAGTCGAGGTACTCGGCGCGGGCGCGGCTGCGCAGGGGCAGCAGCTCTCGCAGCGCCGGTTCGTCGACCTGGATGATGCCGATGCCCGCCGCCTCGAGATCGGCGACCTCATCAGCCAGCGCCAACCCGATCTGGTCGGCAGAGACCCGCAGGTCGACGTCGTCGCGGACGAACGACCACGCGAGGATCGTCACCGGGCCGGTGAGCATGCCCTTGACCGGGTGCGGTGTCCGGGACGCGGCGTAGCGTGTCCAACCGACGGTGATCGGATCCGGGCGGGACACATCACCGAACAGGATCGGCGGACGCGTGCACCTCGACCCGTAGGACTGCACCCACCCGTGCTCGGTGGTCGTGAAGCCGTCGAGGTGCTCGGCGAAATACTGGACCATGTCGTTGCGCTCGGGTTCCCCGTGGACGAGGATGTCGAGACCCAGCTCCTCCTGCAGGTCGATGACCCGGTCGATCTCGGCTCTCATCGCCTGCTCGTAGGCGGCATCATCGACACGTCCGGCTCGGTGATCGGCCCGTGCCCGACGGACTTCGGCTGTCTGCGGGAAGGAACCGATGGTCGTCGTCGGCAGATCCGGGATCCCCAGCGACTCCTGG
Source organism: Brevibacterium sp. CFH 10365 (assembly GCF_009299785.1). Taxonomy (NCBI): domain Bacteria; kingdom Bacillati; phylum Actinomycetota; class Actinomycetes; order Micrococcales; family Brevibacteriaceae; genus Brevibacterium; species Brevibacterium sp. CFH 10365. The sequence continues at coordinate 108,236 of NZ_VIGO01000007.1, read as the reverse complement.
GCGGCGATCCGTGTCGCAGCATCGGCGCGGAAGCCGTCATTGGTCGCCTCGGCCGCGGTGCGGGCGGCCACCTCGGCGTTGTGGACTCGGGTCGACGAAGCGCGGGTGCGCCGGACGCGTTCGGCACGGTTGAACGCCTCCGGTCGGGCTTCGGCCCCCTCGGCGAGGGCGGTGGCCAGGGCCTCGACCTCGGTCACCTTCTCCTCGGCGAAGGACAGCCAGAAGGCGACGTCGACGGGCAGCGTGGTCTCCTGGGAGACCGTATAGGGCACGTGCAGCAGCGAGGTGGAGGTGGACACGCTCAGCGATTCCCGACCCAGACCGGTGAGCACGTCGAGGCTGGCGGCCAGATCATCGGCCCAGACGTTGCGTCCGTCAATGGCCCCGGCGACGAGGTGGACCGACGGGGGCAAGGTCGCCGCCAGCCTGGGTGCATAGTCCGGGTCGGCCCCGCGGGTCGCGGCGGACAGGTCGACACCGAGGGCGTCGATGCCGGATTCGGCGAGTGCGGGCAGACCGTTCTCGAGGCTTCCGTAGGGGGCAGTGACGAACAGCTGCGGACGAACGGTTGCGGAACTCAGCGTCGCATAGGTGCGTCGGGCCGCCTCGGCGAGCCTGGCATCGGTGGTGCCGGGGATGTCGGCGACGAGAGCCGGCTCATCGAACTGCACCCAATCGACGCCAGCGTCACTGAGTCCCGTGAGAATGTCTCGATAGACGAGGGTGAGCTCGTCGAGTCGGTCGAGCGGCAGAGTCGTGGCACCGGGTGCGGGTTTGGCCAGTGCGAGCAAGGTGACAGGTCCGACGAGGACCGGTCTGACCAAGTGTCCGGCGGCCCTCGCCTCGGCGACGAGGGAGAGCAGATGGTGCGGGCGGGCTGTGAAGACCGTGGAGTCGGCGAGCTCGGGGACGAGGTAGTGGTAGTTCGTGTCGAACCATTTCGTCATCTCCAACGGACTGCGCTGGGATGTACCGCGGGCGAGAGCGAAGTAGGCATCGAGGCCGGCGGCAGCGCCTGTGTTGGTGCCGCCGGTGTCCGTGGGGATGAGCCCGACGGTCAGTGCCGTGTCGAGGACGTGATCGTAGTGGCTGTAGGAGGCCGGGATCGCATAATCCTCGCGCAGCCCCAGCTCGGCGAGTCGGTGGTAGGTCTCGACGCGCAGCGTATGTACGGAACGGGTGAAGTCGTCGGCGTCGATGCGGCCGGCCCAGTAGGCCTCCAAGGCCCTCTTCTGTTCGCGGCGGGCGCCGATGCGCGGGTAGCCGGTGACGGTGGCTGTCGGGAATGGGGTGGTCATGCGTGGTTCTCCTTCGCGGTCGTTGGTGTGTCGTCGGTCGCTGGCGGCCATCGCCGAGGCGGTGGCTGGGGTGGGAATGAGCTCACGGAGATCCCTTTCTGTTCGAGTGCGGTGAGCAGGTCTTCGGTCGTGTTCTGGTCGTTGAAGGTGTAGAAGTGCAGTCCGTCGGCATCGTTCTCGAGGATCGCTGCGGTGTGTTCGGCAGTGATCTCGAGTCCGATCCGCCGCGCGGAGGCGGGGTCGGAGATTCCGTCGAAGCGTGCGAGGAGATGGTCGGGAACGGGCAGACCCGAGAGTCGGGACATCGTGTGCAGGCGGCGAGCATCGGTGAACGGCAGGATGCCGGGGATGATCGGGAGCGTGATGCCGGCGTGTTCGGCACGCCGGCGCAGACGGGCGTAGGCGGTGGGGTCGAAGAAGAGCTGGGTGATGGCGAAGTCGGCGCCGTTGCGCTGCTTGGCCGCGAGCACGTCGAGGTCCTCTTCGGGTCCGGTCGACTCCGGATGGCCCGAGGGGTAGGCGGCGACGCCGATGCCGAGGCGACCGGCGGCCAGGCGAGCGACATTGTCGGATTCGATGCGGCGGAGGAGGCCGACGAGCGCATCGGCGTGGGGGAGGTGCCCGGCGGGGAGACTCGTCCGACCGGCGGGGATGTCACCGCGGATGGCGAGGAAGCCGCGCACGCCGACGCTGAGGAGATGGTCGATCCAGGTGAGCAGCTCGGATTCGGTGCCGGCGGTGCAGGCGAGGTGGGCCAAGGGCCGCAGCGTGGTCGTGGAGGTGACCTCGGCGATGAAGTCGGCCGTGCCCTGCAGCCAGCTGCTGGTGGCCGATGAGGTGACGGCCAGATAGTCAGGACCGAGCGAATCGAGGAATCTCAGCAGTCCCGGCATCCGCGCCGCTTGGGCCGCGGACCGGGGTGGGATGACTTCGAAGGACAGAGCTCGCCGCAGCCGGCGTCGACGGACGGGCAGCCGATCGGGTGCGCTGCCCGGGGCCGAGGCCGAGAGCCGCGGGGTGACGAAAGTGGATGACATGTCGCCATCCTGACGGGGGACCGGGGAACGTGCGGCACGGATGCATGATCGGTGTCACGACCCGTCATGAGCGAGTCTCAGAACGTCCGCGGACGTCAGACGATGACGTGTTCCGACATATTCGCGGGGTGGGGGATGAGGGGAGTGCTGCCTGAATCGTCGACCGGCCGAGCTAGACCGGCTGAGCCGAGCCGTCCGACGGCCCAGCTCAAACCGAGGTGGGATCAGCGGTAGTTGATGAACTGCAGGTCGACGTCGAGGTCCTGTCCCTTGAGCAGGGCGATGACGGCCTGCAGGTCATCGCGCTTCTTCGAGCTCACGCGCAGCTCGTCGCCCTGGATCTGGGCCTTGACGCCCTTGGGCCCTTCGTCGCGGATGATCTTCGAGATCTTCTTCGCATTGTCCTTGTCGATGCCCTCCTTGAGGGAGGCGTCGATGCGGTGCTCTTTGCCCGAGGGGTACGGTTCACCGTCTTCAAGGGACTTCAGCGAGATTCCGCGCTTGACCAGCTTCGACTGGAAGACATCGAGGATGGCCTTGACGCGGTCTTCGCTGCTGGCCTTCATCTGCACGGCTTCGCCGCTCCAGGCGATCGACGCATCGGTGCCGCGAAAGTCGTAACGGGAGTTGATCTCCTTTGCTGCCTGGTTCAGTGCGTTGTCGGCTTCCTGGCGGTCGACCTTGCTGACGATGTCGAATGAGGACTCGCTGGCCATGAATGCTCCTTAGTCTGCGATGGTGTGTGCCCGTCGGGAACGGGCATGGCTGTTGCCTCCGAGTCTAGTCGAGGCCTCGAATTGTGATCTGCGTCTACCGAGTTGGAGATTCGGGTCCGGGCCTTGTATTCTTTTCAGGTGCTCATCGAGCGCCACCTGCGGCAGATTGCCCGAGCGGCCAAAGGGAGCTGACTGTAAATCAGCCGGCATTGCCTTCGAAGGTTCGAATCCTTCATCTGCCACGCAGAGGGAAGCGGTCTCGCGACTTGTGGAAACACAGGACGCGGGGCCGTTTTCCATTTCCCCGCCGAACAACGCTTCCCCACCGACAAGTGGACGCCCACTTCGCCGGCACTGGGCACAGAAGTGGTCGCCCACTGCAGGCGCTGCGCCGAGAATAGGTCGCAAACGGACATTTCCGCCGAAAAGTATCCGATTGTGACCCAAGTTCGGTCCTCTCTGTTCTCAAGCCGCCGGGTGCCCCCTTGCGAACCTCTTGCCGAGGCGCCTACCGTGTGAGGACACTTGGCCGGGGTGCCGCGTCGAGGCGAGCCGCGGCGTTCAGCCCACGGCGTCTGGTGCCGGGAGCCACGGCACTGTGGACCGGGGAGAGGCGAGACCATGAGTAAGGACCCGAGTGAGGGCGAAGCGCCTCGGCGCCTGAATTCGCTCGAGGATCGCAATGCCGTCGTCGAATCGGCCCTTGACAGGGCAATCAAGCGCGGTGATTTCGATGATCTGCCGGGTTTGGGCAAGCCGCTGAGCGGGCTGCACAGTTCCTCTGACCCCGATTGGTGGATCAAGCAGAAGATGGACGCCGAGGGCATCAACGGCGTCGCTCCGGCTGCGTTCCAGCTGAAGAAGGAGAACGCCGTCCTCGAAGACACCGTCGACGCCTTCACCACCGAATCCGAGGTCCGCGATTACCTGACCGGGTTCAACGCCCGGGTGCGGGAGGCTGTGATGGACCTGCGTGACGGCCCTCCGGTCTTCACACCTCCGCGGGATATCGACGCCGAGGTCGCGGCCTGGCGGGAACGACGCGTGAAGAAGACAGACACCGGTTCCGAGGCGGAGCCGAGCGTCCCTGACCTGGAGCGGGGCACGGATGGCTCCGAGCCGGGCGGCCCGCCTCGGCGGTGGTGGCATCTCTTCCGCAGTCGATGACGCCGCTGAGCGGACTGACCTCGGTCGGTGAGTTCAGCGCTCTCAGGAGCTGGCGGGCGGCCCCGCACCGGTCGCCTTCTTCAGTCGCGCGATCGCCAGATGAGCGAGGATCGCGGCCTGGTCGCCGAGCACAGAATCATCGAAGACGACGTTCGGGGAATGATTGTCGCTCTGACGCTCCGGCGGCACGTCCTCACGTCTCGCACCGAGCATGAGATATGTTCCCGGCACCTCTCGCAGCACGAACGAGAAATCCTCGCTCGGCATGATGGGCTGATCCAGCTCGACGACCCTGTCCGCACCGAGCGTTCCGGTGAGCTCGTTGAGTGTCCAGCGCGTCTCGGCAGCGTCATTGACCGTCACCGGATACTGGACCTGGAAGTCGACCTCGGCGGTGCAGTCGTGTGCGGCCGCGATGCCGTCGGCCAGTCGGCGAGACCGGGAGCGGACGATGTCGAGTGACGATTCGGAGAGTGTCCGGATGGTCGCACCCATGCTCGCCGAGGCGGGGATGATGTTGACGGCATCGCTGGCTTTCAGCTGGGTGATGCTCATGACGATGGGATCGAAAGTGCTGATGCTTCGCGTGATCATGTTCTGGCATGCGGTGACGAGTTCGGCCAGCGCAGGCACGGGATCGATGGCCGACTGCGGTTGCGAACCGTGTCCTCCGCGTCCGTGGATGGTGACGTTGAGGACGTTGGAGCCGGCCTGGAGAGTGCCGGGCTTCGTGCCGAGGATTCCTCGCGGGCTCGTCGTGACGTGAATGCCGAACGCCGCGATCGCGGGACGTCCGGCAGCTTCGAGCACGCCTTCGCGGATCATCACCGAGGCGCCGTTGTACCCCTCTTCGCCGGGTTGGAACATCAAGACCACATCTCCGCGGAGCTGATCGCGGTGTGCATGGAGCAGTCGTGCGGCACCGACAAGTCCCGCGGTGTGCAGGTCGTGTCCGCAGGCGTGCATGTTCCCATTGGTCGAAGCGAACGGTTCGTCGGTGTCCTCTTCCAGGGGCAGGCCGTCCATATCGCCGCGCAGCAGGACTGCGGGGGCGTCGGTCGGCCTGTCCGGGTGCGAACCACGGAGGATCGCGACCACCGAGGTGGATTCCTGACCCGTGGTCACCTCGAGATCGAGATCGGCCAGTGCAGAGATCACGGCTGCCTGTGTGCGGGGCAGATGGAGGCCGATCTCGGGATTCGCGTGGAGCTCTCGGCGCAGCTCCTGCAGTTCGGGAAGGAGGGTCTTCCCCTCGGCGAGCAGTTCGTGCATAGCGTCCTTTCGGATGAGGCTTCGGAGCGGTGAGAGATCGTCAGAGCAGACTGACAAGCACACTGGCGATGACGACGGAACCGGCACTGACCGAGGTGAACCCGCCGACGAGCATGGGCGGAAGCATCACATTGAGCAGTGCTTCCTTCTCATCGTCATCACGGGCGATCGATCGCGCGACCTCGTTCGTCAGAAGGTAGTCGGCAGGGAAGCCGTACATGGCGGTGAGGGCGACCGACATTCCGAGCCCGGACTTCCAGCGCAGGAGCTTCGTGGCGACGAATCCGCCGATGACGATGCCCGAGCCGCCGACGACGAGAATGGTGATCGTGGGGAGGAAGGCGTTGATGACGTCTTGGACGGATGCGGTGACGAGCGGTGCCATGACGATGGCGATGACACCGGCCATGGCGATGCCGAACGAGTTCGACCGTTCCATGGCCTTGTCGGGGGAGAGGCCGATCGCAGTGGCGAGGATGCCGAGGATCAGGGCGAGGATGGATGAGGGAATGTGGGTCGGGACAGCCAACAGCGTCGCGAGCGATCCGCCGACGAGGATGAGGAAGAGCATGAACAGCTGATTGTCGACGAGGAATCCCGGCAGCGTGACGAGCTTCTTCTTCTGCGCGGCCGCCTCTTCCTCCTCGTGATGGGCACGAGCGAGTTCGTGCAGCTCTCCGCTGTCTCGCAGCTTCGTGGCATAGCGACGCAGGAGGTAGTTCGTCAGCGGCATCGACGGCAGCGACTGCAGCATGAGGACCAGGGCGGGAAGCACGACGATCGACGAGGCGGCACCGGTGGCGGTGAGCCCTTCTGTCGTCAGGCTGGTGGCGACGATGCCGCCGGCCAACGGGCCGGACCCTGCTACGAAGGTTTCGAAGCCGAAGAGCGGAGCGACGATCGCCAGAATGAGCAGTACGGCCACGAGCATGCCTGAGACGGCGATGATCACAGAACGCCATTGTTTGAGCATCACGCGCAGCGGGATCAGCGAGCCCATGTGGAAGAGCAGAGGTGCCACGAGGAACGAGTAGGCCTGAAGCAGCAAGGAGTCGTCGATGACCGTCTCCGGGACCACGCCCAACTTGGCGAAGACGAAGATGCCGAGCATCGCAACCAGAAGACTGGGAACTCGGGCTTTCGACCAGATTGAGACCAACTCGCCGAGAGCGATGAAGGCGAGGACGATCGCGGCAGCGTAGATAGCTTCCATGGTGAACCTTCGTGTATAGGAAGTGAGGTAACTCACAAGATATCCGCTGAGACCCGGTCTGTGTCGAAATCGAGTTGACTTCCCATCATCTGGGAATTGCTCAGGTGGAGGTGAAGCGGTCACCTGCGCCGAGGCGGGAGCGTGGGTGCGATGGCGGTCGCCTCGGTGGCGGTGGCCGTCATGCGGCTTTGAGCGGTCAGGGCATAGGGTGAACTCATGAGCTTTCTGCAGTTCCTGAACGAACGAGGCATCCATGAGCGCCCCGGCCCCGGGAGTCGACCACTGGTGATCGCGCATCGAGGGTATTCGGCAGTCGTGCCCGAGAACAGTCTGGCCGCGGTCGACGCGGCCCGCGCGCTCGGAGTCGACTTCATCGAGGTCGACACCTCGACCAGCGCCGATGGTGTGCCCGTGATCCTCCACGACCCGGATCTGGACCGGACCACCAATCGCAAAGGCCCAGTTGCCAGCCTCACCGCCGAAGAGCTGTCGTTCGTCGACGCGGGCTCTTGGATGGGGCCGGGATTCCACGGAGTGCGGATCCCCACCCTGTCGGCGGTGATGCGCGATATCCAGCACCGAGGCGGCGAGCTCCTGCTCGAGCTCAAGGGGGAGTGGTCATCGGGTGCGGTGGCGAGGATCTCCGAGTTGGTTGTGGAGACCGGAATCGCCGACCGGATGATCGTCCAGTCGTTCAATATAGAGACGCTCGAGACCTGCCGAGACATGCTGCCGATGGTGGCTCGCTTCCTGTTGCGCATGGTTCCCAAGCCCGAAGATATCGAGATCGCTCGTGAGCTCGGAGCGGTGGCGATCAATCCTTCCTACAAGGGGTTTTCCATGCGCAGATCGGTGGTCACCGAGATCATGGACAACGACCTCGGTGTCTTCGTCTGGACCGTGGATGGGATGAACGAATGGCGGGAGCTCCTCGGGGCCGAGGTCGACGGGATCATCACGAACCACCCCGGTCGCCTGCAGGGATTCCTCGCGGGTCGATTCGACCCCGTGAAATAGGAACCCCCAGTGGTCGTGACGCTGAGGCTGCGAGGACTTCTGCGAGCCTCGGTACGGAATCGATCGCCTGTGAGTGAGGTCACTTTGCCCCGATTTGCCCTAGGAATGCGAACCCGTGTAAATTCTTACCTGTTGCCCCGATAGCTCAGTCGGCAGAGCATCTCCATGGTAAGGAGAAGGTCAAGGGTTCGATTCCCTTTCGGGGCTCTCGTGCCGCCTGGAATGCGGCGCTGGGGCGGGGTAGCTCAGCTGGTTAGAGCGCACGACTCATAATCGTGAGGTCGGGGGATCGAGTCCCCCTCCCGCTACCGTTCAACTCCCTCATCGCGACGAAGAGTCCGGTGGGGGAGTTTCTGTATTCGGGAACTCCCCGTCCCGGTATTGCGCGTCTCCTGCCGACCGTGCAAGTCTTGCCGTGTGAAGCGCGCCACTGGAAATGATGACAGGGAGTCCCGCACGGCGGCTGCCTACCTTCCCACCACGCCTGACGGCGGCGACCGACTCATCCTCCGGGGCGCCAGGCTCATCGACGGCACCGGCGGTGAGGTTGTCGCCGACGCCGAGATCGAGGTCGACGGCGGACGTATCGTCTACGCAGGCCCCGCCCGCCGATGTGACGAGTCCGTGGAAGGCGGCAGGCGCGACGAGCCGACTGTCACTGTCGTCGATCTGACCGGCAAGACCATCCTGCCGGGGTTCATCGATGCGCATGTCCACCTGGGCCTGTCCATCGAAGACCAGCCTGCCGAGGCGGCGCGATTCGGTTCCGAGCGCGTGTTCCGGATGGGGCTGCGAGCGAATCAGACTCTGATGGCCGGTGTGACGACGGTCCGCGATCTCGGCGGAATCGACCGCGGAGTCAGAGACGCCGTCGAGGCCGGCCTCATCCGAGGACCGCGCATGCACATCGCCATCGTCCCGCTCTCCCCGACCGGCGGTCACGCCGACTTCACTCTGCCCAACGGCCGGCCGGTGCCGATGGGGCTGCCGATGGACCCGATCATCGACACCGATGACGACGTTCGGCGGGTGGTGAGGCTTCTCGTGCGAGGAGGGGCTGACGTCGTCAAGGTCTGCACGACCGGCGGAGTGTCGAGTCCGACGGACACCCCGGATGACATCGGTGTCCCCGAGGAGCATGTGCGACTCATCGTCGCCGAGACGGCGAAGCGTTCACACCAGCCGGTCGCCGCCCACGCCCAAGGGGCGGAAGGAATCAAGGCGGCCATCCGCGGCGGCGCCGCATCGATCGAACACGGCTACGGAATCGACGATGAAGGCATCGACCTCATGCTCGAACATGGGATGTTCCTGGTCCCCACGCTCACGAGTGCCCTGCGCGTGCCGGATCCCCGGGACGTTCCCGCTTACCTCTACGAGAAGAAGGCCAAGTGGTCGGCGATCGCCCGCGAACGCGTGGCGGTAGCGCTCGAGGCAGGGGTCCGGACGGCTCTGGGCACGGACTCCGGAGTGTGCCCGCACGGGCAGAACCTGTGGGAACCAGTCCATGCCGTCGAACTCGGGCTGAATCCGATGGAGGCCATCGTGGCCGGCACTCGCAGCGCCGCCGAACTCCTCCGTCTCGACGGCGACATCGGCACACTCGAAGCGGGAAGACTCGCGGACCTCATCATCGTCGACTTCGATCCCATCACCGACATCACGCCGCTGGCCGAACCGGACAACGTCAAAGCGATCCTCCAGGGCGGGGTCCTCGTCAAAGACAGCGACGCATGGTTCCCCGACCCTCCGAAGCGAGCACTGATCTCCCGCTGACCCGTTCAGCGGATGTCTGCGGTGGGCCAGAAGGACGACCTGCCGCTTCCTGCGCCGACTCCCAGAAGGACAGCACACCGTGCCACTCGATTTCACCAGCGAAGCCCGCGCCCTTGCCGACGATCTGCGCGAACTGCGCCGCGATCTCCATCGCAATCCCGAAGTCGGTCTCAACCTGCCGGAGACGCAACGGCGCGTTCTCCGAGCCCTCGAAGGACTGCCGCTCGAGGTCACCCTCGGTCAGGGGCTCAGCTCGATCGTCGCTGTCCTGCGGGGAGCACACCCCGGCCCGACAGTGCTGCTGCGCGGGGACATGGACGCTCTGCCCGTCGTCGAGGCGACCGGACTCGATTTCGCGTCGGCGAACGGAAACATGCACGCCTGCGGACACGATCTCCATGTCTCGGGACTGGTCGGAGCCGCACAGCTGCTGTCCGCCCATCAGGCCGACCTCTCAGGGACCGTGGCCTTCATGTTCCAACCCGGCGAAGAGGGCATGGGCGGGGCGAAGATCATGCTCGAAGAAGGGATGTTCGAAGCCATCGGGCAGAGGCCCGATGCCGCCTACGCGATCCACGTGGCCCCGGGACCGCCGGGAACCTTTGTGACCAGGCCGGGCACGATCATGGCTGGAGCGAATACGCTGCACGTGACCATGCACGGCAGCGGCGGACACAGCTCACGACCGGAAGATGCCGTCGACCCGGTCCGTCCGATCCTCGAACTCGGACAGGCACTGCAGTCGATGGTCACCGGATCATTCAGCGTCTTCGACCCCATCGTCGCCCAGGTGACCCAGCTGGAGGCAGGAGAGGCCGTCAACGTCATCCCCGCCTCGGCGAAACTCGGGGCCTCCGTGCGCACTCTCTCCCACGAGACGACGCGGAAGTTCCCCGAACTCGCCGCACGGCAGGCAGAGTCGATCGCGGCAGCACACGGGTGCACGGCCGAGGTGGTCTGGACCGAGCAGTACCCCGTCACGGTCAATGACGGCGACGAAGCCGCCTTCGCATTGGCCTCTCTGACCGATCGATTCGGCGTCGAGCGAGTGGTGCAGGTCCCGGATCCGCTCATGGGGTCCGAGGACTTCTCCTTCGTGCTCGAGCAGGTGCCCGGTGCCTTCGTGTTCTTCTTCGTGTCACCCGAAGGCATCGATCCGGAGACGGCTGCGATCAATCATTCACCCGAGGTTCTGTTCGACGATGCTCACCTCCCCGACCAAGCAGCCGCGCTCGCGACCTTGGCTTGGGAGCGGTCACTGCGCGGCTGAGCGTAGCTCTGATCTCCCCGTTTCGGAGTCATGCGTCCGCCTCTTCTCGATCCTCCACACCAGCACCACAGCGATCGCCTGGGCGAGGATGAACAGCAGCATGTACGGTCCTGCGGCACCGGCCGAACGGTCCTGGCTGATCCCTCCGCCGAAGGCGAAGAGCGAACCGATCGCCATGGCGAAGACGTTGTTCATCGCGTGGAACGCAATGGACGCCTCCAGGCCACGACCGAGCAGCGCCATGAGAGCCGTGCTCGCACCGAGCCCGAGGTAGCTGAGGAACATCCACGGATCCGAAGTCGTGTGCAGGAGCGCGAACAGCAGGGTCGACAGGCTGATTCCGACGATAAGCGCGGGGCGCGCGGCACGGATCCACGACGCGTACGATGCCGTGAACACTCCCCGGAAGGTGATCTCCTCGGCGGCGGCCTGAAGCGGGGTGGTCAGCAGCACGACTGCCAGCAGCAGGGTCGTCGTTCCGGTGACCTGGAAGGCCGAACCGGGAGAGGGCTGAACGAAGGCGAGGATTACGTTGAGGACGATCATCAGCCCCGCAAGCAGCAGCGTATAGCTTCCGAGCCGGCGCCAGGAGAACCCGGCGGATGGTGGTCATGACGCTGCGCCACGGCGTCTTCGTCGCCAGTCGCAGGACCATGAGCGTCAGCGGAGCCAACAGGATGATCGCGAGGTTCGTCGCCAGATAGGTCAGCGGTGTCAGGGTGGCATCGTGGGGGTCCTTGTCCCACAGGCCGACTTCGATGATCGCGGCGGCGGAGAGGAACAGCGCCTGCAGCGCGTAGGTGGCGCCGACCACGAGGACGGTCAGCAGAATGGGCACCCACCAGCGCATCGTGAGCTGAGCACCGAAGGGACGGGGAGCCTCGTCCAGGCTGTTCGCAGCAGACATCGTCAAGTCCTTTCACTGGTCGTCTCTGTCTGACTGCCATGGAAGCCCCTGTGCTCGGAACAGGGTCAAGGCCCGCCTCGGCGACAATCCTTTCAGCCGTCTTCCGCGACTGGGGTATGGTCATCGCACGGTTCGGCACCTACTCTCGAAGAGACTGTTCGACCGACGTGGGAGATCAACGATGATCAGCACACAACTGTCCGACTGGCTGCTCGATTCCGATCCGGCACTGCGGTGGCAGGTCGAACGCGACCTGCTCGGTGCCGAGGAAACGAGCTGGCAGGCAACCCGAGCGAAAGTCGCCCACGAGGGCTTCGGCGCCGCTCTGCTGTCCCACCAGGGCTCGGACGGGCAATGGGCCGGCGGGGCGTTCTTCCCGTCCGACTTCACCTTCGACGATGACCGAGCACAGCCCTGGACGGCGACGACGTGGGCGCTGAAGGACCTGCGCGAATGGGGGTTGGCCGCCTCGGCGTTGGAGGGAACGGCCGAGAGGCTCAGGGCCGCGCGGTGGGAATACGAAGACCTTCCCTACTGGGACGGTGAGGTCGACGTGTGCATCAATTCGTGGACGCTGTCGAACGGTCTGTGGCTGGACGCCGATGTCGACGGCCTCGTCGACTGGTTCCTCGAGCACCAACTTCCCGACGGCGGATGGAACTGCGAATGGGTCGAAGGCTCGGAGGTCTCGTCCTATCACTCCACCCTCAACGCTCTGATCGCCCTCCTCGACTACCAGAAGCACACCGGTGACGGCCCACGTGTGCAGCGCGCCAGAGCCGGGGGAGAGGAGTACCTCCTCTCCAGGAATCTGTTCCGCCGCCGAGGCACCGGTGAACCCTTCGACGAACGCGCCCTCGCACTGTTCCATCCCAGGCGGTGGTTCTACGGAATCCTGCCCGCCCTCGACTACTTCCGCGAAGCGACGAGCATCGACGGAACCGAACCGGATCCGCGGATGAGCGAGGCCGTGGAGTCGATCCGTTCCCGCAGGAGCGAGGACGGACGCTGGGAACAGGAGCACCGACTCGATGGCGACGTCTGGCTCCACACCGATGTGCCCGCCGGTGAACCGTCGAAATGGGTGACATTGCAGGCCCAGCGGGTCCTCGACTGGTGGGACGGAACTCAGCCCGCCTGAGCATCTACAGTCGCGGCCCAGGAACGCCACAGTCCTGCGCCAGAGCCGGTCACCACGATGGTGTCATCACATCATCGAAGGAAGGACAGCTCATGGCTCGCGTACCCGAACCCGACCAGACCTCGAACGGACCCGCCTACGAAGGACGGCTCCTCGACCGTCCCGACGAGGAGGTCGTCGATCAGGGCGCCTCGTTCGACATCCGCACCCTCTTCAGCCGCCGCGGAGTTTTCGGACTCGTCGGCGCCGGTGTCGGCACCATGGCCCTGGCCGCGTGCACCTCCGCAGCCTCCGGCACGACGGATTCGGCCACGAGCGGCGGCGGATCGGTCACCGAGATCCCCGACGAGACGGCCGGACCGTATCCTGCAGACGGCTCGAACGGCCCGGACATCCTCGAAGAGTCCGGAATCGTGCGCTCGGACATCCGGGCGAACATCGACGGCACCGACACCGTCGACGGTGTGCCCCTGACCTTCACCCTCAAGGTCACCGATATGGCCGGTGACAATGCCCCGTTCGAGGGCGTCGCCGTCTACGCCTGGCACTGTGACGCTCAGGGCCGCTACTCGATGTATTCCGACGGAGTCGAGGACGCGACCTGGCTGCGCGGTGTCCAAGTCGCCGATGCCGCCGGTGAAGTCACCTTCACCTCGGTCTTCCCCGGTTGCTACTCCAGCCGGTGGACCCACATCCACTTCGAGGTCTACCCGGACGTCGACTCCATCACCGATGCCGAGAACGCTATCGCCACCTCGCAGATGGCCCTGCCCGAGGATGCCTGCGACGCCGTGTTCGCCCTCGACGCCTACGACGGATCGGCGAAGAACCTCTCGGCCATCACTCTCGACGATGACAATGTCTTCGGCGATGACGGAGGAGAGCACCAGCTCGCCACGATCAGCGGCGACACGGAGTCCGGGTACTCCGCCTCACTCGACGTCTCCGTCGACACCGACACCGAACCGGCCGGCGGCGCAGCCCCAGGAAGCGGCGGCGGTCAGGGCGGAACCCCTCCTGAGGGCGGAAACCCTCCTGAAGGAGGGGCCGGACCGGACGGCGGAACACCGTCTGCGGGCGGATCGTCCGCAGACGGTTCATCCGGAAGCGACGACAGCTGAACGCCCCGACCGAGAAGTGACCAACCGACACGAACCCGATGGCATAGCCACACCAGACCACCCATTCGAAAGGCCGACCATCATGCTGCACAACCTCACGGGCTGGCACGCCCTCGTCATCCTCGCCATCATCATCCTCGTCTTCGGCGCAGCCAAACTGCCCGCACTCGCCAAGAGCCTCGGACAGTCCGTGCGCATCCTCAAGGACGAAACGACCGACAAGCGGTCGGATGATTCGGCGCCTGCACCGCCCCACCACGAGGCGGTGACCGACCCGGTCATCGCCGATCCCAACCCCACGCCCGCCTCGGCGAGGGTCGATTCCACCGCTGCGGACACCGCATCCGACACGACGCGACCACGGTCATGACCACCGCCGCGGAGAAGACGCCGCTGTCCGCGCACCTGCGGGAGGCGCGGACACGAGCGGTGCGCGCGGCGGTCGCGCTGCTCATCGGCACCGTCATCGGCTATCTCACCTCGGATCTCGTCATGGACGGCCTTCGTGCTCCGATCACCGAACTCGCCGCATCCCGCAGCGCCTCGCTCAACTTCGACAGCGTCACCGGCGCCTTCGACCTTCAGCTGCGCATCGCCGTGTACTCCGGAATCATCCTCTCCAGCCCGGTGTGGCTGGGGGAGGTCTTCGGCTTCCTCACCCCAGGGCTGACGGCGAAGGAGAAGAAGTACACCTTCGGCTTCCTCGGCGTCGCACTTCCCCTCTTCGTCGGCGGCTGCCTCACCGGCCTGTTCATCTTCCCGCGGATGGTCGAGGTGCTCACCTCCTTCGCTTCGTCCGAGGACAGCACGATCCTGCAGGCGTCGTACTACTTCGACTTCGTGTTCAAGATCGTCATCGCCACCGGCATCGCCTTCGTCCTCCCGGTCTTCCTCGTCGTCCTCAACTTCATCGGCCTGCTCTCGGCACGGGCGATCGCCCGGGCCTGGCGTGTGAGCATCGTGGCCATCGTGGTCTTCGCCGCTCTGGTCACGCCGGCCGCCGATGTCCTCTCGATGTTCTTCGTCGCAGCCCCGATGGCGCTGCTCTTCCTCGCAGCGCTGGTCATCGCGTGGATCCACGATCGGGCTCGCGGAGACGTCGATCCCACGCGGATCGAACGGTCACAGGCCGCGCGATCGCAGAACTCGATCACCAGACAGACTCCGCCCGCGGAAAGGACTCGGACATGTTCGGCCTGAATTTCGAGAAGATGATCATCGTCGGCGTCATCGCCGCGATCATCATCGGCCCGCGGCGGCTGCCGCACTGCGCGCAGAAGCTCGGCGAGCTCGTCCGCCTGCTCCGTGTCCAAGTCGACACGGCACGGACTCGTGCGACCGAATCGATGGGCGCCGAGGACTGGCAGACGCTCGATCCCCGACAATACGATCCGCGGCGGATCATCCGCGAGGCCCTGGACGAACCGAGTCGACCTCCCACCGAGGCAGGCGGGCGTTACGTCATCAGCGGTTCGTCCGGTCATCCCCGGAAACGGCTCGTCGCCCGTAAGAGCGAAAGCTCTGCGGACGACGAAAGGAGTGCAGCCGGGCACTCGGCGGCCGAGCGATGACCTGAGGACCCGTCGGTGACCTGGGGACCGCCTCGGTGACCTGAGCGTCACCTCGGTGGCCCGACGGTCCCCTCGGTGGTCAGTCCTTGAAGTCGAAGTCATCCTTGTCGATGCCGGGGAACATGAGCTCGTACTTGACCATCTTGTCCTTGTGATCGACGATCTTCACCGATCCGAAGTACTTCTTCTCACCGTTGTAGGCCTCTTTGTCCTTGATGGTGACCTGGCACGATTTGTATCCGTACCATTCCCTGAGCTCCATATCGGAATCGCATGCGGCTTCCTTGACCTTCAATTCGAGCTTGTTCTCGAACAGGTCGACGAGGTCGGCTTCGATCGATGAAGCGGGCACGACGCCGTTGCCCTTCTTGTCGATCTTCATCCCGGCGTCACTGGCCCAGTTCGTCGTCTTCGCAGCGTCGGCGAACGGGTCGGTCGACTTCGTGTCGGTGGGCTCCGCCTCGGCGGGTTCAGAACCCGGGGCTTCGGCCGCTTCCGACTCGACGGCACCGCCGCCGAACCCGCCCTTTTCGGTCTGGGCTGCTTCGGACTTCTGATCCTCTGCCGGCTTGTCGTCTCCGGAGCCTCCGCACGCTGTCAGGGACAGGGCGAGAGCGGTTCCAGCCGCCGCCGTCAGCAGGCGGGGCGTCCAAGTGGACCGGCGAATCGGGGCCATCTGTTTCTCCTTCGCGCTCTGGCGATCACAAGCGTTGTCGATACACCACGATTCTGCCACGGCCCATTGCCGCAGATCCCCGGTTCGGTGTGCAGATCCGGCGACACCTGTGACGATTCGGGCACATCCGGGCAGTGGAATGATCATCTTTCGGGCAGAGAAGTGAGCATCACTCACCGCTCCTCGCATAACCACCCTTTGCAGCGGGTGTTCATGCGAGGAGCGAGGAGTGATGGGTGAGTACCTGTAGGGGAGCGCGTGGCCGGTGCGGTGCACGAGTGACCGTGCGGTGTGCGGGCAGCGGTGCGTGATGCTCCGCGGTGTCCGGTTCCGACTGCTCCGCGTGGGTGATGACGTTCAGTTCGATGAGGTGGTGGTGACGCTCATTCCGCGGCGGGGGAGTTGACGGCGTTCGCGAGGGCCTCGAAAGCCCGGATCGTCGGGAACATCTTCGTCGCATCCTGCGGCAGCCCCCAACTCGAGAGTTTGACTCCGAGGACGTTCGCACCCGGGTTCATGTAGATCATCTGCCCGTGGATGCCGAGAGCGAGGAAGGCATGAGAGTCGGGGAACGGGAACCAGAACTGGTTGTGATACGCCCCGCCCGGCATCCGATTGTCTCCGGGCCCATCGGCGAACGCTTGCCGCACGTCGTCGGAGGTGGTGAGCGTATCGCCGATCCACGTCGTCGGAGCAACCTGCTGACCGGTCAGCGACTGACCGCGGTTGGTGTAGACGAAGCCGAAGCGGGCGAGATCGCGCAGAGTCGTGTTGATGCCGCCGTCGAACATCCCGACCCCGTACTGGTCGGTGGCGATGAGCGCATCCTGTTCGGCACCGATCCGCGACCACAGAACTCGCGACATGAGCGACTGCATGCGCTCGCCGGCGATCTTCTCACACACCCAACCGAGCACATCGGTCTCGCACGACCGGTATTCGAAGACCCCGCCGTGCTCGGACTTCGCCTCAAGAGTGGTGAGGAACTCGTACATGCCGATGCC
The DNA here is from genome assembly GCF_009299785.1 of Brevibacterium sp. CFH 10365. Taxonomy (NCBI): domain Bacteria; kingdom Bacillati; phylum Actinomycetota; class Actinomycetes; order Micrococcales; family Brevibacteriaceae; genus Brevibacterium; species Brevibacterium sp. CFH 10365. Next base: position 91,050 of record NZ_VIGO01000007.1, on the reverse strand, counting down.
CGGGTTCTCCCGCCTCGCCTCTGACCAGCCGATCGACTCCTCGATCTGCCTGACCTCGGAGTTCGGGTCGAGGTAGTTCTCGGAGAAGCGGATGCCCGAACGCATGTCGAGGATGTGGCGCACCGTGGCACCGGCATAGCCGGAGTCGGCGAGTTCGGGCACATAGTCGGAGACGAGGCGGTTCGGGTCGAGGTCGCCGGAACCGACGAGGACCCCGGCGACGGTGCCGACGAGCGATTTGGACACCGACATGAGCAGATGCTCGGTCGACGGGGTCATCTCCCCGAAGTACTCTTCGGTGAGCACTATCCCGTTGTGCATGAGCATCCAGGCATCCGTGTCGGTGGATTCGATCACGCTGCGGACGCTGCGAGCTTCCGAGTACTCCGTCGCGGGAACTTCGACCGCGCCGAGATCCTGCAGATCGGCGGGCAGCTCCGCCACCGGCCCGACGCCCCGGGAGATCGGCGTCGTCGGCAGGACCCGTGCGACGTTCTGGAACGACCAACGGACATTGTCGGGGTCCTGCCAGTTGTCCCGGTCGATTCCGGCCGCCGGATCGACGGGTGCCAACGGGGTCACGGCTTGGTCCGCCGGGGGAGTGGCCGCAGTCTGCTTCGGTGACGGTTCGATCACTCTTCACCTCTGATTCTCGGGTCGGTCTGTCCGCGGAACGGGTCCGCGGACGGCAGCTGAGCGCCGCCTCGGGTCATTTTGAGATTATCACCGAGGCGGCCCGGGTCCGGTTCAGTCGCCCTTGGCTCCGGGCCCGCCGAGGGCCGGTGACGGATCGTCCGGGACGACCGGAACTCCGGCGTACATCGCACGGATCGAATCGATGAAGTGCTTGGCACGGATGCTCAGCGCATCGGGCCCGCCGACGTTCGTCTGCAGCGGATTCTTCGTCACCAGCACTCCGAGGTCCGCGCCCTTCCACCGGTAGTCCCCGGCACCGAAGATGCGCAGGAAGAACACCTCGCTGCCGTTCTGCAGCGGGTGCCAGTCCAGGGCCGCGCGCTTGTAGGTCAGCGTCCCGTACTGATCGAGATAGTACTGACCCGTCAGCGGCGAATGCGTGATGTACTCGGTGATCGGAGCCGTCTCCTTGATGATCATCTGGCTCCACTCATCGGCCCCGGAGAGCTCCTCCCACCGCTCGTTGATCTCCTTGACATCGAGGTCGAATTCGACCTCGAGGTACTCGAGCAGGTGGAACAGGAACAGCGGCACGTCGGCATAGGCTCCGGCGGTGACGTTCGTGATCGCCGACGCACCGGAGATCCGCGGATTGAGTTCGCCGAGGTAGCAGTCGTCGTTGTCGAGGTCGACGAGGACGTCGACTTCGAAGAAGCCTCGATAACCGCGTTTGCGCAGACCTTCGCCCATCCTGCGCACGAGCTCGCGGGTCTTCTCCCGCTGTTCGGCGTTGAGGACATCGGGTTTCATCTCATTGCCGCACCAACCGCCCTTGTACGGGGTGAGCTCGGCGAAACCGGCCAGCTCGGTCAGATACGGACCGACGACGACACCGCTGGAGGTGATGACCGCCTCGACGGCGACCGGGGTGTTGTTGATCCGCTTCATCACCTTCAGCTGCTCGCCGACGATGTCGTCCTTGTGCGTCTGCCAACCTGAGGAATCGGAGATGAAGAACGTCGTCTTGCCCGAATCACCGTACGGAGTCTGCACGACGAGATCCGTGCCCAGCCCCGCCTCGGCGGCCCGCTCATTGAGCTCTTCATAGGTGTCGGCAGTGGTCAGCACATTCGGGACGGAGAACGCACCGGCCTCATTGCCCAGCTTCGTCGTCTCGATCTTCGAATCGAGCTGATTGCGCAGCGCCGCCGAAGGCAGGATGAGGTCGTAGCCGAGTTCCCGGCAGATCCGCTCCGTCTCCTCATCGAAGAAGACCATCGCGACCTTGACCCGCTCACCATGGGGAACACTGCGCGTCATATGAGCACGCACCTCGGCGTTGAGCAGGAGCCAATTGTTGATCGCCTCACCCGATTCGAACTCGACATAGGGCTTGTAACGCGGGGAGAACACCCGCGGATGTCCGCCGTCCCACCCGTCGTAGTAGGTGATGTAGGAGAAATTGCGCACCCACCGGTCGAGGCCGAGCAGGTTGAACGGGGTGGCTCCGACGAAATAGATCGGCGTCTGATTCGTGCGGAAGAAGTGCCGGACCTCGGAGATGTTGCGCAGCGGTCGGCGCAGCTGGACTCTGTCGGCTTCCTTGCCGGCATAAGCTGCATCGGTGGCCACGGCCACCTCGACCTGAGGCGGGGTGAGATCGGCAGGAACAGGCGCCGGACCGGATCCGGAAGCGGCGGCTGCTGGTGCGGCAGCTGCGGGGGCAGCGGGACCGGGCGCTTGCGGTGAGGGGACCGCGACTGCGTCTTTGACTCGGGCCCCGGGTTTCACCGCCTGTGGCTCGGGGCTCGTCGGGTCAGCACTGGGGGACTCGTTCGTCATCGCACTACTCCTTAGCTGATGTGATGTGGACAACATATACCAGTTTCGGGGCCATGAGCCTGATGGTGCAGGAATTGTGTGAACCGGACACGAACGCGCGATCAATTCTTCGCCGGTGAGCGTCGCCCGAGGGCCGTGCTTTAGGCTGGTGTCGATACCGACCCCAGTGGAAGAGAGAGCGCATATGCCGGTGAATACGGAGAAGCAGGGGGCCTCGTTCTCCCTGCCTCGGCCCTACGAGGTCTCCAGGGAGGCGATCGCGGAATTCGCGCTCGCCACCGGAGCGAAGGCCGATTACCATTTCGACACCGAGGCGGCCACCGCGCTGGGTTACCGCGACGTCGTCGCCCCGACCACCTTCGCCGTGATCATCGCGCAGAAATCCGAGGCCGCCTATATCGCCGATCCCGATTCGGGCATCGACTTCTCGAGGGTCGTCCACGGCTCCGAGCAGTTCTCGTTCACCCGCCCCATCGTCGCCGGTGACGTCCTGTCCGCCGTCACCCACGTCGACGGAGTCCGGGCCGCCGGCAGCAACGCCATGATCACCACCCGCACCGAGATCGCCGATGCCGCGCAGCAGCCAGTCGTCACCGTGACCTCGACCATCGTCGTGAGAGGAGACGGAGAATGAGCACCATCGACTTCTCCACACTGACCATCGGTGACACCGTCGTGGAAGCCGAGATCCCGCTGTCGCGCGCTTCTCTGGTCGACTACGCCGCCGCCTCGGGCGACCACAATCCGATCCACTGGAACGAACGCTTTGCCCGCGAGGTCGGACTCGACGATGTCATAGCCCACGGAATGCTCTCGATGGCAGCCGTCATCGCCCCCGTCGCCGAATGGCTCGGCGACCCCGGTGCGATCGTGGACTACCGGACCCGCTTCTCCGCACCCGTCGTCGTCCCCGATGCCGAAACCGGATCACCGGCGACCCCGACGGCCTCGCTCAAGCTCACCGGCACGGTCGGCGCCGTCGACCCCGCGGTCGGCACCGCCCGCATCGACATCACCGTGAAGTCCGGTGAGGCCGATGTCCTCAGCCGCACCCAGGTTCGGATCTCGCGGTGACCGAGGCTCTCAAGCAGGAACTCGCGGCCTTCACCACCTTCCGCCTCGGCGGATCGGCCTCGCAGGTCACCGTCGCGAACACCCGCGACGAGCTGCTCGACTTCTGCCGTGCCCATCCGCTCGAACTCAGCGGTCAAGAGAGGTCCGGGGTGCTCTTCATCGGCGGAGGATCGAATCTGCTCATCTCCGATGCAGGGTTCGACGGCGCGGTCTGTGTGGTCCGGACCACCGGAGTGGAGACGACCGAGACCACGACGACCGACACCCGGGTCACCGCCGAGGCGGGGGAGGACTGGGATGCGTTCGTCTCCCATACGCTCGACCTCGGCCTCTCCGGGCTCGAAGCGCTGTCCGGGATCCCCGGATCGGTCGGTGCGACCCCGATCCAGAACGTCGGCGCCTATGGCACCGAGGTCGGTGAGCTCATCTCCTCGGTCGAGGTCTTCGACCGTGTGGCCGGGCAGGTCCGCCACCTCACCGCCGTCGAACTCGAATTCGGCTACCGCACCTCGGCGCTCAAACGCGCCCAGATCGCGGTCGGCACCCCGCAGTTCGTCGTGCTCTCGGTGACCTTCGACCTCCGACGCAGTGACGAGTCGCTGCCGGTGCGCTACGCTCAGCTGGCCTCGACCCTCGACGTCGAAATCGGTGCCTGCGTCCCGGCGAAGCGCGTGCGCGAGAACGTCATCGCGCTGCGCCGCTCGAAGGGCATGGTCCTCGATGCGGCCGACCATGACTCCTGGTCGGCCGGTTCCTTCTTCACCAACCCCATCGTCGAGGATGCAGAGATCCTGCCGGCCGAGGCTCCTCGCTACCCGGTGACCGATCCGCTCAGCGGAGCGAAGCTCGAGGGGAAGACGAAGACTTCGGCGGCCTGGCTGATCGAGCATGCCGGTTTCGCCAAAGGCTTCAGCATCGGCGAGGGACGGGCATCGCTGTCGACCAAGCACACCCTGGCACTGACGAACCGGGGACACGCGAGCACGGACGATGTGATCGAACTCGCCGCGACCGTCGTCACCGGTGTCGAGGACGCCTTCGGCATCACACTCGAGCCCGAGCCGACCTTCATCGGGTGCTCCATCGATGACGGGCAACGTCCTTAGACTGGTGGCCGTGTCATCACGTCGCAGAATCACCGCGCTCGTCATCACCCTGGCAACGGTTGCACTCGCGACCCTGCCCTGGGCGCTGTTCTCCTCGCGAGCCGACCTCACCTTCGGCCCCCATGAGGCTCAGTACCGGGTCACCGCGGACTCCCGGCTCACCGTCGACTTCGGCCCCCTCGGCAAACTGCTGGTGCCCACCGACGATGTCATCCCCCTCGGCCTGGGTCTGCACGTCGACATCGGCGAGATCCCCGTCTCCGGCGACTCCAGCGACGAAGAGCGCCCCGCGGCCGACCCCGAGGCGGTAGCCGACCCCGGTGGGGGAGCCGTCGACGCCCTCGGCGGCGACATCGCCTCCTACGCCTCTCTGTTCTCGGCCCCGCAGGCGCAGATCGACCAGGTCATCGAAGGACTCAGCCAAGAGATCCTCACCCGGTGGGCGCTGGCCGTCTGCGTGATCACCGGCGGACTCGTGGGTCTGGCCCTCTTCCTCGGACCCATCCGGTTCGACTCCGTCATCCGAGCCTTCGTCGGCAAAGAACTCCTCGGCATCGGCCTGGTGCTCGTGCTCGTGCTCACGGGGCTCGGCGCCGTCGTGCTCAACCGTCCGAAGCCGATCACCGCCGATCCGGCGTTCGAGGGCACGCCCCTGGCCGGTTCCCAGGTCACGGGCCGCCTCGGCGGGATCATCGACACCGCGTTCGGCGCGGTGCAGGACTTCGCCGACGACAACGATGCCTTCTACGACGACGTTCTGGAGACTCTGCGGGCGCAATGGAACGATCGCCCGCTCACCGGCAGCTGGACCGAACGGGGGCTCGTCCCGCCCGCCGGGGTCGGAGGCTCCGCCGCCGACAGCGGTGAGGGCCAGGGACAGAAGGGCGTGTCCACATTCGTCCTCGGCACCGATATCCACTGCAATATCGGAATGGCCCGCGTCGTCGGTGCGGTCGCAGGAATGAGCAGGGCCGACGCGTATATCGACGGCGGTGACATCTCCATGACCGGAACCTCGGCAGAGAACTACTGCCTCGACGTCCTCGACGACGAACTGCCGGATAGACTGCCGCGCATGATCGTCAAGGGCAATCACGATTCCAGGGGCACGACCCAGCATGCGAAGACCCGCGGCTGGAGGGTTCTCGAAGACTCCACCGCGGAGATGGCCGGGGTGACTTTCTTCGGTGCCGCCGACCCCCGCCGCACCGTGTTCGGGTCCGGGCCGCAGCTCGAGACCGACCTCACCGCCGACCAGTATGCGCAGCGGCTGCGTGATGAAGCCTGCGCGGCCGACTTCGACATCATGCTCATCCACGATCCCGCCGTCGGCGGACCGACTCTGCGCTCGGGGTGCGCCGACTACGCTCTGAGCGGACACTGGCACCGCCGGGTCGGACCGGAGAACTTCGGTTCGGGAACCCGCTACGTCAGCTCCACGACCGGGGGAGCACTGGCGAATGCGCTGACGCCGGGGCCCCTGAAGATGAACGCGGAACTGAGCATCATCCGCGTCGACAATGAGACGAAACGCCCCATCGACGTGCAGATCATCACCGTCACGCCGGACAAGAAGGTGCAGATCGACCCGTGGGTGCGGTTCCCCGAACCCAGGCCGCTCGTGGGCCAGCCGCCGGTCGATGAATCCGGCCGGTAGTTGAGCGTCGACACGTTCGAGACAATGCTTCGAGACTCGGTTCGACGAACGACGGTCGGGCACGGTATGCTCGTTTCTCGTGGTCGGACACCACAGAGATCGACAAGATCTCCCAGGTCCGATCAGAGGGGTGTGGCGCAATTGGTAGCGCAACGGTCTCCAAAACCGTAGGTTGCAGGTTCGAGTCCTGTCACCCCTGCGCAGTTGACTCTGCCGAAGTCTCATCGGCCAGGCGCCGTCCTCGACCGGCACGAACAATTGTGAAGCCAAACGAAACCGACCGAGTGAGGATGTGTGAGCGACACACCGGCAAAGAAGACTGGCAGCGCACCCAACAGTGCCTCCAGTCCCAAGAAACTCGGATTCTTCGGACGAATCCTGCAGTTCTTCCGCGAAGTTGTGGCAGAGCTCAAGAAGGTCGTCACTCCGACCCGGAAGCAGCTGCTCAACTACACGCTCGTCGTGCTGGGCTTCATCCTGTTCATGATGCTTCTCGTCACGGGGCTCGACCTGGTCTTCGGCAAGCTCGTCGGATTCGTCTTCGGCGGAACTCCGCTGTGGCCCCTGTGGTGACACGGCCTCAGCCGTGACCCACCCTAAACTCAAACTTCATCCCCATCGGGGAATCACAAAACGCGAAGCGAGGAATTGATCGGTGTCGGATACCAACTCACCTGAGCAGGAGACCCCTGAGACCCAGGACGTCACTCCCGAAGAGTCGGGTGCCGCTGTGGTGCCCGAAACCGAGGAGGCGGCCAACGACGCCGAGGCGACCGCCGCCGAGAACGCAGACGTTGCCGAGTATGCAGACGCCGAGCAGGACGATTCCGCTGAAGTCGGCGACGCTGCGCAGGACGATGCCGCTGAAGCCGCCGACGTTGCCGACGAGGTGGACCCGGCCGAGGAATTCAAGGCCGAGCTGCGCATGCAGGAAGGTGACTGGTACGTCATCCACTCCTACGCAGGCTACGAGAACCGCGTCAAGCAGAACCTCGAGAACCGCACCGTCAGCCTCAACCTCGAGGACTTCATCTTCGAGTCGCAGGTTCCGATGGAAGACGTCGTCGAGATCAAGAACGGTCAGCGCAAGCAGGTCCGCCGTGTGCGCATCCCCGGCTACGTGCTCGTGCGCATGGAACTGACCGACGAATCGTGGGGTGCCGTCCGCCACACCCCTGGTGTCACCGGATTCGTCGGCAATGCCTACGACCCCACTCCGCTGTCGATCGACGAAGTCTTCTCGATGCTCGCTCCGATCTTCGAGGAGCGCCAGGCCGAAGCCGCCGCTGCCGAAGGTCCGGCCGCCGAAGCCGCTGCGAAGTCCGCTCCCGTCACCGAGGTGGAGTTCGAGGTCGGCGAGTCCGTGCTCGTCAAGGAGGGCTCCTTCGAGGGCCACCCCGCCACGATCCAGGAGATCCGTCCGGAATCGCAGAAGCTCACCGTGCTGCTGTCGATCTTCGAACGCGATGTTCCCGTCGAACTCGGCTTCGATCAGGTCTCGAAGCTCTGAGACCACACAGATCTGTCTGATCGTCTCGCCGCTCAACGGCGCGATCATCAACGAAGGGGCCCGGACCATTCCGGGCCCCTTCTGTGTTGCCTGGGCGGCCGCCTCGGCGACGATATCGTCTCATTCAAGGCCGGGCCCGGATGTCTGACCGTCCTCGGCACGGTATTCGCGCCTGCGCTTGAACGACGGCCGGCCCTCGCGCTTGAACGACGGTCGGCCTCGCGCTTGGCGGGGGGCCTCGACGGGACTGAGTCGGGATGGCGGCGTGAGCGTGACGGCGTCGGGGAGGGGGAGGGATCGGCCGCCTCGGCGAGATTTTGCTCCGGTGATGCGCCTCACGCGCATTTGCCCGCAGGTGTGCGCGCATGGAATACTGGTGTGGTTTGATTGCGGCCCTTATCGGAAGGCCGCCGTCGAACGATGTGCTGTATATGTCTGGCACATCGAAACCTCAAGATTAAGGACCGTACATGCCTCCCAAGAAAAAGGTAGCCGGCCTCGTCAAGCTCCAGATTCAGGCAGGTGCCGCTAACCCGGCTCCTCCGATCGGTCCGGCGCTTGCCCAGCACGGCGTCAACATCATGGAATTCTGCAAGGCCTACAACGCCGCCACAGAATCCCAGCGTGGAAACATCGTTCCCGTCGAGATCACCGTGTACGAAGATCGTTCATTCGACTTCGTCCTCAAGACCCCGCCGGCAGCCGAGCTGATCAAGAAGGCCGCCGGAGTGAAGTCGGGTTCGGCCACCCCGCACACCGTCAAGGTCGCTCACCTGAGCGCCGACCAGGTGCGTGAGATCGCCACGACGAAGTTGCCCGACCTGAACGCCAACAACCTGGATCAGGCCGACCGCATCGTCGCCGGAACCGCGCGTTCCATGGGCATCACCACCGACATCGAGGTCTGAGACCTCACCCCACACAGTGGCAGGGCCCACGCAGCCCACACCACGACTGCAAGGAGTAAAGCAGATGGCAAAGCGTTCCAAGGCCTACCAGGCCGCGGCTGAGAAGATCGCCGCAGATGTGAACTACGAACCGGCTCAGGCAATCGCCCTGGCCAAAGAGACCACCGTGGCGAGGTACGACGCCACCGTCGAGGTCGCTCTCCGCCTGGGTGTTGACCCCCGCAAGGCGGATCAGATGGTGCGCGGCACCGTCAACCTTCCGCATGGTACCGGTAAGACCGCTCGGGTCCTGGTGTTCGCTGCCGGCGACCGTGCAGAAGCTGCCCGTGAAGCAGGTGCTGACTACGTCGGTTCCGATGACCTGCTGGAGAAGGTGGCCGGAGGGTTCACCGACTTCGATGCCGCTGTTGCGACCCCCGACATGATGGGCAAGGTCGGTCGTCTCGGTAAGGTGCTGGGTCCCCGTGGCCTGATGCCGAACCCGAAGACCGGCACCGTGACCATGGATGTCGCCAAGGCCGTGACCGACATCAAGGGCGGAAAGATCGAATTCCGCGTCGACAAGCACTCGAACCTGCACTTCATCATCGGAAAGGTCTCCTTCTCCGAGGACGCTCTGCAGGCGAACTTCGATGCTGCGATCGAGGAGATCCTGCGTCTGAAGCCGTCCTCCTCGAAGGGCCGCTACATCAGCAAGGCCACGATCACTACGTCGAACGGCCCCGCCGTTCCGGTCGACCACTCGGGTCTGCGCATCTGATCGATGCACTGTGAGAGGGCGGGAAGCGAGCAATCGCTCCCGCCCTCTCTCTTTCCCCAATTGCTACCCGACGGCGGCTGAACAACCTCGCGCGAGGTTGCTCAGCCGCCGTCAGGTAGATCTGATGAGTGGACGGGCTCTTGTCCAGCGACGGGTTCGCGATTAGATTATGAGCAGTTGAGACTCTCTTCCGAGAACCGCCGATGGAGGTGGACCGTCCGCCATGGATTCGACGCTGCTGCTCGAAGACGCCTATCAGCGCGCCGTTCGACGCGCGCATGAGCGTCTGGCCGGCCCGTCGGACACGAGTCTCCACACCCACTCGTCAGGTCCTGGGGTGCGCACCTCGGTACTGGAATCGTGGGATCGGTCTCTGGCCCGGCTGCGTGACCCCGACAGCGTGCAGGTCCGTGTCGCGTTCGAAACCGACAGGCTCGCCGAGGTGCGGCGACGTCATCCCTTCCACACGATCATGCCCCTGCTGCGGTCTCACCTCATCGAACCCGCCAAGGACGCCGGACTGCTCGCCGCTCTCGGCGACGAACAGGGTCGACTGCTGTGGGTCGAGGGGGAGCGGGGCGTGCGCAACCGTGCCGAAGCCATGGGATTCGTCTCCGGTTCTGACTGGTCAGAAGAGGTCATGGGCACCTCCGCTCCGGCGCTGGCGCTGCGTTCGGGCCGGCCCGTGCAGGTCAGCCGGGCCGAGCACTTCGCGCCCGACGTTCACTCCTGGAGCTGCAGTGCAGTTCCCGTCACGCACCCGCTGACCGGACACGTCATCGGCATCATCGACGTCACCGGGGGAGACGACGCCGTGTCCTCCATCGTGCTGCCCCTGCTGTCCTCGACGGCGAAGGCCGCAGGTGCCCAGCTGTCCCAGCTCTTCACGCCGCATCAGATGCACACCGGCACCGAGGCGGCCGGAACCAGACTGACCGTGCTCGGTCCCAGCCCCGCCCTGGTCGGTCCCGGCGGGACCCGGATCGCCTTGACCCGCCGCCATGCCGAGATTCTGCTCCTGCTCCACCGGTTTCATGACGGCATCAGCGGTGCCGGGCTCGTGGAGCGGCTGTGGGCGGTCGGCGGCAGCGAAGTCACGGTCCGGGCGGAGATCAATCGTCTGCGCAGAACGATCGGCAGCCTCGGCGATCTGCGCATCGACGCCCGACCCTACCGACTGTGCGGGGACGTCGATTCGGATCTCGACCGGACCGTTCAGGCCCTGGCGAGCGGAGACGCGGATTCGGCCCTCGAACAGTACACGGGAACCGTGCTTCCGGACTCCGAAGCGCCGGGAGTGCGCGAGATCGGAGCGGAGGTCGATGCGCTCATGCGCGAGACCCTGCTGCAGGACGGGACCTGGCAGCAGCTGTGGCGGTTTGCGAACCTGCCGGACTTCCGCGACGACGTCGAAGTGCTCATGACCGTGCTGCGCCTCGCCCCTCCCGAGGCCGCCGAACGCAACGCCGCGGTCGTGCGTCTGGAGGCGCTGGGCCTCTGACCCCGCCGAACCCGCTGCGGCTCGGTGTCTGAGGCGGTGCGGCCGCCTCGGCGATGTGATGCAACCCATATGCAACGTCGGACTCGGTAGCGTCGTGGTCACACGGAGACAATCCGGTGGAATCAGACGCATCAAAGGAGTTGCAATGACTGTCTACGCACAGCCTGGTCAGGACGGGTCGCTCGTCACCTTCAAGTCGCGCTACGAGAATTACATCGGCGGTCAGTGGGTGCCGCCGGTCAAGGGCAACTATTTCGAGAACCCCAGCCCGGTCACCGGCAAGGCCTTCACGGAGGTCCCGGCCGGCACTGCTGAGGACATCGAACTCGCTCTCGACGCCGCCCACAAAGCGGCTCCGGCTTGGGGCAGGACGGCGGTCGCCGAACGGGCCAACATCCTCAACAAGATCGCCGATCGCATCGAGGACAACCTCGAGATGCTCGCCGTCGCCGAAACCTGGGACAACGGCAAGGCGATCCGTGAACCTCTCAACGCAGACCTGCCGCTTGCGGTCGACCACTTCCGCTACTTCGCCGGAGCGATCCGGGCGCAGGAAGGCGGACTCTCGCAGATCGACGACGACACCGTGGCCTACCATTTCCATGAGCCGCTCGGCGTGGTCGGACAGATCATCCCCTGGAACTTCCCGCTGCTCATGGCCACGTGGAAGCTCGCACCCGCACTGGCCGCCGGCAACTGCGTCGTCCTCAAACCGGCGGAGCAGACCCCGGTCTCGATCCTCGTGCTTGCCGAACTCGTCGGCGACCTGCTGCCGGAAGGCGTGCTCAACATCGTCAACGGCTTCGGTCTGGAGGCCGGCAAACCTCTGGCGTCGAACAAACGGATCTCGAAGATCGCGTTCACCGGTGAGACCACGACCGGCCGACTGATCATGCAGTACGCTTCGCAGAACATCATCCCGGTGACCCTGGAGCTGGGCGGCAAATCGCCGAACATCTTCTTCGAGGATGTGCTGGCCAAGGACGACTCTTTCGCGGACAAAGCCCAAGAGGGCTTCACGATGTTCGCACTCAACCAGGGTGAGGTCTGCACCTGCCCGTCCCGTGCACTCATCCAGGAATCGATCGCCGATCCCTTCCTCGAAAAGGTCGTGGCCAGGACGGAGCAGATCGTCCAGGGGAACCCGCTCGACACCGACACGATGATGGGCGCGCAGGCCTCCAACGACCAGTTCGAGAAGATCATGTCCTACCTCGACATCGGTCGTCAGGAAGGTGCCGAAGTGCTCACCGGCGGCGGCAAGGCCGAGCTGGACGGGGACCTGGCCGGCGGCTTCTACGTCCAGCCGACGATCTTCAAGGGCACGAACACGATGCGCGTCTTCCAGGAGGAGATCTTCGGACCCGTCGTCTCGGTGGCGACGTTCGGTGACTATGCCGATGCGCTGGCCACCGCCAATGACACGCTCTACGGCCTCGGAGCCGGAGTCTGGTCACGTGATGGCAACACCGCCTACCGGGCCGGACGTGAGATCCAGGCCGGACGTGTGTGGGTGAACAACTATCACGCCTACCCGGCGCATGCGGCCTTCGGCGGTTACAAGGCCTCGGGCATCGGTCGCGAGAACCACAAGATGATGCTCGACCACTATCAGCAGACGAAGAACCTGCTCGTCAGCTACTCCGAGAACGCCCAAGGCTTCTTCTGACCCCAATTGCTGCCCGACGGCGGCCCAACAACCTGGCGCCACGTAGCTGGGCCGCCGTCGGGTAGTTCGACCTCAAGCTCAAACCCCGCATCGTCCCATGAACCATCATCACAAAGGAGCGAATGATGTCCGCAATGAAAGCTGCAGTTGTCGAGGGCTTCGGCCAGGAACTCGTCGTCGGAGACAATGCGATTCCCGAACCCGGCCCCGGTCAGGCGCTGGTCAAACTCATCGCCTCCGGCGTCTGCCACACCGATCTCCACGCCGCACATGGTGACTGGCCGGTCAAGCCGAAGGTCCCGCTCATCCCGGGTCACGAAGGAGTCGGCATCGTCGAAAAGGTCGGCGAGGGCGTCACCGATGTCGAGGTCGGCCAGATGGTCGGCAACGCGTGGCTGTGGGGCGCGTGCGGAACCTGTGAGCATTGCCGTCAGGGCTGGGAGACCCTCTGCGAATCCCAGGTCAACGGCGGCTACGGCGTCGACGGATCCTTCGGCGAATACATGCTCGTCGACACGAGGTTCGCAGCGATCATCCCCGAAGGCGCCGACCCCTATGAGATCGCCCCGGTCCTGTGCGCCGGAGTCACCGTGTACAAGGGGCTCAAACGCACCGAAGTCCAGCCGGGCCAATGGGTCGTCATCTCCGGAATCGGCGGTCTCGGACACATCGCCGTCCAATACGCCGTCGCCATGGGCATGCGCGTCGTTGCTGTCGATGTCGCCGACGACAAGCTGGCGCTGGCGAAGAAGCACGGGGCAGAGATCACCGTCAACGCCTTCGCCGAGGACCCGGCCGAGATCATCCAGGAGAAGATCGGCGGCTCCCATGGAGTCCTCGTCACCGCCGTGCATCCGGCAGCATTCGGTCAGGCGATCGGAATGACTCGCCGAGGCGGCACCATCGTCTTCAACGGACTGCCGCCCGGTGACTTCCCGGCCCCGATCTTCGACATCGTGCTCAAGGGCCTGACGATCCGCGGTTCGATCGTCGGCACCCGGCAGGACATGGTCGAAGCGCTCGAGTTCTACGCCGCAGGGAAGATCCATCCGACGTTCACGAAGCGACCGCTCGAGGACATCAACGCGATCTTCGATGAGATGATCCACGGCAAGATCGACGGTCGCGTCGTCATCGAATACTGACGAACCAGCAACACCCGCCCCAGAACTACCTGACGGCGGCCCAGCAACCTCGCGCAAGGTTGCTGGGCCGCCGTCAGGTAGTGTGGGAGGGGTCTCGGCGGGTGGATTGGACTTGCCGGGACGGACTTAGCTAGACTTGAAATACCCAAGACCGTCGGTCTCTGCGGAATCATCAGGATTCGCCATCGGATTCCGATGCCCGCAGACGAAGACTCCCAGTGAGTGACCCACGCAGGTGAGCTCGAGATTCTTCCGTCGGATTCCCTATGGAATCGTCGGCCAAGCGTTTCACGCCTTCCTGCGTGGAGCGCTTTTTCTGTTGTCGGGACAGACCGGACGACTTATGAAAGGAACACCATGGCGAGGCCAGACAAGGCAGCCGCAGTCGAGGAGATCAAACAGCAGTTTGAGAACTCCGACGCTGTGTTGCTGACCGAGTACCGCGGTCTCACCGTCGCGCAGATGAAAGAGCTGCGCGTCTCTCTCGGTGAGAACGTCAGCTACGCCGTGGTAAAGAACACGCTGACCAAGATTGCAGCCAAGGAAGCCGGAGTCACCGGTCTCGATGAGCACCTCAATGGGCCCACCGCGATCGCGTTCGTCAACGGCGAACCACCTGAGGCTGCCAAGGCTCTGCGTAACTTTGCCAAGGCGAACGACAAGCTCGTGGTGAAGGGCGGCTACTTCGATGGAGCCGCACTCAGCCCCGAACAGGTCAACCAGCTCGCCGACCTCGAATCCCGCGAAGTGCTGCTTGCAAAGGCAGCCGGTGCCATGAAGGCAAGCCTCCACCAGGCGGCTTACCTCTTCACCGCTCCGCTGGTCAAGGCCGTGCGCACTGTCGATGCCCTCCGCGAGAAGCAGGACGACGCTCCTGCTTCCGACGCCTGAGCATCACCCCAAACCCAATCGGTCACCGACCGTGACCAAAACAGGAAGGACTAGCCACCATGGCTAAGCTCACCACCGACGAGCTCCTCGACGCTTTCAAGGAGCTCACCCTCATCGAACTGTCCGACTTCGTCAAGAAGTTCGAAGAAGAGTTCGACGTCGAGGCCGCCGCTCCGGCCGCCGCCGTCGCCGTTGCCCCTGCCGCCGGTGGCGGAGAGGCCGCTGCTGAAGAGCAGACCGAATTCGACGTCATCCTCGAATCGGCCGGCGAGAAGAAGGTTCCCGTCATCAAGGAAGTCCGTGGACTCACCTCCCTCGGACTCAAGGAAGCCAAGGACCTCGTCGACGGAGCCCCCAAGGCCGTCCTCGAAGGCGCTTCGAAGGAAGACGCCGAGAAGGCCAAGGAGACCCTCGAGGCTGCCGGCGCCACCGTCACCCTCAAGTGATCTTCTTCGCAGCAGCCTGACTGCTGCCTAGGCTTCGAACCCCCACAGTCCGCTGTGGGGGTTCTTCGCATCCCGCACCGAGGCGGCCCACTTCGGGTCCCCGGCTGCCCACCGAGGCGGCTCGCATCCCCGAGTGTGACCGATTCGGAACACCACCGGACAGAGGCTGGGCAGAAGCTGAACTATCCTTGACTGGTGACTGAGACGACGAGCTACGCCCGCGCACAACAGCAGCTGCGCGACCGCATCCGCGGCACCTGGGCGCGGCGTCCCCTCTATATCGATGAGATCATCAGGCCCGGACTGACGGCGAACCAACTCGCCTCCATCAGGTACGCCTCGAAACAGACCGAAGACACCGGCCTCACCCATTTCCTCGCCATCGTCCCCGGCCTCCAGAGCATGGGCTACGGAGACTGGGCGAAGTTCACCTCCGATTTCGCATTCGCGATGCACGAGGAGTCAGCAGAGGAGCAGACCCTCGTCCTCTTCAGCGAAGGCGAGACCTCCGCCCGCTCGTTCGCCTACCTCGTCACCGACAACGGGCCCGTCGTCCCCTCGGGTGCTCCGGAGCTGATGCGGTCCCGCAGCGACGACTTCCTCCCCGTCGAACTCGCCGTCCCCTACTATCTGCAGGTTCTCGTCGCCGCCGCCCACGGCACCGAACCTCCGCCGGCGCCGGATTTCGACACCCGCGACCCCGGTTCTCGCAGCGAGGACTACATCGAACGCTTCGGCCTCGACAACGCCGACCCCGACACACTCGTCTTCGGTGCGACCGCCGCCGCGGCCCTCGGCGCGACCGTGTGGCTGCTGCGCCGTCGCAATCGGTATTCCTGGCGAACCGAGCTGACCACAGAACCTGAACTGGTCAGGGCCCGAAACCTGAAGACCGCCGTCGCCGAGGCGGCCGCACCGATCCCCGAACCCGACCATCCCGATGACGCGACGTGGGCCCTCTACGACCGGGGCAGACGAATCCAGGATGCGCTGGCGATCCTGACGAAGGTTCACCCGGACTGGTCCGAATCCGCCGACTTCTCCCACCGCAACGGTGTCTTCGTCCTCGTCACCCTCGACCGCTGGGTGCGCCGCCAGCTGCGCAGACGCTCGACTTCAGCAGAGGACGAACCGCGCTTCTGCTTCCTCTTCCCACACCATCGCAGTGGCATCGACGACCATGTGCTCAAACAGTCCGGCCGCAGCCTCACCGTGGCGCTGTGCGCCGACTGCCGGCAGGAGCTGGACGCCGGCCACGACCCGGAACGACTGATGGTGCCCAAACGCCCCGGCTCCACCCGCGCAGTCCCGTACTTCCAGCGCACGGACGCCTACGCACTCTCCGGTTTCGGCAGCTTCCAATACCTCGACGAGGCGGTGCTGGACGAAATGAGCCCACAGTCGTCCGCTGTCGGAAGGAGCCGATGATGGCAGCTGCCGGGCCCCCGCGACCTGCCGGTGCACTCGACTGGATCATCGCCGTCGTCGCGGTCGCCGCAGTGTCGGTCGGTGCCACTCTGCTCAGCGGATTCCTCTTCGACCAGACGAAGACCGAACGCATCGAGATCGCCGACAGCGGCAGGGTCGACGTCGAATCGATCTACACCGACCGCATCAAGGGATCCACCGACCCCGACTACGACCCGTCCCGCTATCAGGCGATCGCGAAGTCGTTGGCCACAGACCCCGTCTATTTCGACGGGTACCCGGAATTCGACATCAAGGACGAGGAGATCACAGCGATCAGGACCGTCGTCGCCGACGCCGATACCCCCATCTTCGTGGCGTTCCTCAACGCCTCCGACCTCGACGACGCCGACGGCGACCTCGACCTGCTGGCGGCCCGGATCGTCAACGAGATGGACGACGCCGAGGCGGCCGTGCTGACCGTCGACGCCACCGGACTCATGGGAGTCGGTGAGAAGGGGGTGCACCGCCCCGAGATGTCCTACCTGAGCGGTGAGTACGAAGACACCGACTCCCGCAATGCTCTGACCGGTGTCGAACAGCTCCGCTCCGCGGAGACCGTCGACCTCGCCACGAGCCATTCGTACAAGCACGACGACAACGGCAGCCCGCTGCCGGTCAGACCGGAATCCGCGACCGCTCCCCACGACCTCGAGTACAGCACCGGCGGTGCCGTGGCCGGCGCCGTCATCGGCATCATCGTCGGCGGGGGAGCCGGAATCGGAATCCACTTCGTCCGCCGCGCTCTGAAGAAACGGACAGCGAAACAGTGACTCAACAGGCTCAGAAGATCGCCGAGGCGCTCACGACCGATCCCGTCTACGTGACGAACAGCGCGAAGGGCGAGGTCAATGAGACGCTCCTGCAGAAGGCGGATGAGAAGATCGACTCCCTCGACTTCGACGTCTTCGTCGTCGTCACCGGTGAGGCAGGAGCCGACCCGGAGCTGCTCGAACAGATCAAGGTCTTCAACGGCGGCGAAGGCTCCTACATCATGATCGACACGAGCACGGATCTCGCCGTGGACTACTCCTTCGGCGACGACTTCGACCAGCACACTCAGGCGATGGAGCAGCTGTCCGCCGGCCGCGAGCAGTGGAGCTACAGCACGCCGTCGGTGACGAAGCTCAACATGCTCCTCGACCTCTACGCCGACCCACAGGAAGCCCCGAAGCACGAAAGCGGGCAGGAGGCGCCGGGCAGCGATGTGCAGACGGTCGACGGATCCAGCTCGACGGCGACACTGTTCCTCGGGGGAGCCGTTCTGGTCCTGGCGATTGTCATCGCCCTCATCTGGTTCGCACGCTCTCGGCGGGAACGATTGAGCGCCGCACGCACCCGCCGTCGATTCGAACTGCCCGCACGGCTGCTCGAGCGGGTCGATGACCTGCAGCGGAAGACACTTCGGGAAGGTCTCAGCGAGGACACCACGGAGCTGGCCGCCGAGATCACGCAGCTGCAGACCCAGGACCTCAGCAGCGCCGACGCCGAAGGGGTGGAGCGTGCACTCGACGCCTACCAGATGGCCAGAACCATCGTCGATGACGCAGAGGCCGAACGCATCGACCTCGCCGGAGCCATGGTGCTGCTGCGCCAGGCCGGTCGCGAGATCGCCGAGGTGAAGCTGCACAGATCGGCCAAGCGCGGGATTCGAACACGGAAGGCCGGCAGCACACGGGCCTCCGGCTCGACGAGGTCAGCACAGACCAGGGGGCTCCCGCAGAGCCTGTGCACGGTCAACCCCCTCCACGGAGAAGCACGGTCGACGACGCTGGTGAGCACGGAGCGCAAGGGCCATCTGGCCGGAAAGAGCGTCCGCGTACCCGTGTGCGGCAGCTGCCTGTCGGATCTGCACGCCGACCGCGAGCTGCAGTGGATCTTCGACGGCGACCGACCCTACGTCGAGGGCGGCAGCGTCTGGGCGCAGACGCTGTTCGGCGCCATCGGCGGTGATCTCGTCACCGCCCTGCATCGGCGAGGAGCCTAGCCCCGGCCGCTCACACCAGCCGGACCTCCCGCGGTATCGCCCGGTCGTGCTCACCCGGCATGGAGCGGGCGGGCAGGGCCACCTCGGCGTCTCCCTGATCGACCATCAGCCCCTCGATATCGGCGAGCTGCCGGGTGAGGAAATCACGGTCGACCGGGATCCCATGCCCGGGAACGAATGTCTTCGCTTCGGGAAACGACAGCAGAGTGCGCAGGCTCGAGGCCCATTCGCTCAGGGCGGCGTCGGCACCGGCCTGCGGGGGAGAGGCCTCCTCGACGAGGTCGCCGGTGAAGACGATGCCGAGCTCGGGCAGCCGGACGACGAGGTCGGCCGTCGAATGCCCGCCGAGGACATGGAATTCGACCGGGCAGTCGCCGAGGTCGAGGTGCCAAACATCACCGGGCGACGGATCGACGGGCGAGACCTCGACGATGAGGTCGCCGGGATCGTCGGGGAGACTCACCCGGTAGTCATCCGGGAAGTCGCCGCCCGCGACCCCGTCGAGAGCGATCCAGGCCGTGGCCTCCTGATCGGCGGCGAATGACGACGACGCGTACACGGCGGTGACGCCGGCGGACACGGCCGCGGCGGCACCGAAGAAATGATCCCAATGATCATGGGTGATCGCGAGGCCGATCCCGCGCCGATGACCATCGCCGATCTCCTCGCCGAGGCTGCCCGCCCGCTCCACCAGATGTGCGGCGGCCGCGGGGCCGGGCCCCGCATCGACGAGCAGGATGTGATCGGTGCCGACGATGATTCCGCAGTTGACCGCGGCAGGATCGAAGCTGAGAACATTCACTCGTGTCATGCCCGCAGTCTAGAATGTCTGGCATCGCCTGTCGCGCGACGAAGCGCACGACGGTCCGTCTGCGGCCCGCCCGGCGATGCCGTCGAGTGAGGGAAGGCGCGGAGGACCCGGATGGAGATCACGCGGATACGCGCGGGCACGCGGGCTCCTGCCGATATCGATGCGATTCTGCCTGAGATCCTCGCCTTCGACCTCGAGATCAATCGGGCAGCGGGGCTGGAGGAGGACTTCGATCCGATTCCCGACGAGGTGCGTCACTCACTGACCAGCACGAGCGAGTACCGGACATCCGTGATCTGGCTCGGCCGCATCGACGGGGCGGTCGTGGCCAAAGGCGTGGCCGAACTCCGCCTGGACAGCGACACCGACACCGCGGAGGTCTGGACCGGCGTGCACCCGGACCACCGCCGTCGCGGACTGGGTGCCGCACTGCTGACGGTCATGGAGAACGATCTGCGGGCAAAGGGCCGGTCAGCGCTGTCGAGCTACTGTGAGATTCCGCAGTCTGTCAGGAATGCCGATCTGCGCGGTGCCCATCTGGCCGCCGAGACCGGTGCGGGGTCCCTGCCGGTCGCTCTGCCCGAGGTGTCTTTCCTCAGCAGCCGCTGCTACGGGCTCGCTCAGATCGAACGGTGCTCGGTCGCACCGACCGCAGCCGCAGCCGAACTCGACCTCGGCACAGACGCCGACGACTACGTCATCGAGACATGGCGAGGGCCGGTCCCGGAACATCGGCAGGAGCACATCGCTCTGCTCAAGCGTCGGCTGAGCACCGACGTGCCGGGAGCGGCGAAGTTCGGGGGAGAGGAGAGCTGGGACGGAGAGCGCGTGAGGGCCCTCGACGCAGAGAAGAAGGCGAAGGGCGAATCCATGGCCACGGCACTCGCCCTCCTCGGCGGGGAGCCGGCAGGGTACACGCAGGTCGGGCACTCGACCGACAGGCCGACCGTGGGGTGGCAGGGCGGAACCTTGGTGCTGAGGGAGCATCGCGGGCACCGCCTCGGTGCGCGTCTCAAGGTCGCCAATCATCGCAGCCTCGCGGCGAACTCGGCGGTCGAGCGCATCTACACGTGGAATGCGGTGGAGAACAGGTGGATGCTGGCGATCAACGATCAGGCGGGATTCGCCACCTGGGCGTGGGTGGGACTGTGGACGAAGAGCCTGCGCTGAAACCGTCTTGCGAGACTTGACCAGATGCTATAAGCTTGATATTTGCATCGTTCTGCCTGTGGTGTGCCTTCATATAGCGGTGGGCACAGCATTTCCACTCAAGTGAACCATGCCGACGCCGGGAGTCGAAATCCGACACACCCCGTGGACGTCGCCGGAGCGAGTGGGCAGACGAAGTATCAGATGGTGAAGCACTCGGAAGGAACCAATTGGCCGCCGCCAACGACAACACCAGGACCGCTAATCCCCCCAAGAGAATTTCCTTCGCGAAGATTCGCGAGCCCCTCGAGGTTCCCGATCTGCTCGGTCTGCAGACGGACAGCTTCGACTGGCTGATCGGATCGGAGGCGTGGCAGGACCGCGTCGCCGAGGCCATCGAGATCGGGGACGACTCCGTCGCAACCACCTCGGGCCTCGAAGACATCTTCGAAGAGATCTCGCCGATCGAAGACTTCGGCGGATCCATGTCGCTGTCGTTCCGCGAGCACCGGTTCGAAGCTCCCAAGTACTCGATCGATGAGTGCAAGGAACGCGATATGACCTACTCGGCGCCGCTGTACGTCACCGCCGAGTTCATGAACAACAACACGGGCGAGATCAAGAGCCAGACCGTGTTCATGGGTGACTTCCCCCTCATGACCGACAAGGGCACGTTCATCGTCAACGGCACCGAGCGTGTCGTCGTCTCCCAGCTCGTGCGTTCGCCCGGCGCCTACTTCGAATCCAGCGTCGACAAGACCACGGACAAGGACATCTTCACTGCGAAGATCATCCCGTCCCGCGGTGCCTGGCTGGAGTTCGAGGTCGACAAGCGCGACCAGGTCGGCGTTCGCCTCGACCGCAAGCGCAAGCAGTCCGTGACCGTTCTGCTCAAGGCCCTCGGCTGGTCCGAAGCGAAGATCCTCGAAGAGTTCGGCGAGTTCGAGTCGATCCGCGAGACGATGGCCAAGGACACCGTCACCACGCAGGACGAAGCGCTGCTCGACATCTACAAGAAGCTGCGCCCGGCAGAGCCCGCGACCGCTGAAGCCGCCCGCAACCTGCTCAACAACCTGTACTTCAACCCGAAGCGCTACGACCTTGCCAAGGTCGGCCGCTACAAGGTCAATCGCAAGCTCGGCGTCGAAGCCCCGCTGTCGGACTCGGTGCTCTCCACCGACGACGTCGTCGCCACCATCCGCTACCTCGTGTCGCTGCACGCCGGAGTGGACACCGCCAAGGGCACCCGCGACGGCGAAGAGGTCGAGATCAGCGTCAAGCTCGACGACATCGATCACTTCGGCAACCGCCGCATCCGCGCCGTCGGTGAGCTCATCGAGAACCAGATCCGCACCGGTCTGTCCCGCATGGAGCGCGTCGTGCGCGAGCGCATGACGACTCAGGACGTCGAAGCGATCACGCCGCAGACCCTGATCAACATCCGCCCCGTGGTGGCTGCGATCAAGGAGTTCTTCGGCACCTCGCAGCTCTCGCAGTTCATGGATCAGAACAACCCGCTCGCGGGCCTGACCCACAAGCGCCGTCTCTCCGCACTGGGACCGGGTGGTCTCTCGCGTGACCGTGCCGCCATGGAAGTCCGTGACGTGCACCCCTCGCACTACGGCCGCATGTGCCCGATCGAGACCCCCGAAGGTCCGAACATCGGTCTGATCGGTTCGCTGGCGTCCTACGCCCGCATCAACCCCTTCGGCTTCATCGAGACGCCGTACCGCAAGGTCGTCGACGGAGTCGTGACCGATGAGACGCAGTACCTGACCGCCGATGACGAACTCGAGTTCAACATCGCCCAGGCCAATGCGCCGCTGACCGAGGACCAGCGTTTCGCCGAGGTCGAGGTCCTGGCCCGTCCGAAGGGCGGCGGCGGTGAGGCCGAACTGGTCCAGCACGACCAGATCGACTTCATGGACGTCTCCGCACGGCAGATGGTGTCAGTGGCTTCTGCGCTGATCCCGTTCCTCGAGCACGACGACGCCAACCGCGCCCTCATGGGTGCGAACATGCAGCGTCAGGCCGTGCCGCTGGTGATGGCCGAATCCCCCGTCGTGGGCACCGGCATGGAATACCGTGCCGCCGTTGACGCCGGCGATGTCATCACCGCTGAGAAGTCCGGTGTCATCACCGAGGTCTCGGCCGACTTCGTCACCGTCCTCGCCGACGACGGAACCCAGCTGACCTACAAGGCTGCGAAGTTCAAGCGTTCGAACCACGGCACTTCGTACAACCAGCGCATCCTCGTCGACGAAGGCGACCGCGTCGAAGCCGGCACCGTCCTCGCCGACGGACCGTCCACCGAGAACGGTGAGATGGCTCTGGGCAAGAACCTCCTCGTGGCGTTCATGTCCTGGGAAGGCTACAACTACGAGGATGCGATCATCCTCTCCCAGCGCCTCGTCCAGGACGATGTGCTCTCCTCGATCCACATCGAGGAGCACGAGGTCGATGCCCGCGACACCAAGCTCGGTGCCGAAGAGATCACCCGGGACATCCCGAACATCTCGCCCGATGCGCTGGCCGACCTCGACGATCGTGGAATCATCCGCATCGGCGCTGAAGTCACCGATGGCGACATCCTCGTCGGCAAGGTCACCCCGAAGGGTGAGACCGAGCTGACCCCGGAGGAGCGCCTGCTGCGCGCGATCTTCGGCGAGAAGTCCCGCGAGGTCCGCGACACCTCGCTGCGCGTTCCCCACGGCGAGATCGGCACCGTCATCGGCGTGCGCGTCTTCGACCGGGAGGACGACGACGAGCTCTCGCCCGGTGTCAACCAGATGGTCCGCGTCTACGTGGCGCAGCGCCGTAAGATCACCATCGGTGACAAGATGGCCGGTCGTCACGGCAACAAGGGCGTCATCTCGACGATTCTGCCGGTCGAGGACATGCCGTTCCTCGCCGACGGCACCCCTGTCGACGTCATCCTCAACCCGCACGGTGTTCCCCGTCGTATGAACATCGGCCAGGTCTTCGAAGTCCACCTCGGATGGATCTCGAAGCAGGGCTGGAAGATCGAGGGCAGCCCCGAGTGGGCCGCCGAGCTGCCCGAGGCCGCTCGCGAAGCGGAGGCCGGCACCAACCTGGCCACCCCGGTCTTCGACGGTGCGCACGAGCAGGAGCTGCGCGGACTGCTGGATTCGACGA
The DNA here is from genome assembly GCF_009299785.1 of Brevibacterium sp. CFH 10365. Taxonomy (NCBI): domain Bacteria; kingdom Bacillati; phylum Actinomycetota; class Actinomycetes; order Micrococcales; family Brevibacteriaceae; genus Brevibacterium; species Brevibacterium sp. CFH 10365. The sequence continues at coordinate 67,335 of NZ_VIGO01000007.1, read as the reverse complement.
CCCCGAACCGCGATGGGGACCGCCTCATCGACTCCTCGGGCAAGGCCCAGCTGTTCGACGGCCGCTCGGGTGAGCCGTTCCCGTACCCGATCTCGGTCGGCTACATGTACATGCTCAAGCTCCACCACCTCGTCGACGACAAGATCCACGCGCGTTCGACCGGACCGTACTCGATGATCACCCAGCAGCCGCTCGGTGGTAAGGCTCAGTTCGGTGGTCAGCGCTTCGGTGAGATGGAAGTCTGGGCCCTCGAGGCCTACGGCGCCGCCTACACCCTGCAGGAGCTTCTGACGATCAAGTCCGATGACATTCCGGGCCGTGTGAAGGTCTACGAAGCCATCGTCAAGGGTGAGAACCTGCCCGATCCGGGAATCCCCGAGTCGTTCAAGGTCCTCATCAAGGAGATGCAGTCCCTGTGCCTCAACGTCGAAGTCCTGTCTTCCGACGGAGGCCATGTCGAGATGGGCGAATCGGAGGACGAGGTCTACCGTGCCGCCGAGGAACTCGGCATCGACCTCTCCCGCCGCGAAGCACAGACCGTAGAAGAAGTCTGAGGACTTCCACTTCAACCGACACAACTTTTTGATGAACGATTCGTTCATCGCCAGGAAAGAGGATTTACGTGCCTGACGTCAATTTCTTTGATGAACTGCGCATCGGTCTTGCCACCACGGAGAACATCCGCGGCTGGTCACACGGTGAGGTGAAAAAGCCTGAGACCATCAACTACCGCACCCTGAAGCCGGAGAAGGACGGACTCTTCTGCGAGAAGATCTTCGGACCCACCCGCGACTGGGAGTGCGCCTGCGGAAAGTACAAGCGAGTCCGCTTCAAGGGCATCATCTGCGAACGCTGCGGCGTCGAGGTGACCCGTGCCAAGGTGCGTCGTGAGCGGATGGGCCACCTCGAGCTCGCCGCTCCCGTGACCCACATCTGGTACTTCAAGGGTGTGCCCTCACGTCTGGGCTACCTGCTGGACCTGGCTCCGAAGGACCTCGAGAAGGTCATCTACTTCGCGGCCTACATGATCACCTCGGTCGACGAGGACTCCCGTCACCGCGATCTGCCCAGCCTGCAGAACAAGATCGACGTCGAGAAGCAGCAGATCGGCACCCGCCGTGACGCCGATATCGATCGTCGTGCCAAGAAGCTCGAAGAGGATCTCGCCGCACTCGAGGCCGACGGCGGAACCGCCCAGGCCAAGAAGAAGCTGCGCGACACCGCCGAGAAGGAAATGGACAAGCTGCGCAAGAACGCCGACCGCGAGGTCGACCGTATCGAGCAGGTGTGGGACCGGTTCAAGAACCTCAAGGTCAACGACCTCGAAGGTGACGAGAGCCTGTACCGCGAGATGTTCCACCGTTTCGGCCTGTACTTCACCGGTGCCATGGGCGCCGAAGCCATCCAGAAGCGCCTCATCGACTTCGACCTCGAAGCCGAAGCCGAGAAGCTGCGTGAGCTCATCGCCACCGGCAAGGGACAGCGCAAGACCCGTGCACTCAAGCGCCTCAAGGTCGTCAACGCGTTCCTGACCACCGACAACAACCCTGAGGGCATGGTCCTCGACGTCGTCCCGGTGATCCCGCCGGAACTGCGCCCGATGGTGCAGCTCGATGGCGGACGCTTCGCGACCTCGGACCTCAACGACCTCTACCGTCGTGTCATCAACCGCAACAACCGCCTCAAGCGTCTGCTCGACCTCGGTGCTCCCGAGATCATCGTCAACAACGAGAAGCGGATGCTGCAGGAGGCCGTGGACTCGCTGTTCGACAACGGACGTCGCGGACGTCCGGTGACCGGACCGGGCAACCGTCCGCTCAAGTCGCTGTCGGACATGCTCAAGGGCAAGCAGGGACGTTTCCGTCAGAACCTGCTCGGAAAGCGTGTGGACTACTCGGGCCGTTCGGTCATCGTCGTCGGTCCGCAGCTGCACCTGCACCAGTGCGGTCTGCCCAAGACCATGGCCCTGGAGCTGTTCAAGCCCTTCGTGATGAAGCGTCTGGTCGATCTCAACCACGCTCAGAACATCAAGTCGGCCAAGCGCATGGTCGAGCGTCAGCACCCGCAGGTGTGGGATGTCCTCGAAGAGGTCATCACCGAACACCCGGTGCTGCTCAACCGTGCACCGACCCTGCACCGTCTGGGCATCCAGGCGTTCGAGCCGCAGCTCATCGAGGGTAAGGCCATCCAGCTGCACCCGCTCGTCTGCTCGGCGTTCAACGCTGACTTCGACGGTGACCAGATGGCCGTGCACCTGCCGTTGAGCCCCGAGGCGCAGGCCGAGGCCCGCATCCTCATGCTCTCGGCCAACAACATTCTCAAGCCCTCGGACGGCAAGCCCGTGACCATGCCTTCGCAGGATATGATCATCGGTCTGTTCCACCTCACCTCCGAGCGCAAGGGACTGGCCGGCGACGGACGCGCATTCTCCGGAATGGGCGAAGCCATCATGGCCTTCGACCGTGGAGAGCTCGACCTCGGTTCGCCGATCACCATCCGCTTGGAGGACGTCGTTCCCGGTGCGGACATGGAGGTTCCCGAAGGCTGGGAGGCAGGCGATCCGCTGGACGTGCAGACCACTCTGGGCCGCGCACAGTTCAACGAGTACCTGCCTGCCGACTACTCGTTCGTGAACTCGACGATCGACAAGAAGGCTCTGAGCCGGATCGTCAACCACCTGGCCGAGGAGTACCCGAAGGTCGAGGTCGCACACACGCTGGACAACTTCAAGGCCGGCGGCTTCTACTGGGCCACACGCTCGGGCATCACCATTGCGATGTCGGACGTCGTCTCACCCGAGGCGAAGACCGAGATCATCGATGATGCCGAAGCCATCGATACGAAGGTCCAGCAGCAGTACGAACTCGGAGCACTGACCGACGACGAGCGCCGCAACGAGCTCGTCAAGCTGTGGACCGAGACGACCGAGAAGGTCGACCAGATCATGCGCACGAACTTCCCCGAAGAGAACTCGGTGCTGCGTCTGGTCGAGTCCGGTGCGTCCGGCAACTGGATGCAGGTGCGTCAGCTGGCCGGTATGCGTGGTCTGGTGACGAACCCGCAGGGTGAGATCATCCCGCGCCCGATCGTGTCGAACTACCGTGAGGGACTCGCAGTCCTCGAGTACTTCATCGCCTCGCACGGTGCTCGTAAGGGTCTGGCCGACACCGCTCTGCGTACCGCCGACTCCGGTTATCTGACCCGTCGTCTCGTCGACGTCTCGCAGGATGTCATCATCCGCGCCGCAGAAGCCGAGTCGAACAAGGGCATCACCCTGCCGATCGCCGAACGCGATCACGAGGGCAACCTGGTTCCGCACGAGTACGCCGAGACCAGCGTGTACGGCCGTCTCTCCGTCTCCGACGTCACCGACGCCGAGGGCAATGTGCTCCTGCCGGCGAAGTCCGATGTCACCGGCGCTGTGGTGGACATGCTCGTGGCCAACGGCATCGAGGAGCTCAAGGTCCACTCCGTGCTCACCGCGGACTCCGATGCGCAGATCTCCGCCGAGCACTACGGTCGCTCGATGGCGACCGGCCAGCTCGTCGACATCGGCGAGGCCATCGGCACCGTCGCTGCCCAGTCGATCGGTGAGCCCGGCACCCAGCTGACGATGCGTACGTTCCACACCGGTGGTGCGGCCGCATCATCGGGTGATATCACGCAGGGTCTGCCGCGTGTGACCGAGCTCTTCGAAGCTCGCACACCGAAGGGCTTCGCCCCCATCGCCGAGGCGACCGGACGGGCCAAGATCGACGACAGCCGCAAGACCCGCTTCGTCATCATCACCCCCGACGACGGCAGCGAAGAGATCGAGCACGCAGTGTCCAAGCGTGCCCGTCTCATGGTCGAGGACGGCCAGCACGTCAAGGCCGGAGAGCAGCTCATCGTCGGTGCTGTCGATCCGAAGCAGGTGCTGCGCATCCGCGGTCGCCGTGAGGCCGAGCGCTTCCTCGTCGAGGAAGTCCAGAAGGTCTACCGTTCCCAGGGTGTGGGCATCCACGACAAGCACATCGAGGTCATCGTGCGGCAGATGCTGCGTCGCGTGACCGTGATCGAGTCGGGCGATACGAACCTGCTGCCCGGCGAGCTCGTCGACCGTGGCCGCTACCAGGCGGAGAACCGCCGTGTGGTCGCCGAAGGCGGCCAGCCGGCATCGGCTCGTGACGAGCTGATGGGCATCACGAAGGCTTCGCTGGCCACCGAGTCGTGGCTGTCGGCCGCGTCCTTCCAGGAGACCACCCGCGTCCTCACCGAGGCGGCCATGGAAGGCAAGTCGGATACGCTCATGGGTCTGAAGGAGAACGTCATCCTCGGTAAGCTCATCCCTGCCGGCACCGGACTGCAGACCCACCGCAACCTCGTGGTGGAGCCGACAGAAGAGGCCAAGGCAGAGATGTTCACGAACAGCTACGGCGACTTCTACGCGGGCATCGGGGCCGATTCCGGTTCCGCCATCCCGCTGGAGGACTACGACTACGGAGCGTTCAGCTGATCTGCTGATCCGTCAGCCGTAAGGCAGACATGAGGGGCATCCACCATTCGGTGGGTGCCCCTTCTGCATGTCTCGGCAGGTCGGTCCTAGCCGAAGAGCACCTGAGCCTCGTCCCAGCGGTGCAGCGGCACCGATTTGAGGCTGTGCACGGCCGAGGACATCTCGACGGAGACGATGTCCGTGCCTTTGAGACTCGCCATCTTCCCCCAATGACCGTGCTGGGCGAGGTCGACGGCAGCCATGCCCAGCCGGGTGGACAGCACACGGTCGTACGCGGTGGGGGACCCGCCTCGCTGCAGGTGTCCGAGGATGGTGGCCCGGGATTCGATTCCGGTGATCTCTTCGATCTTCGGTGCGAGGTAGTTCGCGATGCCGCCGAGGCGGACGCGGCCCTGGTTGTCGACGCCGTGGTCGGCGACCTGGGAGTCGAAGCCTTCGGGAACGAATCCTTCGGCGACGACGACGATCGGGGCGCGACCGCGTTCTCTGGCCGAGGTCACCCAGTCGGCGATCTGGTCGAAGGAGACGGGGAATTCGGGCATGAGGATCGCATGGGCGCCGGCGGCCATGCCGGCGTGCAGAGCGATCCACCCGACGTTGCGGCCCATGACCTCGATGACCATGCAGCGGTGGTGGGATTCGGCTGTGGTGCGCAGACGGTCGATCGCTTCGGTGGCGATGGACTGGGCGGTGTCGAAGCCGAAGGTGTAGTCGGTGTTGCCGAGGTCGTTGTCGATGGTCTTGGGCACGCCGACGATGTGCAGACCCTCCTCGTTGACCAGTCTGGAAGCGCCGGCGAGGGTGCCTTCGCCGCCGATGGCGATGAGCGAATCGATGCCGTGGGCGGCCATGACCTCGCGCATGCGTTCGGGACCGCCGTCCTCATAGGGGTGGGTGCGGGAGGTGCCGAGGATGGTGCCGCCGCGACCGGAGAGGCCCCGGACATCGAGCATCGTCATATCGAACATGTCGTCGTGGAGCAGACCCCGCCAGCCATCGCGGATGCCGACGAACGAGGCGTTGTGAGTGCGGATTCCCTTGCGGACGATTCCGCGGATGACAGCGTTGAGGCCCGGGCAGTCTCCGCCCGACGTGAGTACACCGATCTTCATTCCAGTTGACCCTGATCCTTTGCTCGGTAGCCTTTTGCCAGCCGGACGTCATGTCCGGCCATGAGTGAGAAACCTCTGAGGACGACGGTGCCGTTCGAACCGTCGCCCTGGGCAGAACGCCGGATCTCGTTCCCGGCCATGATGTTGATCGTCTCGTCACGGATGTGCACGCCCGGCGGGACGTAGATGCTGTTGCCGGCCCACATCGCATAGGCGTTGAGCACGATCGTCACCTCGGGTCCCATGACATCGCAGAGGTCGATATCGTCTCCGCCCATGAGGGAGTAGCTCGTGACTTCGGCCGTGCCGGGCCGGACATCGATCTGGCGTCCGGACATGATGGCCACGGAGCTCATCGGCGGGGCCGACCCCGGATCCGCGGCAGGACTGAGCTCTGCGGCACCGCGGCGCTGCAGCTGCGCACCGGGAGCGGCCGGACCGCTTCCCTGACCGGTCTGCCGGGCGAATCTGCGGTGGAGTGCCGCACCTTCGGGAAGATCGTCGAGGAGGGGCAGCAGTTCGTCGATGAACTTCGCAGAGATGGCAGCGTCCTGGCGCTGCGCGGTCTCCTCGGGGTCGAGGCGTCCGTTCGTCACCGCCTCGGTGATGACGGAGAGAACCTCGTCACGGTCCTTGTCGGAGGCACGGATCCGGCGCTGTGGGGCAGGGGAGTCATCATCGGCCATGGCCCCCAGTGTAGCGGGATTCACCTGCACAGACCGGGCGGCCCGGTGAGGCGGTCGGACAGGGCGGTCCGGTGGGTCGCTATGTCCACAGCCGGGCCACAGGTGCGACCGATGCTGGGCCTAAGCGGGGACGCGAATGTGGACTCCATGAGATACGAGAACAGCGCCGGGAACCAGCCCGCAGCACCCCCACGGCCCCCGTCCCTCCGGCCGACCACGACCGTCGACCTCGTCGTCCCGGTGTATGACGAGGAGGTGACTCTGGCTTCCTCCATCGAGACCCTCCTCGCCGCCGACACCGGCCCCGGAACCGAGGTCACGATCATCATCGCCGACAATGCGAGCACCGATTCGACCCCGCGCATCGCCGCAGCTCTTGCGGCCGTGCACCCGAACGTCGAATACGTGCGGCTCGAGCAGAAGGGGCGCGGCCGCGCACTGTCCGGGGTGTGGCAGTCCTCGACTGCGGACATCGTGGCCTATACGGATGTCGACCTCGCCACGGACATCAGAGTCCTCGAACCGATGGTCGAGGTGATCCGCTCCGGGCTGGCCGATGTGGCCGTCGCCTCTCGTCTGCAGCCCGGTCTCGAGATCGAACGCGGAATCAGACGCGAGATCATCTCTCGCTGTTACAACCGACTGCTCAAGCTCAGCCTCGGAGTCGGCTTCAGCGATGCCCAATGCGGGTTCAAGGCGATGTCAGCGCGTGCGGCACGGGAGCTGCTGCCGCTCGTGGAGGACACCGAGTGGTTCTTCGACACGGAGCTGCTCGCTCGTGCCGAATGGTCCGGGTACCGCATCCACGAGTTCGGCACCGACTGGATCGACGATCCCGATTCCTCCGTCGACGTCATCGGCACGGCGTGGAAGGACATCAAAGGCATCGTCCGCCTGCGCAAGGAGGACCGGGCCCGGGCCTCGGCCGAGCCGCCGGCACCGAACACGGGTGCTCAGATCCTCCACTTCATCGACGTCGGAATCATCAGCACCGTCCTCTACGCGACGATCTTCCTCTTCGGCTCCCAGGTCGTCTCCGCCGTCACGGCGAACATCATCGCCCTGCTCCTGTCGACGGTGGCCAATACGGCGCTCAACCGCAGCCACACCTTCGGAGTGCGCTCACCGCATCGGCGGGCGACCTCCCAACTGAAGGGTCTGGCGGCCTTCGGACTGTGTCTGGCCTTCACCACTGCAGGGCTGGAGGTGGCCGATGGGTTCACCGGTGCGTGGGCGAACCTCGGCACACTCGCCGTGCTCACCGTGGCGAACCTCGCCGCCACCGTGGTCCGCTTCGTGCTCATGCGCACCTGGGTGTTCGCGCGGGGAACCCGACTGAGCGCGTCGCCCGCTGACAGGCCGGCGGCGACGTCCAGATCCGGGCGCCTCGCGGAGGCAGGGTCCGACCATGACTGAGACCCGCACGTCACCGACCCCCGAGCGATCCCACACGACCAGACTCCGACGCAGCTGGTATCCGGCGGCACTGACCGTCCTCACCCTCGGCACCATAGCTGCCTACCTCGTCAACCTCAGCGCGAACGGGTGGGCGAACTCCTTCTACGCGGCGGCCGTCCAGGCCGGCTCGGAGGACTGGGAGGCCTTCCTCTTCGGCTCCCTCGACTCGGCGAACGCGATCACCGTCGACAAACCCCCGGCAGCTCTGTGGCTGATGGCGCTGAGCGCCCGCGTCTTCGGATTCTCATCGTTCTCGATGCTGCTGCCGCAGGTTCTTCTGGCCGGAGTCAGCGTGCTGCTCATCGTCCACTCGACGAGGTTGGGCCTGCGCTCCCACGTCGGTACCGGAGTTGAGAGAGCAGCGGCGCTGGGTGCCGGCGCGATCTTCGCGGTCTCCCCGGTCGTGGCGCTCATGTTCCGATTCAACAATCCGGACGCTCTGCTCGTGACCCTGATGATCGGCGCGGTCGTCGCGACCCAGCGCGCCCTGCGAGCGGTGCACGCTCGCCCCAGAGAGAACCCGACCGGGGACGGCCGCTCGGGCACCGCGCGCAGCGTGACACTGTGGCTGATCCTCGCCGGGATCTGCCTCGGTCTGGGGTTCCTCACCAAGCAGTTCCAAGTCCTTCTCATCGTCCCCGGAATCGCTCTCGCCTGGGTGCTCTTCGCCCGAACATCGTGGCCGCGACGTCTGCTGTGGCTGCTCATTCCCATCGCGTCGACCGTGCTCAGCGCCGGCTGGTGGATCGCGCTCGTCGAACTCACCCCCGTGGACTCCCGCCCCTACGTCGGAGGTTCGCAGACGAACTCGTTCCTCGAACTCACTTTCGGCTACAACGGGTTCGGTCGGCTGACCGGCGATGAGACCGGGTCCGTCGGCGGCGGTGGCGGCGGCTGGGGCGAGACGGGGCTGACGCGCCTGTTCACGGGCAGCTTCGGCCAGCAGGTGTCGTGGTTCCTGCCCACCGCGCTCTTCCTCCTCGCCGTCACCGCGGTTCTTCTCATCCTCGCCGAGGCGGCCCGCCGCAGAGTCGCCCCCGCCGTCACCGTCGGCGATGGTTCGGACACGACCGACAGGGGCAGCCTCGGTGCCGCCGTGCTCATCTGGGGCGGCTGGCTCATCATCACAGGGCTCGTCCTGTCGATGATGAATGGAATCGTCCACGAGTACTACACGGTTGCTCTCATCCCCGCGATCGCCGTCGTCATCGGCCTCGGTGTCGGGGTGCTGCTCGACCGGCCCGGTGTCGTCTCGCGACTGCTGCTCGCGGTGGCCTGGGCGCTGACCGGAGCGTGGCAGTTCATCATCAGTTCGTCGATGACCGGTCTCCCGGGGATCCTGCGGTGGAGCGTGCTCATCGTCTCAGTGCTCGGTGCACTGGTGCTCATCGCCACTTCCCAGAGGCGGATCGGTGCGGCAGTCTCCTCGGCGCTCGTCGCGGTCGCCATCATCGGCAGCGCAGCGATTCCCGCACAGCTGAGCGTGCGCACGATCGCCGGGACGACTCAGGGATCGATCGTGACGATCGCAGGCACCGGCTCCGGAATGGGCGGTGGGCCCGGCGGTGGAGGGATGCCGCGCGGCGGCGGTCCCGACGGCGGCGCCGGTCTCCCCGGCGGAGGGGCCGGTCTCCCCGACGGCAGTGCCGAGCGTGCCGGAATCCCCGGCGGCGGTGGAGGCATGGGCGGTCTGCTCAACGGCTCGGAACCGTCGGATGAGCTCATCCAGCGCCTCGATGAGGATGCTTCGGACTACACGTGGGTCGCAGCCACCACGGGAGCCAACCAGGCCGCCGGATATCAGCTCGGCCTCGAAGAGCCGGTGATGGCGATCGGCGGCTTCAACGGCACCGACCCGTCACCGACCCTCGAACAGTTCAAACAGCTCGTGGCCGAGGGCCGGATCCACTACTACATCGGGTCGAGCTCCGGAGGCGGTCAAGGGCCTGGAGGAGCGGACTCCGGATCCTCCTCGGCGCAGATCGCAGCCTGGGTGGAAGCGAACTTCGAATCCACGACTCTCGACTCAGCGACGCTCTACGACCTCAGTGCCGGTTGAGAGGGATAATCGTACTATGACTCCGACAGAGAACCCGCCGGCACGCATCCTCATCGTCGATGACGAAGCGAACCTCGCTGAGCTCCTCGTCATGGCCTGCCGGGTCCGCGGGTGGGACGCCGAGGCGGTCGGCGCGGGCCGTGAGGCGGTGGCCGTGGCCCGAAGCGAGCACTTCGACGCGATCGTCCTCGATGTCATGCTGCCCGACCTCGACGGTTTCGCAGTCATCGAAAAGATCAGGGGCGAGGGCATCGACACCCCGGTGGTCTTCCTCTCCGCTCGGGACGAGGTCGATGACCGGCTCACGGGCCTGCGCCTCGGCGGGGACGACTATGTGACGAAGCCGTTCAACCTCGACGAGGTCATCGCGCGGATCGAGGCCCGTCTGCGGCGCAGCGTGCCGGCGGGGCCGGACGACGACGAGGATGTGCTGCGAGTCGGCGACCTCGAACTCGACGAACGTTCGCATGAAGTCACTCGTGCCGGCCGGCAGATCGAGCTCACGGCTCGCGAATTCGAGGTCCTGCTGCTGTTCATGCGCAACCCGCGGGCGGTCCTGTCGAAGGCGCAGATCCTCGACCGGGTCTGGGACTACGACTTCGGCGGCAACGGAAATATCGTCGAGCTCTACGTGTCCTACCTGCGGAAGAAGATCGACGCACCGTTCCCGGACCTGCCGAACCTCTTCCACACGAAGCGCGGGGCCGGCTACATCCTGCGGGCGGAGCAGTGAAACTGCGACGGTGGCGGCTGCAGACGAGGCTCATCCTCCTCGCCGGACTCGTGCTGCTGCTCGTCGGCACCGGAATCGGCGCCGCCTCGTGGCTGAGCGTGCGCACCTCTCTGATGTCCGACCTCGACGCGCAGCTGACCTCGATGACTTCGCACGCGCGGACCGACGGTCCCGGTGCCGGTCCCGGCGCGGGACCGGGCACCGAATCATCGTCGGCGGTCGATTCGGCTCTGCGATTCCTCTTCCAGCCGGGAGTCGGTGATGGTGCACTCGCCGTCGTCGACTCCGGCAACGGGGGAGAGGGGCTCATCGCCGAGGCGGGGCTGACCCGTCCCCGGTCTCTGTCCTCGGACGCGATCGAAGCCCTCCTGGCCGTCGAACCCGGCGTCAGCGAGACCAGCCACGAATCCGTGCGCGTGCCCGGGTTCGGCGCCTACCGGGTCGTGGTCTTCGAAGACGACGGAGCGAGGACCGTCTATGGGGTTCCGCAGGGCAGCGTCGACGCCGCGTTGGACCGCACCGCCTGGACGACCGCGGTCGTCGTCCTCATCGGCGTCCTCATCACCGCCGGTCTCATGGCCGTGATCATCCACCGCCAGCTGCGCGACCTCAGGGACGTCGCCCGCACTGCCCGCGACGTCACGGACCTTGAGCTCAGTGCCGGCAGACCCGAGCTCGCGCTGCGGGTACCGGCGGAACTCGCCGTTCCCGGGACCGAGGTCGGCGAGGTCGGAGCCGCGGTCAATCGGATGCTCGACCACGTCGGGACCGCTCTCGACGAGCGCTACCGGGGCACGGAGCAGATGCGCCGCTTCGTCGCCGATGCCTCCCATGAGCTGCGCACTCCGATCGCGACGATCCGCGGGTGGGCCGACCTCACCCGACCGTACCGTGAGGATCTGCCCACCGAGGTGACCACTTCCTTGGCGAAGATCGATTCCGGTGCGATGCGGATGTCCACCTTGGTCGATGACCTGCTGCTCCTGGCCCGCCTGGAGGCCGGCAGGCAGCCGGTGAAGGAAGACACGGTCGATGTGTCGGCGGTGCTGGTCGAACTCGTCGAAGATGCCCATGTGGTCAATCCCGACCATTCGCTGATCCTCGATGTGCCGCCGGAGGCTCTCGAGGTGTGTGGTGCTCTCGACCATGTGCGGCGTGTCGTGTCGATCGTGCTGACGAACGCCTGCGTGCACACTCCTCCGGGAACGCGGGTGACTGTCGAAGCCGCGACCGTGCGGAAGGCGGTGGCGGGACAGATCCCCGGTGATGTCGTGGCCATTCGCATCAGCGACGACGGCCCCGGCATCCCGCCGGAGATCCGGGAGACGGTCTTCGACCGATTCGTCCGCGGAGACCCGTCACGGTCGCGTCAGGCAGGAGCCGAGGGCGGGTCATCGGGTCTGGGCCTGGCGATCGCCTCGGGCCTCGTCGAGCTCATGCACGGCAGCATCACCATGTCGAGCTCGGACGACGGCACGGTCTTCGAAATGCGGCTTCCCGCGGCCTGAACGGATGGGCTCTGCGCTCATCAGACTGATGACCGGCAGGGTGCTGAGAAGCCACAGGCTGGCCACAGCGTCGGCTGGGATGGGCTACAGCGGCGGGGCCGACAGTGGACTCACTGTCAACCAGAGGAGATTCCATGACCGAGAACCACCACCCCAACCAGGGCCCCGGCACCGACCACAACCAGATCCCGAGCCAGCACCCGACTGACGGTCCCGATCAGGGACTGGGCCGGCCTCTTGAGCAGAATCCGGTGCAGCCGATATCCGGCTCGCCGACCACGGGCGCGGCCGAACCGAAGCGCCGTGTACCGCTCGTCCCCGCGATACTCGCAGGCTCCGCGCTGTTCATCGTCGGCGGACTGGCCGGAGGTGCGGTCGGGGCATCGGCCGTCATGGTTGCGGACAGCTCCGGAACGAGCCAGGGGCAGGGAGGACAGAACGGTCCGGGAGGAATGGGCGGGCAGACCGGGAACGGCACCCAGCCCGGCGGACACTCCGACGATGGTCAGCCCGGCGGACAATCCGACGGCGCGGGAGTGCCGGGAGGACAGTCGAACGGAGGAGCGCCGAACGGTCAGTCGAACGGCGTGCCCGGTGTCCAGAACGGGACCTCCTCGGCCGGGGTGATCGGGAATGCAGGCGTCACCCATTTCGACCAGATCTTCACCGGATTCGCCGTTCTGGGCAGAGAGGACTGAACGACTCCGGATATGACGATGCCCCCACCGATTCCGGTGGGGGCATCGTTCGCGATCATCCGAGTGCCGCCTCGGCGGGGGAGCGCCGAAGAGTCACCTCACCGAGGGGATCAGCCGAATCAGCGCTTGAGATCGTAGCGATCGGCCTCGATGAGCTTGGTCCAGACCTTGACGAAATCGGCAACGAACTTCTCATTCGCGTCATCGGATCCGTAGACCTCGGCGATGGCGCGCAGTTCGGAGTTCGCACCGAAGAGCAGGTCGACGCGGCTGCCGGTCCACAGCTTCTCTCCGGCAGGTGAGAAGCATTCGTACTCTTCGGCGGTCTCCGAGTCGCCGACCGGCTTCCACGCGTTGCCGAGTTCGAGGAGGTTGACGAAGAAGTCGTTCGTCAGCTCGCCCGGACGATCGGTGAAGACACCGAGCTCGGAGTCTCCGTAGTTGACGCCGAGGACGCGCAGTCCGCCGATGAGCACGGTCAGCTCCGGCGGGGTCAGCCCGAGCAGGCTGGCCTTGTCGAGCAGCAGGTACTCGGCCTTGAGCGGAAGTCCTTCGGTGAGGTAGTTGCGGAAGCCGTCATGAGTCGGCTCGAGGAAGCCGAAGGAATGCACATCGGTCTGTTCCTGAGTGGCGTCCCCACGACCGGTGGACACCGGCACGGTGACCTCATGTCCAGCGGCCTTCGCCGCGGTTTCGACTCCGACGGCACCGGCAATGGCCAGCACATCGGCGAATGAGGCACCGGTCGACTCGGCGATGCCTTCGAGGACGGGAAGCACCTGCGCCAGCTCGGCCGGTTCATTGACGTCCCAGCTGCGCTGCGGCTCGAGGCGGAGACGTCCGCCGTTGATGCCGCCGCGCATATCCGAGACACGGTGGGAGGAGGCAGCGGCCCATGTGGTCGAGACCAGCTGGGACACGGTCAGATCCGAATCGCGAACAGCAGCCTTCACGGCGGCGAGTCCGGCTTCGTCGAGCGGAGTGCCCGCGGGAACCGGATCCTGCCAGATGAGCTCCTCGGTGGGCGCCTCGGGCCCGAGGTAACGCGTGGCCGGTCCCATATCACGGTGGGTGAGCTTGAACCAGGCGCGAGCGAAGGCATCCTCGAAGGCCCTCTGGTCGTCCTTGAAACGACGCGAGATCTCTCCGTAGATCGGGTCGAAGCGCAGGGCCAGATCGGTCGTGAGCATGCGGGGTTCACGACGTCCCGCGCCCTGGGCCATCGGCACCATATCGTCGCCGCCGCCGTCGATGGGACGCCACTGCACGTGACCGCCCTCATTCTCGAAGACCTCCCACTCGTAGGCGAAGAGGATGTGGAAGAACTCGTTGTCCCAGCGTGTGGGGTGGTAGGTCCAGGTGACCTCGATGCCGCTGCCGACTGTGTGGTTGCCCTGACCGGATTCGAAGTCGCTGCGCCAGCCCAGACCCTGCTCTTCGAGGGGAGCCGCCTCGGGATCGGCGCTCTTGTGCGACTCGGGAGCCGCACCATGGGTCTTGCCGAAGGTGTGGCCGCCGGCGATGAGAGCGACGGTCTCCTCATCGTTCATCGCCATCCGGGCGAAGGTCTCACGGATCTCGACCGCCGACTTCAGCGGGTCGGGTTCGCCCTCGGGACCTTCGGGGTTGACGTAGATGAGGCCCATGGTGGTCGCGGCCAGCGGCTTCTGCAGCTCACCGTTGCCGACATAGCGCTTGTCGGTGCCCAGCCATTCGCTCTCCGAACCCCAGTACACATCGTTGTCGGGCTCCCACACGTCGACGCGACCGCCGGCGAAGCCGAAGGGCTTGAAGCCCATCTGCTCGAGAGCGACGTTGCCGGCCAGGATGAACAGATCGGCCCAGGAGATCTTCTTCCCGTACTTCTTCTTCACCGGCCACAGCAGGCGACGCGCCTTGTCCAGCAGGACATTGTCGGGCCACGAGTTCAGGGGAGCGAAGCGCTGCTGGCCCTCTCCGCCTCCGCCGCGGCCGTCCTGGACGCGGTAGGTGCCCGCCGAGTGCCAGGCCATGCGGATCATGAAGGGGCCGTAGTTGCCGAAGTCAGCAGACCACCACTCCTGGTTCTCCTTCTGCAGCGCTTCGATGTCGGCCTTGAGTGCGAAGTAGTCGAGGCTGTTGAACTCCGCGTCGTAATCGAAATCCGGATCCATGGGGTCGCGTGCCGGCTGGCCCTTGGCGAGGATCTTGAGGTTGAGGCGGTTGGGCCACCACTGTGCGTTGGCATCACCCTGGACGGGGTTGACCAGCTGGTCGGAATCCGGCTCCGTCGCCGGCTCCGTGGAAGTGTGGGCGACCGGGCAGCCGCCGGTGGTCGTCTGGGTCATTGTGTTCCTTTCACAGTCGAGCCGCGGTCGACGACTCGGATGACGGGATGGGCCACCCTCGCTAAAAGGGCATACTCGTGTCCTCGGGAGAAGACGGGTGGTGGTGAACGGAAGCCGGGAATCACACGGCCGAGGGCTGACCGCCGCCGGTCGTCTGCGCACCGACATGCGCACAGTCGGGGCACAGACCCCAGAACGTCACTTCAGCCTGTTCGATGACGAAGCCGGCATCGTGAGACGGGGTCAGGCACGGAGCCTGCCCGATCGTGCAGTCGACATCGACGATGAGATTGCACGATCGGCACACCAGATGATGATGGTTGTCACCGATCCGACGCTCGTACCGAGCCACCGAGCCCGAAGGCTGGATGCAGCGGACGAGTCCCACCTCGGTGAGCGTGTGGAGCGAATCATAGACGGCCTGGTGGGAGACCGCCGGCAGCGATTCGCGGACGGAGCCGATGACAGTCTCGGTGTCCGCGTGCGGATGGTCCCGCACGGCATCGAGCACTGCGACCCGCTGTTTCGTCACGCGCAGCGACGTCTGCCGCAGAGCCGCGGCGGCGTCTTCGTCGTGTTCATGCTTCGTCCCGTTCACAGCACCAGAATGCCTGCTTCTTTTGAATCAGTCAAGGAAAGCATCGGCGGGTCCTCGCCGAGGCGGCCGACCGGGACTCAGGGAAGCGCGGCTGACACGCGAGTGCAGTTCGCAGGCGGTCGTGGTGAGCGCCGCCGTTCCGTGATTTCCGAGGCAAAGGGCGTGCCGCGTGATTTCGGCAGCGGGGCGAGGTAGGATCGACGATCGCCATTTTGACCAGACGTGCTCGGGAGAGATATTCTGGTAGGCGACTGATTGTGTTATCTGCGTCGTCGATTGATCCTGCCGGGTGTTCTGTGAGGCCCGGAATCCCTGAGAGAAGTCAACGCTGCAGGCCGCCGAGAAGTCGTTGCTGCGCTTACGTGTCCTTGCGACACACCCGGGCGCAGGGGCCGACGACTCGCGTGGTTACTGGCATCGGGAGCCGAGCTTCACCCGGTGTCCGGTCGGATATGTCCCACGGTTCACAGAGGCGACTGCGGTCGTGGCCGAAATTGGGAATTAGGTCTATCGAGAAGCAAATGGAGAACGCTTAGTGCCGACTATCCAACAGCTCGTCCGCAAGGGACGGCATGTCAATACAGCAGGATCGGACGCTCCTGCCCTCAAGGGCAGCCCGCAGCGTCGTGGAGTGTGCACCCGTGTGTACACCACTACCCCCAAGAAGCCGAACTCGGCTCTTCGCAAGGTCGCTCGTGTCAAGCTTTCGAGCCAGATCGAGGTGACCGCCTACATTCCGGGCGAGGGACACAACCTGCAGGAGCACTCGATCGTGCTCGTGCGCGGTGGCCGCGTCAAGGATCTGCCCGGTGTTCGCTACCGGATCGTCCGCGGTTCGCTCGACACCCAGGGCGTCAAGGGTCGCCAGCAGGCCCGCAGCAAGTACGGTGCGAAGAGGGAGAAGAAGTAATGCCACGTAAAGGTCCTGCACCCAAGCGACCGATCGTCGTTGACCCGGTCTTCAGCTCACCGCTCGTCACGCAGCTGATCAACAAGATCCTGCTCGACGGCAAGCGCTCGACCGCAGAGCGGATCGTCTACGGTGCCCTCGAAGGCACTCGCGAGAAGAACGGCAACGATCCCGTTGTCAACCTGAAGAAGGCTCTCGACAACATCCGTCCGTCCCTCGAGGTCCGTTCCCGCCGTGTCGGCGGCGCGACCTACCAGGTGCCGATCGATGTTCGTCCGGCTCGTTCGACCACCCTGGCTCTGCGGTGGCTCGTGGGATACTCCCGCCAGCGTCGTGAGAAGACCATGACCGAACGACTCATGAATGAGATCCTCGATGCCGGCAACGGTCTCGGTGCAGCAGTCAAGCGCCGCGAGGACACTCACAAGATGGCCGAGTCCAACAAGGCCTTCGCCCACTACCGCTGGTAATCGTCTGTCCTGTGCTCTGGTCGGCGGATCTCGTGCGCGAGTTCTGCCGGCCGGCAGCCCAGGGGAGTCGAGCAAATCATCGATTGAGAGAGAGACACCGTGGCACTTGACGTGCTCAGCGACCTGAACAGGGTCCGTAATATCGGCATCATGGCCCACATCGATGCCGGTAAGACAACGACGACCGAACGCATCCTCTTCTACACCGGCGTCAACTACAAGATGGGCGAGACCCACGACGGCGCCGGCACCATGGACTGGATGGACCAGGAGAAGGAGCGCGGCATCACGATTACGTCCGCCGCGACGACCTGCTACTGGGACGACAACCAGATCAACATCATCGACACCCCCGGTCACGTCGACTTCACGGTCGAGGTCGAGCGCTCCCTGCGCGTCCTCGACGGTGCCGTTGCTGTGTTCGACGGCAAGGAGGGCGTTGAGCCCCAGTCCGAGACCGTGTGGCGCCAGGCCGACAAGTACGACGTTCCGCGTGTCTGCTTCGTCAACAAGATGGACAAGCTCGGTGCTGACTTCTACTTCACCGTCGACACCATCAAGGAGCGCCTCGGCGCGAAGCCGCTGGTCATCCAGCTGCCGATCGGCGCCGAGAGTGAATTCGCCGGTGTCGTCGACCTGCTTGAGATGAAGGCCTACGTCTGGCCCGACGAGTCCAAGATGGGTCAGGACATGACCGAGATCGAGATCCCTGATGATCTCAAGGAGAAGGCTGTTCAGTACCGTGCGCAGCTCGTCGAGGACGTCGCCGAGAGTTCGGAAGAGCTCATGGAGAAGTACCTCGAGGGCGAAGAGCTCACGACCGCTGACGTCAAGGCCGGTATCCGTGAACTCGTCATCAAGTCCGAGGCCTTCCCGGTCATGTGCGGTTCCGCTTACAAGAACAAGGGCGTGCAGCCCATGCTCAACGCGGTCATCGACTACCTCCCTTCGCCGCTCGACGTGCCGCCGATGATCGGCCACAACCCGAGCAACGACGAAGAGGAACTGACCCGCAAGCCTTCGACGGACGAGCCCTTCTCGGCTCTGGCCTTCAAGGTCGCCTCCCACCCGTTCTTCGGATCGCTGACCTACGTGCGCGTCTACTCCGGTCACGTGAAGTCCGGTGAGCAGGTGCTCAACACGTCCTCGGGCAAGAAGGAACGCGTCGGCAAGCTCTTCCAGATGCACTCCAACAAGGAGAACCCCGTCGAAGAGGCTTTCGCCGGCCACATCTACGCCTTCATCGGTCTCAAGGAGACCACGACGGGCGATACTCTCAGCGACCCGGCGAACCCGATCGCTCTCGAATCGATGACCTTCCCGGAGCCTGTGATCTCCGTGGCCATCGAGCCGAAGACCAAGAGCGACCAGGAGAAGCTGTCCTCGGCCATCCAGAAGTTCGTCAAGGAAGACCCGACCTACCAGGTCGAGCTTGACGAGGAGACCGGCCAGACCGTCATCCGCGGAATGGGCGAGCTCCACCTCGACATCCTCGTCGACCGCATGCGTCGCGAGTTCAAGGTCGAGGCGAACGTCGGCAAGCCGCAGGTCGCCTATCGTGAGACCATCCGTCGCACTGTCGAGAAGTACGATTACACCCACAAGAAGCAGACGGGTGGATCGGGACAGTTCGCGAAGGTCCAAGTCACCTTCGAACCTCTCGAGGTCGAAGGCGATACGATCTACGAGTTCGAGAATGCCATCACGGGCGGACGCGTTCCGCGCGAGTACATTCCGAGCGTCGACGCCGGCATCCAGGACGCCATGCAGCTCGGTGCCCTGGCCGGTTACCCGATGGTCGGTGTCAAGGCCACCCTGGTCGATGGCGCCTACCACGATGTCGACTCCTCGGAGATGGCATTCAAGATTGCCGGTTCGATGGTCTTCAAGGAGGCCGTCCAGCGGGCGAACCCGGTTCTGCTCGAACCGGTCATGGACGTCGAGGTGCGTACCCCTGAGGAATACATGGGTGACGTCATCGGCGACCTGAATTCCCGGCGTGGACAGATTCAGTCGATGGACGATGCTTCCGGTGTGAAGGTCGTCAAGGCTGTGGTCCCGCTCTCGGAGATGTTCGGCTACATCGGTGATCTGCGGTCGAAGACCCAGGGCCGTGCGGTGTACTCGATGACTTTCTCCAGCTATGCGGAGGTCCCGAAGGCTGTTGCCGAGGAGATCATCCAGAAGGTGCGCGGCGGAGAGTAATCTCCGAATTCCGGTCGCCCCGGTGATCAAGAACATGATCACCGGAATGAAAGATAACCAACAAAAGGTCTAAGATATGAACCGCATATCTTTTGACAACCACGAGGAGGAACCCAGTGGCAAAGGCTAGTTTCGAACGGACTAAGCCGCACGTCAACATCGGCACCATCGGCCACGTTGACCACGGAAAGACCACCCTGACCGCTGCGATCACCAAGGTCCTGGCGGATCAGTACCCGGATCTCAACGAGGCGCGCGCCTTCGACCAGGTCGACAACGCACCTGAGGAGAAGGAGCGCGGCATCACGATCAACGT
Source organism: Brevibacterium sp. CFH 10365 (assembly GCF_009299785.1). Classification (NCBI taxonomy): domain Bacteria; kingdom Bacillati; phylum Actinomycetota; class Actinomycetes; order Micrococcales; family Brevibacteriaceae; genus Brevibacterium; species Brevibacterium sp. CFH 10365. The sequence goes on along the minus strand of NZ_VIGO01000007.1, from coordinate 47,760 downwards.
CTCGCACGTTGAGTACCAGACGGAGAAGCGTCACTACGCTCACGTCGATGCCCCGGGCCACGCGGACTACGTGAAGAACATGATCACCGGTGCCGCTCAGATGGACGGTGCGATCCTCGTCGTTGCCGCCACCGACGGCCCGATGCCCCAGACCCGTGAGCACGTGCTGCTCGCGCGTCAGGTCGGCGTTCCCTACATCGTGTGCGCGCTGAACAAGTCCGACATGGTCGATGACGAGGAGCTCCTCGAGCTCGTCGAATTCGAGGTTCGCGACCTGCTCTCGAGCCAGGACTTCGACGGCGACAACGCTCCGGTCATTGCGGTCTCCGCTCTCAAGGCGCTGGAAGGCGACGAGAAGTGGGTCAAGAGCGTCCAGGACCTCATGGCTGCTGTCGATGAGAACGTTCCGGAGCCCGAGCGCGACGTCGACAAGCCGTTCCTCATGCCCGTCGAGGACGTCTTCACGATCACCGGTCGTGGAACCGTCGTCACCGGTCGTGTCGAGCGCGGCGTCCTCCTGCCGAACGACGAAATCGAAATCGTCGGCATCAAGGAGAAGTCGTCCAAGACGACCGTCACCGCCATCGAGATGTTCCGCAAGACCCTGCCGGATGCCCGTGCAGGTGAGAACGTCGGTCTGCTCCTGCGCGGTACCAAGCGCGAGGACGTGGAGCGCGGTCAGGTCATCGTGAAGCCGGGTTCGATCACCCCGCACACCAAGTTCGAAGCCCAGGTCTACATCCTGAGCAAGGACGAGGGCGGACGTCACAACCCGTTCTACTCGAACTACCGTCCGCAGTTCTACTTCCGGACCACGGACGTCACCGGCGTCATCACGCTGCCTGAGGGCACCGAGATGGTCATGCCCGGCGACAACACCGACATGTCGGTCGAGCTCATCCAGCCGATCGCCATGGAGGACGGCCTCCGCTTCGCTATCCGCGAGGGCGGACGCACCGTCGGCGCCGGTCGAGTCACCAAGATCAACGCCTGATCTGACTCACTGAGCACCACCAGGCAGGGGCCGCAGTTCTTCGGAACTGCGGCTCCTGCCGCATGTCCGGGCGGGTTACGCGTCGGCATCCGGCCGGATGATGCAGGTGGGGGAGCTGGGGCACCAGGTGCGAGACCCGCTCGAATCCGGCGCGCCCGGATCGTGAGAGTTCCATCACAGGAACCGTTCCCGGAATTGCGCGGGTTCAGTGCACTATGACAAGATAGTGAGGTTGCGTTTTGGGCGTTGACCCCTGCACTGCGGTAGTGATACCGCGAACAGCCCGAAACACTATCGGATCGATGAATCTGCACCATGCGGGTTCGGACCGAGCAGCCAATGAGTAGAAGCGCCGTCGGTGCTTGGGCGGAGAAGTGAGAATTTCTCCGTCAGGAACAGCCGACACGCCCGACCTCGGGGGTCGGTCATGGTCAGCCGGCGCAGACGGCAGAGAGTCCGAGACGCTCTGCGAGTTGATGGCCGGAAGCAACTAAAGAAAGAGACGACGCCATGGCGGGACAGAAGATCCGCATTCGGCTCAAGTCGTACGACCACGCTGTGATTGACAGTGCCGCACGCAAGATCGTGGACACCGTCACTCGCGCAGGTGCGACTGTAGTGGGCCCCGTGCCGTTGCCAACGGAGAAGAACGTGTACTGCGTCATCCGTTCGCCGCACAAGTACAAGGATAGCCGTGAGCATTTCGAAATGCGCACGCACAAGCGTCTGATCGACATCGTCGACCCGACGCCGAAGGCAGTCGACTCGCTGATGCGTCTCGACCTCGCTGACGACGTCAACATCGAGATCAAGCTCTAAGGGAGGCAGCAATGGCGAACACTCGTTCATCCGCTCTCCCGACCACCCGCAAGGTCAAGGGCCTTCTGGGAACCAAGCTGGGCATGACCCAGGTCTGGGATGAGCAGAACAACCTCGTGCCGGTGACCGTTGTGGCCACCGGAAACAACGTCGTAACTCAGGTCCGCAACGAGGAAACCGATGGTTACCCCGCTGTGCAGATCGCGTTCGGCGAGATCGATCCTCGCAAGGTCAACAAGCCGACCGCAGGCCACTTCGAGAAGGCCGGTGTGACCCCGCGCCGTCACCTCGTCGAACTGCGCACTGCTGATGCTGCTGACTACGAGCTCGGCCAGGAACTCGGCGTCGACGCGTTCGAGGCCGGACTCAAGGTCGATGTGACCGCGAAGACCAAGGGCAAGGGAACCGCCGGTGTCATGAAGCGTCACGGCTTCGCCGGTGTCGGTGCCTCCCACGGTCAGCACCGCAACCACCGCAAGCCAGGTTCGATCGGCGGAGCCGCGACACCTGGTCGCGTGTTCAAGGGTATGCGCATGGCCGGCCGTATGGGCGCTGTCAAGCACACCACCCAGAACCTCACGATCCACGCCGTGGACAACGAGAACAACTTCCTGCTCATCAAGGGTGCCGTTCCCGGCCCCAAGGGTGGAGTCGTCCTCGTTCGCTCGGCCGTGAAGGAGGCCTGAACGTAATGACTGATGTCAAGACAGTCGACGTCATCGACGCCGCTGGTGCCAAGGCCGGCTCCGTTGATCTGCCCGCCGAGGTCTTCGGCGTGCCGACCAACGTGTCCCTGATCCACCAGGTCGTCGTTGCACAGCTGGCTGCGGCCCGTCAGGGTACGCACAAGACGAAGACCCGCTCCGAGGTTCGCGGCGGCGGTCGCAAGCCCTACCGTCAGAAGGGAACCGGCAACGCCCGTCAGGGTTCGATCCGCGCTCCTCAGTACAACGGTGGCGGTATCGTGCACGGACCGGTCCCACGCGACTACTCGCAGCGGACCCCCAAGAAGATGAAGGCCGCCGCTCTGCGCGGAGCCCTGTCTGATCGTGCACGCCTCGATCAGGTCTTCGTGATGAAGAACCTGGTCACCGGCGACGCCCCGTCGACCAAGCAGGCGAAGGCCGCACTGGCCGGCCTGTCCGAGCGCAAGAACACTCTCGTGGTGCTCGAGCGTGACGACGAGCTCACCTACCTGAGCGTGCGCAACCTGCCCCACGTTCACGTGCTCACCTCCGATCAGCTCAACACCTACGATGTGCTGCTCGCCGATGACATCGTGTTCACTGAGGCAGCTCTTGGCGCGTTCCTGAGCGGAAACCGCAAATCGGAGGACGCATCATGAGTCTGAACTTCAAGGACCCGCGCGACATCATCGTCGCACCGGTCGTCTCGGAGAAGACCTACAGCCTGATGGACGAGGGCAAGTACACCTTCCTCGTCGACCAGGACTCGAACAAAACCGAGATCAAGCAAGCCATTGAAACGATCTTCGATGTGCAGGTCGCCAAGGTCAACACCCTGAACCGTCAGGGCAAGCGCCGCCGCACCCGCACCGGTTGGGGAAAGCGCAAGGACACCAAGCGTGCCATTGTCGCTCTCAAGGACGGATCGATCGACATCTTCGGTGGATCGCTCTAAGCGATCCTTCGTCAAAGAAGGACAAGACTCATGGGAATCCGTAAGCACAAGCCGACGACCCCGGGCCGCCGTGGCTCGTCGGTCGCCGACTTCGTCGAAGTGACCCGGTCTACACCGGAGAAGTCGCTTCTGCGCCCGCTGCCGAAGCGCGGCGGCCGCAACAGCCAGGGACGCGTGACCACCCGCCACCAGGGTGGCGGTCACAAGCGTCAATACCGTGTCATCGACTTCCGCCGCCATGACAAAGATGGCGTTCCGGCGAAGGTCGCACACATCGAATATGACCCGAACCGTACGGCTCGCATCGCTCTGCTGCACTATGCAGACGGAGAGAAGCGCTACATCATCGCCCCGCAGAACCTCAAGCAGGGTGCACAGGTGGAAGCCGGTCCGGGTGCAGACATCAAGCCGGGCAACAACCTTGCCCTGCGCAACATCCCGGTTGGCACCGTGGTGCACGCAGTTGAAATGCGTCCCGGCGGCGGTGCCAAGATCGCTCGTTCTGCAGGCTCGTCCGTGCAGCTCGTGGCGAAGTACGGCCGTTTCGCACAGTTGCGGATGCCTTCGGGCGAAATCCGCAACGTCGATGCGCGCTGCCGTGCGACGATCGGCGAGGTCGGCAACGCCGAGCAGTCGAACATCAGCTGGGGCAAAGCAGGCCGTATGCGTTGGAAGGGCAAGCGCCCAGGCGTCCGCGGTGTCGTGATGAACCCGATCGACCACCCGCATGGTGGTGGCGAGGGCCGTACTTCGGGTGGTCGTCACCCAGTCAGCCCGTGGGGTCAGTTGGAGGGCCGCACACGCCGGCCGAACAAGGAGAGCGACAAGTACATCGTGCGCCGTCGCCGGACCGGCAAGAAGCGCTGATTGGAGTACTGACTTATGCCTCGTAGCCTCAAAAAGGGTCCTTTCGTCGACGAACACCTCTTCCAGAAGGTGGCTCGTCAGAACGAGAAGAACACCAAAAATGTCATCAAAACATGGTCTCGTCGCTCGATGATCGTCCCGGACTTCCTGGGACACACCATCGCAGTACATGACGGACGCAAGCATGTCCCCGTCTTCATCACTGAGTCGATGGTCGGACACAAGCTCGGCGAGTTCGCACCGACACGGACGTTCCGTGGCCACGAAAAGGACGATCGCAAGGGGCGCCGCCGCTGAGGCGGGGCACTCTTTCGATCCTAGAGAAGAGAGAAGGAAGCGATGGAAGCCAAGGCTAAGGCGCGGTACCTGCGCGTTACGCCTCGCAAGGCTCGGCGCGTCATCGACCTCATTCGTGGTCAGCAGGCGACCGAAGCACTTGCAGTGTTGAAGTTTGCAGAACAGTCGGCATCAGATCCGATTTACAAGCTCGTGGCCTCCGGCATCGCCAATGCGCGTGTCCGGGCCGACGAGGAAGGCGTTGCGTTCGATGAGAACGAACTGGTCATCTCCGAAGCCTTCGTGGATGAGGGGCCGACCATGAAGCGGTTCCGTCCGCGTGCCCAGGGTCGCGCTTTTCGCATCGAGAAGCGCACCAGCCACGTGACAGTGGTCCTGGCCAGCGGTGACGACCTGCCTCAGCGCAAGAGCCGGAAGGGGAACCGTTAATGGGCCAGAAGATCAATCCGAACGGATTCCGACTCGGAATCACCACGGATCACAAGTCAAAGTGGTTCGCTGACTCGACCAAGCCGGGGCAGCGCTACAAGGACTACGTGCTCGAAGATGTCAAGATCCGCCAGATGATGAATACCGGCCTCGAACGGGCCGGCATCTCGAAGGTCAACATCGAGCGCACGCGTGACCGTGTCCGCGTCGACATCCACACCGCACGCCCGGGCATCGTCATCGGTCGTCGCGGAGCCGAAGCAGACCGCATCCGCGGTCAGCTCGAAAAGCTCACCGGCAAGCAGATTCAGCTCAACATCCTTGAGGTGAAGAACCCCGAGGTCGACGCACAGCTCGTCGCTCAGGGAGTTGCCGAGCAGCTCGCCAGCCGTGTGGCCTTCCGCCGTGCGATGCGCAAGGCCATCCAGAGCGCCCAGCGCGCAGGTGCCAAGGGCATCCGTGTGCAGTGCTCGGGCCGCCTCGGCGGAGCTGAGATGAGCCGGTCCGAGTTCTACCGCGAAGGTCGTGTGCCGCTGCACACCCTGCGCGCGAACATCGACTTCGGCGTTCACGAAGCCCACACCACTTTCGGACGCATCGGCGTCAAGGTGTGGATCTACAAGGGCGACATGACCGACAAGGAGCTTGCCGCCGAGCAGGCCAAGGCTCCTGCTGCTCGTGGCCCGCGTGGCCGTGGGCGCGGTCGTGGAGGCCGCGGACGTGGTCAGGAAGGCGCACCGCGCCGAGGCGACCAGGCCCGTAATACTGAGAACAGTGCTGAAGCCCCCGCGGCTGAGGCCGGATCGGAGGGCTGAGATATGCTGATCCCTCGTCGAGTGAAATTCCGCAAGCAGCATCACCCCAACCGGGGCGGCGCCGCCAAGGGAGGCACGACGGTGTCCTTCGGTGACTACGGCATCCAGGCTCTCGAGCCGGCTTATGTCACCAACCGTCAGATCGAGGCCGCACGTATTGCCATGACTCGCTACATCAAGCGCGGCGGCAAGGTGTGGATCAACATCTACCCTGATCACCCATTGACGAAGAAGCCTGCCGAAACCCGCATGGGTTCCGGTAAGGGTTCGCCGGAGTGGTGGATCGCCAATGTCAAACCCGGTCGAGTCATGTTCGAACTCGGCGGTGTGTCCGAGGAAGTTGCTCGCGAGGCCCTGCGCCTGGCGATCCACAAGCTTCCGCTGAAGGCCCGTATCGTGGCCCGCGAAGGTGGTGAGTGAGAATGGCTATCGGTTCGAAGAACCTTTCCATCGACGCGCTGGACGGTTACGACAACGAGCGTCTGCAAGAAGAGCTCAAGAAGGCCAAGGCCGAGCTGTTCAACCTGCGTTTCCAGTCGGCCACCGGTCAGCTGGAGAGCCACGGTCGCCTCAAGGCCGTGCGTCGCGACATCGCTCGTATCTACACCGTGCTCAACGAACGGGAGCTGGACATCCGTCCGAACCCCGCTGATGCCAAGGAAGAGAGCAAGTGATGGCGGAGACCACGAACACCGAGGCCACTGCTGCGGAACGCAACTCCCGCAAGACCGCACGTGGTTACGTAGTATCCGACAAGATGGACAAGACCATCGTCGTCGAGGTCGAGGAGCGCATGAAGCACCGCCTCTACGGCAAGGTCATGCGCCAGTCGGTCAAGTACAAGGTTCACGACGAAGAGAACACCGCCGGTATCGGCGACCTCGTCCTCGTGGCCGAGACGCGGCCCCTTTCGGCCGCGAAGCGTTGGCGGCTCGTCGAGATCATCGAACGCGCCAAGTAGTCAACGCCACCCCACCCACCCGGTCCCGCCCGCGGCCTCTCGGAGGCCGCGGGCGGCTACCGGGAACGGGGTGAAATGTCAATGAATCCGTTCCGCAAGGCTCGCGCTCAGGCGTGAGAACCAGCGCGACGACAGGAGAGAATAGTGATTCAGCAAGAGTCGCGACTCAAAGTCGCCGACAACACTGGCGCCAAGCAGATCCTGGCAATCAGGATCCTGGGTGGCTCCGGTCGGCGCTACGCCTCGATCGGTGACACCATCGTGGCAACCGTCAAGGATGCAATCCCGGGCGGCAATGTGAAGAAGGGTGACGTCGTCAAGGCCGTCATCGTTCGCACTGCCAAGGAACGTCGTCGTCCCGACGGTTCCTACATCAAGTTCGACGAGAATGCTGCTGTCATCCTCAAGAACGATGAGGAACCACGCGGTACCCGTATCTTCGGACCCGTGGGACGCGAACTCCGCGACAAGAAGTTCATGAAGATCGTCTCCCTGGCACCGGAGGTGTTGTGAGCATGGCGAACAAGCTCAAGATCAAGAAGGGCGACCTCGTCCAGGTCATCGCCGGCGCTCGGCAGTCACGTGGTGGCGATCGTGGGAAGCAGGGCAAGGTCCTTGCCGTCTACCCCGAACGCAACCGCGTCCTCGTTGAGGGCGTCAACCGCGTGATCAAGCACAAGAAGGCTACGCAGACTCAGGCCGGCGGCACCGCTGGTGGCCGTGAGACCCACGAAGCCCCCATCCACGTGTCCAACGTGGCGCTCGTTGATCCCAAGGACAACAAGCCCACCCGCGTCGGATACCGCGAGGAGAGCGTCGAACGCGACGGTCGCACCAAGACTGTCCGGGTTCGCGTCTCGCGTCGCACCGGGGAGGAGATCTGATGACGGAAACAACCACCAGCCGTCCCGCACCGCGTCTCAAGCAGATTTACCGCGAAGAGATCGTTGCGAAGCTGCAGGAAGAGTTCAACTACGCCAACCCCATGCAGGTTCCCGGACTGACCAAGGTCGTCGTGAACATGGGTGTGGGTGACGCAGCACGCGATTCCAAGATGATCGAAGGCGCGATCAACGACCTGACTCTGATCACCGGTCAGAAGCCCGTCGTGACCCGCGCTCGGAAGTCCATCGCACAGTTCAAACTGCGCGAAGGTCAGCCTATCGGCGCTCACGTCACCATGCGTGGAGCACGGATGTGGGAGTTCATCGACCGCGTCATCTCTTTGGCACTGCCGCGTATCCGCGACTTCCGCGGACTCTCGGATCGTCAGTTCGACGGAAACGGTAACTACACCTTCGGTCTCACGGAGCAGTCCATGTTCCACGAGATCGATCAGGACCGGATCGACCGCGTCCGCGGTATGGATATCACCGTCGTCACCACCGCGGCAACCGATGACGAGGGACGTGCACTGCTGCGTCACCTCGGGTTCCCGTTCAAGCAAAAATAATCGCTACGTTGCAGGTCCAAGCACAGTACGTGGGCGGAAACCGTAACGAGGAAGGGCAAGTGCCCAAATGACAATGACTGATCCAGTCGCAGATATGCTTACGCGTCTGCGCAACGCCAACTCGGCTTATCACGAGGACGTCAGCATGCCGTTCTCGAAGCTCAAGTCGAACATCGCCGAGATCCTCAAGACCGAGGGCTACATCACTGGCTGGAGCGTCGAAGACGCCGAGGTCGGCAAGACGCTGCTCCTGGACCTGAAGTTCGGACCCAACCGGGAACGTTCGATCGCCGGCCTGCGCCGAGTCTCCAAGCCGGGACTGCGCGTCTACGCGAAGTCCACGAACCTGCCCAAGGTTCTCGGCGGCCTCGGCATCGCCATCCTGTCGACCTCGTCAGGCCTCCTGACGGACCGTCAGGCCGCCAAGAAGGGTGTGGGTGGGGAAGTCCTCGCCTACGTCTGGTAAAGGAAGGAGAGAAGAACATGTCACGTATTGGCAAGAACCCGATCTCCGTTCCCAGCGGCGTCGAGGTCAAGGTCGACGGCCAGGATGTCGCCGTCAAGGGACCTAAGGGCGAGCTGTCCGTCACCATCGCCGAGCCGATCACCGTATCGCTTGAAGACGGTGTCATCACAGTGGTCCGTCCGGACGAAGAGCGCGAATCGCGTTCGCTGCACGGACTGTCCCGCACGCTCATCAACAACATGATCGTCGGTGTGACCGAAGGCTACTCCAAGGCCCTCGAGATCGTCGGAACCGGTTACCGTGTCCTGGCCAAGGGATCGAACCTCGAGTTCGCCCTCGGCTACAGCCACCCGATCGTCGTCGAACCGCCGGAGGGCATCTCCTTCAGCGTCGACGGTCAGACCAAGGTCGCTGTCCATGGAATCGACAAGCAGCTCGTCGGTGAGACCGCTGCGAACATCCGGAAGCTGCGCAAGCCCGAGCCTTACAAGGGCAAGGGTGTGCGCTACGCCGGCGAAATCGTCCGTCGCAAGGTCGGAAAGGCTGGTAAGTAAAGATGGCCTTTGGCAAGAAGGAAAGCTACGGCAAAGGCAGGGCAGCTGCTCGCAAGCGTCGTCACGCTCGACTGCGCAAGCATGTCAGCGGCACGGCCGAGCGCCCTCGCCTCTCAGTGACTCGCTCCACGCGCCACGTCTTCGTCCAGGTCATCGACGACACCGTCGGCAAGACCCTGGTCTCGGCCTCCACCATGGAAGCCGACCTGCGGACATTCGAAGGCGATAAGACCGGCAAAGCCCGCAAGGTGGGCGAGCTGGTTGCTCAGCGCGCCAAGGACGCCGGAATCGAAGCCGTCGTCTTCGACCGTGGAGGCAACGCCTACCACGGCCGTGTGCAGGCAATCGCCGAAGGTGCCCGTGAAGGAGGATTGGCCCTATGAGCACTGAAGAGAACAACGAACAGCAGCCAGCTGCTGAGACCCGCACCGACAACAGCGGTGACCGTTCCTCCCGTGGCCGCGGCCAGGGTGGACAGGGCGGTCAGGGTCGCGGACGCGGCGAAGGCCGTGGACGCGGCGGTCGCAACGACCGTGAAGACAAGAACCAGTTCATCGAACACGTCATCACGATCAACCGCGTGTCGAAGGTCGTCAAGGGCGGACGTCGGTTCTCCTTCACGGCTCTCGTCGTGGTCGGAGACGGCGACGGCATGGTCGGCATGGGCTATGGCAAGGCAAAGGAAGTTCCTGCCGCCATCGCCAAGGGTGTCGAGGAAGCGAAGAAGAACTTCTTCCGCGTTCCCCGCATCCAGAAGACCATTCCGCACCCGATCCAGGGAGAGGAAGCCGCAGGCGTCGTCCTGCTGCGTCCGGCTGCTCCTGGTACCGGTGTCATCGCCGGTGGACCCGTTCGTGCGGTCCTCGATGCGGCAGGTGTCCAGGACGTTCTGTCCAAGTCGTTGGGTTCGGCGAACGCGATCAACATCGTGCACGCTGCGATCGCCGCGCTGAAGGGCCTCGAGCGTCCGGAAGAGGTCGCGGCTCGCCGTGGCCTGCCCGTCGACGAGGTTGCTCCGCACGCACTGCTGCGGGCAGCTGCTGAAAGTGGGGCGAAGTCCTGATGGCAAAGCTCAAGATTACTCAGCGCAAGTCCGCAATCGGATACCGTCAGAGCCAGCGTGACACGCTGCGTTCGCTCGGTCTCAAGCGGACCAACGACGTTGTGGTGCAGGAAGACCGCCCCGAGATCCGGGGAATGGTCAACACTGTCCGCCACATCGTGACTGTGGAAGAGGTCGATTGATATGTCGAACAACGACTCGCTGAAGCTGCACGATCTGCGCCCTGCCCCCGGAGCCAAGACCTCCAAGACCCGCGTCGGTCGTGGTGAGGCTTCGAAGGGCAAGACCGCCGGACGCGGAACCAAGGGCACGAAGGCCCGTTACCAGGTTCCGCACGGCTTCGAGGGCGGCCAGACCCCGATGCACATGCGTCTGCCGAAGCTGCGTGGGTTCAAGAACCCCGCCAAGGTGGAGTTCCAGGTTGTCAACCTCGACAAGCTGTCCAGCCTGTTCCCCGAGGGCGGAGACGTCACCGTCGCCGATCTCGTGGAGAAGGGCGCTGTGCGCGCAAAGCAGCCCGTCAAGGTTCTCGGCACCGGTGAGATCACCGTGGCCCTGAACATCACTGCAGACAAGTTCTCCGGCTCCGCGGCCGAGAAGATCAAGGCTGCAGGCGGAAGCGCCAACGAGGCCTGATCCGTTCCACTCGGAACGGTTTCCCGGCTTCAACGCTGGTAAGGGGGCGGTCACTTCGGTGACCGCCCCCTTCTGCCTCCCCGGAACCAGGACGGAGACAGGCTGGGAACCTGCCGGAGGCCACTCGGATGCCTCCCGGATCACTGCCTGAGACGAGCCTGAACGGGGCTTCGCCGGTTTCGGCCTGGAGGGCATACCCTGATAGTCTTTTGCAGGTATTTGTCTCATTCGCCAGGTCGCGACCACGACTCTGACTTTTCATCCCCCAACGAGGAGGACGCTTGATCGGCGCAATCCGGAGGGCCTTCAGAACGCCCGACTTGAGGAAGAAACTCCTCTTCACCCTGGGCATTCTTGTCATCTTCCGACTCGGCTCGTTCATTCCTTCGCCTGGCATCGATTACACCAAGGTGCAGGAATGCGTGGCTTCGCCTCAGCTCAACGAGGGCGGATTCGCCATGATCAACCTCTTCAGCGGCGGCGCGCTGCTGCAGCTGTCGATCTTCGCCCTGGGCATCATGCCCTACATCACCGCGAGCATCATCGTCCAGCTCCTGCGCGTGGTCATTCCGCGCTTCGAAGCCCTCCACAAGGAAGGCGCATCCGGTCAGGCGAAGCTGACTCAGTACACCCGCTACCTCACCATCGGCCTCGCGATCCTGAACTCGACGACCCTCGTGGCGACCGTCCGCTCCGGCGCACTGTTCGGCAACGTCGAGGGCTGCCAGGACCTCATCGCCAATGACACCTGGTGGGGCATCGCAGTCCTCGTCCTCACTCTCACTGCAGGCACAGGCCTGATCATGTGGCTGGGCGAGCAGATCACCGAACACGGTGTGGGCAACGGTATGTCGCTGCTCATCTTCACCTCCGTCGCATCCGCGTTCCCGTCCTCGCTCGGCGCGATCTTCCGCGAGCAGGGCGTCGACATCTTCCTCATCGTCATGGCCGTCGGACTCGTCCTCGTCGCCCTCGTCGTCTTCGTCGAGCAGTCGCAGCGCCGGGTGCCCGTCCAGTACGCCAAGCGCATGGTGGGCCGTCGCATGTTCGGCGGGACCTCGACCTATATCCCGATCAAGGTGAATATGGCCGGTGTCATCCCCGTCATCTTCGCCTCTTCGGTGCTCTACCTGCCGAGCCTGGTCTCGCAGTTCTTCGACCCGGAGTCCCAATGGGTCGAATGGATCAACACCTACTTCACCCGCGGTGATCACCCGATCTACATCACCGTGTACGCGCTGCTGACGATCTTCTTCGCCTACTTCTACGTCGCCATCACCTTCAACCCTGAAGAGGTTGCGGACAATATGAAGAAGTACGGCGGCTTCATCCCCGGCATCCGGGCCGGTCGCCCGACCGCCGAATACCTGAGCTACGTGCTCAGCCGCATCAACTTCCCCGGCTCGCTCTACCTCGCCTTCGTCGCCCTCATCCCGCTGATCGCGCTGGTGCTCATCAACGCGAACCAGAACTTCCCGTTCGGCGGCACCTCGCTGCTGATCGTCGTCGGCGTCGGCCTCGAGACGGTCAAGCAGATCGACGCGCAGATGCAGCAGCGCCACTATGAGGGGCTGCTGCGCTGATTCGACCGGACGCTGACGTTCAGCGGACATCCCACTGGAAGGACACCTTATGAGTTCACGCATCATCCTGATCGGCCCTCCCGGCGCCGGCAAGGGCACCCAGGCCGCACGCCTGTCCGAGGCGCTCGGCGTCCCGGCCATCTCGACCGGAGACATCTTCCGGGCCAATGTGAAGGGCGAGACCGAGCTGGGCAAGCTGGCCAAACGCTATATGGATGCCGGCGAATACGTGCCCGACGAGGTCACGAACTCGATGGTCGCCGACCGTCTGGCACAGGATGATGCTGCCGAAGGCTTCCTTCTCGACGGATACCCCCGCACCAGCGCCCAGGTCGATGAGCTCGACCGGATCCTCGCGGCCGAGGACAAGGCCGTCGAACACGTCGTCGAACTCACGGCCGACACCGACGAGGTCGTAGCCCGTCTGCTCGCCCGTGCTCAGACCGAGGGCCGCAGCGATGACAGCGAAGACGTCATCCGCCACCGCCTCGACGTCTACGAAGAGCAGACGCAGCCGCTGACCGACATCTACCGCAGCCGCGGGCTGCTGCGCCAGGTCGACGGTCTCGGCGAGGTCGACGACATCACCGAACGCATTCTGTCGACTATTCGATGATCTTCGGACCTCGTATCGAGCTGAAGACTCCTGCGGAGCTTGAGCTCATGCACCGGGCCGGGCAGCTGACCTCTCAAGTGCTCTCAGCGGCCCGGTCCGCGGCCGTTCCCGGGGCCACCACCGCTGAAGTCGACGCCGCCGCCGAAGCCGTCATCGACTCCGCCGGAGCCCGCTCGAACTTCAAGGGCTATCAAGGATTCCCCGCGGTCGTGTGCGTCTCCGTGAACGAGGAGATCGTCCACGGCATCCCGGGACCACGTGTGCTCGAAGCCGGCGATATCGTCTCGATCGACGGCGGCGCCATCGTCGAAGGCTTCCATGGGGACTCGGCGCTGACGACGGTCGTCGGCGGCGACGAAGCAGGCACTGCTGCCGACCGTGAGCTGTCATCTGCCACCGAGGCGGCCATGTGGGCCGGCATCGCCGCATTCGCGAGCGGCACAAAGGTCAGCGACATCGGAGATGCCATCGATGACTTCGTCACCGAGGCGTTCCCGCATCTGGGCCTCGTCGAGGAATTCACCGGCCACGGCATCGGCACCTCCATGCATATGGCACCCGAGGTGCTCAACTACCGTGCGCGGTCGAACGGCCCGAAGATCAAGCCCGGAATGTGCCTGGCGATCGAGCCGATGCTCACCACCGGCGGTGCGGACACCCGCACACTCGCCGACGACTGGACGGTCGTGACGGCAGATGGCTCACGGGCGAGCCACTGGGAACACAGCGTGGCTCGCCATGATGGGGGAGTCTGGGTGCTCACAGCCGTCGATGGGGGAGCGGCCGGGCTGGCGCCGTTCGGAATCACTCCGATGCCTCCGAAGGGTGCCTGAGGGGAGAACCCGGGGGAAGTGCCTGAGGGGAGAACTCAGGTCGCCGGTATCTGCTTTCGCAGGGCCGACCTGCCGACGAAGTAGACTGCGGCGAAAGTTCCGGATGCCGCCATCAGCGCGAGTGCGAACATCCACGTCGCGGTCTCGGCGATGGTGAATCCGAAGATCTGGAAGGCGCAGAAGGCGATGAAGGCCGTGATGGCCCCCGCCAGCAGTCCCGATGTCCGGGACATCTGATACGCGCGCTGATCTATTGTGTGCTTCTCGTCATCCATGTCGGGGCTCCTTCGTCGCTTCGCTGCGATCTCGGTCCTGTCGGCACCGTTCCTTGTGTCCTCACGGTAGGATCAGGCCATGGCGAGTGTCCACGATGTCCCGAAACGTCGGACAGATGTGGGTGATCGCTATCGGATGACTCGGATCGCCTTCGATGTGATCTCCGTTTTCGGGTGTCTGCAGGCGAGCGGACTGCCGGGTCCTGTCATCGTCAGCGTGCTGCGCGAGCACGGATATTCGTCCTCGAGCGTGCACAACCAGCTCGTGCGGATGGTCCGACGCGGCATCATCAGCAGTGAGCGGGCCGGGCGGGTCTCCGTCTACCGCCTGAGCGAGCACATCCTCTCAGACTTCGGCGACATCGCCGGGGACCATGTCTTTCCCGACTATGGGGGGACACCTCCACACGATTGTGTATTCGGTTCCGGAGGCCGAGCGTGGTCTGCGCGACCGACTGCAGTACATCTCCCGGAGCCTCGGCTTCAGGCAGCTCCGACCGGGAATCCTCATCGGCTTCGCAGACCGGTCCACTCAGCTCCTGGCGCGGCTGCCCGAGATCCCCGGGCCCGGCTGGTCTGAGGCGGGAGTGCTGACACCCGACTCCATCGCGGCGGCACGCAGGATGACGGCTCGGGCATTCGAACTCGACGCCGCCTTCGCCCAGCTGCTCCTCTGGAGGAGCGCATGAGGGCACTGAGTTCGGGCGGATCAGCGCCGGGCACCGGATGCGCCGGGCTGAGCCTGGGAGGCTTCTTCGATCTGTACTACGACGTCGCCCGTGCCGTCATGACCCACCCGCTGCTGCCCGAAGACCTCGTGACCGGCAGGCAGCCGGCCCTGCGGTTCCGCGACCTGATGCAGCAATGCAACCTCGAATTCTACCTGCGCTTCGATCAGCAGATCCGCGAGTGCGCGGCAGCCAGCTCATCCTTCGACCTCATCGAATGGCTGCCCGAGCACTGAGCCGCAGGGTGGCAGCGGACGGGAATGGACGTCAGAGGATTCGGGCGATCCTCTCGACCGCCTCGGTGAGCAGAGGGCGGGGGAGTGCGAAGTTGAACCGGATGTGACCGGCTCCGACCTCACCGCACAGTCGTCCCTCGGTCACGGCCACCTCGGCGCGGGAACGGATGTGATCGGACAGGCCCGACTCGAAGCCGTAGCCCCGCAGGTCCAACCACGCCAGATATGTGCCTTCGGGCTCGATATAGACGGCGCCCGGCAGCAGCGAGCCGACGAGATCGGTGAAGTGATCGCGATTGCCCTTGAGATAGCCGTTGACCTCGCTCAGCCAGTCGTTCGCACAGGTGTAAGCAGCGGTGGTCGCCAGGATTCCCGGGTTCGAGGCCGCTCCGGAGACGAACTGTCCCTTCTTCGACCAGACGTCACGGTCGGCGGGGGAGGTGAGGATGAGCTGGGCGCATTTGAGGCCGGGGATGTTGAAGGCCTTCGACGCGGCCGTCGCGGTGGCGGTGTGGGCCGCGGTCGCCTCGGTGAGGGTGGCATACGGGATGTGCCGCGCGGGGGCATAGATGACTGGGGCATGGATCTCGTCGGAGAACACGCGAGCTCCGGCCTCCTCGACGACCTCCGTGAGGGCGAGCATCTCGGCCTCGGTGTAGACCTTGCCGATCGGATTGTGCGGATTGCACAGGACGAACGTCGCGCCGTGGGTCAGAGCGGAGGCGATGGCGTCGAGGTCGAGGGACCAGCCGGTCTCCGACCGCAGCATCGGAACCTCGATGAGTTCGCGTCCGGTCACGCGTGCGACGTCGAA
Source organism: Brevibacterium sp. CFH 10365 (assembly GCF_009299785.1). Lineage (NCBI taxonomy): Bacteria > Bacillati > Actinomycetota > Actinomycetes > Micrococcales > Brevibacteriaceae > Brevibacterium > Brevibacterium sp. CFH 10365. The sequence goes on along the minus strand of NZ_VIGO01000007.1, from coordinate 31,680 downwards.
GAAGGGCATATAGGCCGGCGTCGGCAGCACGATCGGAGTGTCGGCCGGGGTGAGGTGGGTGAGCACGCCGAGGAATGCGGCCAGCACATCGCTGGCCGGTTCGATGTGGCCCACGGGGATCCGCCAGCCGTAGTGCTCGGAGCAGAAGCTCGAGGTCGCAGTTCTCAGGTCGGCGACCAGATCGGCCGGAGCGTAGCCGTAGAGGTCGCGGTCATCGATGGTCTGCAGCGACTGGCGCACTGCTGGAGCGACGCCGAAGTCCATCTCGGCGATGAAGGCGCCGATGGAACCGGGGAAGGACGACCATTTGCGGCCGCCCTTCGACACCAGGGATTCTTCGGTGATGGCATCGAAATCGGACATCTCTGTACTCCTCTTCGGGGACTGCGTCGGGTGCGGTTCTCACGCTAGCAGTCGGGGCGGCGGCGGTGGGGTCCGATCGACGTCAGGGGTCACGGGAAAGGTGGACCGCCTCGGCGAGGATGGGATTGTAAGGGACTTCACGCCCAGAAGCGAACACCGTGTGGAAGATTCTTTCTCCGTAGTGTAGGGTTGATGATTGGTCTGTTCTCATTCAACTCATCCTTTTTCAGATGTGGGCGGCTTCTGCCATCCACTTCTTTTCATGTGGTGACGAGGACTGCAGGCCGAGGGGTCACCGGCATTGAGTCGGTGATACACGATTACGTCGAACGCGATGGTTTCGCGGGAATACGAGGTTAGCGAACGATATGGCCAAAAAAGAAGGGGTCATTGAGATCGAAGGCACCGTTGTCGAGGCTCTTCCGAACGCATCGTTTCGGGTTGAGCTGAGCAACGGGCACAAGGTGCTCGCACACATCTCCGGAAAGATGCGTCAGCACTATATCCGCATCCTTCCCGAGGACCGGGTCATCGTGGAGCTGTCTCCATACGATCTCTCGCGCGGACGAATCGTTTACCGCTACAAGTAAGGATCTTCGATCATTCGCGTCCTGCCCTGCCGGGCAGGGACCGAAAGAAGGAAAAACGATGAAGGTTAAGCCCAGCGTCAAGAAGATCTGCGAGAACTGCCAGATCACCCGCCGTCACGGCCGGGTCATCGTCATCTGCTCCAACCCGCGCCACAAGCAGCGCCAGGGCTGAGCAGCTCGTTCTGAGCAGATCGAGGCTCCTCTGAAGAGGGGCTTCAGCAGCACCACACCCGCGCAAACCTCGCCATCTGCGTTCGGATCCATCGGAAGTGAGAGCTTCCGGGCAACGAGCACAGGACGATACCTCCGGTCGGGGGCCGGAGACCCTGGGAGACCAGGGACAGGTTTGCATCAGCACCTCCGAACCAACAACAGGAGACAGTACCCATGGCACGACTTGCCGGAGTCGACATCCCGCGTGAAAAGCGCGTGGAAGTCGCCTTGACTTACATCTATGGTGTGGGCCGCACCCGTGCGCGCCAGACCCTGACCGAAACGGGAATCAGCCCTGAGACCCGTGTGAAGGACTTGAGCGACGCAGAGCTCGTCCAGCTGCGTGACTACATCGAGGGCACATTCCAGGTTGAGGGTGACCTCCGTCGTGAGGTGGCCGCCGATATCCGCCGCAAGGTCGAAATCGGAAGCTATGAAGGCCTGCGTCACCGCCGCGGTCTGCCGGTTCGCGGTCAGCGGACCAAGACGAATGCGCGTACCCGCAAGGGACCCAAGCGCACCGTGGCCGGTAAGAAGAAGTAACTCGCTCACCCGGTTGGCCAGACCCAACCACCTCGATCAGGAGTAGGACATATGCCTCCCAAGTCACGCGCCGCTACAGTGCGCAAGCCTCGCCGCAAGCTGAAGAAGAATATCGTTGCCGGCCAGGCTCACATCAAATCAACCTTCAACAACACCATCGTGTCGATCACCGATCCGACCGGTGCTGTCATCTCCTGGGCCTCCTCAGGTGAGATCGGCTTCAAGGGTTCGCGCAAGTCGACCCCGTACGCCGCTCAGATGGCTGCCGAATCGGCTGCTCGTCGGGCGCAGGAACACGGCCTGAAGAAGGTCGACGTGTTCGTCAAGGGACCGGGCTCGGGCCGCGAGACGGCTATCCGTTCGCTGCAGGCCGCCGGCCTGGAACTGGGAACCATCCAGGATGTCACCCCCGTTCCGTTCAACGGCTGCCGTCCCCCCAAGCGCCGCCGCGGCTGATCCTTCCGTGGAACTGCAACGGATGACGGGCACGAGCCCGACATCGGTCGCAGAACGGATTCCCAGATAACCCGAACCGTTCTTCATGGCCCCACGGCCATGACGTGCAGTGCGAACGTCATATAGCGGATGTTCGCTGAAAGGAAGCCCACGTGCTCATTGCACAGCGCCCAACGCTCACGGAAGAAGTCGTCTCCGATAACCGCTCACGGTTCGCCATCGAACCACTCGAGCCCGGATTCGGCTACACCCTCGGCAACTCGCTTCGCCGGACCCTGCTGTCCTCGATCCCTGGTGCCGCCGTCACGTCCATCCGGATCGACGGAGTGCTCCACGAGTTCAGCACCGTGCCGGGAGTCAAAGAGGATGTCACCGAGTTCATCCTCAACCTGAAGTCCCTGGTCGTATCGTCCGAATTCGACGAACCGGTCGTCGCCTACCTGCGCAAGCAGGGACCTGGCACCGTGACCGCTGCCGATGTCTCTGCTCCTGCCGGGGTCGAGATCCACAATCCGGACCTGCACATCGCCACGCTGAATGGTGAGGGTCGTCTGGACATGGAACTGACCATCGAACGCGGACGCGGATATGTTTCGAGCGCTCAGAACAAGAACGCGGATGCAGAGATCGGCCGGATCCCGGTCGATTCGATCTACTCCCCGGTTCTCAAGGTCACCTACAAGGTCGAAGCCACGCGTGTCGAACAGCGCACCGACTTCGACCGTCTGGTCCTCGACGTCGAAACTAAGCCCTCGATGACCCCGCGCGATGCCATCGCATCTGCGGGCAAGACCCTGGTCGAACTCTTCGGCCTGGCTCGAGAGCTCAACGTCGAAGCTGAAGGCATCGAGATCGGGCCCTCGCCTGTGGACGCGGCACTGGCCGCCGACCTGGCGCTGGCGATCGAAGATCTCGACCTGACCGTGCGCTCCTACAACTGCCTCAAGCGCGAAGGCATCCACACCGTCGGTGAGCTCGTTGCTCGCAGCGAAGCCGACCTGATGGATATCCGCAACTTTGGTTCGAAGTCGATCGACGAGGTCAAGGCGAAGCTCAACGAGCTCGGCCTGAGCCTCAAGGACAGTCCTGCCGGGTTCGAGCCCGGTCTCGTTGATGAGGACCAGTCCTACGTCGAAGACGAACAGTACTGATTAAGACCTAGGAGTAACTGACAATGCCAACCCCAACCAAGGGCCCGCGCCTCGGCGGTTCGCCCACACACGAGCGCATGATGCTCAACAACCTGGCAGCCCAGCTGTTCGAGCACAAGCAGATCAAGACGACCGTGACCAAGGCCAAGCGCCTGCGCCCGGTCGCCGAGCGGATGATCACGAACGCCAAGAAGGGTGACCTGGCTGCACGTCGTCGCGTGCTCGGCCAGATCTCCGACAAGTCGATCGTGCACGAGCTCTTCACCTCGATCGCCGAAACGATGGCCGAGCGTCCCGGCGGATACACCCGCATCACCAAGATCGGTCCGCGCCCCGGCGACAACGCCCCGATGGCCGTCATCGAACTGGTCCTCGAGCCCTACTCGCCGAAGCAGGCAACCGTGAAGGAAGCCGAGCAGGCCACCGCCGCTGCTGCCGCTCCGGCAGCCGAGGCTCCGGTTGAGGCCGAGGTCGTCGACGAGGCTCCGGCCGAGGACGCCGCTGTCGAGGCCGACGCCGAGACAGCTGAAGAGTCTACCGAGGCTGCCGAGGAGAAGTAAGCTCCTCGACCGGCTCGGAGCTCCGCAGCCGCAGTCGCACACTCAGGCGGGCACCCGCGGGTGCCCGCCTGAAGTGTATTCACCGCGGCCCGGCCTACCGCCTCGGCGCCGCTGATCACCTTTCGTTCCATTCATCAGGGTCGACCCTGATGACCTGTCCGAAAGGCGGCTCTTGCCGCGACGAAATCTGATGACGTTGTGGACGATAGGTGATGATGTTCGGGACGGAACGCGAAGGAGGCCGGGGCATCGTCATGCCCCGGCCTCCGCTCGATTCGCGTCGGCGTCTACTTCACACGGGAGAGCTCCACGGACTCGTCGAACTCGATGTCGGAGGCCTCATCGTGCTTGTACGTGAAGCGGCTGACGACGACGGCCACGATGAGGTTGACGATGAAGCCGGGGATGATCTCGTAGATCGCATCCGTCAGCGGGGTGCTCACCTGGCCCCAGACGAAAGCCACGACCGCGCCGGAGAGCAGACCGAACAGGGCGCCCCAGTTGCTCAGACGCTTCCAGAACAGCGTGAGCAGGACGACCGGGCCGAACGACGCGCCGAAACCGGCCCACGCGAACGCGACGAGGTCGAGGATGCTGTTCGACGGTGAGATCGCGAGCACGACCGCGATGACGGCCACGACAAGCACTCCGAGGCGGCCGAGCAGCACATAGGTCTTGTCCTGCAGTGTGCGCGTCGACCCGGTGCGCAGGGCCACGATCTTGAACAGGTCCTCGATGAGTGCCGAGGAAGTGACGACGAGCTGCGAGGAGATCGTCGACATGATCGCCGCCAGCACCGCGGCCAGCACGAGGCCGGCGATGAACGGGTGGAAGAGGATCTGCGCGAGATCGAGGAAGACGGTCTCGGCGTCGGCGGGTTCCATATCCGCGTGCTGGGAGAAGTAGGAGATGCCGACGATGGCGGTGGCGACGGCGCCGAGGGCGGAGATCGCCATCCAGCCGACGCCGATGCGACGCGCGATGCTGGCGTCTGCGGGAGTGCGCAGAGCCATGAAGCGGACGATGATGTGCGGCTGCCCGAAGTAGCCGAGCCCCCACGCCAAGGAGGAGACGATGGATGCGATCGTCGCGAAGGTCCAGAAGCCTTCCGAGCCGAAGAGACTGAGCAGCCCGGGATCGATCTCGGAGACGTTGTCGATCACGGTCGCGGGCCCACCGGCGTTGAGGACGGCGACGATCGGCACAGCCACCAGGGCGGCGAACATCAGCAGCCCCTGGGCGACGTCGGTGAGGGTCGCACCGAGGAAGCCGCCGAAGAGTGTGTAGATCATCGTGACGGCGGCGACGAGGAGCATTCCACCGAGATAGTTGAGTCCGAAGCTCGACTCGAAGAACTTGCCGGCCGCCACCATGCCCGAAGAGACATAGAAGGTGAAGAACACGAGGATGATGACGCCGCAGACGATGCGCAGCAGTCGTGTCCGATCCTTCAGACGCTGCTCGAAGAAGCTGGGGATCGTGATCGAGTCGCCGGCCTTCTCCGTGAACGCCCGCAGTCGAGGAGCGACGAGCTTCCAGTTGATCCAGGCACCGATGGTCAGGCCGATGGCGATCCATGCCTCGATGAGACCGGAGACGTAGATGGCGCCGGGCAACCCCATCAGCAGCCAGCCGGACATATCCGAGGCGCCGGCGCTCAGAGCCGCAACGCTCGGGCGCAGTCCACGCCCCGCGAGCATATAGTCATCGAGGTTGTTCCTCGTCCTCCGGTAGGCAAACCAGCCGATGGCCAGCATGCCGATGAAGTAGAGGACGATTGCGATCGTGCGGAAGGTGGTTTCGGACATCTGTGCTCAGCTCCTTCGATAGGCCGAGCCGACCTTACAGCACAAGAGGTCGCAGGTGTGAATTACCTGAGTGCCTACCTGCTGTGAGGATACACCTCGAAGTGCCTCCGACGGCAGGGCTAGAGCGGTGACAATCGGGGTGCACGGGGGACCGGCGTCGTGGAGGCGCCCACCGTGAATGCGGCGATCGGTCGGTCGAACCCCTGACTGTGGGTGCGGTCGGCCGCCGGGTCATCGTCGAGCGCGTTCCGCGTCCGGCCACCGTCCTGAGCCTGTTCTCTTTCCCGTTCCCGTTTCCGTGCTCGAACGCGAAGGCAGGTCGCCAGTTCGCTCCGGACAGTCGGGCTGTCCTTGAGCTCGGAATGGACATCGACGCGCAGCCCGTGCCGGTCGAGCGTCAGCCAGACCCGCAGCAGGATCCGTCCGATCTCGACCTCGTCCGCGGCCGACAGCGCCGGTCGGTCGGGGACACAGAGGACCAGATGATGAGGCTGTCTTCGCTCGGGACGAGCTGCCGCCGCGGGTTTCGTCGCCGCAGACGCCCGGGGGAACCTGTCACGCAGCGAATGAGTCAGCATCGCGAGTCGTGACCTCGCGAACGGCTTCATCGCCGCGCCTGCCAGCGAGACCGGTGTGAGGCCTGCCGATGCCAGGCCGACGATCCAGGGATGCAGCCAGGGCCGATCGAGGACTGCTGCGGCTCGCGCGGCCACCGCGGGGATGCGCAGACACTCGGCGGTGAGACCGTCCTGGCGGTAGCGCGGATCGTCGGTGTCGAAGCGCAGCCAGCGCAGGGTCTCTGCAAACACCGACCGGTCACCATAGGAATGCAGTGCGGCTCGACGCAGCCATCTGCGCCAGGCGCGGTCGGGGATCTCCACCAGGCGCACCGCTGTTTCGGACATGGCGTGGCGGCAGATCGCCGTGGCCTCGGCGAAACGGGCATCGGCCCGGACCAAGGGGCCGCGGTCGACCTGTCGATGGCGGAGGTCGGCAGCCGTGAACGTGGGCCACGCGTTCCCGTCCGTCGCTGCCGAGTCCGTCCCGGTGGGGTCTGCCTTGGATTCCGCTGGGGTGAGGCGCAATCGGATGTCCACGGCGGGACCGCGCCCGCGGACGGCGACCGATTCGGTGTGCACTCCCGCCTCGGCGGCGGCGATCGCCAACGATTCGATCCAGCAGCCCATGCTCAGGTGGAGATCCTCCCCGCGCGGGTCCCCGTGCGGCAGTGCGCGAGCGGGATCGACGCCGACCCGCACCTCGGCGATCGCGGGCGTGCAGTCCGTGATCTCGGGTACCCACGGCTGGGTGTTGTGGGCGGAGGGGGCGGAGGCCGCGACGGCCAAGAGCGATTCGACGAGGGTGGTGGACAGCATCATCGGCGCTCCTCAGACGGGGGCAGGCTGCGATCGACGAACACGAGCCGGTGCATCTCCCTGCCGCCGGAGCGGGCGAAGACCGCCGCCGAGGCGGGATTGTCGTCGGCGATGAATGTGACGCGCAGCCGTCGATATCCGTTGGCGATCAGTGCCGAGTTGAGTTCGCGGATGGCGAGGCTGAGCAGGCCTGACCCCTGATGTCGGGGGTCGGTGCCCTGAATGACGAGCACGGCGTCTCTCATCGTGCGGCGGTGCCGGAGCAGGTCGACAACGGCTCGGACACCGAGGCGGCCGCCGTGGCGGCGCAGGGTCGGCACCGGGTCGGGGACGACGAGTGCGAAGCATCGAGGCGGGGCCTCGGCGGGATCGTCCGCACCGGTGATATCGACGATGAGATCAGGATCCATCAGTGCGGACAGTCCCTGCATCTGCGAGCGCAGCTGCTCGGGTGAGATGTCTGTGTAATAGGGCAGATCGGAAAAGGCCGCGTTGAGAGTCGGCAGCAGCCGGTCGGCGAGGCGGCGCAGGCCGAACCGAGAGACGTGGCGGCGACGCAGACCTCGTCTGTCCCATTCGGCGGCGGTGACCGCGGTGGCCCGGGTCGCAGGTATGGAGCCGACGGGCAACTCCCACGTGTGCGCGGGACCCCAGGCGGCGAACCCGGCCTCGGCGAAAGCCGGCCAATAGAAGGCGGGATTCCATGCGGTGTCGAAGAAGCCGGGACGGTGCTGACCCTCGGTGAGCAGGCCGCCGGTGACGTTCGGCAGTGGTGAGACCGGACCGAAGATCCGCGGTGCTGCCACTTGCTCGGCTCGCTCGACGAGGAAGGCAATCAGCTCGCCCAGCGCCTGCGCGTCGGCGGCTTCGACGGCACCGAAGAACAGAGGCGGTGCGGAAACCTCATCGGTGTGCAGTCTGGCCGCCAAGGCAGCCGAGCGGTGGCACATGACTCGGGCCGCCGCTTCTCCCGCACCGTCGTCGAACAGCCACAGTTCGACGGGTTCGTCGAACCAACCTCGCCCAGCGAACCAGTCGCGGATATCGGCGGCGAAGAGAGGGACATAGTGGTCCTCTTCGCCGCGCGCCCGCGACAGGCGCGGGGCCAGGTCGATGAATTCCGCGAGATCGGCCCGGGAGCTCACCCGCCGCGGTCTCATTCGGAACTGAGCTTCGTGAACTCGTCGATCATGCCCAGCCGGCCGTCCTCGGCCCGGTACTCACCATTCGTGTATCCCCATTCCTCAGCCGTGAGGATCCGGATGAAGCCGCCTCGGGCCGGGGAGTCCTTGCCGTTTCCGACCAGCCACTTCATGATCTCTCGATGTTCGGGTGTCCGCGCATACGCCAGGAGATCGTCCTGGGTGGCGAAGGCGACCATCAGCCCGATCCGGTCGGGGAACTCGAAGTAGCTGCGATGCCACAGGTATCCGGCGGAGGCTTTCAGCCCTTTGGCCACCCGCGGCCACCGCCGCAGCTGGCCCATCATCGCCAGCGGATTGCGGTAGCGGTTCGCACCGAGGAAGAACGCCTCGGCGCGGGCCTGGGGCGGGGCCTGGGAGAAATCATTCGATCGCATTGTCACCCTCCTGTGTTCTCTGCACATAGACGTTCTTGATCTTCGTGTTCGCCGTCGCGAACGGACCGGTGGCGTGAGCATGGATCTCGACGTGGATCTCCGCGGTGGTCGGGTCCTCCTCCAGACTCTGCGCGAAGTCCCTCGACACCGACGCCAGATGCCCGAGCACCCCGGCCCGGATCGTCTCCGCGAGCTCGTGCCGTGCGGCAGCGGACATGGTCGGTGCTTCTTCCCGCAGCTGGATGTGCAGGGCCGGGCGCTGTTCATGGCCGGCGATCTCGCGCAGCTCGATGCGGAAGGACTCGATGAGGTGGGCCCGGGGATTGTCGCGGTAGAGCCCGTTCTCGATGTCGAGGGGGTAGATATTCGCGCCCATATACGAGATCGTCGAATCCGCGCGCCCGAACAGCAGCACGAACGGCAGCTTCATCCCGTTGCCGGCGAACGCCGCCGAACAGGCCCGCGCCAGATCCGGATGGCGGCGGGTGAGTTCGACCATCGTGGGGAAGTCGATGAGCGTGGCCTCGTCGCCGATGTTGTAGCGCAGCCGAGGACTCATCACCGCGGCCGAGTTGATCGTGACGACCAGTTCACCCTTCTCCGTGGTCTCCAGGTAGGTCTCCAAGGGGTTGTACTGGAAGACCATCGGCACCCGCGACTCCTCGGGGCCGAGCACATCGGCACGGAAGTCGAGATCGTGGGCAAGCGCCCGGCGGATGACGACGGAGAGGTCGGATTCGCCGGCCATCCCGATCGTCAGGTCGCTGGCCCCGTACCCGGAGTACACCCGGTCGAAACGCACCTCGAGGTAGTCGCGCAGACCTTCCGTCATCGCCTCTCCGCCGACGAACCCGTTGAGCCGGTAGTCGGCCCATCTCTCGGGTTCGGAGTCCAACCGGTCGACGAGATGTTTGAGGAACGGGGGATAGGCGCTGATGAGGTAGGTGTGGTTCGGTCCGAAGTGCTGCATCGTGTCGAGGATCTTCTCGAGATCCGGGCCCGTGTTCTTCACCATCGCCACTTTGGCCATGGCCAGCCCCGTGTTCGTCCCCGTCGCCCAGGCCCCCATCGAGAAGGCGTTGATGCAGAACAGGTCCGTGTGGTCGAAGAGCATCGTGACGTAGCCGGCGACATTCCTATGGACGGTGTCGAGCTCCTTCTTCGACCGCATCCAGTTGAACGGGGTGCCCGAGGACCCCGAGGACTCGTCGACGACGGTGCCTATGCGGTCGATCCGGCCGCCCCAGCAGCGATGCTCCTCGCTGTAGCGGCGAACGAACTCGTCCTTCGACGTCGGTGTGTAGGCCTCGAGGTCCCACCACCGGAACTCGAATCCGGAGCGGGCCAGGTAGTCCTGGTACGCGGGCACATCGAGGGAGGCCTGCTGGCAGATCATCCACGCGTTGAGTCTGGCGAAGGGCTCGAGTCTCGGGTTGTAATGGCGGGCGGTGAAGCGCCAGATCGCCGGATGCGCCCGGTAGGCGCCGTAGGCTGCGGTGAGTCCGACGTTCGCCAGGCGCAGCACGGCCTGCCGGGCCAGGTTCACCGGACCGCGGGGGATGGGCAGACGGCGGAGTTCGGCTTCCGGTGTGAGGTGGGTCTCTCTCATGATCCGAGGCTAACCCAGCCTCTGGGCCCAGGATACGGAAAAACGGAAGTTGTGTCAGAACCGCATCAAACGACGACGCGGACCACGACGATCACCGAAGCGGTCCACCGAACGACGGAGCACCTCGGCGAGGCATTCTGACACGGCAGTTCCCCTCACCGAGGCGGCTCTGTGAGGGTCTGGCCACCTCGGCGAGGTGACGGCTCAGTCGAAGACGACCGTGCGGTGACCGTCCATGAGGACCCGGCCCTCCGCATGCCAGGCAACGGCCCGGGCGAGCACGGCAGCCTCGACGTCCTGACCGTGTCGGACGAAATCGGCGATCGCCTGATTGTGATCGACGCGGGCCACATCCTGTTCGATGATCGGGCCCTCGTCGAGGTCGCTGGTGACATAGTGTGCGGTCGCGCCGATGATCTTCACACCCCGGGCATGCGCCTGATGGTACGGTTTCGCGCCCTTGAAGCTGGGCAGGAACGAATGGTGGATGTTGATGACCCGACCCTCGAGGCGGTCGCAGAGCTCGGGCGAGAGGATCTGCATGTACCGGGCCAAGACGATGAGTTCGACATCGAGCTCGTCGACGAGGACCGAGAGCCTCGCCTCGGCTTCGGCCTTCGTGTCCCGGGTGATCGGAACATGGTGGAAATCGTGGCCGTGGAACTCGGCGAGCGGGCGCAGATCATCATGATTGCCGACGACGCCGACGATGTCGATGGGCAGCTGACCGGCCGAATGACGGAACAGCAGAGTATTGAGGCAGTGCGCGGCCTTGGAGACCATGATCAGGGTGCGGGTCTTCTTCTCCACCGGCTGCAGGCTCACGGTCATCGAGAACGGGGGAGCCACCTCGGCGAGGGCGTCTTCCACGGCCCGGGCCGTGATCTCAGCGGGCGTCGAGAACTGCAGGCGCAGGAAGAACTGACGGGAGTCAGGAGAGGAGAACTGCTGGGATTCGGTGATGTTGCCGCCGAGGCCTGCGAGCACCCCGGTCACGGCATGGACGATGCCGGTCGAATCGGGGCAGGTGACTCTCAGGATCCATTCGCAGCTCATGGTCTCGATCCTAATCGGTGGACGTGGATTCCACCCATCCGGTGTCGGCATCCGGATCGCAGTCGCGGCCCCAGAACAAGGCGACGTCGCTGTTAGCATGGTGCCGGGTGACGGCCGCAGTCTGCGCGCTGTCTCGCTCCCATCATCGGATGCCACAGGAGAGTACTCATGACCGAAAACTCGATGCAGGCTTCGCTTGCCGACATCGACCCGCAGATTGCCGAAGTCCTCGACCTCGAGCTGGGCCGCCAGCGTTCGACGCTTGAGATGATCGCCTCGGAGAACTTCGTCCCCCGCGCCGTGCTCGAAGCACAGGGGTCGGTGCTGACGAACAAATACGCCGAGGGCTATCCCGGTAAGCGCTACTACGGCGGCTGCGAATACGTCGACGTCGCAGAGAACCTCGCCATCGACCGCGCCAAGAGCCTCTTCGGAGCCGAGTACGCCAACGTCCAGCCCCACTCGGGAGCCTCGGCCAACGCTGCAGTCATGCACGCTCTGGCCCGGCAGGGTGACAAGATGCTCGGCCTGTCCCTGGCCCACGGCGGCCACCTCACCCACGGCATGAAGATCAACTTCTCCGGCCGCCTCTACGATGTCGCCTCCTACGAAGTCGACCCCGACACCCACCGCATCGATATGGACAAGGTGCGCGAGAAGGCTCTCGAGCATCGACCCGATGTCATCGTCGCCGGCTGGTCGGCCTATCCCCGTCAGCTGGACTTCCAGGCCTTCCGAGACATCGCCGACGAAGTCGATGCGAAGCTGTGGGTCGATATGGCCCACTTCGCCGGACTCGTCGCCGCCGACCTGCATCCGAACCCCGTGCCCTTCGCCGACGTCGTGTCCTCGACCGTGCACAAGACCATCGGCGGTCCCCGCTCCGGTTTCATCCTCGGCAAGGAGGAATACGCGAAGAAGCTCAACTCCGCCGTCTTCCCCGGCCAGCAGGGCGGACCGCTCATGCATGTCGTCGCCGCGAAGGCCGTGGCCTTCAGACTCGCAGCCTCCGCGGAGTTCAAGGAACGTCAGGAACGCACCGTGCGCGGTGCCCAGATCCTGGCCGAACGCCTGCTGGCCTCCGATGTGGCCGAAGCCGGAGCCACCGTGCTCACCGGCGGCACCGATGTCCACCTCGTGCTCGTCGACCTGCGCAACTCCGCCCTCGACGGACAGCAGGCCGAGGACCTCCTCCACTCGGTCGGCATCACCGTCAACCGCAATGCTGTGCCTTTCGACCCGCGCCCTCCGATGGTCACCTCGGGGCTGCGCATCGGCACCCCCGCCCTGGCCACCCGCGGATTCGGCGACGACGAGTTCACCGTGGTCGCCGACGTCATCGCCGAGGCGCTCAAGCCCGGAGCCGACGTGGAGGCGCTCGCCGCCCGCGTGAAGAAGCTCAGCGACGATTTCCCCCTCTACGAAGGCCTGGAGCAGTACTGATGAGTGCACAGATCCTCGACGGCAGAGCCTGCGCGAAGCAGATCAAGGCCGAACTCACCGAGGCGGTGGCGGCCCTGGCGGAATCCGGGATCGTCCCGGGCCTCGGCACCGTCCTGGTGGGGGAGGACCCGGGATCGACGTGGTACGTCGCGGGCAAGCACCGTGACTGTGCCGAAGTCGGGATCCACTCGATCCGCCGCGACCTTCCGGAATCAGTGAGCCAAGACGAGCTGTTGGCCGTCATCGACGAGCTCAACAACGATGACGCCTGCACCGGCTACATCGTGCAGCTTCCGCTGCCGGACCACATCGACACGGACACGATCCTCGAAGCCATCGATCCGGCCAAGGACGCTGACGGTCTGCACCCGACGAATCTCGGGCGCCTCGTGCTCAATGTCAATTCGGAGATCACCACACCGCTGCCGTGCACTCCGCGCGGAGTCATCGAACTGATCACGCGCAACGGGATCGATCTGGCCGGCAAACACGTCGTGGTCATCGGTCGCGGGGTCACCGTGGGTCGGTCCATCGGCGCCCTGCTGACCAGGCGTGAGCACAACGCGACGGTGACGCTGACACACACCGGCACACGAAACCTCGACGAGCTGCTGGCTCAGGCCGATGTCATCGTCGCGGCCGCCGGTGCCGCCCGAATCGTCAAGGCAGAGGCCGTCAAGCCCGGTGCGATCGTCCTCGACGTGGGCGTCTCCCGTGAGACCGACCCGGAGACGGGAAAGTCGAAGATCGTCGGAGATGTGGATCCGGCGGTCGCCGAGGTGGCGTCCTGGGTCTCACCGAACCCCGGAGGCGTCGGACCGATGACCCGAGCCCTGCTGCTCAAGAACGTCGTCGACACCGCTCAGCGAGCCGCCGCAATCCCCAGTTGAAAACCCCAACTGCTACCTGACGGCGGCCCAGCAACCTCGCGCAAGGTTGCTGGGCCGCCGTCAGGTAGTTCTGGGAGGTGGCTGCCGGGCGGTCAGTCCTCAGCGAGCTTGAGCTCGAAGAAGACACGCGGGTTGCCGACACCGGCATAGTCCTCGATGAGTTCGCCGTTGAACCCCATGGATGAGTGGAAGGAGATCGCGCCCGACGATTCCGGCAACGTCGTCGCCTGGACCGAATCCACACCGAGGTTGCGCGCGTGGTCGATGAAGTGCTGGTAGAGGTGACGACCGATTCCCTGGTGCCGGAAATCGGTGCGCGCTGCCACCAGGTGGATGTAGGCGGGTCCGTCGTGCGGGATGACGCCGAGGAGGTACCCCACGATCTCGGAACGGTAGCGGGCGACGAGTCCCGAGGTCACGAACTGACGGAACCAGTAGGCGTCGTGGTCACCGCTGAGGTCGCGGTCTCCCCAGAAGTTCGCCTGGGCGTCGAGCAGGAATTCGCGCATCTCGCGGGCGTCGACCTCATCGAGCGGACTGATGCTCAGCTGCTCGGTTTCGATAGTTTCGTCAACGGCCATTGCGCCTCCTGATGTGTTCGTTCTTACCCTCACTCTATAACGCCCTGTCCCTGAAGAATAGTGCGCTCCATGTCATCATAGATCACATGATTCGGATTGCTTCAGTCAACGTCAACGGAGTCCGCGCAGCATGGCGAAAGGGGATGCCCACCTGGGTCGATGCAGCGAAACCCGACTTCATCACCCTCCAGGAGGTGCGCGCTGCCAACGACATCGCGCACGGTGTCCTCGCCGACACCGGCTACACCACGATCAGCCATGATGCCGAAGCCAAGGGCCGCGCCGGCGTCGCCGTGATGGCGCGCACCGAACCGGAGGCGGTGCGTGAAGGACTCGGCGACGACGGCTACTTCGACCGTGCCGGGCGGTGGGTGGAGACGGACTTCCGCCTCGGTGACGGAACACTGCTCACCCTCGTGTCCGCCTACGTCCATTCCGGTGAGGCCGACACTCCCAAGCAGGATGACAAGTACCGGTTCCTCGACCGCATGATCGAACGGATGCCGCAGCTGGCAGAGACCGCCGACCATGTGCTCATCACCGGCGACCTCAACGTCTGCCACACCGAGCGCGATCTGAAGAACTGGAAAGCCAACCGAAAGAAGTCGGGATTCCTGCCCGAGGAACGCGCCTACTTCGACAGGTTCTTCGGCGAGATCGGCTATGCCGACGTCCACCGCCGTCTCAGCGGCGACGTCGACGGCCCCTACACCTGGTGGTCGATGCGCGGGCAGGCCTTCGACAACGACACCGGATGGCGCATCGACTATCACATGGCCACCCCGAACCTGGCCGACACCGCAGTCAAGGCCACCGTGGACAAGGCCGACAGCTGGGCCGAACGCTGGTCGGACCACGCTCCGCTGGTCATCGACTACGACCTCCCGGCCGTCAGGGCCTGAAACAGACAGACCCTCGCCGAGGCGGCTGTCCGAGATCTGTACACCGCCAGAGGCGCTGAGGTCGTTCCGCGGCACCGCGGCAGACCGCACCGCGGCCATACCGCTTCCTCGCGGCAGACGGTACTGTGAGTCACAAAGAGCCCGGGTGCTCAGGACGAAGTGTCCTGAGCACCCGGGCTCTTGAATGACTGGTCGCCGATCAGAGGCTCCGGCGATTGAGCACCTCAGCAGCAGCGGGCCTTGGGATTGCGATCCTGCTCATCCGTGAGATCACGCCAGAAGGCCTTCTCCTCCATCGCTCCCTCACGGGTGCCGTGGCGGCGTTCGTAGGACTCGAGGTAGTGGATGTAGGCGTTCTCGCCCATGATCTCCTTGAGGTACCAATGCAGCCAGGAGACGCCTCCGCGCAGGGATCCCCATGGATCGCTGGCGATGCGGCTGAGCGGATGTGCGGTGCTCATTCCTTCTGCCTTCCTGCTGCGTGCTCGTCCCACTGTGCCTGCAGCTCACGCTCGGGCTTGCGAGCGATGAGACCGGCCGGGGCGAACATCTTCGTCTCGACGAAGGGTTCCTCCGTCGTCGGCAGGGAACCCTTCTTGATGGCCTCGATGGACTTCCAGACTGCCATGACGACGACCATTGCGACAAGGAGTGCGAAGACGATCGACAGGGTGCCCTGGACGAAGGTGTTGCGCACGACGGCGCTCATCGCTTCCACGCCCTGGGTGTTGCCCATCGAGGTCTCCCCGGCCGCCAGCGCGTCCTTGTAGGCGAAGTGCTGAGCCCAGTAGCCGAGCTTGGGGTCGGAGGAGAAGATCTTCTGCCAGGAGGCGACCATCGTGACCAGCAGGTCCCAGACGAGGGGAATGCCGGGGATCCACGCCCATTTGGCCAAGCCCATCTTGCACACGATGGCGAAGATGACGGCCAGGGCGATCGCGGCCAGCAGCTGGTTCGAGATGCCGAAGAGCGGGAACAGCGTGTTGATTCCGCCGAGGGGGTCGGTGACTCCCATGAGCAGGATCGATCCCCAGGCGGCGACCATGATCGCAGTCGTCAGCCAGGCGCCCGGCGTCCACGAGGGATCCCGGAAGCGCTTGGAGAAGTTGCCGAGCGCATCCGAGAGCATGAAACGGGCGACGCGGGTGCCCGCATCGATCGTGGTCAGGATGAACAGCGCCTCGAACATCACGGCGAAGTGGTACCAGAACGACATCCAGGCCGGCCCGCCGAAGACATTGTGGAGGATGTGCGCCATTCCCATGGCCAGCGTCGGGGCACCTCCGGTGCGCGAGACGATGCTCTCCTCACCGACGTCCTTGGCCGCCTGGTCGAGGACCTCCGGGCTCGTCTCGACCCCGGACATGCCCAAGGAGTTGTTGATGAAGTCCGAGGCTCCTTGGACCGTCCCACCGGTCAGCGGTTCGGCGGCGTTCATCGCGAAGTAGAGACCCTTGTCGAGGCAGATCGCGGCGACCAGGGCCATGATCGCGACGAAGGACTCCATGAGCATTCCGCCGTACCCGATGAGGCGAGCCTGCGTCTCCTTCTCGATGAGCTTCGGCGTCGTGCCCGAGGAGATGAGGGCGTGGAAGCCCGACAGCGCTCCGCAGGCGATGGTGATGAACAGGAACGGGAACAGGGCGCCTGCGAAGGCCGGACCCGCCGTGTTGAACGCGAACTCGGTCAGAGCGGGCATCTGCACGGTCGGGTTGACGATGAGGATGCCCACGGCCAGCAGCACGATGGTGCCGATCTTCATGAACGTCGACAGGTAGTCGCGCGGGGCCAGCAGCACCCACACGGGCAGCACGGCGGCGAGGAAGCCGTAGATCATCAGGCACCAGGCCAGAGTCACCTTGTCGAGGTGGAAGACCTCGGACCAGAACGGGGAGTTGTGGACCCAGCCGCCGGCGATGATGGCGATGACGAGGAGCACGATGCCGATCACCGAGGTCTCGATGACCTTCCCGGGGCGCAGGTAGCGCATGTAGATGCCCATGAACACAGCGATCGGGATGGTCATAGCGATGGAGAAGACGCCCCAGGGGCTTTCGGCCAGAGCGTTGATGATGACGACGCCGAGGACCGCGATGAGGATGACCATGATGAGGATGATGCCGATGGAGGCGATGATCCCGCCGGTGCGTCCGAGCTCGTCACGGGTCATCTGGCCCAGGGAGCGGCCGTTGCGGCGCATGGAGAAGAACAGCACCATATAGTCCTGGACGCCGCCGGCGAGGACGACGCCGAAGACGATCCACAGAGTTCCGGGCAGATAGCCCATCTGTGCGGCGAGGATCGGTCCCACGAGCGGGCCCGCACCGGAGATCGCAGCGAAGTGGTGGCCGAACAGGACGCGGCGGTCGGTCGGCGCAAAATCGCGGCCGTTGTCGTTGAGCTCTGCGGGGGTGGCACGTTTCGGGTTCGGACGGCAGATCTTCCATTCGATGAGCTTCGCGTAGAAGCGGAAGCCGATGAGGTAGCTGCCGACGGCGGCGGCGACGAACCAGCTGGCGGACAGCTCTTCACCGCGCACGAACGCGATCATCGACCAGCCCGCACCGGCGATGAGGGCGATGACCACCCAGAGCACGATCTTCGCCGGCGTCCAGCGTGGCTTCTCGACCACGGCGACCGGCGGCAGGTCGTCCTCGGTCTTGATGTATTCGACCGACATAGTCCTCCTCCTTGAGAGATGACGCATCAGGATTATTGAGTACTCAGCATGATCGGACCGTCGCTGGCCACTGCTCGACAGATGTTCGAGGACTGGGAGACACCTTGGTGAATCATGTGATCTGCTACGTCACTATACCGCTGGTGCGCATGTATGCGTGATCCCCGACACCAGACCGAGCACCTGATCAGACCCCGACAAGGGGAGATGGCATCATAGGACTATGACGAACTCTTCACAGCCGCGCACTGTCTCAGGTATCCAAGCCACCTCCGATTCCCTTCACCTGGGCAACTACATCGGAGCCCTGCAGCAGTTCGTGACTCACCAGGAGTCGCACGACGCCTTCTACTTCATCGCGAACATGCACGCGATCACCGTCGAGCAGGATCCTGCCGAGCTGCGGGAGCGCACCCTGCGCACTGCTGCGCAGTTCATCGCCGCCGGCCTCGACCCGGAGAAGTCGACGATCTTCGTCCAGTCCCAGGTGCCCGCCCATCCGCAGCTGTCCTGGGTCCTCGAATGCACCACCTCGATGGGCGAGGCGAGTCGGATGACCCAGTTCAAGGACAAGTCCGCAAAGCAGGACCATGTGTCCCTGGGGCTGCTCACCTACCCGGCGCTGATGGCCGCCGACATCCTCCTGTACAACCCGCAGCTCGTTCCCGTCGGTGAGGACCAGCGCCAGCACCTCGAGCTGACCCGCAACCTCGCCGAGCGCTTCAACTATCGTTTCGGCAAGACCTTCACCGTGCCCGAGGCGCAGATCCTCAAAGCGACCGCGAAGATCTACGACCTGCAGAACCCGGGCGCGAAGATGTCGAAGTCCCAGCCCAGCCCGCAGGGCCGCATCGACATCCTCGACGATGCGAAGGCCCTGACGAAGAAGATCAAATCCGCCGTCACCGATGACGGAACCGAGATCGCCTTCGACCCGGAGAGCAAACCGGGAGTGTCGAACCTGCTGACCATCTACTCGTCACTGACCTCGCGTCCGGTCGACGATATCGTCGCCGAATACGAAGGGAAGATGTACGGTCACCTCAAGGTCGACCTCGCCGAGGTGGCCGTGGAGACCCTGACGCCCGTGCGGGAGCGTACGGTGGAACTCCTCGAAGACCGGGCCCAGCTGCAGACGATCCTCGACCGCGGGGCCGAGAAAGCCAGTGCCATCGCCGAGGCGACCCTGCGCGAGGTCTATGACAAGATCGGCTTCATCTGATCGTGGCGAAGAAGAAGCCCGAAGAGGGCCCGCTCAACCTCACACCGGATATGCTCCACACCGCTGCGCGGGTGGAGGACCGGTTCAATGGGTGGATCCAGAATCGGGCCACCGACCACGCCTACCATCGCACCGTCATCGCCTACGACACTTACGGCGGGACCGGGTGGGTCCGGGTGCTCGGGCGTCTGGTCCTCACCCCGAACGGCCAGCCGGCCGCCGATGTCCACGCGAGCATCCGCGGGTGGAAGTCCTTCGTCAGCGTGCCTCTGCCCAATGACACCGCATGGGTGCGCGTCAACGACGAAGAGCATATGGTCACCTCCGACCGCGGCGGCATCATCGACACCGTGATTCCCGGCGAGTTCGAACCGGGGGAGACGGAGATCGAATTGTGGACCGACGGTTCGCTCGTCGACTCTGCGGCGGTTCGCATCATCGGCGAGGACTCGACCTTCGGCATCATCTCCGATATCGATGACACGGTCATGGTCACCTCGCTGCCCCGGCCCTTCCTCGCCGCCTGGAACACCTTCGTCCTCAGCGAGCATGCGAGATCCCCGGTGGCGGGAATGGCCGTACTCTATGACCGGATCACCTTCATGCGCCCGGACACTCCGATGATCTACCTGTCGACGGGGGCGTGGAACTCGGCGCTGACGCTCAAACGCTTCCTCTCCCGCAATCTCTACCCGATGGGTCCGCTGCTGCTCACCGACTGGGGTCCGACGACGACCCGCGTGTTCCGGTCGGGCAAGGAACACAAACGCAACTCCCTGGAACGTCTGGCCAGGGAATTCCCATGGATGAAGTGGCTGCTCATCGGTGATGACGGTCAGAACGACGAGGAGATCTACGGTGAGTTCGTCGAGAACCACCCGAAGAACGTCGCCGCTGTCGCGATCCGGCAGCTCACCGTCGGCGAGGCGGTGTGGGCCGGCGGCCGGTCGAAACGACATGGTCGCGGCCAGGGTGTGCCGTGGATCTATGCTCCTGACGGTGCGGGCCTGGCCTCCCGTCTGACCGAACGCGGAATCATCTCGACCATCTGAACGGAACCTCACCGCTACCTGACGGCGGCCCAGCAACCTGGCGCTGGGTTGCTGGGCCGCCGTCAGGTAGCAATTGAGGCCGAGGTGGTCTTTGAGGTGCTCGGTCGGGTCAGCGCAGCTGTGCGATCAGCTGCTGCTTCGCCTCATCGAACTGGGCAGCGAAGGCCTCGACGAGCTCACCGGTCGTCCGCTTCTGGCCGAGTGCGCCGATGCCCTGGCCCGAACCCCAGATATCGCGCCACGCCTTCGAATCCGAATCAGGATCGGAGCCGAAATCCATCTTCATCGGGTCGGCATCGGGCAGATTGTCCGGGTCGAGGCCCGAAGCGACGATGGATCCGCGCAGGTAGTTGCCCTTGACCCCGGTGAAGTAGTTCGAGTACACGACGTCATCGGCACCGGATTCGACGATCATCTTCCGGTAGTCTTCGACGACATTGGCTTCGGGTGTGGACAGGAAGGCCGAACCGACGTAGGCGAGGTCGGCACCGGCCGCCAGAGCGGCGAGGATCGAACGTCCGTGGGCGATGGCGCCCGACAGCAGCAGCGGGCCGTCGAACCAGGAACGGATCTCCTGCACGAGAGCGAACGGCGACTGAGCTCCGGCGTGCCCGCCGGCGCCGGCGGCCACGGCGATGACTCCGTCGGCGCCCTTCTCCACGGCCTTGTGGGCGAAGCGATTGTTGATGACGTCGTGGAGGACGATGCCGCCGTAGGAATGGACGGCCTCGTTGACCTCTTCACGGGCACCGAGCGAGGTGATGACGATGGGCACCTGGTGGCGGACCACCTCGGCGAGGTCGGCCTCGAGGCGATTGTTCGACCGATGCACGATGAGGTTGACGGCGAACGGGGCAGCCGGTCGATCCGGATTCGCCGCAGTATGGGCGGCATTCGATTCGGTGATGTCGTCGAGCCAGTCGGTCAGCGCCGATGCCGGCCGCGCGTTGAGCGTGGGGAAGGACCCGACGATTCCGGCCTGGCACTGAGCCTTGACGAGCTCGGGTCCCGAAGCGATGAACATGGGGGAGCCGACGACGGGCAGACGGAGTTGGGAGCGCAGATCGGTGAAGGAACTCACGGTGCCTCCTTGTGAAGATGAATGCATAACTCCACTCTAACTGAACGTTTGTTAAATGCGATGCGTGACACATTGCCCGGTGATGTATCCCGGCCCTGATTGTCCGACCGAACACCGGATTCGCAGAAGCCGCACGCGTGCCTCGAACCGCAGCCGAAACGACAGCGGTGCAGACTCCGCAATGGAGTCTGCACCGCTGGGATCGCAATCGGCCGAGGTTCGAACGGCTCCTGCGAAGAACTCAGGAATCCGTGAAGTTCGGGTCCCGCTTCTCGACGAAGGCAGCCATGCCCTCGGACTGATCGTTCGTGGCCAGTGAGGAGTGGAAGAGGCGACGTTCGTAGCGCAGGCCCTGTTCGAGGGTCGTCTCGAACGCGGTGTTCACCGCTTCCTTGACCATCGCCGAGGCGATCCGGGACTTGTGAGCGATCGTCTGTGCGATCTCGTTGGCTGTCTCCAGCAGCGCCTCGGGCTCGACGATGCGAGCGACGAGACCGGAGCGTTCGGCCTCCTCGGCACCCATCATCCGTCCGGTCAGGCACATGTCCATGGACTTGGCCTTGCCGATGGCGCGGGTCAGGCGCTGCGATCCGCCCATGCCCGGAAGCACACCGAGGTTGATCTCCGGCTGGCCGAACTTCGCCTTCGTCGAGGCGATGAGGATGTCGCCCATCATCGCCAGTTCGCAGCCGCCGCCCAGAGCGTAGCCGCCGACGGCGGTGATGACCGGCTTGCGGACATCGGTCAGCCGGGTCCAGCCGGCGAACCAGTCGGCCTTGTACGCGGTGGAGAAGTCGAGGCTCGACATCTCCTTGATGTCGGCGCCGGCGGCGAAGGCCTTCTCGCTGCCGGTGATGATGATCGCCTTGACCGAATCATCGGCGTCGAAGGCGGTCGCGGCATCGGTGATGTCGGTGAGCACCTGCAGGTTCAGCGCATTGAGCGCCTTCGGCCGGTTGATGGTGATCGTCGCGACTCCGGAGTCGACGGCGGTGAGGATGGTTTCGAATTCGCTCATGAGAACACCTTGTCTTCGTGGTCGGTGGTGAGGATGGAGTGGACCTGTGCGTCGCTGACTTCGGCCAAGGCAGCAGGGTTCCACTGCGGATTGCGGTCCTTGTCGATGACCTGTGCGCGGATGCCTTCCTTGAGGTCCGG
The DNA here is from genome assembly GCF_009299785.1 of Brevibacterium sp. CFH 10365. Classification (NCBI taxonomy): domain Bacteria; kingdom Bacillati; phylum Actinomycetota; class Actinomycetes; order Micrococcales; family Brevibacteriaceae; genus Brevibacterium; species Brevibacterium sp. CFH 10365. Next base: position 9,367 of record NZ_VIGO01000007.1, on the reverse strand, counting down.
CAGTCCGGTCAGGGCCACGGCGACGCGGTAGTCCTGTTCGAGGACTTCGGCCAGGGTCATGGACGCGGCCCTGCGGATCGCGGCCAGGGTCACCTTCACCGAGGTGGGGGCCTTCGTGCCGATGAGCTCCGCGGTGGCCTGCGCGTCGGGGTTCTCGTGCGCGCCGAGAGCCGCGACGATGGCCTCGGCGTCATCGCCGACGTAGCAGGCGTTGATCCAGTCGGCCGCCTCGGCGAGATCATCGGCAGGAGCCTCTCCGACGTACTTGCCGAGGACGGACTCGAGGTCCTCACCGGCGGTGAGGTCGGCGATGAGATCGGGGATCTGTGCATCGGGGACGAAGCAGTCGGCGAGCCCGAGGCTGATCGCGGTGCCCCCGCCGACGGGCTGCCCGGTGAGCGCGAGGTGCGTGCCGAACTCTCCGGGACCATTGGCCAGCAGGTGGGTGCCGCCGACGTCGGGGAAGAGCCCGATTCCGGTCTCCGGCATTCCGATCTTCGTCGAATCGGTGACGATGCGGTGCGATCCGTGTCCGGAGATGCCGACTCCGCCGCCCATCGTGATGCCGTTCATGATGACGACGTAGGGCTTGGGGAACTCTGAGATCGCGTGGTTCATCTTGTATTCGCGGTTCCAGAACCTCGCGTTCTCGTCGCTGCCGGCCACGATGTCGTTGTACACGGCCTTGATGTCGCCTCCCGCGCACAGTCCGCGTTCCCCGCGGCCGGTGACGAGGACGAGCTTGACCGCGTCATCGTCGCGCCAGGCCTTGAGGGCGTCATCGATGCGTGCGACCATGTCCTGGCTGAGCGCATTGATCAGCTTCGGTCTGTTGAGTTCGATTCGGCCGACCCCGTTGGATACCGAGGTGATGACGGAGGCGTCCGCCTGCTCTGCCGAAGGTTCTGTCATATCAGCCCACTCCTGTGCTCTTGCGCGAGATGATCACGCGCATGATTTCGTTGGTGCCTTCCAGAATCTGGTGGACTCGCAGGTCACGCACCAGCTTCTCAATTCCATACTCTGTCAGATAGCCGTAGCCGCCGTGCAACTGGAGTGCCCTGTTCGCGACTTCGAAGCCGGTGTCGGTGGCCTTGAGCTTGGCCATGGCCGAGAGCAGTGAGGTGTTCGGGTCTCCTGTGTCATAGGCGCTTGCTGCCCGCCACAGCAGGGATCGGGCACCCTCGAGGTCGGCCTGCATCTGCGCGACCTCGAAGCGCAGCGCTTGGAATCCCGAGAGCTCGGTGCCGAAGGCCTGGCGTTCGCCCATGTAGGAGACGGCTTTCTCCAGCGCCGCCTGTCCGCCGCCCAGAGAGCAGGCACCGATGTTGAGGCGCCCGCCGTCAAGTCCGGACATCGCGATCTTGAAGCCCTGGCCGGGTTCGCCCAGCATGTTCTCCTTGGGCACACGCACGTTCTCCATGATGACCTGGCGCGTCGGCTGGGCGCGCCAGCCCATCTTCTGCTCGTTGGGGCCGAAGCTCAGGCCTTCCATGCCCTTCTCCAGGATGAAGGCGGAGATCCCCCGTGCACCTTCCTGACCGGAACGCGCCATGACGAGGTAGGTCTCGGACGTGCCGGCACCGGAGATGAACTGCTTGGCTCCGTTGAGCACATAGTGATCACCGTCCTCGCGGGCGGACGTGCGCAGAGCGGCGGCGTCGGAGCCGGCGTTGGGTTCGGTCAGGCAGTAGCTGCCGAGGTGCTCCATGGAGACGAGCTTCTCGAGGTACTTTGCCTTCTGGTCGTCATTGCCGAACTTGTCGATCATCCACGCGACCATGTTGTGGATGGAGATATAGGCGGCGACGGACGGGCATCCGGTCGACATCGCTTCGAAGATGAGAGCGGCATCCATCCGGCCCATTCCGGTTCCGCCGGATTCTTCGCTGACGTAGATTCCGCCCATCCCGAGGTCGGCGGACTTCCTGATCACATCGACTGGGAAGAAGTGCTCGGCGTCCCACTCGAGGGCGTGCGGGGCGATCTCGGTATCGGCGAACTCGCGCACCATCCCGGCGACGGTCTGCTGTTCGTCGGTGAGACCGAAAGGTAGGGCAGCGGCTGTACTGCGGGACATGATTCCTCCAAGAATCGGACGCGTATGTGGTGTTCGACACCACGATACGTCCATATTACTTGGACATCCAACTAATTTCTCGCCGAGGTGGCCCCTCCGTCCGTCCACCGACCGACGGTGGGGTGGTGGAGCGGTTTCCGGGGTGAGCGCCTGCGGTCGATTCCGTCGCCGCAGCCGGCGCCGTCTGCGGCGGTCCGGTTCAGCTGTCGGTATCCAGGCCCGAACGCAGCATTTCGAGATGGGGGAGCAGAGAGTCGAGGTCGATCCCGGCGAAATCGGGGGAGGAGAACACCTCGGCGTTGAGTGCCGTCGTCGCTTGGGCGGCGAGCTCTCGTCCGGCATCCGTGAGATCGACAAGGGTCGTCCGGCGATCATCGGGGTGGCTGCGCCTGGCGACCAGTCCGGCCTTCTCCAGACGGTCGACCGAGTTCGTCGTCGACGTCGCATGCACCTGCAGGCGAGCGGAGATCTTCGACATCGGCAGGGTGCCGGCCCTGGTGAACGACAGCAGAGTGAGGACCTCATAGCGCGAGAACGTCAGCGCGAAGGGTTTGAGCGCAGCGTCGACTCGAGCCAGGAACAGCTGGTGGATCCTCATCACCGAGATCACTGTCGTCATTCCGTCGGCTGCGTCGTCCCATCCGTGGGCCAGCCACTGCCGACGGGACTCTTCGATCGGATCGAATCCGGTGCCTGTATTCTCTTCTGCCGCCATTGTCGACAGTGTAGTGAAGTGAGAAGATGGGCGCATGTGCGGTCGACTCAATATGTCTTTCGATCCGGCAGACCTCGCCGACGAGCTGCGGTTGGACGTCGTCTCCTATGACTACACGCCACGCTTCAACGTGCCGCCGGGATCATTCGTGCCGATCGTCGTCGAACGCCTCGACGAGGATGCTCAGCTGCACCGTCGGCTCGAAACCGCCTCCTGGGGACTGGTCCCGGGCTGGGCCAAAGACCCCAAGATCGGTTTCAAGGCATTCAATGCCCGTTCCGAGTCCGTGCTCGAAAAGCCGATGTTCCGGCAGGCCGTCAAGCGCCGTCGCTGTGCATTGCCGATCCCGGGCTACTACGAATGGGAGAACACAGAGGACGGCAAGCAGCCGTGGATGATGACCGCCGCCGGCAAGGACCCTCTCTTCATGGCCGGGCTCTTCGAATTCTGGAAGCAGCCGGATGAGACCTGGCTGGTCTCCGCGACGATCTTGACCATGGAATCCGCAGGGCACCTCAGCGATGTCCACCACAGGATGCCGGTGTTCCTCGGGCGCGACCAGATCAGCGACTGGATCGACCCGGGAGTGCTGACGAACGATGTGCCGGGCCTGCTGGGAGCGACTCTCGACCAGGTCGATCCCGCGAGCGTGACTCGACACAAGGTCGGCAGAGCGGTGGGCAACGTCCGCAACGATTCCCCGGAGCTCGCCGAACCCGTGGCGTGAGTCTGTCCACCTGTCACCTGAACCCTCAGGCAGCTGTCGTCGGAATTCGGTCCGAACCTGTTTCCTCGAGTGCTGATCTCAACCCCGCATTGCAATGAGTGCGACCGATCTGAGGGCCGTTGCTCTGGTCGTTCTCGCCCGAGATGTCGGGGATCCGTAGGTCAGGGGAGAGGGTGCGGTCGGAGCGGTTTTGCAGGTGGCCGCAGATGTGTGTATTGTTGTCCAGGTTGCCAGGACGCAAGGAACGGCAGCAGTCGCTCTGATCGGGGACGATGCGAGCAAATCGAAGGTGAACTTCGAGTTGCGCGGATCAGAACAAGCATGTAGAGTAGACATCCGCTGGCACAGCGAGTCGCAAGACGAAAAGTGCGCAGAGAAACTGATACCCCCAGTGAACACGCTGCTTTTGTGTGGTGTGGTGATGGGTGTGTGTTTGTGGTTTGAGAATCCAATAGCGTGTTTGTTTGAACAAGTTGTGATGCCAGAATATTGTATTTTTCTGGTGAGACAATCACCTGATCGAACATGTGGTTCACCCTGGTGGGTGGTTCTTCGCCGAACCGTCCGCTGTTTGTGGGTGGATGGTGTGTTTGGTCGGGATATTTTTTGGTCAACCTTCTCACCCCGTGAGGGGTTGGCTGTCTTGCTGGGATTCATTCGTAACATAATTTTTTTATGGAGAGTTTGATCCTGGCTCAGGACGAACGCTGGCTGCGTGCTTAACACATGCAAGTCGAACGCTGAAGCCGGGTGCTTGCACCTGGTGGATGAGTGGCGAACGGGTGAGTAACACGTGAGTAACCTGCCCCTGATTTCGGGATAAGCCTGGGAAACCGGGTCTAATACCGGATACGACCGGAGAAGGCATCTTCTCTGGTGGAAAGTTTTTTCGATCGGGGATGGGCTCGCGGCCTATCAGCTTGTTGGTGGGGTAATGGCCCACCAAGGCGACGACGGGTAGCCGGCCTGAGAGGGCGACCGGCCACACTGGGACTGAGACACGGCCCAGACTCCTACGGGAGGCAGCAGTGGGGAATATTGCACAATGGGGGAAACCCTGATGCAGCGACGCAGCGTGCGGGATGACGGCCTTCGGGTTGTAAACCGCTTTCAGCAGGGAAGAAGCCGTAAGGTGACGGTACCTGCAGAAGAAGTACCGGCTAACTACGTGCCAGCAGCCGCGGTAATACGTAGGGTACGAGCGTTGTCCGGAATTATTGGGCGTAAAGAGCTCGTAGGTGGTTGGTCACGTCTGCTGTGGAAACGCAACGCTTAACGTTGCGCGTGCAGTGGGTACGGGCTGACTAGAGTGCAGTAGGGGAGTCTGGAATTCCTGGTGTAGCGGTGAAATGCGCAGATATCAGGAGGAACACCGGTGGCGAAGGCGGGACTCTGGGCTGTAACTGACACTGAGGAGCGAAAGCATGGGGAGCGAACAGGATTAGATACCCTGGTAGTCCATGCCGTAAACGTTGGGCACTAGGTGTGGGGGACATTCCACGTTCTCCGCGCCGTAGCTAACGCATTAAGTGCCCCGCCTGGGGAGTACGGTCGCAAGGCTAAAACTCAAAGGAATTGACGGGGGCCCGCACAAGCGGCGGAGCATGCGGATTAATTCGATGCAACGCGAAGAACCTTACCAAGGCTTGACATACACTAGACCGTTCTGGAAACAGTTCTTCTCTTTGGAGCTGGTGTACAGGTGGTGCATGGTTGTCGTCAGCTCGTGTCGTGAGATGTTGGGTTAAGTCCCGCAACGAGCGCAACCCTCGTTCTATGTTGCCAGCACGTGATGGTGGGAACTCATAGGAGACTGCCGGGGTCAACTCGGAGGAAGGTGGGGATGACGTCAAATCATCATGCCCTTTATGTCTTGGGCTTCACGCATGCTACAATGGCTGGTACAGAGAGAGGCGAACCCGTGAGGGTGAGCGAATCCCTTAAAGCCAGTCTCAGTTCGGATCGTAGTCTGCAATTCGACTACGTGAAGTCGGAGTCGCTAGTAATCGCAGATCAGCAACGCTGCGGTGAATACGTTCCCGGGCCTTGTACACACCGCCCGTCAAGTCACGAAAGTCGGTAACACCCGAAGCCGGTGTCCTAACCCCCGTTTGGGGGAGGGGGCCGTCTAAGGTGGGACTGGTGATTGGGACTAAGTCGTAACAAGGTAGCCGTACCGGAAGGTGCGGCTGGATCACCTCCTTTCTAAGGAGCACACATTAAGATCCTCATGGCATGACCCGCATGTGGTCATCATGAGAGCTCAAGGGTGGAACATCACAACACTCGCTCGCCCACACAGCCTGGCTGGGGTCAATGCCCCGGGTGCGGTTGTTGATTGGGTGGGCTAGAACGAACACGTTATTGGGTCCTGGAATCACAAACCCCAACCTTCGGGTTGGGTGTGGTTTCAACCAACAGGACCAACCCGGTCATTGTGCAGCCACGGTGTGGTTGTGGGGTGGTGNNNATCGTATAGTGGACGCGAGCATCAAATGACACAATTTTTTGTGTTGTTTATGTAATGTGATTTTTCTTGTCATCATCTAGTAAAGGTGAATGAAATAATTTTTCGCGCACAGTCAGCCGGCCCCTTGGGGGTGGGTGAGTGTGTAAGAGCGCATGGTGGATGCCTTGGCATCAGGAGCCGATGAAGGACGTGGAAATCTGCGATAAGCCTCGGGGAGCCGATAAACAGGCGTTGATCCGAGGGTGTCCGAATGGGGAAACCCCGCCACTCGTGAGGGTGGTGACCCGTGTCTGAATATATAGGGCATGTGGGGGGAACGCGGGGAAGTGAAACATCTCAGTACCCGCAGGAAGAGAAAATAACAATGATTCCGGCAGTAGTGGCGAGCGAAACCGGATGAGCCTAAACCCTGTCAGTGTCAAGCGTGCTGGTTTTGCTGGCGGGGTGTTGTGGGGTGTGCATGGTCTGGTCCAGCATGGCCGGTCTGTGATGGTGTTGGTGTAGTCGAACCTGGTGGGAAACAGGACCGGAGTGGGTGAGAGTCCCGTAGGCGAAACGTCAACACGTCATGGTGTGTGCGTTGCCCGAGTAGCACGGAACTCGTGGAATTTCGTGTGAATCTGCCAGGACCACCTGGTAAGGCTAAATACTTCCTGATGACCGATAGCGGATAGTACCGTGAGGGAATGGTGAAAAGTACCCCGGGAGGGGAGTGAAAGAGTACCTGAAACCATGTGCTTACAATCCGTCAGAGCAGCATCTAGATGGCTGTGATGGCGTGCCTTTTGAAGAATGAGCCTGCGAGTTAGCGGTGCGTGGCGAGGTTAACCCGTGTGGGGTAGCCGTAGCGAAAGCGAGTCCGAATAGGGCGTCCCAGTCGCGTGTCCTAGACCCGAAGCGGAGTGATCTAGCCATGGGCAGGGTGAAGCGTGTGTAAGAGCGCGTGGAGGCCCGCACCCACTTCAGTTGAAAATGGAGGGGATGACCTGTGGTTAGGGGTGAAAGGCCAATCAAACTCTGTGATAGCTGGTTCTCCCCGAAATGCATTTAGGTGCAGCGTTGCGTGGTTCTTGCTGGAGGTAGAGCTACTGGATGGCTGATGGGCCCTACCGGGTTACTGACGTCAACTAAACTCCGAATGCCAGTCAAGGTTCAGCGTGGCAGTGAGACAGTGGGGGATAAGCTTCATTGTCGAGAGGGAAACAGCCCAGACCATCAACTAAGGCCCCTAAGCGTGTGCTCAGTGGGAAAGGATGTTCAGTTGCGAAGACAACCAGGAGGTTGGCTTAGAAGCAGCCATCCTTGAAAGAGTGCGTAATAGCTCACTGGTCAAGTGATTGAGCGCCGATAATGTAGCGGGGCTAAGTACACCGCCGAAGTTGTGGCAGCACCACAGGTACCGTAATGGTGTGGTGTTGGGTAGGGGAGCGTCGAGTTGCTGGTGAAGTCGCCGTGTGAACGAGTGGTGGAGGCGATTCGAGTGAGAATGCAGGCATGAGTAGCGAAAGACGGGTGAGAAACCCGTCCACCGGATGACCAAGGGTTCCAGGGCTAGGCTAATCCGCCCTGGGTAAGTCGGGACCTAAGGCGAGGCCGACAGGCGTAGTCGATGGACAACCAGTTGATATTCTGGTACCGACACACAACCGACAGTACCAAAACACACGAAACTAACCCCGTCGCTCACCCCTGACATCTTCGGATGTTGGTCTGGGTGAGAAATNNNATGGACAACCAGTTGATATTCTGGTACCGACACACAACCGACAGTACCAAAACACACGAAACTAACCCCGTCGCTCACCCCTGACATCTTCGGATGTTGGTCTGGGTGAGAAATGGGGGACCTGAGTGTGGAGTCGGTAAGCGTGAGGTGTGACGCAGAAAGGTAGCCAGGCCGTGCGATGGTAGTCACGGTCTAAGGTTGTAGCACGTGGGGGTAGGTAAATCCGTCCCCACATAGAGTGTGAGAGCTGATGGGCGCCCCACATTTGGTGGGGTGATCTGGTGATCCTCTGCTGCCGAGAAAAGCATCGACGTGAGGGTGTGTGTTGCCCGTACCCTATAACCGACACAGGTGGTCGAGTAGAGAATACTAAGGTGATCGAGAGAATCGTGGTTAAGGAACTCGGCAAAATGCCCCCGTAACTTCGGGAGAAGGGGGACCATCCCGGTGAACCCACTATGCGTGGGGATGTGCTGGTGGTGGTCGCAGAGGCCAGAGAGAAGCGACTGTTTATTAAAAACACAGGTCCGTGCGAAGATGTAAGTCGATGTATACGGACTGACGCCTGCCCGGTGCTGGAAGGTTAAGAGGACCTGTTAACCCGTAAGGGTGAAGCGGAGAATTTAAGCCCCAGTAAACGGCGGTGGTAACTATAACCATCCTAAGGTAGCGAAATTCCTTGTCGGGTAAGTTCCGACCTGCACGAATGGCGTAACGACTTCTCTGCTGTCTCAACCACGAACTCGGCGAAATTGCATTACGAGTAAAGATGCTCGTTACGCGCAGCAGGACGGAAAGACCCCGAGACCTTCACTATAGTTTGGTATTGGGATTCGGTGTGGTTTGTGTAGGATAGGTGGAAGACTGGGAAACCTCGACGCTAGTTGGGGTGGAGTCGATCGGTGAAATACCACTCTGACCATAGTGGATTCCTGAACTTCGGACCCTGATCGGGTTCAGGGACAGTGCCTGATGGGTAGTTTAACTGGGGCGGTTGCCTCCTAAAGAGTAACGGAGGCGCCCAAAGGTTCCCTCAGCCTGGTTGGCAATCAGGTGTCGAGTGTAAGTGCACAAGGGAGCTTGACTGTGAGACGGACGTGTCGAGCAGGAGCGAAAGCTGGGACTAGTGACCCGGCCATGGCTTGTGGAAGCGTGGTCGCTCAACGGATAAAAGGTACCTCGGGGATAACAGGCTGATCTTGCCCAAGAGTCCATATCGACGGCATGGTTTGGCACCTCGATGTCGGCTCGTCGCATCCTGGGGCTGGAGTCGGTCCCAAGGGTTGGGCTGTTCGCCCATTAAAGCGGTACGCGAGCTGGGTTTAGAACGTCGTGAGACAGTTCGGTCCCTATCCGCTGCGTGCGTAGGAAATTTGTGGAGGTCTGTCCTTAGTACGAGAGGACCGGGACGGACGAACCTCTGGTGTGCCAGTTGTTCCGCCAGGAGCATGGCTGGTTGGCTACGTTCGGGATGGATAACCGCTGAAAGCATCTAAGCGGGAAGCCTGCTCCGAGATGAGATTTCCGACCAACACTTTTGTTGGGGGAGGTGTCCTATAGATGATGGGGTTGATAGGCCGGGTATGGAAGCACAGCAATGTGTGGAGTTGACTGGTACTAATACACCGATCACTCATCAACCATCCAAA